>JAZUQP010000040.1:0-3449 GCA_045605785.1 Alistipes sp. | reverse complement strand
CGAC
Organism: Alistipes sp.; assembly: GCA_045605785.1. Taxonomy (GTDB): domain Bacteria; phylum Bacteroidota; class Bacteroidia; order Bacteroidales; family Rikenellaceae; genus Alistipes. Next base: position 3,445 of record JAZUQP010000040.1, on the reverse strand, counting down.
AAGTCCCCCTTTGTCAACTGCGGTGCCAGCCGAGCGCAGAGCCAAACTTGTTTGAGCTATGCCGAGGCGCAGCAGCAGAAACGGCGACTTATCGCCGTAAAGGGGGATTTAGGGGGAATGTCAATATATTTTATTATTTAAGTAGTTGATTATTAATTAAATTTCGGGGTTGATTTTTGCTGCCCGTGGGCAGAATTTTAATAAGCAACGGCCTGTCAAGTGCACTTGAAGCGGGCCGTTGCTTATTAAAATAGAGGTGCAAAGCACCAAAAAATCAACTCCGAAAATTTATTGCATCAATCGTGAATTGTGAATTTTGAATTGTGGATTAGTTTTGCTTTTCCGGCACGCATAAGGGGCGTTGCGCCGAACTGCTCCCGAAACTCCTCGTCGCTCATTCGGGCCAGGCGCTCGGGGGCGAGCTCGTCGGGTGAAAAGCGGGGTTGGAATTGGGGGTGCGTGGCCAACGGAGTGTGACGGTTGTGGGGGCAGACCGACTGGCACACCTCACAGCCAAAAATCCAGCCGTGGTTGTCGTCCGCAGAGGTCGCCGAGGGCTCGATGGTACGGCAGGCGATGCAGCTGCGGGCATCTACGAGGCGCTCCTCGCCGAGTGCCGCCGTGGGGCAAGCCTTGCGGCACGCCTCACAATCGCCGCAGCGCGACCCCTCGAAGGGGGCATCGTAGCTGTCGCACGGAGCCGAGAGGAGCAACTCCCCCAGGTGGACATAGCTGCCAAATTGGGGCGTCAGCAAGAGCGAGTGACGACCAATCCACCCCAGGCCCGCCTCAACGGCCAACGACTTCTCGGCCAGAGGGGCCGAATCGGTGAAGGCACGCCCCTGCAGATCGAGCTGCGGGTAGCTTGCACGCAGACGCTCCAACAGCTCGTAGAGCATCTCCTTGATGGTAAGGTGGTAGTCGCGGTTAAGGGCGTAGGAGGCGACCCCCACCCCACCCGTCTCGGGCAGCTGCCCCGAGTAGGAGGAGCGGTAGTTTACCGCACAAACCACCACGCTCTCGGTGCCGGGCTGAAGCAGCGAGGCATCGAAGCGCTTCTCGATATGGCGCTCGAGGTAGCCGAGCGTCGCGTGTCGTCCTTGCGAGAGCCAACGCCGAAAGCGTGCCTCCTGGTCGGCGAGGTGTCGCCGAGGAACCACTCCGCAGAGGTCGAAACCTACCTCTCGGGCCAACTCTTTTATCCGTTTTGTCTCCAAGTCGCACATATTTTCGCCAAAAATAGTATTTTTTACGGAATTATTCGTACATTTGTGCCGAATTTGCGCACAGAGCGCTGAAATTTATCAATTAATGAAACAGTCAAAGACCCTCCTTGAACTGCTCAAGAACAGCTCCGAGCAGTTCCCCACGCGCCCCGCATTCGAGATGCTCGACGGAGAGTGCGTCACCTACGAAGAGGTAAATCGCCGTGTTCAAATAGTCCAAGAGTTACTTTTGAGTGCCGGTCTGAATCCGGGCGACAAGGTGGCACTTTTAAGTAGCAGCATGCCCAACTGGGGCGTTTGCTACCTGGCCGTCACCTCGATGGGCATGGTCATCGTTCCCATCCTGCCCGACTTCACGGGCGAGGAGCTCGACCTGATTCTGGCCCACGCCGAGGTAAAAGCCCTGCTCACCTCCGACAAGCTCTTCACGAAGCTCTCTAAAGAGACGGTCGACAAGATGAACATCGTGATTCGTACCAAGAGCCTCAAGCCCCTGGCCCACCGCGTGAAGGAGGCCGGCTCGAAGTGCGACCCCAAGCCCGAAGACCTGGCCGCCATCATCTACACCTCGGGTACGACCTCGACCCCCAAGGGTGTGATGCTCTCGCACAAGGCCATCTGCACCCAGATTGATATCGATTGGGAGCTCTTCCCCGTCTACGAGGAGGATGTCTTCCTCTCGGTGCTGCCCCTGGCACACACCTACGAGTGCTCGATTGGTCTTCTGTACGCCTACGCCTGCGGCTCGAAGGTGGTCTACCTGGATCGTCCGCCCACGGCAGCCGTGCTGATGCCGGCCCTGAAACGCGTACGCCCCACCCTGATGATGATTGTGCCGCTCGTTATCGAGAAGGTCTACCGCGCCCGCGTACAGTCCCTCTTCACGAAGAGCGCCTTTATGCGTATGCTCTACGGCATGAGCCCCATCCGCCGTCTGCTGCACCGCATAGCCGGCAAGAAGGTGAACGAAGCCTTTGGCGGCCGCATCCGCTTCCTGGGTGTGGGTGGCGCCAAGCTCGACATGCAGACCGAGCAGTTCCTCAAGGAGGGCAAGATCAACTACGCCATCGGCTACGGTCTGACCGAGTGCGCCCCGCTCCTGGCCGGCGCCGTACCCTCGAAGGTGCGCATCGGCTCGACGGGCCCCGCCGTACCGCAGGTAGAGCTTCGCCTCGACAACATCAACCCCGAGACGGGTCTGGGTGAGCTGGTAGCCAAGTCGCCGAGCGTGATGATGGGCTACTACAAGAATCCCGAGGCCACGAAGGAGGCCTTCACGGCCGACGGATGGTTCCGCACGGGCGATTTGGCCGAGTTCGACAAGGACAACTTCGTCTATATTCGTGGCCGCCTGAAGAATATGATCGTAGGCCCCAGCGGAGAGAACATCTACCCCGAGGATATCGAGAATGTACTCAATTCGCACTTCTGCGTCGCCGACTCGGTGGTTACCGAGAAGGAGGGTCGCCTGGTAGCACTTGTACACTTCAACACCGAGGCCCTGGAGGCCAAGTTCGAGGAGTGGAAGGCCGGATGGGACTCGAAGAAGGGCGAGTGGAAGGCCGAGTGGGACATCAAGTGCAAGGCCTTCGACGAGAAGAAGGAGGAGATCATGAAGGAGATCATGGATTATGTGAATACCAAGGTCAACCGCTTCTCGCGCATCTCCGAGATTCTGGAAGAGAAGGAGGACTTCGTACGCACGCCGACCAAGAAGATTCGCCGCTTCCTCTACACGCAGAAGTCGAAGTAATACCTCTCTGCAAAAGAGAAGAAGATTTGTTTTAGGAGGCTGTCCAACTACGGTTGCGACAGCCTCTGATTTTTTCGCCGATTTGCTTTTCTTCGCTCCTTTTACTAACTTTGTGAGAGCAGATAGTTTTAATCCCGAAAGATGAAGAGACTCATAAACAAAAAAATCATTCCCCTTTTCGGGTTGGTGGTGGCGCTCTTGATCTCCGTATCCGACTCCGCCCAGGTCGGCTTTATGGATTATCGAGATGGGGCCTGTTTTACCGTAGAAAACAGTATTTATAAAACAAAGAATTCAGTAGACGAGGTAATGGATGAACCTATTGTCCAAGAAAGAGGTATAGCCATCGCCTTGAGCAATACCGCCAACATCCGCATGAATAAAATCGGATTGTATACAGACGGACACTATGCGGAAGATTATGAAGAGGTAAGCGGCATTATTCAAGGGAAGCCATCCAACGACG
>JAZUQP010000039.1:0-15865 GCA_045605785.1 Alistipes sp. | reverse complement strand
CTCAACCATCTTGTTGTACTCCTTCTTGCCGTGGTAAGCCTGCATGAGCACCTTCTGGCCCATTGCTGGATCTGGAAGCATTGTTGCCATCTCGATGATACCGTCGTAGTTGTTGGCCTCCTGGAGCTTAGCAATCTCGTTATTGGTGTACAAATCCATCTTCTGCTGAGCAGCAGCGATAGCATCGGCAAACTTGTCGGGGTTAAGGCTCTTTATCTCAGTGCAGACACGCATACCATCCTGGTAAAGGTCGCTGCGGAAGTAGCTCTCAGCGAGGTTAAGTGCCATGTTGGTGTTGAACTTATCTGCTGCGTAGCCCTTAGCAAAGGTCTCGATAGCTGCAGCGTAGTTACCATTGTTGAAGTCCTCAGCGCCCTTAGCCTCGTAGCACTTACCAACGAACTGAAGGTTCTTGTTCATGTCGCTGAGGTTGTCGTAGAGCTGTGCGCGGCTTGCGGCCTCCTCGAAGTACTTAATAGCTGAGTCGTAGTCCTTAGCATTGTATGCGTTACCACCAAGCATATTGTTACATGTTACGATAAACTTCTGGGCCATTGCCAAAGCCTTGTCATCGTTTGCTGTGGGCTCTTCGATATCAAGGTATCCGAGGATTACATCGTCAAACTGAGAGATGGCCACCTCAAGGTTTCCTGATTTAGCATTTGCTGTAGCCTCCTGTACAAGTGTGACGATGTCTGTCTGAGCAAACAAGGTTGTTGCGCCAAGCATTGCAACAACGGTCAAAAATAGTTTTTTCATAGGTTCAATAGTTATTTTTAGTTTTTATCCATTATTCCATTTGTGTCAAAAACAACCACAAATTTACAAATATATTTCAATAATACAATACGTTTTATGGCTCTTATTTACGTAGCGAGGCAAAAAAATCACTCATCAGCGCCTCGCACTCCTCCTTCAGTACGCCGCTCACCACCTCGGTCTTGGGGTGAAATATCCCCTCCGAGTAGCATCGGTGGCCTCGTTTGGGGTCGTCGGCGCCCCACACCACGCGCCCCACCTGACTCCAGGCGATGGCTCCGGCACACATCACGCAGGGCTCGACCGTCACATAGAGCGTACACTCGGGCAGGTACTTGCCTCCCAGCGTCGAGGCGGCCGCCGTCAGCGCCTGCATCTCGGCATGGGCTGTGGCATCCTGCAGTGTCTCCACCAGGTTGTGGCCGCGTCCGATGATGCGTTCACCGGCCACCACCACGGCTCCAATGGGTACCTCCTGCTCCTTAAACGCGCGCTCGGCCTCGTTTAGTGCCTGGCGCATGAATTTTTCGTCTAATGCTCGCTGTCTTTCCATCGTTGACTCCTCTTTCGGGTTAGAAACGACGCCCTCGGGGGCGAGGTGCCGGACGCGGAGCCCCCATGTAGTGTTGGTTTTTGATGGTCAGCGAGAGCTCCTGCCGTGCACGAACAGGCAGCCCCGTGTCGGGGTCGTGGGCGGGATCCCACTCGGGCGAGAAGAGGATGACGCGCTCAATCTCGCTCACCAGGCGCGGATGGAGCTTGCGGCTCGGGGTCTCCTCCTTCGAGAGCGTGACGCTGCCGTCAGCCTCGACATAGAAGGGGACATCGACCCGAATGTGGGGCACATCGGGGGGTAGCATGCCGTAGTCGAGGCGCAGGTTGGCTCTCACCCAACTCTCGAACTTGTCGATATCGCCCCCCTTGAAGTGGGGGGTGGCGATGCGCTCGCGCTCCGCCTCGATGCGTCGCTCCTCCTTCAGGCGCTCCTTCTCGGCCTTGCGGGCGGCCTTCTCCTCCTTGCTCCCCTTGGCCTCGGCACCCATCGTGCAGCCCAACAGAAGCAGCAAACTCCATAGAATTACTCTCCGTGTCATACAATCACTTGTTGCTGTTTGGGCAAATATAGCGAATAATCGGAAAAAAAACAATTCGGATGTTTCAACTTCAGCCAAAAATCGCTACTTTTGTAGGTTGGAAATAGTAGAAATCACAAAATAACAGATAGCACTATGTATAGAACTCACACTTGTGGCGCTTTGCGTGCCGCAAATATCAACGAGACCGTCACGCTGGCGGGTTGGGTGCAGAAGGTGCGTAACCTGGGCGCCATGACCTTCATCGACCTGCGTGACCGCTACGGTCTGACGCAGATTGTCGTCGAGGAGTCGTCGCCCGCCGAAGCGCGTGAGGCCGCCTCGAAGCTTGGTCGCGAGTATGTCATCCGCGTTACGGGTAAGGTGATCGAGCGTTCGTCGAAGAATCCCAAGATGCCTACGGGCGATATCGAGGTGGCCGCCACCGAGCTGCTCATCCTGAACGAGGCGCAGACCCCTCCCTTCACCATCGAGGAGGTGTCCGACGGTGGCGACGACCTGCGCATGAAGTACCGCTACCTCGACCTGCGTCGTCCCCCTCTGCAGCGTAACATGATTCTGCGCCACAAGATGGCCCAGGAGATTCGTCGCTTCCTCGATGCCGAGGGCTTCCTCGAGATCGAGACCCCCTATCTGGTGGGCTCCACTCCCGAGGGTGCGCGCGACTTCATCGTGCCCAGCCGCATGAACCCCAACCAATTCTACGCCCTGCCCCAGTCGCCCCAGACCCTCAAGCAGCTCCTCATGGTGGCCGGCTACGACAAGTACTTCCAGATTGTACGCTGCTTCCGTGACGAGGATTTGCGTGCCGACCGTCAGCCCGAGTTCACCCAGATTGACTGCGAGATGGCCTTTGTCGAGCAGGAGGATATCATCTCCGTATTCGAGCGTTGGGCTAAGCACATGTTCAAAGAGGTGATGCAGATCGACTTTACCGAGCCCTTCCGCCGCATGCCCTGGATCGAGGCGATGGAGAAGTACGGCTCCGACAAGCCCGACCTCCGCTTCGGCATGGAGTTCTCCGACCTCACCGACCTGGCCAAGGGCCACGGTTTCTCCGTGTTCGACGATGCCGACTACATCTGCGGTTTCGCCGCCACGGGTTGCGCCACCTATACCCGCAAGCAGATTGACGCCCTTACCGACTTTGTGAAGCGTCCGCAGGTGGGTGCCAAGGGCCTCATCTGGATTCGCGTGGAGGAGGCCGGTGTCAAGTCCTCGATCGACAAGTTCTACACCCCCGAGCAGGTGAAGGCGATGGCCGACAAGTGCGGTGCCAAGGCCGGCGATATGGTCTTCATCCTCTGCGGCAAGAAGTTCAAGGCCCTCACGCAGCTCTGCGCCCTTCGTCTGGAGGTGGGTCAGCAGCTCGGTCTGCGCGATCCGCAGAAGTTCGCCCCGCTGTGGGTTGTTGACTTCCCCATGTTCGAGTGGGACGACGAGACGCAGCGCTTCTACGCCATGCACCACCCCTTCACCTCGCCCAAGCCCGAGGATATCGCCTATCTCGAGAGCGATCCCGGTCGCGTGCGTGCCAACGCCTACGACTTCGTATGCAACGGTACCGAGATTGGTGGCGGCTCCATCCGTATCCACGACGCCAAGCTCCAGGCTACCATCTTCAAGTGCCTCGGCTTCACCCCCGAGAAGGCCCAGGAGCAGTTCGGCTTCCTGATGAACGCCTTTAAGTTCGGTGCTCCTCCCCACGGTGGCCTCGCCTTCGGCTTCGACCGTCTCTGCTCCCTCTTTGGCGGCTCCGAGTCGATTCGTGACTACATCGCCTTCCCCAAGAACAACGCCGGCCGCGATGTCATGCTCGATGCACCGGGTTATGTCGATCAGGCGCAGTTGGATGAGCTCTATCTTTCGCTTGTCAAACCGGAGTAATTTTTGATTTTATAGGGCAAATTTTGCACTGCCTTGCTTGGGGCGAATGGGAAATACGCAAAGTATGTCCCATCTGCCCCAATCTTCGTTAGCACAAAATTTGCTCCTCTAAAAGTCAAAAATTTTCTTTTCGATTTTATAGGGTAAATTTTGCACTGCCTTGCTTGGGGCGAATGGGAAATACGCAAAGTATGTCCCATCCGCCCCAATCTTCATTAGCACAAAATTCGCACCTCTAAAATACAAAAATTTTCCTGTCGATTTTATAGGGTAAATTCCGCACCTAAAATCAAAAACGGGTGGTGCTCCCTAACTTCCAATTGTCAAAGAGGTTCATTGTGAATTTTGAATTGTGGGCATTGCTCACTACCGTCCTCCGGTAAGCAGGTTGCAAAGTCGGGGTGTAAAGCGGCGCAGCAGGGCATAGAGGGCTGTCATGAGGGCGGTAACCACGATCGGGCATCCGAAGTAGAGCACTATGCACATCCCCGTTGTGGAGGGTTGCACCACGGCGGCCACCACCTTGGTCAGCAGGGTGATGGGCAGAATATGGGCTGCATAGACAAAGAAGGAGCAGCCGGCGATAAAGGGCCCGTTTTTGAGCCTTTTGGTGGGGCAGCACCCTCCGGCGAGGGCTACGAGCAGGGTCATGCCGCACAGGATTCCTATATTATAAATAGGGTAGAGCACTCCCCCCTTGCTGCAAAAGTAGAGGATGGGGCATAGCGCTGCGATATAGAGGGGCAGTGCCATGCGCCACGCTTTGAGGCTGAAGGCGACAAAGTCGCGCCCCCGCAGAGCACACCAGGCGCCCAGCGTGAAGAAGAAAAAGGCGGGCAGGCTCGCACCATACCAGAGTGTGTAGCGGTAGGGTACAAAGACCCACAGCACTCCCAACAGCAGAGGCAGCCACCCTCCCACGCGTCGTATCACTTGGCAGATGGGGCGGGCAAAGAGGAGGGTTACCATCAGGTCGCGGATATACCAGAGGGGTGCGCAGGCGGGGCTGTAGGTGCTCTGCGGTGCAATCCAGAAGCACTGCAGCAGCTCGCCAAACGAGTAGTCGGAGATGGGGGTGCGATTGCCCGAGCTCAACGCCCCAAAGAGCATCTCGCCCGCGCCGGTCATCAGGAGGGTAATCAGATTCCAGATCAGATAGGGGAGTAGGAGGCTGCGCAGGCGGCGCTTCAGCTTCTCGTTGCAGTGCTTGCGGTCGAAGGCCTCCCCCTCGCGGAAGAAGAGCCACCCCGAAAAGAGGAAGAAGAGGGGTACGGCCAAGCGTGCGAAGTTCTCCGAGAAGAGGAGGTAGATGCGGTTGAAGAGAGGCGAGCTGAGCCCCACCGAGACCCCGTCGACCACCACGCGTGTGAGGTGGGTGTGGTTCATCACCACCAACAGAATCAGCGGCAGTCGCAACCGCGTGATGACCTCTTCGATTCGCTGCTTCTCGCTCATGGGACACTATTCGGTTTGGAAGTGGAAAACGCTCTTTTCGCAGTAGAGCTCCCCGGCCTCGAGGTGCGTGGAGGGGAACTCGGGGTGGTTGGGCGAGTCGGGCAGGTACATCGGGGCCAAAAGGATCCCCTCGTGGTCGCGGTAGTGGTGGCCCGATTTCGAGCGTGCACGGCTGTTCGAGAGCGAGTTGCCCGTCGAGAGGCGCAGCGCGGGGTAGGAGCTCGATATCTCCACCTTGCGTCCCGAGCGCGGAGCGCGCAGTACGCCTACCCGTTGCAGGATATGGTGCTTGTAGTCGCAGCGCATGAAGTGGTGGTCGTACCCCTCTAGGCGGTCGATGTGGTACTCCTCGCTCGTTGCGGCCTCGACCAGTGTGCGGGGCGTCGAGAAGTCGAGCGTGCCGGCCTCGACATCGACCAGACGGCCCGTAGGCAGGAGCTTGTTGTTGAGCTCCATCCATCGAACGGGCTCCAACTCCAACTCATGCTCCAGGGCCGAGCCTCCGGCTTCGCCCTCGAGGTTGAGGTAGAGGTAGTTCGAGAGGTTGAGGTGGCACTCGCCGTCGGCTGCGGCACGCCAGGTAATCTCCAAGCGGTTTTCGTCGTCGAAGTCGAAGATGAGCTGCACGAAGAGGTTGGCGGGCCACCCCGACTCCCCCGCGGGCGATGCGCACTCCATCACCACGCGATTCTCCTCCACGCGACTCTCCCAGAGGCGGCAGTGAAGCCCCTTCGAGCCACCGTCGCAGTGGTGGCGCCCCTCGTTATTCTCCAGGCGATACTCCTCGCCCCCGAGCTCCATGCGTCCGTAGGCTATCGTGCCGGCATAGCGGCCGATGGCGGTGCCGAGGTGGTTGTAGTCGGTGCCATACTCCTCGGGCGCCTCGTAGCCGAGCAGCACATCGGCCATCTTCCCCTCGCGGTCGGGCATACGCAGGGCCGTAACGGCAGCGCCGAGGTTCGTAAGTTCGACCTCGGCACCCTGCTCATTACGCATACGATAGCGGATAATGCCCTCCCCCTCGGGAGTCATTCCCCATACCTCCTGCTCGATGGAGAGCATTACTCGGCGGGGGTTAGACGCTCAAAGAGCGTGTCGATACGCTTCAGACACTCCTCCTTGCCGATGAAGGCCGTTACATCGTACATGCCCGGGCCCTTACCGGCACCCACAAGGGCCAGACGCAGCGTGTTCATCACCTGCCCCATGCCATAGCCCTTCTCCTGAATCCAGGCGTGTACAACCTCTTCGGTGTGCTCCAGCGAAAAGTCGTCGATCGAGGCCAACACCTCGCGCAACTCCTTCAGGATGCGCGGGTTGTCGCCCTTCCAATACTTCTTGGCCTGCTTCTCCTCGTACTCCGCAGGAGCCACAAAGAAGAAGGAGGTGAGGTCCCACAGGTCGTTGAGGAAGGTGGCACGCTCCTTCATGATGGCGGCCGCCTTGCCGGCCAACTCGTCGCTCACCTCGATGCCGTGCTCCTTGAGTATGGGCTGGTAGAGCGAGGCCAACTCGTCAGCCTGCTTGCGGTGCATGTATTGGGCATTGAACCACTTGGCCTTGTCGGGCTGGAAACGGGCGCCCGACTTCGATACGCGCTCCAACGAGAAGTTGTCGATCAGCTCCTGCATCGAGAAGAGCTCCTGCTCGGTGCCGGGGTTCCACCCGAGCAGCGCCAACATGTTGATGAAGGCCTCGGGGAAGTAGCCATCCTCGCGGTAGCCGTGGGCCGTCTCACCCGTCGTGGGCGACTGCCAGAAGAGGGGGAATACGGGGAATCCCATCTTGTCACCGTCGCGCTTCGAGAGCTTGCCGCCACCCGTGGGCTTCAGCAGCAGGGGCAGGTGGGCAAACTCGGGCTGCTCGTCGCTCCAGCCAAAGGCGCGGTAGAGCAGGTAGTGGAGCGGCAACGAGGGCAACCACTCCTCGCCACGAATCACATGCGACACCTCCATCAGGCGGTCATCGACGATGTTGGCCAGGTGGTAGGTGGGGAGCTTGTCGGCCGACTTGTAGAGTACCTTGTCGTCGAGCGTCGAGGTGTTCACCTCCACATCGCCACGAATCAGGTCGTGCATCTTCACCACCTCGTTCTCGGGCATCTTGAAGCGAATCACCCAGATGTCGCCACGCGCAATACGCTCCTCGACCTCCTCCTTCGTCAGGCGGAGCGAGGTGGGCAGCTCGTTGCGTACCTCGTAGTTGTAGGCGAAGGTCTTGCCGGCAGCCTCATACTCCTTGCGCAGGGTGTCGAGCTCCTCGGCCGTGTCGAAGGCGTAGTAGGCCCAACCCGCCTCGACGAGTTGCAGGGCATACTTCAGGTAGATTTCGCGGCGCTCGCTCTGACGGTAGGGGGCGTGGGGACCGCCTACGCCGACACCCTCGTCAATCTCGATACCACACCAGCGGAGCGACTCCATGATATACTCCTCGGCTCCGGGTACGAAGCGCTGCGAGTCGGTATCCTCGATGCGCAGAATCATCTTGCCACCGTGCTGGCGGGCAAACAAATAGTTGTAGAGGGCCGTGCGGACACCACCGATGTGGAGAGGGCCCGTGGGGCTGGGTGCAAAACGCACACGAACAGGTCTTTTCATGTTGGTTATCTTCGTTTTCTTTGTTACACATTGAACAGGAAGTGCATGATGTCGCCATCCTGCACCACATACTCCTTCCCCTCGATGCCGATCTTACCGGCGTCGCGGCAGGCCTTCTCCGACCCCAGCGAGGTGTAGTCGTCGTACTTGATCACCTCGGCGCGGATGAAGCCGCGCTCGAAGTCGGTGTGGATGATGCCGGCCGTCTGCGGAGCCTTCATGCCGCGGTTGTAGGTCCAGGCGCGCGTCTCGTCGGCACCCGTCGTGAAGAAGGTCTCGAGGTTGAGCAGCTTGTAGGCCGCCTTGATCAGACGCGCCACGCCCGACTCCTCCAGCCCCAAATCCTCGAGGAATATCTGACGCTCCTCAAAGCTCTCCAACTCGGCGATGTCGGCCTCGGTGGCGGCCGCCACGATCAGCATCTCGGCCTTCTCGTCGGCGATGGCGGCCTTCACCGCCTCGGTGTGGATGTTGCCCGTTACGGCCGACTTCTCGTCCACATTGCAGACATAGAGTACCGGCTTGTCGGTCAGCAGGTTCAGGTCGGCCACCAGCTTGCGCTCCTCCTTGTCGGTCTCCACCGTGCGGGCCGAGCGACCCTGCTCCAGGGCCTCCTTGAAGAGGCTCAAAATCTCGAAGCGGCGCTTGGCCGTCTTGTCGCCCGCCACAGCCTGCTTTTGGCACTTGCCGATGTTGTTCTCCACGGTCTCCAAATCCTTGAGCTGCAGCTCCGTGTCGATGATGCCCTTGTCGCGCACGGGGTCAATCGTGCCATCCACATGGGTGATATTTTCGTTCTCGAAGCAGCGCAACACATGGATGATGGCGTTGGTGTTGCGGATGTTGCCCAGGAACTTGTTGCCCAGACCCTCGCCCTTCGAGGCGCCCTTCACCAGACCGGCGATATCGACAATCTCGATGGTGGTGGGTACCACGCGCTTGGGGTTGTCGATTTCGGCCAGACGGATCAGTCGTTCGTCGGGTACGGTGATGACGCCCACATTGGGCTCGATGGTGCAGAAGGGGAAGTTGGCCGCCTGCGCCTTGGCGTTCGACAGACAGTTGAAAAGGGTCGATTTACCCACATTGGGAAGACCCACGATGCCACATTGTAATGCCATGCTCTATTTCGTGTTTTTATGTTTCTTCAATCCTTGCCCCCTCACCAAAGGTGAGCCGAGGGCAGATAATCGTGCAAAGATACAACTTTTTTGCATCCTTTGCATATCTTTTTGCTATTTTTCTTTTGTGGTCGATTTGGGTGCAAATAGGCGAAGATTTATTTGGTATGGTGTCCGCTTTTTTGTATCTTTGTCCGAATTATATACATGCGAATATGAATCTGAAAGAGATACGCACCCAATTAGCCCGCCTCGAAGAGCTGGTGGCCGGCTGGAATGAGACCCCTTCGGCCCTCGAACGCGACCTGGCCCGGGATATGCTCAAGCGAATCTACGAGGCAATTCGTTTTGCCGAGCCTTCTGCCGCAACTTCGGCCCTGTCCGACGAAGAGCCTGCCGCCGAAGAGCCTGCTGCGCTTCCCTTTGTTGTGGCTGCCCCCGAGCTGCCCGCCAACGAAGAGGATGAAGAGCCTGCCGAAGAGCCCGCCGAGGACCTTTCGGTTGAGCCCGCCATCGAGTCCGCCTATCCGGCCGAGGAGGAGCCCTCCGATTTCGACGAGATGGAGCCCTTCGACTTCGACGAATTGATGCCCCTCGACGATGAGCCCGAGGAGGCTGTTGACGAGGAGTTTGACGAGCGCGAGGAGCCTTATGAGGAGCCCTGCGAGGCGTCATTCCAGGCTGAAGAGTCCGTTGAGGTAAATGATGCTTTCGGCAATGAGGCCGAGGAGGTTGTTGCAGATGAAGTGGCGCCCCGCGAGGAGGCCGAGGAGCCACTCCATGAGCCCGCCGTTGAGGTGGAGGAAGCGCCTGCCGCAGCACCTGCCGAAGAGTCGTCTGTCGAGCCCGCTGTTGCCCCCGTTGAGGAGGTGGTTGAGGAGTCTGTTGAAGAGCCCGTTGTTGCTCCGAAGGAGACGAACGAGGTGCCCCAAAATCTCTTCGATATGGAGGAGATTCCCGTACACCGTCGTTCGTCGCGCCGCGCTCTGCGCTCGCTCTACGACGAGGAGCCGCAGTCGCCTGCAACGGCCCCCAACCCTGCGTTGGCCGAGTTGGTGCGCCAACCCGTAGTGGAGCTTCGCCACGAGCCCGAGCCGGTTGTTCCGGCTTCAAGTCCGCTGACGGAGCCCGTAGTTGAGCCTTCGCAACCCATTTTGAACGAGGTGATTCACGCCAACGAAACGACCCTTTCCGATACGGTTGTTCCGCAACCCAACATCGCCTCGTCGGTGGGCGAAAACAGTTCGCTGATGAAGATGGTGGCCCTGAACGACAGCTACCTGCTCCGCAACGAGTTGTTCGAGGGCGACCGTGTGGCCTACGAGTTCGGCATGGCGCAACTCGATGCCCAGCCCTCGCTCGATGATGCACTCATCTATATTGCCGAGAACTATCCGCAGTGGAATCCCAACTCCGACGGAGTTAAACTCATGCTTGAGTTGTTGGGGCGTAAATTTGGTGAATACTAATGGCAAAGCTCTATATCGTACCCACGCCCATCGGCAACCTCGACGACATCACGCTGCGTGCTGTCAAGGTGCTTGGTGAGGTCGATTTCATCCTGGCCGAGGATACCCGTACATCGGCCTTTCTGCTCAAGCACCTCGGCATCGAGAAGAAGATGTACTCCCACCACAAGTTCAACGAGCACGCCACCGTGCGTATGGTGGCCGAGGCGATCGAGGCGGGTCGCACCGTGGCCCTCGTCTCGGATGCCGGTACCCCCGGTATCTCCGACCCCGGGTTGCTGCTGGTGCGTACCTGTGTGGAGGCGGGTATCGAGGTGGAGACCCTGCCCGGAGCCACGGCCTTTGTGCCGGCTCTGGTACAGAGCGGCTTCCCGTGTGATCGTTTCGTCTTCGAGGGCTTCCTGCCCCAGAAGAAGGGGCGCATGAAGCGTTTGGAGGCCCTGCGTTCGGAGGAGCGCTCGATTATCTTCTACGAGTCGCCCTACCGCGTGGTGAAGCTCTTGGAGCAGCTTGCAGAGCTCTTTGGCGGGGAGCGCAGAGTCTCCGTGTCGCGTGAGCTGACCAAAAAATTTGAACAAACCGTGCGCGGTACCCTTTCGGAGGTGATGGCTCACTTCAAGAGCCACGAGCCCAAAGGGGAGTTTGTGGTGGTCCTTGCGGGCCCCGAGAAGCCGCGTCGCAACGAAAACGAAGAGGAGGAGAGTAGTCATGAATGAACGACTCGAAGAGAAGAGACTTAAGTGGTACCAAAAGGTGCTGTTGGAGATTTTGTGGGGCAGTTGTTGCCTCTTTGCGCGCATGCCCTATTGGTTTCGCTATCAATTTGTAATGCCCCAAATCGTAGCTCTTTTGCGACTGATAGGCTATCGTCGCAAGGTGGTGATGGAGAATCTTTCGCGCTCCTTTCCCGAGAAGAGCGAGGCGGAGCTCCACACGATTCGTCGCGGGTTCTATCGCAGCCTGGCCGAGGGGGTCATCAACACCATCTCGTTGGCCGGTACCGACTGCCGACATAGTGGCGATTGGGTCCACTGGAGCAATGCCGAGAGCCACAAACGCGAGGTCGAGGGGCGCGATTGGGTCGCCATGGCCTCACACTATCCCTGCTGGGAGTTCTATCCGTTGTGGTGTTGGGAGGAGAACGAGCGCGACTTCTTCTGCGTCTACCATCCTCTGCACAACCCCCTCTTCGAGTGCTTCTATCGTCGTCTGCGCAACTACTCGCCCGATGTGAAGCAGGTGCCGATGCGCCATACCGTGCGTGATTTCGTGCGCCAGCGCATGGAGGGGGGCAACCGCATCGCCCTGGGCCTTATCTCCGACCAAAACCCCACCATCCATCGCAACAACCATTGGTTCCGATTCCTGAACCAGGACTCGCTCTTCTTCGATGGTGCCGAGCGTATCGCCCTCAAATTCCAAATTCCGGTCTACTTTGTCCATGTCCGTCGCATCAAGCCCGGACGGTACGAAATTTGGTTTGAGCAGATCTACGACGGTGAAGAGGAGGTGGCTCCCAATGTCATCACGGGGCGCTATGTCGAGCTCTTGGAGCAGATGATTCGTCGCTCTCCCGAGTTGTGGATGTGGTCGCACCGCCGTTGGAAGCACAAGCGTAAAGAGCAGCCGAGCGAGGAGTAAGATGGCCCGTGTCGCAGTTGTCATACTGAATTGGAATGGAGAGGCGATGCTCGATCGCTTCCTGGGTGGGGTGGTGGCCTCGCTCCCCGAGTGGGCGCGTGTGGTGGTGGCCGACAACGGCTCCACCGATCGGTCGTGCG
Organism: Alistipes sp.; assembly: GCA_045605785.1. GTDB lineage: Bacteria > Bacteroidota > Bacteroidia > Bacteroidales > Rikenellaceae > Alistipes. The sequence goes on along the minus strand of JAZUQP010000039.1, from coordinate 3,702 downwards.
ACTACCTGCGCCGCCAATTCCCGCAACTGCAACTCATCTCGCTGGATCGCAACTATGGCTTTGCCGAGGGTTATAACCGCGCTTTGAAGGAGCTCGACGAGGAGATCGTCGTGCTGCTGAACTCCGATGTCGAGACCCCGAAGGGGTGGCTTGAGCCCCTTGTCGAGTGCCTCGACCGCCACCCCGAGGTGGGGGCTGTGGGCCCCAAGCTGCGTGCCCTCGTCGCCCCCGACCACTTCGAGTATGCCGGTGCTGCGGGGGGCTATATCGACCTGTTGGGCTACCCGTTCTGCCGTGGCCGCATCCTGCAAACCATCGAGCGTGATGAGGGACAGTATGACGACGAGCGCGAGGTCTTTTGGCTCTCGGGCGCTGCCCTCTGTATCCGCCGCCCCCTCTTCGAGGAGTTGGGTGGCTTCGACTCCGCCTTCTTTGCCCACATGGAGGAGATAGACCTCGCCTGGCGTATGCAACTGCGTGGTCTGCGCCTGCGTATCGTGCCCCGGAGCGTTGTCTACCACCTGGGAGGAGCTACGCTTGCGGTCGGCTCTCCCCTCAAAATCTTCTTGAATCACCGTAACAACCTGCGCATGCTCTTTCGTTGCGCCTCCCCGTCGCAACGCCTTCTGGTAGCCCTTCTTCGTCCGCTGACCGACCTGGCGGCCGCCTTCAGCTACCTTCTCCAGGGCCACCTGCGCGCCTTCTGTTCGGTCTTTCGTGCCTGGTGGGTCTTCCTCGCAGAGCACAACCGCCTCAAGAAGGAGCGCCGCCTGATTCGTCAGAGTGCCCAAAATAACCCCGTCGGCCTATACTACGGCTCGATAATTCTGCGTTATCTCTTCGGCATGCGCCGCTTCCATAAAATGATGTAACGAGATGAAAAAATTGGTTGTCATACCCACCTACAACGAGATTGAAAATATCGCTCCGATGATTCAGAAGGTGATGTCGCTCGAGGGCGACTTCGACCTGCTGGTTGTCGATGACGGCTCGCCCGATGGTACGGCTCGTGCCGTCGAGGAGTTGCAGGTGGTCTATCGCGGTCGTCTCCACCTGTTGGAGCGCAGCGGCAAGCTGGGACTTGGCACGGCCTATATTGCCGCCTTCCGTTGGGCTCTTGAGCGCGACTACGAGGCCGTTTTCGAGATGGACTGCGACTTTTCGCACAACCCCGACGACCTGCTTCGCTTGGCCGATTCGCTCGCTCATGGAGCCGATGTCGCCGTCGGTTCGCGCTATTGCAAGGGGGTCAATGTGGTCAATTGGCCCATGTCGCGCCTCTTGATCTCCTACTTCGCCTCGAAGTATGTGCGCCTGATTACCCGTATGCCCGTTTCGGATGCCACTGCCGGCTTTGTGGGCTACCGTCGTGAGGTGCTCGAGCGCATCCCCCTCGACCGTGTCCGAATGGTTGGCTACGGCTTCCAAATCGAGATGAAGTACACGGCTTGGCGCCTCGGCTTCAAGATCGAGGAGCTCTCCATCATCTTTATCGACCGCACGGCCGGCACCTCGAAGATGTCGTCGGGTATCTTCGGCGAGGCCTTCTGGGGAGTGATGAAACTTCCCTTTCGGAGTTTTTGATTTTAGGCGGAGATAAGAATCTGTTTTTCAAGCGAAAACAATAATAAGAGAGGCGACAGAAAACTCTGTCGCCTCTCCTTGTTATGTGTAGCTCCTGATTCCTATTTGTTGATCTTGGCCCACGAATCCTTGAGCGTTACCGTGCGGTTGAATACCGGGTGCTCGGGGGTCGTGTCGGTGTCGGCGCAGAAGTAGCCTACGCGCTCGAACTGGAAGGCCTTGCCCACCTCGGCACCTGCCAACGAGGGCTCCAGATAGGCCTCGACCTTCACCATCGACTCGGGGTTGAGGTTATCCTCCCACGACTGCTGGCCATTCGAGGTGTCGAAGGGATCCTCGGTCGTGAAGAGGGGGTTGAAGAGGCGCACCTCGGCCTTCAAGGCGTGTGCAGCCGATACCCAGTGGATGACACCCTTTACGCGGCGGCCGTCGCTCGACGAGCCCTCGCCCGACATCGGGTCGTAGGTGCATCGCAACTCCACGATGTTGCCCTCCTCGTCCTTGATGACCTCCTCGCACTTGATCAGGTAGGAGTAGCGCAGACGCACCTCCTGGCCCGGGCTCAAGCGGAAGTACTTCTTGGGAGGATTCTCCATGAAGTCGTCGCGCTCGATGTAGATCTCGCGGCCGAAGGGTACCTCGCGCATGCCGGCAGCCTCGTCCTCGGGGTTATTGACAGCCTGACGCATCTCGACCTTGCCCTCCTCCCAATTGGTGATTACCACCTTCAGGGGGTTCAGCACGGCCATACGGCGCTCGGCCACCTTGTTCAGATCCTCGCGTACGCAGTACTCCATCTTGCCCAGGTCGATCACATTGTCGCGCTTGGCCACGCCCACCATCTCGGCGAAGGCGCGTACCGATGCGGGGGTGTAACCCTTACGACGCAGGGCGCAGATGGTCGGCATGCGGGGGTCGTCCCAGCCCATCACGGCACCCTCCTTCACCAACTTCAGCAGGTTGCGCTTCGACATCATCGTGTAGGTGAGGTTCAGACGCGCAAACTCGTACTGGTGCGAGGGGTAGATCTCCAGTGCCTGGATAAACCAATCGTACAGGGGGCGGTGTACATCGAACTCGAGCGTACAAATCGAGTGGGTAATCTGCTCGATCGAGTCGCTCTGTCCGTGAGCATAGTCGTACATGGGGTAGATGCACCACTTGTTGCCCGTGCGGTGGTGCTCGGTGTGCAGAATACGGTACATGATGGGGTCACGGAAGAGCATGTTGGGGTGCGCCATGTCGATCTTGGCACGCAGCACCTTCTCACCATCCTTGAACTCGCCGTTGCGCATGCGCACAAAGAGGTCGAGGTTCTCCTCCACCGAACGGTTGCGCCAGGGCGACTCCTTGCCCGGCTCCGATACCGTACCGCGGCTCTCGCGAATCTGCTCCTGGGTCTGGTCGTCTACATAGGCCAAGCCCTTCTTGATGAGTACGATGGCCCACTCGTAGAGCTGCTCGAAGTAGTCGGAGGCGTAGCGCTCCTCGGCCCACTCGAAGCCGAGCCACTGAATGTCGCGCTTGATCGAGTCCACATACTCGACATCCTCCTTGGTGGGGTTGGTGTCGTCGAAACGCAGGTTGCACTTGCCACCATACTTCTTGGCCAGGCCGAAGTTGATGCAGATGCTCTTGGCGTGTCCGATGTGGAGGTATCCGTTGGGCTCTGGCGGGAAACGGGTCTGTACGCGCGATTCGCCCCGGGCGATAGACTCCTGAATAATCTCTTCGAGGAAATTGACCGACTTCTCCTTGGCCGGTGCTTCTTGATTTGCGATAGCCATATTGTATAACTTAACCTAATATTATTCAACTGAAAGCGCAAAGATAAGAAAAACTCCCGAAAATGTTACAGCTTTTTGAAACAAAAAAGCGGCCGACCGCACCGGTTATGCGAAAATTGCAGCTGTTTACTCGTAAGGGAACGGTGTAACCAAAGTGTTAAGATGTTTTTATCGGTTATAGCTAATGTGCACATAATACGAAATTTCACCGTTTGGCTCCTCTGAGATGATTTCCAGATAGAGGCAGTATTTTCTGGGTGATGTGTAGTAATGCCCCGTCAGAGGGTCATACAACTCGAAATGGAAGAGGTAATATCCACCCTGCGGTATG
>JAZUQP010000038.1:0-10611 GCA_045605785.1 Alistipes sp. | reverse complement strand
AGGCGGGCAGAGCAAGTGGCACAAGGCATTGATACAAAACCTATTATACAGCTTATTGTCGATGCCTCGAATGTCAATACCGCAGGCTCGGCAACGGCATATTTGCAGGGTGTGTTGCTCGGCTCGGCATCCGAGCAGGCGATGTTTGAAACACGAATGTTGTTCAACCCGCAGATGAAGTCGGCATATAACTTTGTGCCAGGCATTATGGGGCTTATCTTTATATTGGTCTGCGCTATGATGACCTCGGTTTCTATTGTGCGCGAGAAGGAGGTCGGCACGATGGAGGTGCTACTTGTCTCGCCCGTGCGACCCGTGAAGATTATCTTTGCCAAGATGATACCCTACTTCGCCATCTCGTGCGTTGTGTTGGTAACTATCCTGCTTCTTGCACGTTACCTACTCGGCGTGCCGATGACTGGCGGTGTCGGGGGTATCTTTTCGCTGTCGTTGCTCTACCTTATGCTGTCGCTCTCGCTCGGTCTTTTGGTCTCGACCATCGCCTCGACGCAGATGGTAGCGTTGCTTATCTCGGCAATGGTTATGATGATGCCTATTCTGATGCTGTCGGGTATGCTGTTCCCAATTGAAAATCTACCCAAATTCTTCCAGGTGGTGTCAAATATCGTACCTGCGAGGTGGTATATCGATGCGGTGCGCAAGATGATGATTCAGGGCCTGTCGCTGGTGGCTGTATGGAAAAATTGTGTGATTCTGCTCGGTATGACGGTAGCTATTCTCGGCGTATCACTCAAAAAGTTTAACGATAAATTGGAGTAACTATGAGAGCATTTATCGTACTTGTTCAGAAGGAGTTTTTGCAGATTAGGCGCAACTCGTTTCTGCCGCGACTAATCATCGCCTTCCCGATACTTGTGATGCTGCTTATGCCGCTCATTATGACGATGGATGTCCGCAATGTCAATGTTGCGCTTGTCGACCTCGACCGCTCAACAACCTCGCGCCGTATCGCCTCACATATCGAAGCATCGGAGTATCTTACATTGGCGCAGACGACCTCGGAGTATCCGCTTGCTATCGATGCTTTGGAGCAGGGCGAGGTAGATGTTATTGTGCAGATACCCGCCGATTTTGAGCGCGATATGACTGTTGCTACACCCGAGCGCATCAGCATCACCGCCAATGCTGTAAATGCGACCAAGGGCGGTATGGGTATGCAATATATCGTGCAGACCATAGCCCGCACCTTGGCCGAGCTGCGTGGCGAGAAGAGTCCTGCGAAGTTGTCGGAGTTGGTAACTATTGAGAATCGCTATAACCCCACGCTCAACTACCGCCACTATATGATTCCTGCGCTGATGATTATCCTCTTTATACTGATTTGCGGTTTCTTGCCAGCGTTGAGTATCGTGGGCGAGAAGGAGAGCGGCTCAATCGAGCAGATAAACGTAACACCTATATCGCGTTTTATGTTTATCCTCTCGAAACTTGTGCCGTATTGGATTATAGGATTGTTTGTCGTGACAGTGGCGATGCTTGTGGCTCGATTGGTCTATGGTCTTGCGCCCGTAGGCTCTATCGGAGCAATATATTTCGGAGCATTGCTCTTTATCCTTACGATTTCGGGCTTCAGCCTGACCATTGCCAACTTCTCGGAGACGATGCAGCAGGCGATGTTCGTAATGTTCTTCTTTATTATGACCTTTATGCTGATGAGTGGCCTGCTCACGCCCGTTGATTCGATGCCTGTGTGGGCGCAACGCTTCACGCTCATACTACCTCCACGGTACTATGTAGAGATTCTGCGCTCGGTCTATCTGAAGGGCACAACCGTGGCCGAGCTGTGGACAAACTACGCCGCCCTCGGCATCTTCGTCATCATCTTCAACACCCTCGCCGCCCTCACCTACAAAAAGCAGTCGTAATGAACAACGACAACTATTCATTTTAAGAGTAGTTGCCATTACCTTTTTTTACAGTTTCATTCCTCTACTCTTCTTTGGTTGAATAGGCTGTCGGATTGATTGTCGGAGTTTGTCGTATTGCTCGTTGAACCATTGGCTGAGAGGTATTCGATTTGCGGATGGGGGATGCCGCTTGTCGTTCTCCCGCAGAATCTGTAAAGGAGTATTGGGGCGAGGAGATACCCTGCATCCCCCTAAATCCCCCTTGTGAAGGGGACTTTGCCGGAGTTCTTAAAAGAATTTTTCAAAAAAAAGGTGAAATATTTGGCAGTTTAAGAAAAAGCCCCTATATTTGCACTCCGAAAACAGACGGGATGTAGCTCAGCCCGGTTAGAGTACACGTCTGGGGGGCGTGTTGTCGCTGGTTCGAATCCAGTCATCCCGACTCTTGAGCAGGTAGCAGAACTAAAAGTTCTGCTACTTTTTTTGTTGCCCCTTCATGTTGTGTGCAAGCCCACCATGAAGGCAACAAAAAAAGCACGCAAAGCGTGCTACCTGCTCGGTCGAGCTGACTGATATGCTTTATTAGGAGGTTGCCGGATTAGATGTATTGTGGGCTGCGCCCTGATTTTAGTGGTAATCCGGCGAGCTTGAGGCTAAAGCCTCTACGCTTCGAATCCAGTCATCCCGACCAAGTTTGAGCAGACAGCAGAACTGAAAAGTTCTGCTGTTTTTTTGTTGCTCCTTCATGTTGTGTGCAAGCCCACAGCAATTTGCCGATTTACAATAACCGGGCTCGGGGCTTGGGAGATTGCAAATCTTTTTCTACTTTTGTGAAAGAGTTACCAACTAACCAACGATTTACCTGTTATGAGACGACTATTGTTTGTCGTGCTCCTCTCGGTGGCAGCCATTGCTTCGGTGCAGGGGCAGAGCCTGAGTCAGGAGCTCTATGAGAGCAAATCCCGCAATCCCCGAGTAGCCACGATGGTGAGCTATGAGCCGGATGGAGGTGTGGAGATCTACTGCAACTTTGACATGCAGACCAATCGCCAAGACACCCTCTCCCTGCGCTATGAGCTGGGGGCTCTGTTGGAGAGCATCATCTACGCCTCGATCTCCCCAAGAGAGGCAACTTGTGATGTGAGTGCCACGATGTTGAGTGATAGCAAGCTTGTGGAGCGTCAAGAACAGAATATGGTTACCCTTACGCTCGACCTCGAATTCCTCGAGCAGTGCACGGGACCGGCCGATAGTGCCGACCAACGCGTACTCCTCTCTATTCAGGGCAAGGTGAAGAGCTCCGTGACGAATCTCCTGGAGGAGGACGGCTCCACCTTTTCGGTATCCTATCCCTCCTCGAAGTAGCGGATAATCACGCCTTTCAAAGTTGTGAAAACGGCTATGGGTTTGCGTAAATTTCTCTTTGTGTTGTTGCTCCTCGTTGCTACGGCTTGCAGCGGTGGGGGCGACATCAACAAACCCTCGAAGGAGTTTGAGGGGGCGTCGGGAGAGGCCGGGCGCGATCTCCGCGGGGGTCTGAAGGTGGAGTGTACCTTCGAGCAGGCAGTTGCCAACGGCGTCGAAGGCGGTCCCGAACTGATGGTCATGGGCTCGCCCCAACTTCAGCAGGGTGGCGTCAAGGGGTCGCAGTGTGCCCTCTTCACGCCAAATGATTACCTCTTCGTTGCCGAGCCCTTGATCGATGGCGGCAATTTCACCGTCTCATTTTGGGCCAACTCCCTCGGCGATGGCCACATCTTCCATGTCGAAGGCTCGGAGAGCATGCATTTTGAGGTTGGTTTCATCCTCAACCAGCGCAATGGAAAGCTCACCTACATGAGCGAGGGCTACAACTACATCTACGACTACAGCGGTGTGAGCTCCTTCTCGCACGCTGACCTCTCCACCGCCGAGTGGAAGATGGTGACCCTCACGGCGGCCTACACCTCAGGTATCGAAGAGGCCAAGATTAAGCTCTACATCAATGGCGAGGCGGTAGGCATCAAGACTGAGCAGGGCATAGGCTACCAAAATGTGGGCTGCGGAGAGCGCTTCTACTTCGGAGGTCTCCTTTCTGCCTACGGCAAGCAGTCCACCTCGGGCTCCACTATGTTGGTCGATAACCTGCGCATCTACTCGCGCGAGCTCCGCAGTGGCGAAGTGAAGCAGCTCTACAACTTCGAGAAATTGCAATAAGCGACGGTTTGGGTTCTATCTGCTTGACATTTTTACTAAAAACTTTTGTCAGTTCGGTTTTTTATTATACCTTTGCACCGCTAAAGCAGCGCTTTTACGCAACGCAATAGTGGTAAGGCCCATTCGTCTATCGGTTAGGACGCAAGATTTTCATTCTTGAAAGAGGAGTTCGACTCTCCTATGGGCTACAACGAGGGGCCAAGTTTGGCGGCAGTATCTCGGTGGGTGTCACAATAGGGCATATCGAGGCTGTCTCAAGCACGGCTCAACGGGTGAAAAGAGAATCGAGGAGCGGGCTGCAAGGCCTATCCGAAAGCGGCTACGGTCGTTAAGCCCACGGGAGACCGTTGAGGTGGGCGCGAGAACTCCTGAAAAAGCGAAAAACTATAAAAGTAAAAATAAAAAACTTTAACAATTATGGCAAACCATAAGTCTTCGAAGAAGAGAATTCGTCAGACCGTGACCAAGCGTGCTCACAACCGTCTGTATCACAAGACCGCTCGCAACGCCGTGAAGGCTCTGCGTCACACCACCGAGAAGTCGGCCGCTGAGGCTCTGCTTCCCAAGGTAACCGCTATGCTCGATAAGCTGGCCAAGCACAACATCATCCACAAGAACAAGGCCGGCAACCTGAAGGGCGCCCTCCAGCTTCATGTGAATGCACTCTAATCATTGAGCTGACCAAAATAAAACGGCTATCCTACGCGGGTAGCCGTTTTTTTTAATTCAAAATTCTAAATTCAAAATTCAAGATTGTGAATTACTACCGGTGCGATAAACTTTGCAATGTCGTTTGCATTTTATTGTTTATAAGCACCTTAGAATGCCGTTTGTCGCTTTTTGATTAGAAAAACCTTTTACCGTGCTGACCTTTCGGGCTGCAATTAGGAGCAGTGATTTATCACTGCGACAAGCCCTCCCTTTGCCAAAGGGAGGGTTTGGGAGGGAATGTCAATATATTTTATTATTTAAGTAGTTGAAAATTAACTGTTTTTGGAATTGATTTTTCGCTGCCCGTGGGCAGTGTTTTTGATGAGTAACGGCCCGTCAAGTTCACTTGAAACGGGCCGTTGCTCATTAAAACAGAGGTGCAAAGCACCGAAAAATCAATCTTCTGCAAATTTATTGCACCAGTAGTAATTGTGAATCGTGAATTGTGCATTGCAATGCGCCTGGCGGATTACCCTCGTCTTTTCAGCTCTTCGAGGAAGCTCTCCAGGTTGGTGGAGCTGTGATTTACCAGGCCCGTTTTGGTGCGGATGCTGTTCTGGATGTTGTAGATGCTGTATTGGTTGGTGTGGTTGTAGAGGATGCGGATGCTCTCCTTGCTGAAGCCGAGCAGCACGCAGGCGCAGTAGCAGAGCTCGTGCTGCGTGAGGGTGGGATAGTGACTTTGCAGGTGCTGCATTGCGCCGCCGCACAAGAGGTCGGCCATGGCAATCAGATCCTTGGCTAAATCGTGGCTCTTGGAGGAGGAGAACTTCACCACCTCCTTGAAATTCTTGTAGAAGAGCTCCTTGTCGTGGCTGTAGAGGTGGGCCATCTCGACCAGCGTGCGGATGGCGTCGATACGGTTACCCAACATGGCGTAGAGCTCCTGTGTGTGTTCGTCGCGCAGGTTGAGCTCCTCCGACAGGGCTTGGTAGCGCGACTCCAGCTCGCCATAGTGCTGGCGACTCTGCTCGGCATAGGCCTGGAACTCCGCCAGCTCCTTGCGTCGGGCGTGGGCCTTGCGGCGCTGGTTTTGTATCAGGTGCCAGCTCAATCCGATAATCACGATGATTAAGAGCGTACCCGTGGTGATCATGTGGCGATGCTTGGTGCGCAGCAGCAGGTAGGATTCGTGCGCATGCTTCGTCAGGTAGCGCTGGTTTAGGTTTTCGACCAACTGCGACTGCTTGGCGTGGTGGAGTGAGTCGGAGAGGTGGCTGAAGGTCTGCTCGTAGGTGAGGGCCTTTTCGTAGTTGCCCGCCTCCCACTCCAACGACGAGAGGTGGCGGTAGTAGATGATGTCATCCTCGTTGCAACTTTCGGGCTTCGAGAGGTGGTGCAGGTAGTAGTAGCGGGCCGAGTCGATATTCCCCTCGTCGAGCAGGATTTGGGCAATAATGGGGTAGTGGTACTCGGGAATCTCTCCGTTGGTATGCTCGGCGTAGTACTTCGTGAGCTTCTCTTTTACCGAGGCGTAGTAGTCCGACTTGGAGTGGTAGACCGCCCCGATTTGGGCCACGCCCAGGGCCGAGAAGATGTCGACAAGTGCATGCGGGTTGTCGAGTTCGAGGGCGAGCTGCTCCGCCTCACTCAATGTGGTGGCGGCCTGTCGGTTGCGGTGCAACTCCAACTGGGCGATGCCGAGTGAGTGGAGGACCAACATGCGATTCTTTTTCTGCTCGGGGGTGAAGCACTCGGAGGCCTTGGTGTACATCTCTACCGCGCTTTTGAAGTTGCGCTGACGGATGTAGAGATTCCCAAAACGGCTGTAAATCAACCCCTTCAAATAGTTGTCGTTGTCCTTGCGCGAGTATAGTTCTGCGTAGGTGAACGACTCGACAGCCTCTTCCAGCTCTCCGGCGTAGTCGTGAATGGCGCCCTGGTAGTAGTGGGCCAGCGCCTTTTCGTGGGGTGTTCCGTGGCGGTCGTAGTAGTTTACGGCGATACGCGTGAGGGAGTCGTTGGTGATGTTGATATAGCTCTTGTCGAGGGCTTGGGCGTAGAGCAGGGCATGACGCGCACGCTTGCTGCCGTGCAGTTCCGAGCGAGGCATGGCATCGAGTAGTCGTACAACGCTGTCTGTACGGCTGTTCATCTCCTGCTCGGCCCAATCGAGTTGCTCCTTCAGGGAGTCATCTTTTTGGCATGCGGCAGCGAGAATCAGGAGGCTAAATAGGAGAAGACTCTTCATGCTCGGGCTCTATCTGCATGTAAAGTTACAAAATTCCTTTCAATTTTTCCACACCTCCGACCACACTTTTTCTCACTTGTGGCTATTTTGACCAATAAGCCGCTATTTTCTTTCGGCATCTCTTCCCTAAACAGACAAGACCCGCAACTCGGAGTTGCGGGTCTTGTCATAAATGAGGCGTGGGAATTTCCCTTTTTTTCTTTCACTCTGTCTCTCTCTTTCTGTTGCAAAGGTACGCAAAAGAGCTCTTTGTGGTGCTAAAAATGGCTAAATTCGCATTGTATAGCCCGCCTTGAAAGTCGCTGAAAATCAATGCGTTGCAAAACGGAAATTATATTGCTGCTACATAGCAAAAAGTGATGGGGGGGGGGTAATTTGCTGATATACAATAAGTTATAAGTGTGGTTTCTCCTTTTTTTCGGGTATGTGGCCCGAAGTCCGGATTTGTCTGCCAAAGTACTGCTTCAGGTGAGCCAATGACCCGGCAGGCACGAATCTTATCTCGCCGTTAGTTGTCGCCCGGAAGGGGTTGGCATCGCCTTGTCGGGATGAAGCGGCACCTCCAATCGACTTTCTGGGGCAGAACTCTTCGGGCGGGCCACCTTTGGGGGGTCGAACAGTAGAAAAAAGTGGGGCAGACCTTGCAGTCTGCCCCACCATAAGCTCGTTGGGAGCGTTGATTACATCATGCCTCCCATTCCACCGGCCGGCATAGGCGGCATGGCGGGCTGCTCCGACTTCTTCTCGGCCAGCACGCACTCGGTGGTGAGGAACATCGAGGCAATCGAGGCGGCATTCTCCAGCGCTACACGCGACACCTTCGTGGGGTCGATGATACCGGCTGCGAGCATATCCTCGAAGCGATCCTCGCGGGCGTTGTAACCGAAGCTACCTTCGCCCTCCTTCACCTTGTTCACCACAACCGAGCCCTCGCCACCGGCGTTGGCTACAATCTGGCGCAGAGGCTCCTCAATGGCGCGCTTCACAATCTGGATACCGGTCGTCTGGTCGTCGTTCTCGCCCTTCAGACCCTCCAACTTGGCCGTGGCACGGATGTAGGCAACGCCACCACCCGGCACGATACCCTCCTCGACGGCGGCACGCGTGGCAGCCAGGGCATCATCTACGCGATCCTTCTTCTCCTTCATCTCCACCTCGGTGGCGGCACCTACATAGAGCACGGCAACACCGCCGGCCAACTTGGCCAGACGCTCCTGCAACTTCTCGCGGTCATAATCCGAAGTGGCCTTCTCGATCGAGGCACGAATCTGGGCTACGCGGGCAGCGATGGCCTCCTTCTCACCGGCACCATCCACGATGGTGGTGTTCTCCTTGTTCAGGGTCACCTTGTCGGCCGTACCCAACATCGAGAGGTTGGCATCCTCCATCTTCATGCCCTTGTCGGTCGAGATAACCGTAGCACCCGTCAGCGTGGCGATATCCTCCAACATCTCCTTGCGGCGATCACCGAAGCCGGGGGCCTTGCAGGCGGCAATCTTCAGCGTGCCGCGCAGCTTGTTCACCACCAGCGCCGAGAGGGCCTCACCGTCCACATCCTCGGCGATGATCAGCAGCGAGCGACCACTCTGTGCCACGGGCTCCAGTACGCCCATCAGCTCCTTCATGGTCGATACCTTCTTATCCGTGATCAGGATGTAGGGCTTGTCGAGCTGTGCCTCCATCTTCTCGGTGTCGGTGATGAAGTAGGCCGAGATATAACCACGGTCGAACTGCATACCCTCAACCACCTCTACATGGGTCTCGGTGCCCTTGGCCTCCTCGACGGTGATCACACCCTCGTTCTTGACCTTGGCCATCGCCTCGGCAATCAGCTTGCCGATGGCGTTGTCGTTGTTGGCCGAGGTGGTGGCCACCTGCTCGATCTTGGCGTTGTCGGCACCTACCTCCTGGCTCTGCTCACGCAACGACTCCACTACCTTCGCAACGGCCTTGTCGATACCGCGCTTCAGATCCATGGGGTTGGCTCCGGCCGTTACATTCTTGATACCCACACCGATGATGGCCTGGGCCAATACGGTGGCCGTCGTCGTACCGTCGCCGGCGTCGTCGTTGGTCTTCGAAGCTACCTCCTTGACCATCTGGGCACCCATGTTGGCAAAGGTGTCCTCCAGCTCAATCTCCTTGGCTACCGTCACACCGTCCTTCGTTACCTGGGGCGCACCGAACTTCTTGTCGATGATCACATTGCGACCCTTGGGGCCGAGGGTTACCTTTACGGCGTTGCTCAACGCATCCACACCCTCCTTCAAGGCTTCACGGGCCTCTACATTGTATTTAATCTCTTTTGCCATTTTCTAACTTTTTTAATTTTGGTTTTGCCTTTTCCTGAAAGCGGAAAGTTCTCCTTTTTCTTCGTTTAGCCGATTTAGATGATTGCGAGGATGTCGCTCTGCTTCATGATCAGGTAGCTCTCGCCCTCGATCTGGAGCTCCGTGCCGGCATACTTGCCATAGAGCACCTGGTCACCAACCTTGACCTCCATCTCTACCTCCTTGGTGCCGGGGCCTACGGCTACCACCTTGCCGGCCAGGGGCTTCTCCTTGGCGGTGTCGGGAATAAAGAGACCTCCGGCGGTCTTCTCCTCTGCGGGATTGGGCAGAACCAATACACGGTCTGCTAACGGTCTTACACTCATTTTGCTTCGTTTTTTAATTGTTTATACTTTTCTGTTGCTTGTTTTGCTCCTTTTGTGAAGACAAGCCATCAAGAGGTGTGCCAAAGAGGTTAACCTTCCACTTTGGCAGAAAATTTGTCAGCCCACCCCTTTTGGTCTGCCAATTTGACAAAAGTAGAAAATTTTTCCCGAATTTGTTGCATAGAACGAAAATTTGCCGTACATTTGCACCTCGGTTAGCGATAGTTAGCCAATATGGTGGATGTAGCTCAGTTGGTTAGAGTGACGGATTGTGGTTCCGAAGGTCGTGGGTTCGAATCCCATCTTCCACCCAAAGGGCAATGCCCGAGAACCTCTGCATAGCAGAGGTTTTTTATTGCGTAGGCTGCATCGAGTTTACTCGAATGCGGCCTACGCAATGAAAATGGCTCTATGGAGTTCTCGGGCAGTCACCTTTGGAAGTGCCCCGCGGCGAGCGGAGGGGAAAGGCGTAAAGCGTAGCAGCCCATATAGGCCTGCGGAGTAGCCAATCCCATCTTCCACCCAAAGGGCAATGGGAATTGTGGGATTTTTTTTGGGAAATTTAGCATTCAGCCTTGTCGGCAAAGCCGACAGCATACGCCCCCGCCCTAAAGGGCACCCCCTCTATCTTAGAGGGGGAAAATAAGAGGAATGTAACAATGCCTTCCGATTTGTACTCGGGACTCGACGGCCGCCCATCATCACCTTTCCGATATGCAACAGACTCGAACGGCCGCAGCAGCCGAGAGCAAAAAGGGCCGAAAAGATTTAGGCGGCAAGGTGCCCGAAGGGCAAATAAGAAGAGGTGCGAGTTGGTCGAATTTATTTGAGCCGACTCGTACCTCTTTCTATTTGTAATGCGTAGCATTAGCTTGTCGCCTAAATGTAAGAGGATGGCCTATGCTTAGCCGAGTCGCCCCCGGCTGACGAATCCCTTTAGGGATGAGAACGGCCGCCCATCATCACCTTTCCGATATGCAACAGACTCG
>JAZUQP010000037.1:0-15718 GCA_045605785.1 Alistipes sp. | reverse complement strand
GGGGCGGGCAGCACATCGGGAATACCGGCCTCGATATCTTTGCGGAATTGCTCTAAAGTCATAGGGCGTTAGGTTTTATTGTTTACTTGATTTTCGACTCTACAATGGCTAAAATTTCGGCCTCCTCGCGGTTGGCAGCCTCGACAAGCGCCTCGGCCTCCCCGACGAGCTTGTCGGCCACCTCGCGATCCTTCAGACCGGCCGCGTTGATCTTCACATTGAGGGCGGCACCCATCACGGCACTGCGCAGCGAGAGGGCTCCCACACCGGCATCGGTTACCGAGTTGGGGTTACCCGTCTCGGCCATGGCACGCACCAGGGGGAAGACCTCGTAGGCGGTCTTCAGCGTGCGCAGGGGTACCTGCGTGGCATAGAGCGTGGCGGCTTCGAGGGCGGCAGCGCGAGCAGCCTTCTCCTCGTCGGTCGATTTAGGCATCGAGAATACGGCCATAATCTTGTTGAAGGCCTCGGTATCCTCGTCCACCAGCCAGAGCAGCTCCTTCATCAGCGCCTGACCCTTGTCGGCCCAATCGGAGAACTCCTTCCAGCGCTCATCCCAGCCCGCCTTGTGCGACGAGAGGTTGGCCACCATCGTGCCGAGGGCGGCACCCAGCGCACCCATGTAGGCCGAGATCGAGCCACCACCCGGGGCGGGGGACTCGCTGGCCGTCTCGTTGGCAAAGCCCGTGCAGGTCATATCGACTAAGCCCGCCTTCTTGGTCTCGGCCTCCAACATATACTCGATGACCTTCTCCTCAGGGTTGAAGGGCTTCAGGTCGTCGAGACCCATCGACTTGATGGCAATGCGGATGATCTCCTGCTCCGAGATACCGGTCGAACGCTGCTGCTTCTCGAGGAAGTAGCGGCCCGCCTCGATCAGCGCACGCTTCGGGATGAGGCCTACAATCTCCGTACCCGTCACACGCACACCACGCGCCTGGGCAGCACGGCACACCTCGTCGAAGGCGACATGCAGGGGCGTCACCGAGATATTCGTGAGGTTCATCGAGACCTGTGCAATCTGATACTCGTCGATATACCAGCCGATGGCCTTGCAGGCCTTCAGCGTACCGGGCTTCATGATGGTCTTGCCGTTCTCGTCCTTGAGAATCTTACCCGTGATGGGGTTGCCCTCACGCATGGGGCGACCCTTCTCGCGCACATCGAAGGCGATGGCGTTGGCGCGACGCGTGGAGGTGGTATTGAGGTTGTAGTTCACGGCGATGAGGAAGTCGCGGGCACCCACGGCCGTAGCACCCGTGCGGGCCACACCCTCGTCGAAGGGACGGGCACCGAAATCGGGGGCCTCGGGGCCTACCATGCGCTCGGGAAGTGCCTCATACTCGCCACGACGGCAGACAGCCAGGTTGCGACGCTCGGGGGTGAAGGCCGCCGACTCGTAGGCATAGACCGGAATCTGCAACTCCTCGCCGATGCGCTTACCCAGCTGACGGGCCAGCTCGGCGCACTCCTCGAGCGTGATGCCGGCAATCGGAATCAGGGGGCACACATCGGTGGCACCCATGCGGGGGTGGGCACCCTTGTGGCCGCGCATGTCGATCAGCTCGGCCGCTCTCTTCACGCCCTGGAAGGCCGCCTCGAGCACCGCCTCGGGCTCACCTACAAAGGTAACCACGGTGCGGTTGGTCGCCTCACCCGGGTCTACATCCAAGAGTTTCACGCCCTTAACGGCGGTGATGGCAGCAGTAATCTTGTCGATGACCGAACGGTCGCGTCCCTCGCTGAAGTTGGGGACACACTCAATAATTCTTTTCATTATAGGTTAGTTTTTAGGTATTGCTTTGCTTAAATCAGTCAAAGATAGGAAAAATAATTCAAAATTTAGAATGTAGAATGTAGAATTCAAAATTATTTTTCTTGACGCATGGAAATTTAGAATTTAGAATGTAGAATTTAGAATTGGTAACATAAGTAACGCGGTAACATGGTAACACCCCCCCATGTTACCGCGTTACTGCGTTACCATGTTACTGGGGTAATTAGGGGAGACAGGGGAAGTTACGGAAGCGCATAACATAATGACTATGAATAGTTTAGATTGTAGTAGGAAATAATTTTGAATTCTAAATTCTAAATTTTGAATTGGTAACACGGGTAACACGGGTAACACCCCCATGTTACCATGTTACCGCGTTACTGCGTTACTCTACGCCCATATCCCGACACAGCTATATGCACATAGAGAGATACACAAATATAGATATGTTTTTATACAGATATAGATAGAGTTATATATAACTATATAAAGTTATTTGTAGCTATATATACAGTATGTACATATCGCCAAGCAGGGTAACAGGGTAACAGAGTAACAGAGTAACATGGTAACATGGGGGGGGTTACCCGTGTTACCGTGTTACCGTGTTACCAATACACAGCTGTTTTTAGGCCGGGGTAGGATAGCGAATTTAGGAAATGTAGGAAATCTCCTCTCTAACCTCCTTAAACCCCCTATACACGCTAAACTCCCTATTTCCATCGTCAAGAAAAAATAATTTTGAATTCTAAATTCTAAATGTTGAATTTTTTATTACTTTTGTGGCTTGTAAAACCGAACAAAAGAAAAGTTCTCACCAATATGTTAAGCAGACGATTATTGCGTATCAAGGCCTTGAAGGCGCTCTATGCCCACCTCAAGAGCGATGCCGACAGCATGGCAGCCACCGAAAAGTCGATGTTCAACTCCATCGACAAGGCCTACGACCTCTATTTTCAAATGTTGAGCCTCCCCGCCGAGTTGGTGCACTACGCCCTCTCGCGTCAGGAGCTGGCCCGTCAGAAGATGATGCCCTCGTTCGAGGATCTGAATCCCAACCTCAAATTCGTCGAGAACAGCGTGATTCGTGTGCTGGAGAACAGCGATACGATCAACGACTACCTTGCCGCCCGCAAGCTCTCGTGGTCGGCCTATCCCGAGCTGATTAAGAATCTTTATAATCAGATTGTTGAGCGCGACTACTTCAAGCAGTACATGAATAATGGGGAGCGCTCCTTCCTCGAGGATCGTCAGCTCGTGGAGCGCATCTTCTGCGAGGAGTTGCAGGAGTGCGAGATGCTCGACGAGGTGCTGGAGGAGATGTCGATTCTCTGGGCCGACGACCTGAACTTCATCCTCATCATGGTGATGCGCACGCTTCAGAACATGAAGCCCTCGCACCTCGACATCAAGGCCCTGCCCAAGTTCAAGAGCGAGGATGACCGCGACTTCGTGCGTACCCTCTTCGAGAAGAGCCTGATTCACTACAACGACCACCTGCGCTTCATCGAGAAGTACACCTGCAATTGGGATGTGGAGCGCATCGCCTTCATGGACAACCTGATTTTGGTCTGCGCCCTGACCGAGCTCACAGAGATTGAGTCGATTCCCGTGAAGGTTACCTTCGACGAGTATATCGAGATTACGAAGGACTACTCCTCGGCCGGCAGCAGCAACTTCATCAACGGCATCCTCGACAAGATGGTGGCCGACCTCACGGCCGAGGGCCGCATCCGCAAGAGCGGTCGTGGCCTGATCAACACCTCGAAGCGATAGGGTATGCGTCGGGGGCTCCTAATCTTTGTCGTGGGGTTGTGGCTCGCGGGGTGCGACGCCCTGCGCCCCAAGTCGGCCGACACGGAGCCCGCACCCCTCGGTCAAAAGGTGGTCATTACGGACTCCTTGTTGCTCCACGGGGGCACTGACACCCTGCGTCTGGGGCGTATGTTCAGTGGCGAGGAGGCGGTGGTACACTTCCACCTGGAGAATCGGAGCCACGAGCCGTTGCTGATTGTGGGCGAGGAGCTCACCTGCGGCTGCATCGCCTTAACCTATGAGCGTAAGCCCGTTAGCGAGGGCGAGAGCGTGCCTGTCGAGATGCACTTCTCGTCGCGCGGGCTCTACGGATGGCAACTCAAACTCTTCTACCTCCACCTCCACGGCAGCGCAGAGCCCCTGAAGTTCTTTGTCGAGGCCGAAGTGGAGTAGGATTTGCAATATCGCCACAAATTTCCTATTTTTGCCGTGTGGTAGCGAACAGAAAAGTGAGCGATACCGGGCAAAAGTAAACAAAGTAGTAAACCTAAAAATAGAACAACATGATGAATTTATTGCAGGCAGCAGCTGCCCAGCCCGGAGGGGTAAACCTCTCCTTCTTCCTGATGATTGGTCTGATGATCCTTGTGATGTGGCTCTTCATGTGGCGTCCCGAGTCGAAGCGCCGCAAGGAGATGCAGAAGTTCCGCGACGGCCTGAAGAAGGGCGACAAGGTGGTAACCGCCGGTGGTATCTACGCTACCGTGAAGGAGGTACACGAGACGACCCTGCTTATCGAGGTGGACAGCAATGTAACGCTGCGCATCGACAAGAACATGGTGGTAGCCGACCCCACGAATGCTCCCGCCGCCACGAAGTAACCGCCCGAGAACGGGTAACCTACGGAGCCTCCGACACCATTGTCGGGGGCTCTTTTTTTTGTGGTGCCGCAAAGGGGCGGTAACATGGTAACATGGTAACATGGTAACGCGGTAACATGGGGTACCCCCCCTATGTTACCGTGTTACTGTGTTACTGCGTTACCCATGCTAAATTTTGCATTGGGTCTATCTCTCACAGCAGCGCGGTAGGGGGTGGCAGGGTAGGTCCTACCTTATATTTATTGGTAAAAAAGGGGCATATATAGGATTTTTTTGCTACATTTGTAGCATTATAAGCCACTTTTTGAGCAGTATTGACTAATTATTCGTACAACCAAATAATAGAAATGTGGCTTACAAGTGTGTGTAACCCTGTTATCGGGTCGAAAAGGCGACCGTCAACAGTCAAGGCATGAAAGAACAACTCGAAGGGCTGAACGCCTTAAGTATCAACTTCGGCGAGGGCGGCATGCTCATCGTAAACATCATCCTCGCATTCGTCATGTTCGGCGTGGCGTTAGGCATCAAGACCCAAACCTTCAAGGAGGTCTTCACCAACCCCAAATCGGTCATCGTGGGGGTGCTCTTGCAGTGGATAGCCCTGCCGGCCGTCACCTTTGTGGTCGCCTACGCCCTCTCGCCCTTCATCACCCCGATGATTGCCTTAGGCATGATTTTAGTCGCCTGCTGCCCCGGAGGCAACATCTCCAACTTCATCTCGTCGCTCTCGAAGGGCAACATCGAGCTCTCGGTCTCGATGACCGCCATCACCACCGCCGCGGCACCCCTTATCACGCCGCTCAACTTCTTCCTGTGGGGTACGATCTACAGCCGGCTCATCAGCCTTCAGAGCGATATCCCCATGCTGGTGATTCCCTTCATGCCGATGCTGGAGCAGATCATGCTCCTGTTGGGTGTGCCCATCCTGCTGGGTCTGCTCTGCTCGCACTACCTGCCCGAGCTGACCAAGCGCATCACGAAGCCGGCACAGACCCTCTCCATCCTCCTCTTCATCGGCATGGTCATCGTCTCCTTCTCGCAGAACTTCCAGCTCTTCCTCGACAACATCATCTATGTCTTCTTCATAGTGATGTTGCACAACGCCTGCGCCCTCGCTACGGGCTATTTGGGAGGTCGCCTGGCCCGTGTGCCGCGTGCCGACCGTCGCTCGCTGACCGTCGAGATTGGTATTCAGAACTCGGGCCTGGGACTGATTCTGCTCTTCAACCCCGCCATCTTCCCGCCCGAAACCTGGCACGGACACTACGGAGGTATGCTCTTCATCACCGCCTGGTGGGGTATTTGGCACATCATCTCGGGATTGACCGTGGCCTACTTGTTCCGTCGCACCCCCCTCGAAGCTTAAGCCTATGTCGCAAACCAAGAAGATTCAAGAGCGCGACCTGCTCTACACGCTCCTTCGACCCTATGTCGATTGGGCGCTGAAGCACTCCTACCGCTCGTTCCGCTATGTGGGGCGTGAGCGTCTGCCGAAGGATGCCGCCATCATCTTCGCCCCCAACCACACCAATGCCCTGATGGATGCACTCGTCATCCTGGCCCTCGACCGCCGTCCGAAGGTCTTTGTGGCGCGTGCCGACATCTTCCGCAACCCCCTGCTGGCCAAAATCTTCACCTGGCTCAAAATCATGCCCATCATGCGCATCCGCGACGGCTACGAGGAGGTGAAGAAGAACAACGAAACCATCGAGAAGGCGGTCGATGTCCTGCGCGACGGTGTCCCCTTCTGCATCTTCCCCGAGGGTACCCACCAAGCCAAGTACTCCTCGCTGCCCCTCTCAAAGGGAATCTTCCGCATCGCCCTCCAGGCTCACGAGGAGGCCCCCGAGATGCCCCTCTACATCGTTCCCGTCGGCATCCGCTACGGCAACTTCTTCCGCTTCCGTTCCACGGCCCGCATCGAGATTGGCGAGCCCATCCCGGTGGGGGAGTTTGTCGCCGACCATGCCGACCTCACGCCCCAGGAGCAGATGAACGCCATGAAGGAGCTCCTCACCGAGCGCATGCACCAATCCTACCACTACATCCCCGACGACGAGGATTACGAGTCGATTCAGGAGCTCTGCGCTGCCGTGGTGAAGGAGCAGGCTGCCGCCCTGCCGCGCAAGCAACACCGCCTCGACCGCCTCTTTACGGCCAACAAGCTCACGGTCGAGAGGCTGCTGCGCCTCCGCCGCGAGGAGCCCGCCTCGGCCCAAGCCCTCTTTGCAAAGGCCGACCAAGCCGCCGCCCTGCGTAAGGCCCACAACATCAGCCTTGCGTCGATTGTCGCCAACCGCTCGATAGGGGAGCTCTGCTGGCGTGCGACGCTCCTGCTGCTCACGGCACCCTATGCCCTCGCCATGTCGATGGCCGCCCTGCCCGTGGTCGGTATCGGAGAGTTCATCTGCGGCAAGTTCAAGGACGAGGCCTTCTTCAACTCGGTGCGCTACCTCATCCACCTGCTGCTGTGGCCGCTGATGATGGTCATCTACGCCCTTGTCGCCCTCTTTACGCTGAAGTGGATGTGGGCCCTCGTGGCGATCGTGCTGCTCCTACCTGCCCCCATCATCACGCAGGAGTGGTGGCGTATCCTGCGCCTGGCCCTCTCCGACCTGCGTCTTGCCGCCCTCTCCGACCTGCGACACAAATACGACGAGATACGCAAAGACTACCTAAACCAAAACCTCTAACAAACTCAATAACGCTATGAGTATGCGAAAGATAGCCATCATCCTGCTGGGACTTATGTTCGTCCTTCCGCTTCGTGCCGAGAGCTACACCGACGAGCCCGCAACGGAGACGAAAAACAAGAAAGAGATCATCAAGACCGGACTGAACTTCGGCCCCCTGCCTGCCATCGCCTTCGATGCCGACAAGGGCTTTCAGTTGGGAGCCATTCTCAACATTTACGACTTTGGCGACGGCTCGCTCTATCCCAATACGCGCCAGCAGTGGTTCTTCGAGGCCTCCTTCTTCACGAAGGGGTCGCAGCTCTACACCATCTCCTACGACACCCGCTTTCTGATTCCGGGTGTACGCTTCTCGGCCACTGCCACCGCCACCAACGACAAGGCGATGGACTTCTACGGCTTCAACGGCTACATGTCCTACTTCGACCACGAGAAGGTGAAGGCGGGTAAGGAAGAGGAGGATATGTACCTCTATACCCCCAAGTACCGCGTCGATCGCCTGGCCGTGTTGGTCAAGGCCGACTTCACGGGCAACATCTGGAACAACAAGCTCTTCTGGGAGGCAGGCTACCACTTCAGCTACTTCAAGCAGGGGGCCATCAACCGCGAGAAGATCAACAAGAACAAGGAGGAGAATAAGTGCTTTCCCGACAGCGAGCCCACCCTCTACGAGCAGTACCGCACCTGGGGCCTTATCTCCGACGAGGAGGCCGATGGCGGTATCAACAGCACGCTGCGCGTAGGTCTGTTGTACGACAGCCGCGACAAGGAGGGTGCCCCCTCGCGTGGCATCTGGGCCGAGGGCCATCTGATGCTTGCCCCCAAGTGGCTCGGCACGAGCAGCCCCTACTACAAGTACTCGCTCACCTTCCGCCACTATCTACCCATCGTCAAGCGCGATATCCTCACCTTCGCCTACCGACTGAACTACCAGGGTACCTTCGGCCGCACGGCCCCCTACTACATCCTTCCCTACTTCACGACCATGGGACAATCCTACGACCGTGACGGCATGGGCGGCTTCCGCACCATCCGCGGCATCATGCGCAACCGCGTGCAGGGCCTCGACATGGCCGCCTACAACGCCGAGTTGCGCTGGCGCTTTGTCTCGTTCACCCTCTGGAAGCAGAACATCTCCTTCGGTCTGAACATCTTCAGCGACGGCACGATGGTAACCAAGAACTACGACATGTCGTTTGGTCGCACACCTGCCGACTTCGCTTCGGAGGCCGACTATGCCCGCGCCCGTGCCGAGTACGACGACTACATGTCGAAGGGTCTGTCGGGCGACCGCCCGCACATCACCCTCGGTGGCGGCTTCCGCTTCATCATGAACCAAAACTTCATCGTCTGCGCCGAGTATGGCCACCCGATAGGCAAGTACGGCAAGCAGGATGGCAGCGGAGCCTTCTACATCAATACGGGCTACCTCTTCTAACAACAAAAAGGAGTGCAGTTGCACTCCTTTATTATTTTCAGATGCTCCTTTCGCTATCCCATCAGCGAGAGCAGCCACTCCATCACCACACCGAAGTGGTTTCCGATGGCGTAGCCCACGATGCCCACCCCCAGGCCCGTGACGAGGGAGCGCTTGTTGCCCATCGCAGCCGAGGCCATCGGCACAAAGGGGGGCGAGTTGATGAAGGCGACCGAGGCAACGACCATCGAATCGGCATCCAGCCGCATCAGTCGGCAGAAGAGGGCGTGCAGCAGGAGCGAGAGAAAGACCGCCACCACCATGTAGGCCATCTGATTGAGTCCGCTCTGCAAATCCAGCTGCGAGAAGTCGGCCATCGAGGCGATTGCCAGGCTGAATATATAGATAAGGTACATGCCCAGGTCGTAGCTCATATCGAGTCGTCGTACCCCCTCCTTGAGCGAGCAGAGCACCCCGAGCGTCGTCAGCATCAGGATAAATCCCACCATGAACCACCCCTCGGGCAGCAGCAGCGCCACCCCCGCCGAGAGGGCCACCACGCCCAGCGTCAGGGCGACAATCCGTCCCGTTTGACGCCACCCCTCAAGCGTCAGAAGGCGACGGTAGGGATTCTCCTTCGAGGCCGTGGGGGAGTCATCCACCGCAGGGCCCGACGCCCGACTCTCGGCCTCCGAGCGCTCGCCGTAGAGGTACCGAAAGAGGCGAATACCGCCCCCAAACAGGAAGAGAAAGTAGAAGAACGAGATCAGAATATCGTAGGAGTTGATCAGCACAAACTGCTCGCTCGGAATCCGAAATACGGTCTGGAGAGCCGCCGCATTGAGCGTGCCACCCGTATACATTCCCGAGATGATACCACCCACCTTCGCCCCGTGTGCAATGTGGGAGCCAAAGAGCAGGTGTCCCACCCCCACGGCCAACCCCACCGAGAGGAAACCGCTTACGACCAATTTCACCTGCAGGGCCGCCTCGTGGCGGGTAAACCTGCAACCGAAGAGCATCATCGGTATCGCCAACGGAACCATGATGTTGGGCAGCATCTCCTGCAACAGAGCCGTCTCGGCCGGAAGCGAGGGGAGGTTGCCGACCACCATGCCAATGGCATAGAGCACCATGATGGGGCCCAGCTTGTCGAGTAGGGGATAGCGACGACAGAGCCCGATTACCAGGGCCGGCGTCACCAGATAGAAGAGCGTTATCAGCACATAGTTCACAAGAGCCATATCCGCCTGAAAATTGTTGGGTTAGCAGTAGCCAAAAAACAAAAGGCACCGAATCTTCGACACCTTCTTGCTTCGTTCGTTAGCGGAGAGAAGGGGATTCGAACCCCTGAAACGCTTTTGGCGTTTACTCGCTTTCCAGGCGGGCCAGTTCAACCACTCCTGCACCTCTCCGAGTTCCATTACGGGGCACAAAGATAGCGTTTTTTTTCAAATACGACAATTTTTACCCAATTTTTATCAATCCCGCCTCGGGCATTACGAAAAATAACACCACCCCCGTTACAACCTCGCCTAAAATTCCCTATCTTTGCTGTGAATTATTCACCCACAACTTTATTATTACAACACTTTTAGACGATGAAAAAGACCTTACTTAAGGGGTTGCTGTTGAGTTTTGTGGTGGCTCTTGTGGGCTGCTTCCGCCCCGACGACAGCGCCATCCCTGCCGATAACAAGCTGATAGGCTATTGGGAGGTCGTGCACTCCAAGGAGAGCGACAAGGGCTACATTATCGAGGCGGATGGCTCCCATTCGCCCTACAACTACATCGACGACTTCAATGTGAGCTGTAACGACGGCAAGGAGATGTGGAACATCTTCCACTTCACCGACGCCTATGTGACGCTTATCGCCACCGACGACCCCGAGATGGCCATGATTCTCGACATCCCCGTAGGCTACACGCGCGTGGGCGACACACTCACCTCGCTGCTCTTCGAGGGTGACCTCAATAACGAGGTTACCATCAGCTTCGAGGGCGACGATACGCTCATCCTCTACAAGAACGAGACGGGCTTCCTCTTCAACGAGGATTGGGGCCGCAACGAAGAGTATATGGAGTATGAAATATGGCTCACCTTGCGCCGCGTAAAGAGTAATTAGCTATGTGGAGTAACTTATTGATATGCGCCCTGGCGCTCGGCACCCCCACCGCAGAGGCGGAGCAGGGGAGCACCCCCACCTATTCGTGCGAACTGCGCAAGGCCGACACCACCGAGGTGGTTACGCCTGCCATCAACGAGAAGTTCTGGGCCCGAAAGAAGGCCCTGCACCTCGGCTATGAGATTCACCACTTCCAGAACGAGGCCGGAGGCGAGTTCCCTGCCAAGTTCGGCATCGGCTATGCCACCGTGCGCAATGTATGGCTCCACAAGAAGCCCATTGCCCGCATGATGCGCTTCGCCATCGACCACGGAGCCAACCTTAACTACACCCTCTTCGACACCAAATCGGTGGGTGAGGATGGCTACACCGGCCCCTCGGGCTATCTGGGCTCGGGCACGGCAGAGAGCGAGGGTGAGATGCCCTTCGACCTGAAGAAGTTGGGTAACCACTACCTCTCGGTGGGCTATGCGGTCGGCGTATCGCTCACCATCAACCCCGTGGCACAGTTGCGCGTCAACGGCTACTGCCACTTCGTTCCCTCGTTTGCCATCCAGTTCTCGGGTTCGCAAATCTATACCGGCTTCATGCCCTACCTGAAGTACGGCTGTGAGGTGGGCTACGGCAAAATCGGCGTCGGTGTCGAGTGGGGTACGGGTATGTCGAAGATGACCGACCTGATGTCGAAATTCGCCTCCGAGCAGGAGAACTTCGAGGTCCCCAAGAGCAAGTACTTCTCCAACTACACCAAAATCTACCTCTCCATCCGCATGGGCAAGGTGAAGAAGAAGTAGGGTAGTAATCAGCAACTTACAGACAATCCCCCACCGAACTTTCCGGTCGGGGGATTTTTATTTTCAAAAAAGTGACGAAAATAGTTGCAAAATTGAAAAATCGAACCTACTTTTGTGATATCAAAATAATATCATTTTAACAACCAATAAAAAGTACAACTATGGAGAATTGCAACTTTGAGTACAAGGGATGGAAGGCCAACGGTTTCTTGGCTCTCTTTCTGATTTTGGCCGGCTTTGCCGCCTCGATTGCCGCCATTGTATTCGGCGCACAGGCCGATACGGCCGGCTGGGGCATCACCCTTATCGTCGGTGGTATCGTTGGCAACATCGTGATGTTCATCTGCCTGTTTGGTTTTATGTTATTGGAGCCCAACGAGGCGCGCGTACTGCTCTTCTTTGGTAACTACCGTGGCAACTTCCTCCAGACGGGCTTCTGGTGGATCAACCCCTTCATGACGGCCAAGCACATCTCGCTGCGTGCCCGCAACCTCAATGCCGAGCCCATCAAGGTGAACGACAAGATGGGTAACCCCGTATTGATTGGCCTGGTGTTGGTGTGGAAGATCAAGCACGAGGAGATCTACAAGGCGGTATTCGACATCGACGCTCCGCAGACCGTAGCGGGTGCCCAGGTATCGGCCAGCGACCGCATGAAGGTGTTGGAGAACTTCGTATCGGTGCAGAGTGATGCCGCCCTGCGTCAGGTGGCCGGTTGCTACGCCTACGACAACAATACGACCGGTGGCGAGGAGCTGACCCTGCGCTCGAACTCCGACGAGATCAACGAGCAGCTGGAGCAGAAGGTGGCCGAGCGTCTGGCGATGGCCGGTATCGAGGTGGTAGAGGCCCGCATCAACTACCTGGCCTATGCCCCCGAGATTGCCGCCGTCATGTTGCGCCGTCAGCAGGCCGACGCCATCATTTCGGCCCGCGAGAAGATTGTCGAGGGTGCCGTTTCGATGGTGAAGATGGCTATCGACAAGCTCTCGGAGGATGAGGTCGTGGAGCTCGACGAGGAGCGCAAGGCCGCCATGGTATCCAACCTGCTGGTGGTACTCTGCGGCGACGAGTCGGCCCAGCCGGTAGTCAATACGGGAACGCTGCATAACTAATCGGGTATGGCGACCAAAGAGACAACCAAGAGTTTTGTTCTTCGCGTAGATGCCGAGACGATGGAGGCAGTGGAGAAGTGGGCGGCGGACGAGTTCCGTTCGACCAACGGCCAGCTGCAATGGATCATCGCCGAGGCTCTGCGCCGAAGCGGCCGCCTGAAGAAGTCGAAATCGAAGAGTTCAAAATCAACCGAACAGAGCCATGAAGAGTCTTAAATTCAAGCCCCTGCGTGTGGGCAAATACGCCAAGGGACAAGTACGCCTGGGCTCGCCATTATCAGCCGTAGCTATCCTGATTATCACCATCGTACAGCTGATAGCCGAAGAGCGGGGCCTGGAGGGGGCCTTGTGGGTCAGCATCATGCTGTGGGGAGGCTTTGCACTTCTCGTGGGCGACCTCTGCTACTCGCTTCTGAAGCTCTCACCTCGCAAACGGTGGCACAGCATAATGGTTATGGGGTTGGTGGTGGGAAGCATACTTACCATCCTCTCGCTGGTGGCCTACTATGTCGATCACGAATACCGGCAAGCAATGCAGATGGGTGCCGTAGGGCTCTTTTGTCTGCTGCTGCCCGGCTTGTGCGGATGGCTTCTCTACCGTCGCTCCCTGCGCCGACTGCAGAGCCTGATTCTGGAGCGTAAGTATAACCGTAAACGGAGATACCAATGAAAATCGTCATCTTTACCGGTGCGGGGGTGAGTGCCGACAGCGGCATCGCCACCTTCCGCGACTCCGACGGTCTGTGGGCCCACTATCGCATCGAGGATGTATGCACCCCCGAGGCGCTGCAACGCAACCGCCCGTTGGTCATAGAGTTCTACAACAAGCGCCGCCGCGAACTCTTCGAGCGCAAACCCAATGCAGGCCACTACGCCATTGCCGAGCTGGAGCGGCACTTCGAGGTGGAGGTCATCACCCAAAATGTGGATAACCTGCACGAGCAGGCGGGCTCCACACGCGTGCTGCACCTCCATGGCGAGCTGATGAAACTGCGCTCGAGCCGTAATCCCGAGCTGATAGTCCCCATCGAGGGGTGGGAGCAGAAGCTCGACGCCACAGCCCACGACGGCTCACTTCTGCGACCCCACATCGTCTTCTTTGGCGAGTCGGTGCCGATGATCGAGCCCGCCACGCGCCTGGTCGAGGAGGCCGATCTGCTGATTGTGGTGGGCACCTCGCTTGCGGTCTATCCGGCCGCCTCGTTGGTCCACTATGCACGCACCGATGTCCCCATCATCCTGGTAGACCCGGGCGAACCCGACACACGCATGATTCGCAATCCGCTCACCCATATCAAGGCACGCTCGGCCGAGGGCCTTCCACGCCTGGTAGAGGAGCTGATCCGAGCGAATACAAAATAACAAAAAGAGCAACCTTTCATCGGTTGCTCTTTTTTTGATTACAAGCGAATTAGTGGCTACTTCCTAAAGTAGCGGTCGAGCAATTCGTGGGCGGCAATAAACGACGACATCTTGTCGCTCAACACCAATGCCTCGTAGTCGGGGATGAGCTTCTCGATCTCCGAATTGAGGTAGAAATTCTGCTTCAGAGCCTCGTTAATCGACTCATACATCCAATACTTATTCTGACGGTTGCGGTTGTGCTGGAAATAGCCGTTGGCCTGCGTATGGTCGAGGTACTGCTCAACCCCCTTCCAAACCTCCTCCAAACCGGTACCGGCCACCGACGAACAGGTATAGACCTGCGGTTTCCAACCCGACTCGGGGATGGGGAAGAGACGCAACGCCCCCTGAAATTGGGTGCGAGCCAACTCCGCCTTGTGGATATTCTCGCCATCGGCCTTCGTGATGACCATCAGGTCGGCCATCTCCATAATGCCGCGCTTGATGCCCTGCAACTCATCTCCTGCACCCGAAATCTGCAACAGCATGAAGAGGTCCACCATCGAGTGTACGGCCGTCTCGGACTGGCCCACACCCACCGTCTCGATGAAGATGACATCGTAGCCGGCCGCTTCGCACAGCACCACCGTCTCACGAGTCTTGCGGGCCACACCGCCCAACGAGCCGGCAGAGGGGGAGGGGCGGATAAAGACATCGGGATTGGAGCAGATGGTCTCCATGCGGGTCTTATCACCCAAAATAGAGCCGCCACTACGCTCCGACGAGGGGTCGATGGCCAAGACCGCCAACTTGTGACGGAGCGAGGTAACCATATTGCCCACCGCCTCGATGAAGGTCGATTTGCCGGCACCGGGAACACCCGTGATACCGATGCGCACCGACTTGCCGGCATAGGGCAGACAGCGCTCGATAATCTCCTGCGCCTGGGCATAGTGGTCGGGGTTGGAGGACTCGACCAGCGTAATGGCCTGTGAGAGGATGGTTATGTTGCCCTTAAGGATACCCTCGACATACTCTTCGGTGGTGAGCTTACGCTTCTTGCGCTTCTTGAAGTAAGGATTCACAATCGGCTGATCGGCAACACCTTCTGCCACATTCAGTGCACTGTCGTGATGGGTGTCGAGATACTCCTTTTCGTAGTGTTCGATTTTGGTATAAGATGACATAGCTTTCGGGTTTTGTAGGACAAAGATAGTAAAATTTAGCGAGGATAAGCCACATCGGCGAAAGGAAATTTGCAAAAGCCCGCAACAAGAATCGGGAGTCGGTTTTCAAAATTCGATTTTCTTTCGATTTTTCTCCGAAAAAAGATGGCAGGAAGTTTTTTTTATTCGTTTTTTAGACCTACCTTTGTATGAATTATAACAGCAATTTCACAAAAGCGATTTTTAGGACGAAGTACCAAAAGAAAAACTTATTGAAATACTAACACATTAAAACCAAACAAACCATGAAAGTATCACACATTGAGCATCTCGGCGTAGCCGTGAAGTCGTTGGACGAGGCCATTCCCTACTGGGAGAATGTATTGGGCCTGAAGTGTTATGCCATCGAGGAGGTGGCCGACCAGAAGGTGCGCACGGCATTCTTCATGCTGGGCCAGACCAAGATCGAGCTCCTGGAGCCCACCTCGGAGGAGTCGACCATTGCCAAGTACATCGAGAACAAGGGCGTGGGTATCCACCACATGGCTCTGGCCTGCGAGAACATCGAGGAGCAGCTGGCCGACGCCGAGGCACACGGCATCCGTCTGATCGACAAGACCCCCCGCAAGGGCGCCGAGGGGATGACCATC
>JAZUQP010000036.1:0-12196 GCA_045605785.1 Alistipes sp. | reverse complement strand
GAGTCCATGGCCACGTTGCCGCCACCTACAACCACCACGCGTTTGCCGGCAAAGATGGGGGTGTCATACTCGTCGTCATAGGCTTTCATCAGATTGGCGCGGGTGAGGAATTCGTTTGCCGACAATACGCCGTTCAGGTTCTCGCCATTGATGCCCATGAAACGGGGCAGACCGGCTCCCGAACCGATAAAGACGGCATCGTAGCCCTCCTCGTCGAGCAGCGAATCGACCGTCACGGTACGGCCCACCACCACATCGGTCTCCATCTTGACACCCAGGCGGCGTACATTATCAATCTCGCGCTCCACGATCTTCGACTTCGGCAGACGGAACTCGGGGATACCATATACCAACACACCGCCCAACTTGTGCAGCGCCTCGAAGATGTGTACCTCGTAGCCCATCTTGGCCAGGTCGCTGGCGCAGGCCAGGCCCGAAGGGCCACTGCCCACCACAGCCACCTTGTGGCCGTTCTTCTCGATCTCGGCAGCCTCGTCGGGGTGCTCGAGCGACCAGTCGCCCACGAAGCGCTCCATCTTGCCGATAGCCACCGGCTCGCCCTTGATACCCAGGATACACGACCCCTCGCATTGGCTCTCCTGCGGACATACACGGCCGCAAATCGAGGGCAGCGAGCTATCCTTGTGAATCACGGCGGCAGCCTCCTTCAGCTTGCCATCCTTCAACTCGCGGATAAAGTCGGGAATACGGATATTTACGGGGCAGGCCTGTACGCAGCGCGGATTCTTGCAATCCAGGCAGCGGGTAGCCTCCAACATCGCCTCCTCGAGGTTGTAGCCGTAGCATACCTCCTCGAAATTGGTTGCCCGCACCTGCGGGTCTTGCTCGCGTACGGGAACGCGCGGAATTTTATTTGCCATAACTCTTCTTTGCTTACTTATCCAAACCTACTCTGCACTTGTGGCCCGCCTGACGCTCGGCATAGATAGCCGCGGCACGCTGCTCCTGGGTGCGATACATACCCTGACGACGCATCGCCTCGTCGAAATCGACCTCGTGGCCGTTGAACTCGGGGCCATCCACGCAGGTGAAGAGGGTCTTGCCTCCCACCGTTACGCGGCAGGCTCCGCACATGCCCGTGCCATCTACCATCAGCGCGTTGAGCGATACGATGGTCTCCAGATCGTACTTCTTGGTCGTCAGGCAGACAAACTTCATCATAATCATCGGGCCGATGGCTACGCAGATGTCATACTGCTTGCCGCGGTTGTCGACGAGCTCCTGGATCAGGTTGGTAACCAGACCGTGGAACCCCTCCGAACCGTCGTCGGTGGCAATATAGAGGTTTGTGGCCACGCGGCGCATCTCCTCCGTATAGATAAGCATCGACTTGGTCTTGGCTCCGATGATCACATCCACCTCCACGCCGTGGTCGTGCAACCACTTCACCTGCGGATAGACCGGAGCGGTACCCACACCGCCGGCCACAAAGAGGTAACGACGCTTGCGTACCTCCTCAATCGGCTCCTTTACAAAATCGGAGGGGCGACCCAGCGGGCCGGCAAAGTCGGCCAACGACTCCCCCTCGTTCAGAGCGCAGAGCTTTTGGGTCGATACGCCCAACGCCTGCGTTACGATGGTTACCCACCCCTCTTCGGCGTTGTAGTCGGCAATCGTAAGGGGAATACGCTCCCCCTTCTCGTCCACGCGCACGATAACAAACTGTCCGGGCTGTGCCGAACGCGCAACGCGCGGGGCCGCAATACGCATCAGGTAGATGCCCTCGGCCAAAATCCGTTTCTCTAAAATCTCAAACATTTCTATTTTTGGGTTTAGTTCTTATGTATGTTTTTCGGTTGATCCTTATGTCTGTTCTCGTCTTTCCCTTGTGTATGTTTTGGGTTTAGTTCTTATGTGTGTTTTTCGGTTGTTCCTTATGTATCTCTTTCGGTTGTTCCTTATTATCTCCTTCTCTTTCCTCCTTTTCCTTTGGGGCTACTCCACCAGGATGGCCGACACGCGCACGCGGCGTACCGGATGTTCGGGGTCGTTCACCACCATCGTAATACGCCCTACCGAGGCTCCGTAGTCGAAGGCACCCGTGTCGAAGAGGGCCTTGACCCGTACCCCCTTGCCGGCGGCAATGCGTGTGCCGGCCTTGAGTGAGCAGCCAATCCCCGCTGTACACTCCACAGCACGAACCACCAACTCCTCCTCGCCCCGATTCAGCAGCTCGAACTCGCCGCTGTGCACGCCGCTGTCGATGCGGCACTCGCCTATGCGCACCGTCTGCGTGTCGGTGGCTGCTCGCGCACTTCCCCGCTCACCAATCGCCTCGTCGGGACTATCTACCACCAGGGCCTCCACCGTAAAGGGGATGCCCGTCGGTTTCCCGTCAATCACCACCTCGAATTGGTCGCGGATGGTGCCATAGGTGCTACTCGAGGTCGGCACCTCGAGCGTCAGCTCCAACTCGCCCTGCTCGCCCGCCTGCACAAGGCACGGCAGCCCCTCTATGGTGAGGTGGCCGCTCGCTACCTTATTTATAAAGGCAACATGGTGCGGGGCCTGTGCGGTGTTTGCCACCCCGATGACAATCCTATGTCGCTCCCCTCGGGGTCGATTGCCCATCATGAGGAAGTTGTTGGTGAGCCTTACCCCTTGCGCCACGGCGATGGGGTAGCTCTCTTCAATGGTGCGCTCGCGCGGCGTAACCACACCCCGGATGCGCAACTCGGCTGCTGCTCGTCGCTCGCTGTTGTAGACCACAAGAACCTTCTCGAAGGGGCCGGGTCGTCCCTGCGGGTCGAAGGCTACATCAATCGAGAAGGGCTCCCCCGCCTTGATCGGCTTGCGGCTGTAGTGGGGGGTCGTACATCCGCAGGTGGTGCTCACATTGAGAATCAGCTGCGCATCCTCAGATGTGTTCACCCCCTCAAAACGGTGGGTCACCACACCCCCCTCTTCGGGAATGGAGCCAAAGTCGTGCACGGGGCTCAAAATCGTCAGCCCCGACTGCCCAAAGGCGGCTAACGAGCACACCATAAAGCAGATAGCGAGTATTGAGAGTCTCCTTGCCATCATGTCGAGATTACAAAGTTATAATTTTTTTTGAATTTTTCTCGCAAAAATTTTGCAGGAATAAAATTTTGCCATATATTTGCACTCCGAAACGAGGGATGTACTCCTCAAGAGTTCTTAAAAAAGCCTGAATAGCTCAGTTGGTTAGAGCACATGACTGTTAATCATGGGGTCCTAGGTTCAAGTCCTTGTTCAGGCGCTATGCGCGCGGGTTGCAAATTGAGGGGGTCGAAAGTGACACCTCTGCGAAAAAATAGATTTTTTCGAGGAAAAATTTGGAATTTGAAAATTTTGAATTACCTTTGCAGTCCCAAGCCAACAATTTTGGGAGCTTAGCTCAGCTGGTTCAGAGCATCTGCCTTACAAGCAGAGGGTCGGGGGTTCGAATCCCTCAGCTCCCACAAAACAGAAAGCGATTGATTTTCAATCGCTTTTTTTGTTGTGTGCAGGGCTGTGTGCAAGCCCACGCCCTTCTCACAACAAACAGAATGCGGCTTACAAAAGCCGCATTCTGTTTTCCAAAGCGAGCAGAGGGCGTTCGAACTTGGGTATCGGGGGTTGCGGGGATAGGGTGATTTATTGCTCGGGCTTTGCCCTGCGCCGCAGAGGTATCCCCGCGAGGGCTAAAGCCCTTCAAAT
This sequence comes from Alistipes sp., assembly GCA_045605785.1. Lineage (GTDB taxonomy): Bacteria > Bacteroidota > Bacteroidia > Bacteroidales > Rikenellaceae > Alistipes. Next base: position 8,515 of record JAZUQP010000036.1, on the reverse strand, counting down.
CCCTCAGCTCCCACAAAACAAAACAAGCAAGAAGATGTCGAAAGACATCTTTTTTTGTTTTTGTGCCCCTCTGTAAATTTATTTGCGAGAGAGGCACGAAAACAAAAGTTGCTGCGATGCAGCTTCTTGCTTGTTTTGATTTGTAAGGGCCCCCGCGGCGAGCGGCAGGGAAAGGCGTTAAGCGGAGCAGACCGCAGGTCTGCGTAGTAGCCAATCCCTCAGCTCCCACAAAACAAAACAAGCAAGAAGATGTCGAAAGACATCTTTTTTGTTTTTTGCGGTGAGCAGAAAATTTTCGTACCTTTGCCTTACGAAACAAGCAAAGCTATGCCGCAGACCATTACCTTGCAACTCTCGCCGCGTGAGGCGGCCGACAGCCACACCTACACCACTCTGGCCGCCCGTCGGTTGGGGCTGAAGGAGCAGGATGTGGCCTTGGTGCGCATCCTGAAGCGCTCGGTCGATGCCCGGCAGCGTCAGATTCGGGTCAATCTTACGCTCGAGCTCTATATCGACCGTGAGCCGCAACCTGCCCCCGTACACTTCGACTATCCCGATGTGAGTCATGCACCCGAGGTGGTGGTTGTGGGCTCGGGCCCTGCGGGTCTCTTTGCGGCGTTGCACCTAATCGAGCAGGGTTACCGCCCCATTCTCCTGGAGCGCGGGCGCGATGTGTTGAATCGTAAGTACGACATTGCGCGCATCAACCGCAACGAGGAGGTCAATCCCGAGTCGAACTACTCCTTTGGCGAGGGGGGTGCCGGCACCTTCTCCGACGGCAAGCTCTTCACCCGCTCGAAGAAGCGCGGCGACTATAACCGTGCCCTCCAAACCCTTGTCTTTCATGGGGCCGACCCCCGTATCCTCTACGAGGCACACCCCCACATCGGCACCGACAAGCTCCCCCGTATCATGCAGCGTATTCGACAGACCATTGTCGAGGCGGGCGGCAGCTACCTCTTCGAGCGAAAGTTGAGTGATCTGCGCCTACGCGATGGCCGCATTGTGGCGGTGGCGTGTGGTGACGAGTGGATCGAGGCGGCCGCCGTGGTGCTTGCCACGGGTCACTCGGCACGCGATATCTACCACCTGCTCCACCGAAAGGGTATACGCCTCGAGGCGAAGCCCTTTGCCATGGGGGTGCGCATCGAGCACCCGCAGCAACTCATCGACTCGATTCAATACCACAACCCCGCGGGGCGTGGCGAGTGGTTGCCGGCGGCCTCCTACTCGTTGGTGAGCCAGGAGAACGGCCGCGGCGTCTACTCCTTCTGCATGTGTCCGGGCGGATTCATCGTGCCGGCCATGACCGATGCTGCACAGTCGGTCGTAAACGGCATGTCGCCCAGCGGTCGCACCTCGCCCTATGCCAACTCGGGCTTGGTAACGGAGGTGCGTCTCGGCGATTTCGAGCACCTGCGTGCGGAGTGGGGCGAGCTGGCGGGCCTTCGCTTTCAGGAGGAGTTTGAGCTCCTGGCGCGTCAGTATGGCGGCGACAAGCAGGTAGCTCCCGCGCAGCGCGTGGCCGACTTCGTGAGTGGCCGGGCCAGCAAGACCCTCCCTGCCACCTCCTACATCCCGGGCCTCACCCCGTCGCGTCTCGACGAGTGGATGCCCTCGTTCATCGCACAGGGGTTGCGACAGGGTATCTCGACCTTTGGGCGCCGCATGCAGGGCTTTATGACCAACGAGGCCATTGTGGTGGGTGTGGAGTCGCGCACCTCGACCCCCGTGCGCATCCCGCGCGACGGGGCGACGCTGATGCACCCCGATGTTGAGGGGCTCTTCCCGGCGGGCGAGGGGGCGGGCTATGCCGGTGGCATCATCTCGGCGGCTCTCGACGGCGAGCGCATTGCCGAGGCGGTGGCCGCCTACCTTCGATAGGGTGATTTTGCCCCATACAGCCCTCATTGGGTAACAATTTGTAACAAAAATAGAAATAATGGGCCCCCGACAGGACAAAGTAGCAGAAAATTGCTTACCTTTGTAAGGTTGCGGGGCCCTCATTTTGTGCCTGTAAGGGGGAGGGCATCGCAAGAAGTGCAACGGACGAACAATTTATAACCTAAAACACAAATAGTATGTACGGAAAAATGAAAGAGTATCTTCAGCAGGAGCTGGAGAACATCAAGGAGGCAGGTCTCTACAAGAGTGAGCGTATCATCTGCTCGCCCCAGCGTGCCGAGATCGAGGTGGCAGGTCGCAAGGTGTTGAACTTCTGCGCCAACAACTACCTGGGTCTGTCGGATAATCCCCGCCTGATGGAGGCTGCCAAGAAGGCAATCGACGAGCGCGGTTTCGGTATGTCGTCGGTGCGCTTCATCTGCGGCTGCCAGGATATGCACAAGGAGCTTGAGAAGGCTATCTCCAACTACTTCGGTACGGAGGATACCATCCTCTATGCTGCCTGCTTCGACGCCAACGGTGGTGTCTTCGAGCCCCTCTTCACGCAGGAGGATGCCATCATCAGCGACGCCCTGAACCACGCCTCGATTATCGACGGTGTGCGTCTGTGCAAGGCGGTACGCTACCGCTACGCCAGCGCCAACATGGAGGAGCTGGAGAAGTGCCTGCAGGAGGCCCAGGCCCAGCGCTTCCGCATCATCGTTACCGACGGTGTATTCTCGATGGATGGCCACGCCGCTCCGCTGGACAAGATCTGCGAGCTGGCCGAGAAGTACGACGCCCTGGTGATGGTCGACGAGTGCCACTCGGCCGGTGTGCTGGGTAAGACGGGCCGCGGTATCACCGAGCTCTACAACCTGCGTGGTCAGGTGGATATCCTCACCGGTACGCTTGGCAAGGCCTTTGGTGGTGCAGTAGGTGGCTTCACGACGGGTCGCAAGGAGATTATCGACATGCTGCGTCAGCGTTCGCGTCCCTACCTCTTCTCGAACTCGCTGCCCCCCGCCGTGGTAGGTGCCAGCATCGAGATGTTCAAGATGTTGGAGGAGAGCGACGAGCTACATGATCGTCTGGTGGCCAATGTCGAGCACTTCCGCGAAGGGATGATTGCCGCCGGTTTCGACATCAAGCCCACGCAGTCGGCTATCTGCGCCGTGATGCTCTACGACGCACCTCTGTCGCAGGTGTTTGCTGCCAAGTTGCAGGAGGAGGGCATCTTTGTGACGGGCTTCTACTACCCCGTAGTGCCGAAGGGTCAGGCCCGTATCCGCGTACAGGTGTCGGCCGGCCACACTACCGAGCAGCTCGATCGTTGTATCGAGAAGTTCACCAAGGTGGGCAAGGAGCTTGGCGTGCTGAAGTAACGGCAAGAGTATAGAGAAAAAGTTAGTTTGGTTATGACGAAGATTACACTTGATGCGACCGATCGCAAGATCTTGAAGTTCTTGATCAAGAATGCGCGTACGCCCTTTTTGGAGATTGCCCGCGAGTGCGGCATCTCGGGTGCCGCCATTCATCAGCGCATCCGCAAGCTCGACGAGGCGGGGGTGATTCGTGGCAGTCGTCTGATTGTCGATCCCCGCATGTTGGGTTTCGATGTTTGCGCCTTTATCGGTGTCCGTTTGGAGAGCCCGAAGAATCTCTCGGTGACCCAGACGGCCTTGATGGAGATTCCCGAGATTGTGGAGTGCCACTATGTGACGGGCAGCTACAGCCTCTTTGTGAAGCTCTACTGCCTGGATAACGACCACCTGATGCAGGTGATCAGCACCATTCAGAGCATTCCGGGTATCTCCTCGACCGAGACCAAGGTGTCGCTCTGCGAGGCCTTCCAGCGTCAGGTCTATGTCGATTGTCTGAAGGATTAAAACCGCGAAAAAGCTATGGCACAAGTAATTCGTATGACCAAAGAGTTCTCGTTCGAGGCAGCCCATGCCCTAGAGGGCTACGATGGAGCCTGCCGCGAGATTCACGGCCACTCGTACCGATTCTTTGTAACCATCAAGGGGGAGCCCTCGACCGATGAGCGCGACCCCAAGTATGGCATGGTGATGGATTTCGGCGAGCTGAAGCGCATCGTCAATGAGCAGGTGGTCGCCCCCTTTGACCACGCCTTTGTCCTGCGTCGCACGCCCGAGAATACGCGTCTGTACGACCAGCTGCGCGACCGCTTCGAGCGCATCGTGATGGTGGAGTTCCAACCCACCTGCGAAAATCTTCTGCAGGAGTTCGCTTCGCGCATCCGTCGTCAGCTGCCCGAGGGGGTACGCCTCCATGCGTTGCGTCTGCACGAGACGGCCAGCTCCTATGCCGAGTGGTACGAGGAGGACAATTAGCAGAGTCGGGGCTGAAACACCTCGTTTTGGCCCCTTGAGAACAGTCGGGGCTGACTGAAACGGCGTTTTTTGGTCAGCCCCTCTCTTTTTTACATCTGCGGGTTACCCCGCAACTTATTCGCCTGGGTTGCGAAGAAAAACAGAGCCTATGAATCCGGCAAAAAAACTCTTTTTGGTCGATGCCTACGCATTGATTTATCGCTACTACTACGCCTTTATGGGGCGTCCGATGCGTAATCACGAGGGGATGAACACCTCGGTGGTCTTCGGCTTCGTGAAGTTTATGCGCGACATCCTCAAGCGCGAGAAGCCCGACCTGTTGGGTGTCGCCTTCGACCCCAAGGGGGGCTGCTTTCGTCGTGAACTCTATCCCGACTACAAGGCCAACCGCCCCGCAACGCCCGAGGATATCACCCTCTCGATTCCCTATGTCAAGCGCTTCCTTGAGGCGATGTGCATCCCGATTTTGGAGGTGGCGGGCTCCGAGGCCGACGATGTGATCGGTACGCTGGCCCACAAGGGTGCCGATGCCGGGTACGAGGTCTATATGGTGACCCCCGACAAGGATTACGGACAACTCGTGCGTGACCATTGCCACATCTACAAGCAGAAGGGCGATGGCATCGAGATTATCGGCGAGAAGGAGGTGTGTGCCAAGTACGGCATCCCCTCGGCCGGCCTCGTGCGCGACATCCTGGCCTTGTGGGGCGATGCTTCGGATAACATCCCCGGAGTGCCGGGCATTGGCGAGAAGGGGGCCTCGAAGTTGGTGGCCCAGTGGGGCGAGGTGGAGAACCTCCTGGCCCACGCCGACGAGCTGAAGGGGAAGCAGGGCGAGAATATCCGTCAGTGGGGCGATAAGCTTCTCCTGGCCAAGCGCCTGACTACCATCTGCCTCGATGTTCCCATCGAGTTCGACCCCGAGGCGCTCACCTGCTGTGCCCCGCGTCCCGAGCTGCTGCAACCCCTCTTTGCCCACCTCGGATTCAGGGCCTTTATGCACGACCTGAACAACATGGCCCCTGCGGAGGAGCCCTCCGAGGTGCCGCAGCAGGCCCCCCAGACCCAGCTTGCCGAGGTGGCGCATGCCAAGTCGGCTGCCGCCAAGTCGGCCCGATTGGCCGGACAGGGTGACCTCTTTGCCCCCGCCCCCGTTGCGGAGGTGGCGACGCAGGAGGTGGGTGATACGGAGGAGGCTGCCGAGGAACCCTATGGTACGGCCCATACGGTCGAACACCGCTACCACCTGGTGGAGTGTGAGGCCGAACTGCAACGCCTGGTTGAGCAGTGGATGACCTGCAAGGAGCTCGCCTTCGACACCGAGACCACGGGACTCAACCCCTTGACCGACCGTATTGTCGGCCTCTCGGTGGCCGTCGCTCCGCACGAGGCGTGGTACATCCCCTTTGCCGTGGGCGGCAATGCCCTCTTCGCCTCGGAGAGCGAGGAGCTCAACCGACGCAAGGTGGAGATTCTCTCCCCCCTCTTCGCCTCAGATGGTATCGACAAGGTGGGCCAAAATATGAAATTCGACATCATGGTGTTGCGTGGGTTGGGTATCGAGGTGCGTGGTCGCAAGTTCGACACGATGCTGCTCCACTACCTGCTCGATCCCGAGGCGCGCCACAACATGAATGCCCTCTCGGAGCGCTACCTGCACTACCGACCCATCGAGATCGAGTCGTTGGTGGGGCGCGGAGCCAAGCAGCTGCGTATGGATCAGGTGGCCGTCTCGCGTGTGGCGGAGTATGCGGCCGAGGATGCCGACATCACCCTGCAGCTCAAGCAGGCGCTCTACCCGCAGCTCTGCGAGATGGGGCTCGACGAACTCTACTTCGAGTTGGAGGAGCCGCTGATCGAGGTGTTGGCCGATATCGAGTGTGAGGGGGTGCGCATCGACTCGGCAGCCCTGGCCCGCTATGCCACGGTGCTCAACCAAAAGCTCGCCTCGTTGGAGGGTGAGATTCGCACCATTGCCAACGACCCGCAGCTCAACATCAACTCCCCGCGTCAGTTGGGCGAGCTGCTCTTTGCCAAGATGCGCATCACCGACAAGCCCAAGATGACCAAGACCAAGCAGTTCTCTACCGACGAGGAGTACCTGCAAAGTTTTGCCCACAAGCACCGCATCGTCGATCTGGTGTTGGAGTACCGAGGTGTGAAGAAGCTCCTCTCGACCTATGTCGAGGCGCTGCCCCTGCTGATCAACCCCTCGACGGGGCGCATCCACACCTCCTACAACCAGGCTGTAACGGCTACCGGGCGTCTCTCTTCGGCCAACCCCAACCTCCAGAATATCCCCATCCGCGACGAGCTGGGCAAACCCATCCGCGCCGCCTTCATCCCCTCCGACGACGACCACGAGCTCCTCTCGGTCGACTACTCGCAGGTGGAGCTGCGTCTGATGGCCCACCTCAGTGGAGACGAGGGGCTTATCTCGGCCTTCGAACTGGGTGAGGATATCCACGCAGCCACCGCGGCCAAGATTTATGGCAAACCCCTCTCGGAGGTGACTGCCGACGAGCGTCGCCGCGCCAAGACCGCCAACTTCGGCATCATCTACGGCATCTCGGCCTTCGGCCTCTCGCAGCGTCTCGATATTCCGCGCGGTGAGGCCAAGGCGCTGATCGAAGGCTACTTCGCCAGCTATCCGCGCGTGAAGGCCTATATGGAGGAGGCGGTTGTCAAGGCCCGAGAGCAGGGCTATGTAACCACCATCTTCGGCCGTCGCCGCTACCTCGGAGATATCGCCTCGCGTAACGCCGTGGCCCGAGGCCTGGCCGAGCGCAACGCCATCAACGCCCCGATTCAGGGGTCGGCAGCCGACATCATGAAGCTGGCGATGATTCGTGTGAGCCGCCGCCTCAAGGAGGAGGGGCTGCGCTCGCGTATCATCCTCCAGGTACACGACGAGTTGGTCATCGACACCCACCTGGCCGAGCGCAGCCGCGTGCGCGAGATCGTCATCCGCGAGATGGAGGCTGCCGCCCACCTCAAGGTGAGGCTCATCGCCGAGGCGGGCTTCGGCAAGAGCTGGCTGGAGGCCCACTAACCCCGACTTCGGGCCCCAAAGTGCCAAAAATGAGCGAAATGTGTAAAAAAATTGGGGGCCGAATTGCGATTTGTGAATTTATTTGTATCTTTGTCGCGCTAAAAACCCCGAAAGGGTTATGCGTAATTTATTAACCAACTAAAATTTTAAAGCATTATGGCTGTTAAAATTCGTCTGGCACGCCACGGTAAGAAGGGCTACGCCTTCTATCACATCGTCGTTGCCGATAGCAGGGCGCCACGTGATGGTAAATTTATCGAGAAGCTGGGTACCTACAACCCCAACACGAATCCTGCTACGATCGATCTGAACTTCGAGCAAGCTCTGAATTGGTTGCAGAAAGGCGCACAACCCACCGACACCTGTCGTGCTATCCTCTCCTACAAGGGTGTTCTCTACAAGAAGCACCTGTTGGGCGGCGTAGCCAAGGGCGCTTTCACCGAGAGCGATGCCGAGGCCAAGTTCAACAAGTGGATGGATGAGAAGAGCGGCAAGATCAACGCCAAGACCTCGAAGCTCGCTTCGGATGCCAAGGCTGCCGAGAAGGCTCGTCTGGCTGCCGAGGTGAAGGTGAACGAGGAGCGTGCCAAGGCTATCGCCGAGAAGAAGGCCGAGGCTGAGGCTGCTGCCCAGGCTGCTGCCGCTGAGGCCGCTGCCGAGGCTACCGAGGAGGCTGCAGAGGCTGCCGCCGAGGAGTAGTCCTTGCGAGACATTTGTCGAAAGAAGGGGTGGACTTATTTATAGTCCACTCTTTTTTTGTTTTGGTAGGATAGGTGGCCATCTGCTGCCGCTAACCCTAAAAGCCAACAATGGGCAGTACGAAGAGTACAGCCCATCGTTGTTTTCAGGGCCGAGCGTTGCATATGACCACCTCTCCAGCCAAAACATCTGCGACCGCCCCTTCTGACTCAAAAACGAGTTTTGCGTTTAGGCGGCCATCTGCTGCCGCTAACCCTAAAAGCCAACAATGGGCAGTACAACAAGTACAGCCCATCGTTGTTTTCAGGGCCGAGCGTAGTGACAATTCAAAATTTAGAATTTAGAATTTAGAATTATTTTCTCATAACTCCCATAATTCTCCTATTTCCCATATCTCCCATAAAATCGGTATTATTTGCGTCATTGCGAGGAGCGTAGCGACGCGGCAATCTCAAACCCGAGGGTACGAGAGACGGGTATTAAAAAAGATACCCGTGCGACCGGTGGGGTACGCGTGCAGTCA
>JAZUQP010000035.1:0-37199 GCA_045605785.1 Alistipes sp. | reverse complement strand
ACCACCCCGACTTCCACGGCTCCCTCTCCGATACGCGGCCCGAGAGGTGCGTGGAGCGAATGAACGAGGCGTTGAGACGCGGACGCGAGGCGCTCGACAAGGCCTCGGTCATCCTTCTTACATGTGGTACGGCGCGCGTCTATGAACGCGATGGCAGGGTGGTGGCCAACTGCCACAAGATGCCCTCCTCCTACTTCGAGGAGCGAATGCTCGGCGTGGAGGAGATGGTCGGGCGCTGGGAGGCGCTGCTCAACGGCCCTCTGCGCCACAAGCGAGTAATAATTAGCCTCTCGCCCGTGAGGCATCTGCGCGACAGGGCCGAGGATAACTCGTTGAGCAAGGCTCTCTTGCGCGTCGCCATCGGGCGCTTGCAGGAGCTTGTGCCGCAGCTCGACTATTTCCCCGCCTATGAGATTCTGCTCGACGATCTGCGCGACTACCGCTTCTATGCCTCCGATCTGGCGCACCCCTCGCCCGAGGCGGTGGAGTATATCTGGGAGCGCTTCCGCGCGGCTGCCTTCACCCCCAAGACCGAGGCGTTGGTCGGGCGTGTCGAGCGATTGCAACGCGCCCTCCGACACCGCCCCCTTCACCCCGCATCGGAGGCCTACGCCCAATTCCGCGAGGTGACCCGTGCCGAGGTTGAACGCCTGGCACGCGAGGAGGGGATTTCTATCATCCCGCCCGACGAGGCGAAAGATTGATTTTGTGTTTCTCTACCTTTTTTGTATCTTTGCGCGCTTAAAGTACAGCTATGAAGAGATTTCTATATTGGGTCCTGCTCCTTGTGGGGGTTGTGGAGGTAGCCGGGGTATCGGTTGCCCGTGCCGAAGAGCGGCCGCGTCTGGTGGTTCAGATTGTGGTGGGCTCGCTCCGTGCCGAGGATATAGACCGCTACATCGACCGATGCGAGGAGGGAGGATTTCGCCTCTTGTTGGAGGAGGGCATCTGCTACGAGGGTGCCGCCTACAACTACCAGCAGACCCTCACCCCCACCGCATTAGCCACCCTTACGACGGGCTCTCTGCCCGCTACGCACGGCGTGGTGACGAGCCATTGGTACGACTATATTGATAATCGCCGCATCTCGCTCGTCGAAGACAAATCGGTGGTGGGATTGGAGTACCACACCGGTGGTGGTAACTTCTCGCCCCGTCAGTTGGTGGCCCCCGCCATCAGCGAGAGCCTCCGGGACTCCTCGCCCGAGAGTCGCACGGTAACCATCGCCCTCGAGCCCGAGTCGGCCATCGTGATGGGAGGTAAGGCGGGTATCTGCTTCTGGATGAACAGCGACCACTGCCAGTGGCGCTCCTCCTCCTACTACCTCTCGGCTCTGCCCGATTGGGTCAATCGCTACAATACGGCCCGCTCGCCGATGACCTACCTGATGAAGTATTGGACGACGCTCTACGATGGCGAGGTCTACAAAAATCGCCGTTGTGCCGAGGTGCTCTTGAGTCGCCTGGGCAAGGGCCAGAAGAGCATCGCCGACCAATTTCAGATGATCAAACACGAGATTGACCTGGGCAAGGAGTACAATCGGATGCGCTACACGCCGGCGGGTTGCAGCGCCCTGGTCGGCTTCACGAAACTCGCCCTGGCACAACTCGAGTTGGGCAAGGATGAGCACCCCGACCTGCTGAACATCTGCTTCGACTCGCCCCGCTATATCGCCGAGGCATTTGGCCCCGAGTCGGTCGAGGCCGAGGATATGTTCTACCGCCTCGACCGTGAGTTGTGTGAGCTGATTCGCTACATTCGTGCCCAGGTGGGTGAAGAGCGGGTCGCCTTTGTGCTTACGGCCGACCACGGCACCAGCCCCTCCTACGACCGAGCCGGAGGTGGCGACGAGCAGCGCTTCAACATCCCGCAATTCGAGATGCTGCTCGAGACCTTCCTCGATGCCCGCTACGGGAAGTGCCCCACGGATTGGGTGCTGGGGTACGAGGATCAGACGGTGTGGCTCAACCACAACCTGATCTACGAGAAGCGCCTCTCGTTGAGCGAGATACAGAACGAGGCGGCCGCCTTTGCCATGCAGTTTCGAGGGGTGTCGCACGCCCTCTCGGGTACGGCCCTGCGCTCGAGCTACTTCGGCAGCGGCTATGCCGAACGGATGCAGAACAGCTTCTATCCGCGTCGCTCGGGCGATGTGGTCTTGAATCTGATGCCGGGTTGGATCGAGAAGCGCGAGGGGGTACGCTCCTCGTCGGGCTCGATGTATGGTTACGACCGCCATGTGCCGCTTATCTTCCTGCTCCCCAACACCCCCGCACAGCGCATCACGCGCTCGGTGAAGATGGAGAGCGTAGCCCCCACTGTGGCCCATATTTTGGGGATTCCCTCGCCGGCTACCTCCGAGGGAGAGCCTCTTTCTGAAATTACCCAATAGTGAAAGCATATTCATAAAGCGATGAGTGACAAAATACAAGACGAGATTATCGAGGAGTTTTCGATCTTTGACGATTGGCTCGACAAATACGACTACCTGATTGGGTTGAGCGAGGATCTGCCCGCCATCGACGCCGCCCACCGCACCGAGCAGTACCTGATTCAGGGGTGTCAGTCGCGTGTGTGGGTCGATGCCGCCATGCGCGACGGCAAGGTGTGGTACACGGCCGATAGCGACGCCATCATCACCAAGGGAATCATCTCGCTGCTGATTCGCGTGATGAGCGGCCGTACGCCCGAGGAGATTCTCTCGACCGAGCTCTACTTCATCGACGCCATCGGCTTGAGCGAAAACCTCTCGCCCACGCGCTCGAACGGCCTGCTCTCGATGATCAAGCAGATGCGTCTCTATGCCCTGGCATTCTCTACCCACAAGGGATAACTTTTCCGAAAAACCGAAACAACCAAGATGATAAGCAAAGAGGAGATTTTACGGGTCGAGCAGGAGATTGTCATGACCCTCAAAAATATCTATGACCCCGAGATTCCGGTCAATATCTACGACCTGGGACTCATCTACGAGATCGACTTTACGCCCGATGGCGTGGCCACCATCCGCATGACCCTCACGGCCCCCAACTGCCCGATGGCCGACATGCTGGTCGAGGATGTCAATATCCAGGTGGGCAAGGTGAAGGGGGTTGAGCAGGTCGATGTCGTGCTCACCTTCGAGCCCGAGTGGAACAAGGATATGATGACCGAGGAGGCGAAGCTGGAACTCAACCTCTTCTAACACCGACGCGTAACCAATCTTTATCCTTGTATAAGATGGCTGCCTTTGATGCCGAAAGCCTCATCCGTGGTTGGGAGGCGATGGCCCCGCACGGATGCCTCGACCTGCCCCTCTGCATGACCGAGCTGGAGCGTTGCGAATTGTTTACGACGCTCGCTACTGAGCGCCTGGAGCAGAAGGCCGTCACGCTGCGTGCCATCTTCGACGAGACGCAAAGCGATTGGAATCAGACCCTCTACGAGATGCTCTTCCGTACGGTGGGCGACCTTACGAATCGGGAGAGCTACCACACCTTAGCGCGTCGCATTCCCTACCATATTCTGCTGCGTGAGCGGAGCCATGCGCTCCATGTCGAGGCACTTCTGTTCGGAGGCTCGGGTCTTTTGGAGGGGTGTCGCGACGACGACTACACCCGCACGCTGCGCTCCACCTTCGACTACCTGGCTCAAAAGTACCATATCGCGCCGATGGAGCCCTCGGCCTGGCGCATCGACCGCATCCGTCCGGCCAACCATCCGCGTCTGCGCCTCTCGCAACTCGCCTCGCTGCTCGGGCAGCACGAGCTGCTCATCGAGGAGCTGCTGCTCTGTCGCGACCGCGAGCGTGTGGAGCGTCTCTTCGGGGCCGACTCTTCACAGTATTGGAGCAGCTACTACCGACCCTCGCAGAGCGACCACTCGACCAAACGCCTCGGGAGTGCCAAGGCCCAACTCATCGGCATCAACCTCGTGGCCCCGATGCAGTACTTCTACGGAGCCTTTGCCGGTCGTGACGAGCTCCGCAGCCGCGCCATCGAGCTGTGGGAGGCTCTGCCTGCCGAGGAGAATCGCTATACGCGCATCTGGGAGCCCTTCCGCCCGATCAACGCCTTCGAGTCGCAGGCCCTGCTGCAACTCGCCCGCGAGTATTGCGAGCAGCACCGCTGCCGTAGCTGTCCTCTGGCCCGTCGTCGCCTGCGGGCATTGGCCGCCGAGGCCGACAAATAGGCTCTTTCTTCTGTGGAAAGAGCTATTTTTTTGTATCGGTTTCACTATTTCGATTTTTTTGGTTATCTTTGTCAGATTATATATTTTAACGAGTCAAAAAGAAGAGAATACTATGGATATCATCAGTAAATTACTCAAAGCGGTATTCGGCTCGAAGGCCGACAAGGACCGCAAGGAGATTCAGCCCTATGTAGAGAAGATCAAGGCGATCTATCCCTCGATTGAGGCCCTCTCGAACGACGAGTTGCGTGCCCGCTCGGCAGCCTTGATGAAGCGTATTGCCGACTACATCGCCGGCGACGAGCAGCACATCGTCGAACTGAAGGCCCAACTCGAGAACGACTCGATTTCGCTCTCGAAGAAGGAGTCCATCTCGAAGGAGGTGGATCAGACCGTGAAGCTCATCGACGAGAAGATCGAGGAGCAGCTGGACCAGATTCTTCCCGAGGCCTTTGCCATCATGAAGGATACGGCCCGCCGTTTTGCACAGAACGAGACGGTGGAGGTGACGGCCAACGACTTCGACCGCAACCTGGCGGCCGAGCGAGAGTTCGTTACCATCGAGGGCGACAAGGCCGTCTACGCCACCCATTGGTTGGCCGGCGGTAACGACATCAAGTGGGACATGGTTCACTACGATGTACAGCTCTTTGGCGGTGTGGTGCTGCACAAGGGTAAAATTGCCGAGATGGCCACGGGTGAGGGTAAGACGCTTGTGGCTACGCTCCCCGTATTCCTCAACGCCCTGGCCAAGAAGGGTGTACACCTCGTTACGGTGAACGACTACCTGGCCAAGCGTGACTCCGAGTGGATGGGCCCGATGTACCAGTTCCACGGCCTCTCGGTCGATTGCATCGACAAGCACCAGCCCAACTCCGAGGCGCGTCGCAAGGCCTATATGGCCGATATTACCTTCGGTACGAACAACGAGTACGGCTTCGACTACCTGCGCGACAACATGGCCTCGTCGCCCAAGGATCTCGTGCAGCGTAAACACCACTTCGCCATCGTCGATGAGGTCGATTCGGTACTTATCGACGACGCCCGTACGCCGCTCATCATCTCGGGTCCCGTACCCAAGGGCGAAGATCAGCTCTTCGAGCAGTATCGTCCCGCCATCGAGAGCCTCTACAACCTCCAAAAGAACTTCGTCACGAACTTGGTGGCCGAGTCGCGCAAGCTGATGGCCGAGGGGAAGAACGAAGAGGGTGGTATCCTGATGTACCGTGCCCACAAGGGTCTGCCGAAGTACAAGCCGCTGATTAAGTTCCTCTCGGAGCCCGGCATCAAGGTACAGATGCAGAAGACCGAGAATATCTACATGGCCGACAACAACCGTCGCATGCCCGAGATTACCGACGAGCTCTACTTCGTCATCGACGAGAAGATGAACTCGGTGGAGCTCACCGACAAGGGTCACGAGGCCCTCTCGCGCTACTTCAACGAGGATGGTTTCTTCGTGCTGCCCGACATTGGCGCTGCGGTGGCCGATATCGAGAAGTCGGAGGCCTCGGCCGAGGAGAAGGTGCAGCAGCGTGATGCCGTGATCAACGACTACGCCATCAAGTCGGAGCGTGTACACACCGTCAATCAGCTCTTGAAGGCCTACTCGATGTTCGAGAAGGATACCGAGTATGTGGTGATGGACAACAAGGTGAAGATTGTGGATGAGCAGACGGGCCGTATCTTGGATGGTCGCCGCTACCCCGACGGCCTGCACCAGGCCATCGAGGCCAAGGAGCGCGTCAAGGTGGAGGCTGCCACGCAGACCTTCGCCACCATTACCCTCCAGAACTACTTCCGCATGTACCACAAGTTGGGCGGTATGACCGGTACGGCCGAGACCGAGGCCTCGGAGTTCTGGAACATCTACAAGTTGGATGTGGTGGTGATTCCGACCAACCGCCCCGTCCTGCGAGAGGATCGTCCCGACTTGGTCTACAAGACCATGCGCGAGAAGTATAACGCCGTCATCAACGAGGTTGTTCGCTTGGTAGGCGAGGGCCGCCCCGTGCTGGTGGGTACCACCTCGGTGGAGATTTCGGAGCTCTTGAGCCGCATGCTCAAGTTGCGCGGCATCAAACACAATGTCCTCAATGCCAAGCAGCACCAGCTGGAGGCCCAGGTGGTGGCCGAGGCGGGTCGTCCGGGTCAGGTAACCATTGCCACCAACATGGCCGGTCGTGGTACCGATATCAAGCTCACCGAGGAGGTGAAGGCGGCCGGTGGTCTGGCCATCATCGGTACCGAGCGCCACGAGAGCCGTCGTGTGGACCGTCAGTTGCGCGGCCGTTCGGGTCGTCAGGGTGACCCCGGTTCGTCGCAGTTCTTCGTCTCGCTGGAGGATAATCTGATGCGTCTGTTCGGTGCTGCCCGCATCGCCTCGGCCATGGATCGCATGGGCCACGAGGAGGGCGAGGCGTTGCAGTCGAATATGCTCACCAACGCCATCGAGCGTGCCCAGAAGAAGGTCGAGGAGAATAACTTCGGCGTGCGTAAGCGCCTGCTGGAGTATGACGATGTGATGAACTCGCAGCGTGAGGTGATCTATACGCGTCGCCGTCACGCCCTCTATGGCGAGCGCATCGAGATCGACCTGAACAACATCATGTACGACTATGCCGAGCTCTTTGTCGAGGAGCACGAGGGTATCCCCTACGAGGATTTCCGCTTCGAGCTGATTCGTGAGGTAGCCGTGGAGCTTCCGATGGACGAGCAGGCCTACGCGAAGGCGAAGCCCAAGGAGCTCTCGGAGGCGATTGTCAAGGCCCTGCAGGAGGGTTATGCCCGCCGTGCCAAGCAGGTGGCCGACACCGTGCGCCCCGTTATGCAGCGCATCTACGAGGATCGCAAGGAGCAGCTCGACGGCAATATCTTCTTCCCGCTTACCGATGGTCACCTGGGCTTCAACATCCCGGTGAACTTACAGCGGTGCAAAGATTCGGATGGTGCCGAGATCTACAAGGTCTTCTCGAAGGTGGTGATGTTCACCACGATCGACGACGCATGGCGCGAGCACCTGCGCGAGATGGACGACCTGCGCCAGAGTGTGCAGAACGCTACCTACGAGCAGAAGGATCCGCTACTTATCTATAAGTTCGAGTCGTTCGGCCTCTTCTCGAAGATGTTGACCAAGATCAACCGTCAGGTACTCTCGGTGTTGGGTCGTGCCTATGTTCCCGTGCGCGAGAACAACCCCGAGGATATGCAGCGTGGTCGTCAGCAGCGCGCCAAGGTCGATGTCAATAAGTTGCAGGCCTCGCGTATGCAGGCGGCGGCCCAGGCCGGTCAGGGCGACAAGCAGAAGCCGATGCCGATTCATGTGGAGAAGAAGGTGGGCCGTAATGACCCCTGTCCCTGCGGCTCGGGCAAGAAGTACAAGCAGTGCCACGGTAAGGGGATGTAAGGAGCCTGCAAGGGGCTTATAGGGAGCCTGTAAGGAGCCTGCAAAGCGCTTATAAGGAACTCGTAATTGTGTTTGAAAGAGGTAAAACCAAAAGTTAGAGATGGGTTACGCCGAAGAGAAACAGCGACAGCTCGATATTCGCTACTTGAAGATGGCCCGCATCTGGGCCGAGAACTCCTACTGCGTGCGCCGCAAGGTGGGGGCCCTGATCGTGAAGGATAAGATGATTATTTCGGATGGCTACAACGGCACGCCGTCGGGCTTCGAGAACATCTGCGAGGATGAGGCTACGGGGCGCACCAAGGCCTATGTGCTTCATGCCGAGGCCAACGCCATCACGAAGGTGGCCAAGTCGGCCAACAACTGCGACGGCTCGACCCTCTATATCACGGCAGCCCCCTGCATCGAGTGCTCGAAGTTGATTATCCAGGCGGGTATCAAGCGCGTGGTCTATAGCGACGACTATCGCTCGGAGGAGGGGCTGGAGTTGCTGCGCCGAGTGGGTATCGAGTGTGTCCGTCAGGAGGTCGAGTAAACGCCGGAAAAAGGGAGCCTATGAGTCGGAAAATTGTTATTGTGGGTGCCACTTCGGGCATCGGATTGGAGACGGCGAGGGCCTGCCTGAAGGCGGGTTGGAGCGTTGGCGTTGCAGGTCGTCGCGTGGAGCTCTTGGAGGCGCTGCGTGCCGAGGCCCCCGAGCAGGTGGTGGTGCGTCAAGTCGATATCACCTCCGATGAGGCCCCCGCAGCGTTGGAGGCCCTTGTCGAGGAGTTGGGGGGCATGGATATCTACCTGCATGTCTCGGGTATCGGCTTTCAGAACCCGCAGCTCGACCCCGCTGTGGAGCTGCGTACCGTGGAGACCAACGCCGCAGGCATGACCCGCATGGTGAACTGCGCCTGGCACCACTTCTGCCGAGTGGGTGGCGGCCATATCGCCGTCGTAAGCTCGATTGCCGGCACCAAGGGGTTGGGCGTTGCACCCGCCTATTCGGCTACGAAGCGCTACCAGAATTGCTACCTGGATGCGTTGGCCCAACTCTCACGGTTGCAGCGACGCAATATCCGCTTTACCGATATCCGCCCCGGATTTGTCGATACCAACCTCTTGAACGATGACCAGAAGTATCCGCTGATGATGCGGCCCGAGAGGGTCGGAGAGCGTATCTTCAAGGCGGTGAAGCGTGGCGAACGCTCGGTAGTCATCGACTGGCGCTACCGACTTTTGGTCTTCTTCTGGCGACTGATACCGCGCTCGCTGTGGGAGCGCCTGCCGATACAAACAAAGAGAAAGGGAGTCAAATAGACTCCCTTTCTCTTTGTTTGACGGAGGATGATTAGTAGCTCATCACAGCCTCCAGCTCCTTGGCCTCGTCGATCATCTTCTGGAGCTCGCCGGCCGAAGGCACACGACCCACCAGATTCTTCTCGGCATTCACCTCCTCGAGCTTCTTGGCCAAATTCTCGGCCACGCGATGCTTGAGCTCCTTGACGGTATCCACACCGGCAGCCTCGAGCAACTCGGCAAACTGCGGGCCTACACCATGCAGGCGGTAGAGGTCGGCGTGGTTGGTCCACTTCAGAATCAGCTTCTCGCTGATACCCGTGGCCTCGGCCAGCTCCTTGCGACCCTTCGGGGCAGCACACTTCTCCAACAATGCATCGGCCGTAGCAACACCTGCAGCTACCAACTTCTCGGCATAGACCTCACCTACGCCCTCAATGTCAATTACTTTGTAAGCCATAATTCGGTAGATTAAAATTTGTTGATTTCAAAGTTACGATTTTTTTTGAGAAAAAGAAAATTTCGCCTCCAAAAATCGGGGAGGGGGATGCTTTTCGTAATTTTTCGGTCGTCATTTTTTTGTTAGCAGATGCAGCGTGTGGCCTAAGATGTTACATCCACAATTCTTGATTTATAAGGTAAATTTTGTCTTAACGAAGTAAGCCCCGGATGGGATGTACTTGGAGTACTTCCCATTCGGGGCGAACAAGGCAAGGCAAAATTTGCCCTATAAAATCAAAAATTAACAGGTTTTGTTGGTCATAATATTCAGAATCAACTTGTCTGTCTCATTCATGCCGTCACGCCCGATATGCGTAAGGTTGCGAATCGAGCGATCGACATCGTCGTCGATGATACCCTCCACCGAGGATACGCACTGGTGGTCGATGGCCATCATGGCGGAGAGTACGGCGGTCGAGACGCCGCTGGCGAGCTTCAGCGCGCAGCTGGGCTTCGCACCGTCGCAAATCATGCCGGTGAGGTTGGCAATCATGTTCTTCACGGCGTAGGATACCTCCTCGTAGCCACCCCCCATCAGGTAGGTGATGCCGCAGCTCGAGCCGGTGGCAGCCACCACGCAGCCGCAGAGTGCCGAGAGGCGACCCAGGCTCTGCTTGATGTAGATGACCGTGAGGTGGCTCAGGGCGAGGGCGCGGATGGTCTGCTCCTCGGTGGCCTTCACCTCCTCGGCATAGACCACCACGGGAAGGGTGGCGGTGATGCCCTGGTTACCGCTGCCCGAGTTGCTCATCACGGGAATCATGGCACCGGCCATGCGGGCGTCGCAGGCGGCAGCGGTGTAGGAGAGTACGCGCGAGTAGATCGAGTCACCCATCACCGAGAGCTGCTTCGTGCTGCGCAGCGTCTTGCCGAGCTGGTGACCGTAGTTGCCCTTGAGCGAGGCCTCGGCAGCCGCCTTGTTGAGCTGCTTGGCCTCGAGGATGAAGCGCAGCTCCTCGACGGGCGAGGTGAGGGCGAAGTCGTAGACCTTGCGCAGGGTGAGCTCCACCTCCTCCACTTCGGCCTCCTCGCCTGCGGGGCGACGGTTGTCGAAGAGAACCTTGCCATCGACCTCCTCATAGACGAAGTGGGTGTGACCCCCCGAGATGATGGCTGTGGCATGCTTCTCGCCGGCAATGGTCTCAACCTCGATGTAGAGTTTGTCGGTAGCCTCGAGCTTCAGACCGATGGTGATGCGCTCGTCGGCAATGAACTGCTTGCCCTGCTCGACGGCCGCCTCATCGGCGTCGCGCAGCACCTCGAGCTTATACTCCGACTTACCCACCAACGAGCCGAGGGCCACGGCGATGGGGAGGCCGATCATGCCTCCCGTACCGGGGATACCCACGCCCATGGCGTTCTTTAAGATGTTGGCACTCAACTGTACCTTCACACGCTCGGGGCGCATGCCCAAGAGCTCGGTGGCGCGTGCCGTACAGAGGGCAACGGCTATCGGCTCGGTACAGCCGATGGCGGGGACCACCTCGCGGTTAATCAACGCGATGATGGCCTCTCTCTCGTGACGCTCCAACATAGGCTTACTCCTTATCGAGGTTCATACGATCAATCAGCGCCTTGGTCTCGGGCTTGTGGCCGCGGAACTTCACATAGAGATCCATCGGGTGCTCGGTAGCGCCCTTCGAGAGGACATTCTCGCGGAACGAGTCGGCCACCTCACGGCTGAACAGCCCCTTCTCCTTGAAGAGCGAGAAGGCGTCGGCATCGAGCACCTCGGCCCACTTGTAGCCGTAGTAGCCGGCAGCATAACCTCCCGAGAAGATGTGGCCGAACGAGGGGGCCATGGCCGTGCCAGGAATCACGGGCATAATCTGCGTCGAAGCCGAAGCTGCTACCTCGAAGTCGATTACACCACCCGTCATGGGCTCGGTCAGGCTGTGCCATGCCATATCGGTGATACCGAACTGGAGCTGGCGCACATTCATGTAGGCAGCCAGGTAGTTCTGCGAGTTTACAATCTTCTCGATCAGCTCGGCGGGCATCTTCTCGCCCGTCTGGTAGTGTACGGCCCAGAGGTCGAGGTACTCCTTCTCCACGGCCCAGTTCTCGAGCACCTGCGAGGGGAGCTCCACGAAGTCGCGGTAGACATTCGTGCCGTTGATCGACTCGTAGGTACCCTCGGCCAACATGCCGTGCAGGGCGTGACCAAACTCGTGGAGGAAGGTCTCAAACTCGTCGAAGGTGAGCAGCGAGGGGGTCGTCTCGGTGGGCTTGGTGAAGTTCATCACGAGCGATACCAGCGGACGGGTCTCCACGCCGTCGCGTACCTGCGTGCCGCGGAACTCGGTCATCCAGGCACCTGCACGCTTCGAGGCGCGGGGGAAGAAGTCGAGGTAGAGGATGGCCATCATGCGACCCTTCTCGTCGGTTACCTCATAGGCCGTGGCCTCGGGGTGGTAGACGGGAATATCGGTGCGGGGGGTGAAGTTCAAGCCATAGAGCTTGTTGGCCAGCAGGAATACACCCTTCTTCACGCTCTCCAATTCGAAGTAGGGCTTAATCATCTCGTCGTTCAGGGCGTAGGTGGCATTCTTGTACTTCTCCATGTAGTAACCCCAATCCCAGGGCATGAACTCGCCCTCGAAGCCCTGCTCACGAGCATAGGCCACGACGGTCTCGTAGTCCTTGACGGCATACTCCTTGGTGGCGTCGAGCAGCTCCTGCAGGAAGGCATTTACCGTGGCGGGATTCTCGGCCATGCGCTCCTCCAAAACATAATCGGCATAGGTGGGGTAGCCCAACAGGTTGGCCTCCTCCACGCGCAGGTTCACGATGCGCTTCACGATGTCGAGGTTGCTCCACTGACCACCCACGGCAATCTGCGAACGGGCCATCCAGAGCTTCTCCTTCAACTCGCGGTTGGTCGAGTAGGTCATGAAGGGACCATAGCTCGGATACTGGAGCGTCACGGTCCAGCCCTTCTGACCACGCGCCTTGGCCTCGGCAGCCATACCCTCCTGTACGAAGGCGGGGAGCTCCTCCACCACCTTCTTGTCGGTGATGTTGAGCACGAAGTCGTTGGTCGAGTTCAGGGCGTTCTGGCTGAAGTCGAGCGAGAGGTTCGACTGCTCGGTCGAGATGTCACGGTAGCGGGCCTTGGCCTCCTCGTCGAGGGCCGCACCACCGCGCACAAAGGCCTTGTAGGTCTTCTCGAGCAGCACCTTATCCTCCTTCTTGAGACCCCACTCGGGATTCTCATAGACCGCCTTCACGCGCTCGAAGAGCACGGGGTTGAGCGAGGCGTCGTTCGAGAGGGCTACCAGCTTGGGCTGGATGCGCTGGGCTACACCCTGCAGCGTATCGTTGGTATCGGTACCCAGGATGTTGAAGAATACGCCCGAAATACGGCCCAGAAGGGCACCCTGACGCTCCAGTGCCACAATCGTATTATAGAAAGTGGGCTTGGCGGGGTTGTTGATGATGGCGTCGAGCTCGGCACGCGCTACGGCAATGGCTGCCTCGAAGGCGGGCTCGTAGTGCTCGTCACGAATCTCATCGAAAGGAGGGGTCTGGTAGGGGTCGGTCCACTCGCCCAGCAGGGGGTTGGTGGTGTCAATCTCCGGCAGCTCGGCTACCGGCATCGTGCGGTCGACACAGCCGGCCGCAGCAGCAAAAAGAGTCATACTCAACAAAAATTTTTTCATCTTTCTATTTGTGTTTTAGGTTTTCTCATTTGTAGTTGGGGTTAAGGGCATCCGTTGGTTGGAGGTGCTTTACCCATTTCTCGTTTATCTTCGTTTTTGTCTTTCGTAGTTGGGTTTAGGGGCATCCGTTGGTTGGGGATGCTTCACCCATTTCTCGGTTGTCTCCGTTTTTGTCTCTCGTAGTTGGGTCGAGGGGCATCCGTTGGTTGGAGGTCTGTTAGTTGGCCCCCTCCACCGTCAGGCTGTCAGGCTGTTCGGGCTCGACCCACAGACCACGACCCTTGAGCATCGGCTTCTTCGAGGGCTCGTCGCCACGGAAGTTGCGATAGAGGGTCATGCCGTCGGCCTCGCCACCACGCGCCAGCACTTCGTAGCGGAACTTGTGGGCCAACTCCTTGTTGAAGAGGTCGCGACTCTGCTTGAAGTAGTCGAAGGCATCCTTGTCGAGCAGCTCGGCCCAGAGGTAGAAGTAGTAACCGGCCGAGTAGCCGCCGTCGAAGATGTGGCGGAAGTAGGGGTAGCGGTAGCGGGGTGCAATCTGCTCAATCAGACCGCGCTTCTCGTTGAGCATGCGACGCTCGAAGGCGTTTACATCGAACTCCTCATACTCGGTCATCGTGTGGATGTCGAGGTCGGAGAGGGCGGCAGCCACCAGCTCGGTGGTCATAAAGCCCTGGTTGAAGAGCGAGGCACGGTGCAACTTCTGTTGCAGGTTCTTCGGGATGACCTCGCCCGTGCGATAGTGCGTGGCGTAGCGCTCCAGCATCTCGCTCTCGAAGGCCCAATTCTCCATCACCTGCGAGGGGAGCTCCACAAAATCGCCCTCCACAGCCTCCAGACCCGTGTACTTCACATCGTGGAAGAGGAAGTGCAGCGCATGACCGAACTCATGGAAGAGGGTCTCCACCTCATCGACCGTCAGCAGGGCAGGGGTCGAGTCGGTAGGACGCGTAAAGTTGCAGGTGATACCCACCACGGGGGCTACGCGCTTGCCGTCGCGGTAGCTCTGCAGACGGAAGTAGCCGGCCCAGGCACCGCTCGACTTGCCGGCACGGGGGTGGTAGTCGAAGTAGAGCACGCCGAGGTGCGAGCCATCGGCGTCGAGCACCTCATAGGCGGTAACCTCCTCGTGGTAGACCGGCACATTGATCGGACGGAAGGTGATGCCGTAGAGGCGGTTGGCCAGGAAGAAGATACCCCCCTGGGCGCTCTCCAGCGAGAAGTAGGGGCGCAACATCTCCTCGTCGAGCGAGTAGTTCTTCTTGCGCAGCTTCTCGGCGTAGTACCACCAATCCCACGAAGCGAACTCCGCCTCGGGATGATCCTCCTTCAAGAGGGGTTTCATCTGCTCGAGCTCCTCTTTGGCCTTGTTGAGTGCAGGCTCCCACAGCTCGTCGAGCAACTCGTAGGCCTCCTTCGGATCGCCGGCCATCTGCTCGTCGAGCACATAGTGAGCATAGCTCTCGTAGCCCAACAGCTTCGCCTTCTCGATACGCAGGCGGATGAAGTCGTTGATAAGGGCCTTGTTGTCGAGCTCGTTGTCGTGGTTACCGCGCTCGAGGTAGGCCGTATAGATCTGCTCGCGCAGGTCGCGGCGCGAGGAGTAGGTCAGGAAGGGAATCATCGAGGGCTGCGAGAGGGTAAAGAGCCACTTATCCTTGTGGCCGGCCGCCTCGGCCGCCGAGCGGGCTGCCTCACGCACTCCCGAGGGCAGACCCTCCAACTCGTCGTTGGTCGAGAGCAGAAGCTCGTAGCTGCTGTTCTCGGTCAGCAGGTGCTGTCCATACTTCACGGCTGCCGTCGAGAGCTGCTCGTTGATCTGCTTGAGCTGCTCCTTATGGGCCTCGTTGAGCAGCGCTCCCGAGCGTACGAAGTCGGTGTAGATCTTCTCCAACAGGCGCAGCTGGTCGGCACGCAGGTCGAGCGACTTGCGACGATCGTAGACCGCCTTCACCTTCTCGAAGAGGGCCTCGTTCATACCGATCTTATCGCCGTGGGCTGCCAGGCGGGGCATGATCTCGCCTTGAATGGCCTGCAACTTATCGTTCGATTCGGCCAACGATACCATCTCGAAGATGAGCGATACCTGACTCAACATATCGCCCGAGGCGTCGTAGGCCTCGATGACATTCTCGAACGAGGGCTCGTCGGGGTTGGTGACGATGGCCTCGATTTCGGCCTCGTGGATTGCCATGGCACGCTCGAAGGCGGGCAGGTAGTGTTCGGGCAGGATCTCATCGAAGGGGGGAACCCCGTAGGGGGTGGTCCAGGCTGCTATGTCGAGCAGCGGATTCTCGGCCGTCGAGGCCTTCTTATCGCAGGATGCGGCACTCATAAACAGCGCTCCCATAAAAAATAATTGAATAAATTTTCTCATCGTATTGGCTTTATACTTACCTTTGTCATACAATATGCGCACAAAGATAATAAAAAGTAGATAAAAAACCGCATATTTTCAGAGCCTATGCAACTATTTTTTGCCCCCGATTTCGCACCTCCCCGCTACACCCTCTCGGAGGAGGAGTCGAAACACGCCGTGCGCGTACTGCGCCTCGAGGCGGGCGAGTCTCTCCACCTGACCGATGGCCGCGGAAATCTCTATACCTGCCAAATCGTTGAGGCCAACCCCAAGCGCTGTACGGTGGAGGCTGTGGAGTGCATCACCGAGTTCGAGAAGCGCCCCTATCACCTCACGATGGCGGTGGCCCCCACCAAAAACAACGACCGCTACGAGTGGTTCCTGGAGAAGGCGACCGAGGTGGGTATCGACCGCATCATCCCCGTGGAGAGTGCCCACAGCGAGCGCCGCGCCTTCAAGCGCGAGCGAGGCGAGAAGGTGATTACCTCGGCCCTCAAACAGTCGCTCAAGGCCTATCACCCCATCCTGGAGGAGCTCACCCCCTTCCGCGAGGTGGTTACGATGCCCTTCGAGGGACGACGCCTGATTGCCCACTGTGAGCCCCCGCAGAGCCCCCAAGGGAAGCAATATCTGCCCCAAATCATCAAAAAGGGGGAGAATGTGTTGATTTTAATCGGTCCGGAGGGCGATTTTTCGCCCGAAGAGATTACCTTTGCACTGCAAAACGGCTTCGAGGAGCTGACGCTGGGCAACCAACGCCTGCGCACCGAGACCGCAGCCGTCGTTGCCACGACCATGACCGCCGTCGTGAACTACTAAAGTGAGGCGGAAATTCGACCCAAACCGAACCATAAAGAAGTTTTTTATAAGGTATGTTTTTACTCACACTTTTGGCCCTTGTGCTTGTGGCGGGTGTCATCTTTATGTGCCCCCTGAAGTGGAAGTGCCGTGCAGCCCTGTTGCTCCTCGTTGCGGGGGCCGTGCTGCCCGTCAGCCGAGCCATCGGCACCCTGATCAACCCCTTCTCGCAAAGGGCATTGTGGCGGGGTTTTAACCCTATTTTCGGCATTGAGAGTTGCGCGATGGATTCGCTCTCGGCCCTCTTTGTGCTCATCATCGCCATCGGCGGTTGTGCGACGCTCATCTACGCCTGCGGCTACCTGAAGCCCTACCTCGGAGAGCGCTCGCCGGCCCACATCTCGCTCCACCTCACCTCGCTCCTCACGCTCGTCTTCTCGATGATGGGGGTGGTGACGGCCAACGGAGGCTACGCCTTCCTCTTCTGCTGGGAGCTGATGACCATCGCCTCGTTCCTTTTGATCCTCTTCGACGGACACCGTCCCGAGGTGACGAAGGCGGCTTTGAGCTACCTGGTGATGATGCACATCGGCTTCCTCTTCCTGGTGGGAGGTTTCGTCAAGCTCTGGATCGAGACGGGCTCGGCCGACTTCTCGGCCCTCAAGCACTGCTACGCCGAGGGCGGCGGTCTGCCCCTCTTTATCATCTTCCTGATCGGCTTCGGCATGAAGGCGGGTATGTTCCCCATGCACACCTGGCTGCCGGAGGCGCACCCTGCGGCCCCCTCGCATGTCTCGGCCATCATGTCGGGCGTGATGATCAAGACGGGTATCTACGGCATCCTGCGCACGGCGGCTCCGCTCTGTGGCCAGGGGCTTGAGACGGCCGGTATCATCCTCCTCGCTGCCGGTATCATCACCGGTCTGTGGGGTGTGATGTTGGCCGCTACGCAGAACGATGTCAAGCGCCTGATGGCCTACTCCTCGATTGAGAATATCGGAGTGATTCTGCTTGCCGTGGGTCTCTCGATGGTGGGCCGCGCAAGTGGCAACGATGCGGTCGCCCTGGCCGGCATCTGCGGAGCCCTGCTCCACACCGTGAACCACTCCTTCTTCAAGACGATGCTCTTCTTCGGTGCCGGCAACATCTACTCGCAGACGCACCACACCACCTCGTTTGACCGCCTGGGCGGTCTGGCGAAGAGCATGCCCATGACGGCGACGCTCTTCCTGGTGGCTACGGCCGCCATCTGCGCCCTCCCGCCGCTCAACGGCTTTGTCTCGGAGTGGCTCATCTATGTGGGGCTGCTGAACAATGTGGCCACCGGCAAGATGGTCGTTGTCTCGGTGGCCGGCCTGATTGGTCTGGCACTGATTGGCGGCGTGGTGGTTCTTGCCTTCACGAAGCTCTATGGCACGGTATTCCTCGGCTCGCCCCGCTCGCACGCCGTGGCCGAGGCCTCCGAGGTCGATAACTACCGCATGGCCGGCATGGCCCTGCCGTTGGTGGGCATCCTCGCGGTGGGTCTCTATCCGCAGGGAGCCGTTGCCCTTGTCTCGCGTGCTGCTCACTTCTTCATGCCGGCACTCGACGAGCCGACCGAGATGCTGGCGGCCCGCATCTTCCCCGAAAGTCTCTCCAACATCTCTCTTACGGCCTGGTTGCTCATTGCCATCGTTGCTGTGGTGTGGTGGCTCAAGCAGCGCACGCTCAAGCAGCGCACCGTAGAGACGGGCCCCACCTGGGGTTGCGGCTTCACGGCCCCCAATATCAAGATGCAGTATACGGGCGAGAGCTTCAGCGAGGGGTTGCAGTCGATTGCCACCACCATGACCCACGACCGGGGTGAAACGGAGGCGGTGGCCCATCAGGAGATCTTCCCCTCGTCGCACCACTTCGCCCTGCGCCACAAAGATAAGGTCGAGACCCTCTTTACGGCGTGGTGGATGGAGCTCATGCGCCGCATCAACAGCTATGTGATGCGTCTGCGCACGGGCAAAATCAACCACTACATCCTCATGGCACTTGCTTTCCTGGCGCTGGTACTCATTTTCTCGATTTTTAATTGGATTTAACGATGCTTAAGATACTCAACCTGTTGCTTTTGCTGGTGGTAGCCATCACCATTCCGGGCCTCATCAACCGAGTTCGCGCCCGACTTTCGGGCCGCCTGGGCATCCGCTTTACGCAGCACCTTTGGAATGTGAGACTGCTGCTGCGCAAGGGGGCGGTCTATTCGCCCACGACCACCCTGCTCTTCCGCCTTACGCCGGTTCTCTACTTCGCCTCGGCCCTCGTGGCGCTGCTCTTTATTCCGGTGGGTGACCTGCATGCCCCCCTCTCGTTCAAGGGCGACATGATCTGTTTTGCCTATACGCTCGCCATCGGGCGCTTCTTCCTCATCCTGGCCGCCATGGATACGGGTAGCTCGTTTGAGGGGATGGGTGCCAGCCGCGAAGCCCTCTACGGAGCCCTGGTCGAGCCCTCGCTGATGCTGATCTTCGGCACGCTGGCCCTGCTCTTCGGCTACACCTCGTTCGACGACATCTTCTCTGTGGCTCGTCAATTCGATATGCAGCTCACCATCGTGCTGATGTTGATGGCGGTGCTTCTCCTGCGCATCCTGTTTGTGGAGGCGGGTCGCATCCCCGTGGATGACCCTCGTACCCACCTTGAGCTGACGATGATTCACGAGGTGATGTGCCTGGACTACTGCGGTGTGGATCTTGCACTGATACAGATGGGAGGTTGGATGAAGAGTGCTGCGCTGGCCGTTGTGGCCGCCAATGCCGTGGCGATGCCGCTGGGTTACCATTGGTGGATTGTTACGCCGCTGGCCATCCTGCTGGCCGCCCTCCCCGTGGGTGTGGTCGAATCGACCCAGGGTCGCAACAAACTCTCGCGCAACACCATCTTCCTGCTCACGACGACCGCCATGGCTGCCATCGTCTTCTTCATGGGTTACCTTATTCAACAAAATATCTCGTTCTAATGATTCTCTCGCTTATCATCCTCTATACACTGACGCTTATCTTCCTGGTGACGACCGAGCGTTTCCGCAATGCCGCCTCGATCATGGCCTTGCAGGGGTGGATTCTGATGGCCATCGCCCTCGAGCGTCTGCACACGCTGAATTGGGCCGAGTTGAGCTTCATCGTGGTCGAAACGGCCCTCTTCAAGGGGGTTATCGTGCCGGCTATCCTCTTCTCGATTATCCGTCGCACGCGTCTGAACCGTATTCGCGCCACGGGAGCCAAGCAGACCCGGGCCCTGCTCTTTTCGCTGTTGGCGTTGGTGGCAAGTGCCTCGCTGACCTACTACATGGCCTCCGAGTCGCAGGTCAATGTGGTCTTCTTTGGCGTGGCCCTCTACTCGCTCCTGAGTGGTCTGATTTTCATCGTCATGCGTGAGCGTATCTTCTGCCATCTGGTTGGATTCCTGGTCATCGAGAACGGCGTCTTCCTCTTCTCGACCGCCATCGGCGTGGAGATGCCCCACCTGATCAATATCGCCATCATGCTCGATATTCTGATGTCGATTCTGCTGCTCGGTATCTTCTTTACGAAGCTCGACGACAAGCTGCACGCCGAGGATGCCGACGCCCTTACTCATGTCAAAGATTAAGCCCCGTAAATCGTTATGTTACTCTACTTTATCCTTTCGGCAACGCTGGCCTGCCTGACGCTTTTGGCCCGCAATAAGAAGATGGTAGCCCTGATTGGCGGAGGCTTTTTCGTGGTGCAGTTTGCGCTGGCCTCCCTCCTGCTGTGGGGCGGTTGGTGGGGCACAACCTCGCTCACGCTCTTCTCGTTCGACGACCTGGGTTCGCTCTTCTACCTGCTGCTCTGCATCGTCTCGCTCTTTGTCTTCGTACACTCGAAGGGCTACCTGCGCGAGAACAGTCTCAAGGAGTATCGCCTCTACTTCTGCCTGCTGCAGCTCCTCATTACGGCCATCACGGGCGTCTACTTCGCCAACAACATCGCCGTGACCTGGATCTTCCTCGAGGCGACAACCCTCTGCGCCGCAGGTATCATCTACCATCGCCGCGACAACCAGACCCTCGAGGCAACCTGGAAGTATGTCTTCGTCTGCTCGACGGGTATCGCCATGGCCTACCTCGGCATCCTGCTCTTCTCGTCGATGGCCTCGGGTGCCTCGCTCGACTACGCCACGCTGAGTCGCCAGCTCGTAGAGGGCAACCCCCTCTTCCTGAAAATAGCCTTCCTGCTGGTGCTCTGCGGTTACAGCTGTAAGATGGAGATCTTCCCCCTCTACACCATCGGTATTGATGCCAACTTCGCCGCCCCCTCACCCGCCTCGGCCCTCATCTCGACCGGATTGGTGAATGCCGGCTTCTTGGCCATCTTCCGCATCTATCGCATGCTGGCCGCCAGTGAGATCTTCCCCTGGGTGCGTGGCGTAATGTTGCTGGCCGGTATCATCTCGCTCGCCGTGGGCGCCCTCTTCCTGCGCCGCACCAACCACTACAAGCGCTTCTTGAGCTACTCTACGGTGGAGAACATGGGTATCGTGGCCATCGGCCTGGGCATCGGTGGCGTAGGTGTATGGGCCGCCCTCTTCCATGTGGTGAGCCACACGCTCATCAAGAGCTCGCTCTTCCTGCAGATGGCCGTGGCGCGTCAGGTCTACGACAGCTACCGCATCAACCGCCTGGGCGACTACATGCAGATCAACAAGGTGGGGGCCATCGGTCTGCTCCTGGGAGGTGTGATGGTCTTGGCCTTCCCGCCCTCGCCCCTCTTCCTCTCGGAGGTGATGATCTTCAAGTCGATATTCACGAGTGGCAAGTGGTGGATTGCCGCCATCATGCTGATTCTGATGTGCATCGTCATCTATACCGTCTCCTCCCGCATCATCCGCCTCTGCTACCAGCCCAACCAGGAGGAGTTGCACCCCACGCGTGTGGATAAAGCCCTCTCGTGGTCGGCCCTCGTGCTGCTGGTAGCCGCCATGGTGATTGGCCTGTGGCAGCCCGAGTCCCTGACGACGCTTATCTCTAACATTGTTAATTTCTGACGAGTATGAACTACTTCGTAACCAATAACCGCTCGGCCGCCATCCCTCTGGATCAGATTCCCGTGGTCGATTATGCCGAGTTCTACACCGACCTCGACCTCAAACTCCGCGAGGAGGAGTACCACCTGGCCCACTACTTCGCCCTGCCCGAAAAGGGGGAGCGTCTGCGTCTCTATGCCCTGCTGCTTAATGACGCTACGGCCGAGGTGCTCATCACTTCGCATGCGATAGCCTACTACGACAACCCCGAGCTCCCCTCGCTGACGGCCCTCCACCCCGAGGTACACCCCTTCGAGCGCGAGATTTGGGAGCGCTACGGCGTGCGCTTTGCCAAGATGCCGTGGCTCAAGCCGCTGCGTTTCCCGTTCGACCGCTTCCGCAAGGAGAGCACGATGGACAACTACCCCTTCTATACGATGGAGGGCGAGTCGCTTCACGAGGTCAATGTGGGCCCGATTCACGCCGGTATCATCGAGCCGGGAGCCTTCCGATTTATCTGCAACGGTGAGCGTGTGCTCCACCTCGAGATTGCTTTGGGCTACCAACATCGTGGCATAGAGCATGCCCTCGCCACGACCGACAATCGTCTGCGTCAGGTGATGCTCTCGGAGAGCGTGGCCGGCGACAGCGCCATTGCCCACTCCACGGCCTTTGTTGAGGCGTTGGAGAAGGCGGCTCCCACCCCCTTCGTTGCGACGAAGGAGCTCGCCACAGAGCGCATCGTAGCCCTCGAGTTGGAGCGCATAGCGATGCAGATTGCCGATACGGGAGCCCTCTCGATGGATGTGGGTTACCAGCTGGGACAGGTGGCGTGTGAGGCCCTGCGTACGGTGGCCATCAATACCACCCAGGCGTGGTGTGGCAACCGCTTCGGCAAGGGGCTGATTCGACCCTTTGGCTCGAACTACCCCCTCACCGCGGAGAAGGTGGCGACCATCACCCAAAATGTGAAGGATGTGCGTCGCCGCTACCTGGAGGTGGTCGATGATATTCGCACCTCGCCCTCGCTGCTGGGCCGTTTCGAGCAGTGCGGTATGGTGAGCCGCGAGGAGATGCTTCGCATCGGTGGCGTGGGCCAGGCTGCCCGTGCCAGCGGCCTGAAGCGCGACCTCCGCTCGACCCACCCCTGGGGAGCCTACACGCAGCTCGACCACGAGCCCGTGGTGGAGGCAGAGGGTGATGTAATGGCCCGTCTGATGGTGCGCGCCCGTGAGGTGGCGCAGTCGGCCGACTACATCCTTAAGCTGTTGGCGGACTACACCCCCGCAACCTCGGCTGCACGCCCCGATTTCGAGGCCAAACTGCGCCCCGAAGTCCTCTCGTTCGGACTGGTCGAGGGGTGGCGCGGCGAGTGCTGCCATGTGGTGGTTACCGACGCCGAGGGTCGCATCGAGGCCTGCAAGGTGAAGGATCCGAGTCTGCACAACTGGTTAGGTCTCGCCCTGGCCGTGCGTGGCGAGGGAATCTCCGACTTCCCCATCTGCAACAAGAGTTTCAATTTGTCCTATTGTGGGCACGACCTGTAATAGTAGTAAGGAGAACACCGAGGTTGCAACTAATAGAAAAGTTTTAATTTGTCCTACTGCGGGCACGACCTGTAATAGTAGTAAGGAGAATACCGAGATTGCAACAAATAGAAAAGTTTCAATTTGTCCTACTGCGGGCACGACCTGTAAAGGCGTACCCGCACAAACCAGAAATAAGATGATAATCCCCAAATTGAAAGTGTTGAAGAGCCACGGCTCTCAATATATTCCCGACCTGAATGCCGTAGAGCTCACCGAGGAGTTCCGCGGGCGCCCCGTATTGCAGGAGGGTGGTGACAAGGAGGCTTTGGCTGCTGCGGCAGCCCTCTGTCCCACGCAGGCCATCACCACAGCCCCCTTTACGCTCGACTTGGGTCGCTGCCTCTTCTGTGGCGAGTGTGCGCGTCGAGCACCCCAAAGCATCCGCTTCACGAACGACTACCACATCGCCTCACCCACGCGCGAGGGACTCGTGGTACGCCCCGGGCAGGAGCAGATTCCCTTCGACGAGAAGGCCGTGCGCCCCGAGGTGCGCCGCTACTTCAAGGAGGCCCTCAAGTTGCGCGAGGTGTGTGCCGGAGGCGACGCTTCGGTGGAGATGGAGCTTAACGCCTCGGGCAATGTGAACTTCGACTTCGGACGCTTCGGTGTAGAGTTCACCGCCTCGCCCCGCCATGCCGACGGCACGGTGGTCAGCGGCCCCATTACGCGCAACATGGCCGAGGCGCTGGAGATCAGCCACCGCGCCATTGCCGAGCCCAAGGTCTTGATTATGTGCGGCTCGGAGGCGATCTCGGGAGGCCTCTTTGCCGAGAGTCGTGCCGTGGATCGCTCCTTTGTCGAGCGCTACCATGTCGATTTGTGGGTGCCGGGCACGCCGACCCACCCGATGACCTTTATCGACGGCGTGATGAACCTGCTGGGTCGTAAAAAGCGCCAATAAAACAACAAAACCATGACCTCGTTACGCTCGCTCTTCGGCTCATTCCTCAAAATTGGCGCCTTCACCTTTGGTGGCGGCTATGCCATGGTGCCCCTGATCGAGCGCGAGGTGATTGACCGTCGAGGGTGGTTGGAGCGCAAGGAGTTTTTGGACCTGCTGACCATCGCCCAATCGGCTCCGGGCCCCATTGCGCTGAACACCTCGGTCTTTGTGGGCTATAAGTTGCGAGGCTATCCCGGCGCCCTGGCGGCCCTGGCCGGTATCGTGGTCCCCGCCTTCACGATCATCCTTGTGGTGGCCCTCTTCTTTGCGGAGATTCGTGAAAACCGATTTGTCGAGGCCGCCTTCAAGGGGATGCGTCCCGTGGTGGTGGCCCTGATATGTTATCCGGTCATCTCGCTTGCTCGCGGGATGCATTGGGCACTCTATTTGGTGATTGCCGCCTCGGCTGTGGCGGTTTGGTTTTTGGGGTGGTCCCCCGTGTGGCTCCTCCCGACGGCTGCCCTTGCCGGCATCGCTTGGGAGTTGTGGCTCGTAAAGAGGAGAGGAGGTGAGCGATGATCTTTTGGCAACTCTTTGTCAGCTATCTGAAGATCGGCTTCTTCGGTTTTGGTGGCGGCTATGCCATGCTCTCGCTCATCCAGAACGAGGTGGTTGTGCAGCATGAGTGGCTCACCGGTGCCGAGTTCGCCGAGATTGTTGCCATCTCGCAGATGACCCCGGGCCCCATCGCCATCAACTCGGCCACCTACATTGGCTACACCGTGGGCTCCGAGGCGGGAGGCTTCTGGTGGGGCATCCTCGGCTCGCTGGTGGCAACGATTTCGGTCTGCCTGCCCGCGCTCACGCTGATGATTCTGATTACCAAATTCTTCCTGCGCCTGCACAAAAATCCCCTGGTCGAGGGGGCGATGCGCGGGATGCGTCCCGTGGTAATCGGCATGATTGCGGCGGCGGCCTTGATGCTCATATTTCCCCAATCGGGCGACCCCTCGGAGCAGAACTTCATCGACCTGTGGAGCTGGGTGCTCTTTGCTGCGGCTCTGCTGCTCTCGGTAAAGAAGATAAACCCCATCCTTCTTATCGTTGGCTCGGCTGTTGCCGGCATCATCCTCTACGCGTAAAGAGTGAAAGCATCAAAAAAGAGTGTGCCCAAGATCTCTTGGACACACGCTAACTTTTTATGAGATGATGAAACCCCTACTTGAACTCTTTGCGGGGTTGTGAGGGCTCGAAGCCGTTGCGGCGTACCCAATCCTGCACCTCGATGGAGAGCTTGTCGTCGCGGTCGGCCCAGCGGCCCGACTCCACCAGGTCGTCACGCAGACGCAGAATCTGCTCCGAGCGTGAGAAGCGGGGACGAGGCAGGCGCTCCTTCGCCTCGCGCTCCGTGGGGCGGATGGTGCGGTGGAAGACGCTGTCGCGCGAGGGGCGACGCTCGGGCATCCACTTATACTCCTTCAGGAAGAGATCCTGCGTCGGAGGGATTTTATCCATCGGCATCATGCTGTACTCGTTCTGCTCGCGGTAGGTCATCGAGACTACCTGCTGATTCTCCATATAGAACGAGGCCTTGCCACTCTTCATCACAAAGAGGCTGTTTACGGGATCCTCGGGGCTGTCCTGCAGGAAGTAGAGCGTCTCCACATTGCCATTTACATCGTGGCGGTAGATCTGGTTGTTGGCAAACCAGGCGGTCATCTCCTTGCCCGATATCTGGTTGTAGTACATGGTGTCGATCTCGGTCACGAGGATGGGGCGACCCACGAAATCGGCGTGGTCGATGGCCTGGTTCTTTGTATAGACATCCATCACCTCGGAGCTTACCTGGTTCTGCTCGCTCCACAGGATGGGCTCAAGGTAGAGGTGGAGTGTCGAGTCGGCACCCAATCCGATAAGCGAGTCGCAGACGGCCTGGAAGTCGGAGCGGAAGATGCGCACATGGCGGTAGCCCTTCGTCACACGGCGTGTGGAGTCGGGGATCACCACGAGGGAGTCGGCACGCAGCGAGTCGAGGGTCAGCGAATCGACCGCCAGCGAATCGACCGCCAACGAGTCGGCTGCGAGCGAGTCGGTGCGCTCGCGCTCCAGCAGGAGCGAGTCGAGGGCGGCGAGGGCCGTCGAGTCGGGGAGCTCCCTGCCTCGGCGGATGGCCTTTTGGCGCTTCGCCTCTAAGCGGGCCGACATGCGGGCACGACGGCGCTCCATGCGCACCTTTTCGAGCGAATCCATGCGGTTGAGCTGGGCCGTGATTTTGGCCTGACGGGCGCGGGCGATAATCTGCAACTTGGCGTTCTTCTCGGCGAGCTTGGCGCGTTTTACCGAATCGCGCTGCGCCACCTTTATGCGCTTGTAGTAGGCCTTTTGGGCCTTGATGCTCAATGTGTCGAGGCTGTCGAGCAGGCGTTGGCGCATCAGCGCTGCCGAATCGATCTTAAGGCTGTCTGTTATAAGGGTGTCGGCCTCGCCCTCGATGTCGGCAAGGGAGTCGGGGCGCTGCCATGTGTGACGCAGCGAGTCGGCACTCCCCGGCAGGGAGCGGTTGGGCTTCATGCGGTCGAGGTTGGCGTTGCGCTCACGGGGTGTCGCCGATTTGCCATCCCTCTTGGTCGCAGGCTTGCCCTCGGATGGAGCCGCATTATCGCGCTTGAGTGCCGGGGCACCCTCCGAAGATGCGGCGGCGAGGCTCTCGGTGTCGTTCGTTGCCTCCGCTTCGCTATCTTCGCCGAGCTCCACTTCCTCTGCCTGCTCTTCGCTCTTTTCTGTGGCCTCCTCCTCTTCAGACTCCTCTACACTCTCCTCTTCGGCCGCCTCCTCTTCGACCTCTTGGTCGGGGGTTGTGGGCAGCGGGGTCTCCTCGAGGGTCTTGATGCCGGGCTCCCAGGGGTTGAACTCGGGCTGTGTGGTATAGAAGGTCAGGAGCAGAATCGTATCCGAGCGCATGAAGAGCGAGTCGCTCCCCTGCGAGGTGTCGTAGTTGATCAGTGCGGGGTTGCGCGTCAGCATGGCCGAGCCGGGCTCGCGGTAGTACTCGCCATAGTCGCCAAAGGCGAGCGAGAGTTGCTCAGTGTCGTCCATCTGAATATCTCCGCGCAGGATGACATGCTCGGTGGGTTTGTGGTAGTCGAGGCTGTCGCTCCACAACTCGTTGCTCTTGCCGAGCAGGTAGCTTCGTTGGGTGATGACATAGCGCTCCTCGGGGCGTGCGTAGTAGCCCTCGTCGCCCTCCAGATAGTCGCCGTCGCTATTCCAAATGCGGGTGTTGCGGAAGAAGTAGGCGTAGTCGGTGTCGGTGTTGTAGCATACCGAGTCGCTACGCAGCAGGTTGGTCGAGTCGCGCATCTCGACGCTCCCCTTGCAGGCAATTTCGTGGGTGTCGGAGAGGTAGTAGCCATGCTCGGCCTCCAATTGGTTGCCTCGGTTGAAGAGCACACCGCCGCGCGAGAACTCACCCACCTGGGTGTAGGTGTCGAAGACGAATCGACGCGTATAGAGCGTGGCATCGCCATCCACCACCTTGACCAGCTGCGAGTGTACCTCCGCCTTGTTGATGCGGCCGTCGTACTCGGCCCTCTCGCCATAGATGTAGGTGCTGTTTTGGTTGATCAGCACATCGCCGAAGCACTCGAGGTATTGGCCGCTGTAACGCACGGCGCTGTCGCAGGTGATGACCGCTCCGTTGTGCATTGCCGCAAAGTTGCCCACCATGCAGACGGCCATCGAGTCGCCCACATCAATCGAGTAGCTGCGGTCGGCACGCATGTAGACCAGCTTCTTCTCCTCGGGCTTCTCCTTCGTGGGGTCGGTCGAGAAACGAGCCGTGGCCGTGGCACAGAAGGCCGCGACCACACCACTCACGAGGAGCAGGCTGACCAGGCGGGTAGGTTTCGGAAAACTCATGACTACTTCACCCAATTCTTGTTTTCAAACTCGCCGTCGCGCAACTCGGGCGTGATGTAGATATACATCGCCGCAATCTTCTTGTCGAGCCACTCGCGGAAGGTGCGCTCCTGCTTACGACTCAGAGCCATCTGCTCCAGGCGGATGTAGTCCTCCTTGAGCGAGGCCTTGTGGGCGGGAATCACCTCGACGAGCTTGACAATCTTCGAGAGTTGGTTGCCCATCACATCCTCGGCCTGGTAGGCGTTCGAGACCTCGCCCGGCTTCAGAGCGCTCAGGTGCAGAAAGTCGACATAGGGCTTGTGGAAACTGTCGTTAGCGAAGTCCTCCTTGAGGAATTTGGTCTGCGTGTAGTCCACATTGTAGGCGTCGGCACGCTCCAGGATGTCGTGGTTGGTCACCAGACCGCCATTCATCTTCGTGAACGAGTCGTCGGAGTGGAGCATGGCGGCCTTCTCGAAGGTGATGGAGTCTTGACGAATCCTGTCGGCAAGTGAATCGAGGAAGAGCATCGGCTCGCTCAACTCGTCAATCGTGTAGGCCGGACGCATCAGGATGTGGCGGCTGTGGTAGAGGTTGCCGCGCTTGTCGATCAGCTGGATGATGTGGTAGCCGGCCTGGGTCTCCACCACCTCCGAAATCTGCCCGGGCTTCAACTCGGCTAACGCATCGGCATAGGGCTGGAAGAGTCCCTGCAGGGGCGAGGGCTCAATCTCGCCACCACGCATGGCCGAGCCATCGACCGAGTACATGCGGGCCATCGTCTCGAAGCGGGCTTCGCCGGCCATGATGCGGCTGCGCAACTCCAGCAGACGCTCGCGCGTACGACGCTTGGCCTCCTCCTGCGACGAGGGCTTGCGCGTGATGTGGGCATAGACATATTGGTCGGGGATGATGGGGAGGCTGTCGCGCGAGATGCTCTTGTAGAAGTGCTCCACCTCACCCGGGGTGATGCTCACACCCGAGGTTACCTGCGACTGCATGCTTTGGGCCATCGACTGCTCCTGCATCGTCTGGCGCAGCTCCTCGCGGATGTTGTAGATGGGCATGTGGTAGATCTCCTCCAACTCACGAATCGAGCCCGTGCGGTCGATAAGCGACTGCAACTGCTCCTCGGCACGCGATTGGATACCCGACATATCGACCTCGACCGAGTCGATTTGCGCCTGGTTGTAGAGCAACTTCTGCAACAAAAGGGCCTCCAACGCCTCGTTCATCGGGTCGCGGTCGGAGGTGTAACCCTGTTGGCGACGCTGCTCGACAAGCTGTCGGGCATACTCCGTGAGGTCGGAGTGAAGTATTGACGAGCTGCCGACCACAGCCACCACCTTATCCAGCATCACCTGCTGCTGGGCTTGGGCCGAGAAGATCGGCGCCATCAGCAGCACTCCCAAAATCCACTTTTTCATCTATCTCTTGTTTTTCTATTTTCCACTTATTGGGTTGGGACGAGGCTCTTCGGTCCCTTCGTTCCCTTCGTTCGCCCCCCCCTTAAATCAATCCCCATAGTCATAATGGGGTTTGCGGGGGTTACTTGTCCCCCTGGTTCACCACTTCGGCCTCTCGCTCGGCGTAGTAGAGGCGCAGCTCCTCCGCTTCGAGGGCCTCGCGCAGGCGCTCCTCGTCGCGTTGGCGCAGCAGCTCGCTCTGACGCTGATTGAAGAGGATGCGGCGAATCGTCTCACTCACAAACTCCAACGGCAGCGCCTCGCCCGAGCGACGCACGGCCTTGAGTTGAAAGTAGTATTGGTGGTGGCGATCCTCCATCTGCTGCAGTTGGCTGTTGCCCAACAGCGAGGAGTAGTCGTCGCCACGCAGCGTGGGCAGAGCGCTCAAAAACTCCTCATAATCGACCCACTCGCCGAAATCGCGGAGTGCATAGCCCTGCTTGGCACAGATATCCTCCAAATCCTTGCGGTCGGCCGGGCGCGCAGACTCCATCAGCTTCTTCAACTCCTTGGCGCGGCGATCCTTCAGCGGGAAACGCAACACACTCCCCTTGACCAGCGTGCGGTCGGTGCGGAAGTCGCCCAGGTGGGCGTTGTAGTACCCCTGAATCGCCTCGTCGCTGAAGAGCGTGTCGATGTCGCGGTCGATGTAGTATTGGTCGAGTTTGCGAATCAGGAGCGATTGACGGTACTCCTCGACCAACTTCTCGATGTCGGCCTCCGACTCGGAGAAGAGCTTGTCGGCCTCCTGCAACTTGAGTTGGCGACTCACCCAACGGTCGATGTAGAGACGGTAGAAGGCGGCACTGTCCTCGCTGCTCATCTGCCCGGGGACGATGCGCTCCACCTCGTGTACATAGAGGGTCTTGCCACCCACACGCGCCAGAGGCTCACTCCCCTGGAAGTAGACGGGCAGTTCGCGGCACCCCGCCATTGTCAGTACGAGGAGCAGTAACCATGCTATCTTACGAAAGAGACCCATAACTCTGTTTTTACGCATTATTACCCGAAACCAACGCATCGGTCGGGGGGATTATTTCGTCGGTGGTTCTATTTTTCTTCTCCGTACGGGCCATACGACCCAGCTCGGCCAACATGCGCCATCCGGCCCAGAGGACAATCCCCAGCGCTACGGCGTAGAGCAGGAGGTAGCTCTCCGAGGAGCCCATCAGCTCGCGCAGCGTGAGTTCGTTGACGGCCTTGCCCCCAAACTCCTCGCCCGGCATCGTGGACCACATCATCAGCAGAGCCATGCCGTTGTTGAAGGCGTGGAGCACCATCGGGGCCCACAGCGAGCGACACTTCAGGCAGAGGTAACCGAGCCAGAGGGCCAGCACAAAGGCGTTGATAATCATGGTGGGCTGCAGGTGGATGATGGCGAAGAAGAGCGACGAGCCGAGCCAGGCGGTGATTACTCCGTAGCGCGAGCGCAGCGACTCGAGCAGTACGCCTCGGCAGAGCAACTCCTCGAAGAGCGGAGCCAAAAGGAGGGCCGTCAGAATCGGCCACATCCCCTCTCCCAACTCGGGCTCGGCGAAGAGGTGGTCGGGAATCAGACGCAAGAGGGGCTCGATTACGACACTCAGTGCCAACATCACGATAAGGCCCCAGAGCAGAGTCAGCGGGTTGAGGCCGGCACGGCCGAAGCGGGCAACGGGGCCCGAGCCGTGGCGCATACGGCGGTAGAGGAGTGTCATCCCCAACATGAAGAGCATCTGGAAGAGGTAGCAGATGAACATGCTCCGACCCCACGAGTCGGGGTAGAGCATGGTGCCCTCCACCATGGTCGGCATCTCACAGCCGCAGAGTCTCATTCCCAACGAGCCGACAATCGAGCTCAAGATGAAGAGAATCACCAGGAGCAGCATGTCGAGCAGGGTGGGGAAGCGCTTGGGGCGGGAGCCGAGCAGCGCAACCACTTCGTCTTTCATATCGACCTCGTTCGCAGAGGATTGGTTGTTTTCCATTCGCAAAGGGGGTAAAATCTTATGATTTTATCGCCCAAAGGTACACAAATTTTTCGGTTGTCAAACCGCCCCATGCGATTTTTGTCCCTTTTGAAGATCTTTTTGCCTGTCGAAAGGGAACTATTTTATTCGCGATTCGTATTGTAAAGTATTAGATGTATTAGTATAAATAGAATAGAATATAAAATAGATGTGGTGTAAATGGCGGGGTGGGGGAGAGGGCCTTTTCGGAGGTTTGGGGTAAATTGTGGTCAAAAGGGGCGGTCGGGTTTTGAAAGCTCGGAAAAAAAGACTATTTTTGCCCGATTATATTCGTATAGTAAGAAAATTTATGGGTAAGGTTATAGCATTAGCCAATCAGAAGGGTGGAGTGGGTAAGACCACCACGGCCATCAACTTGGCGGCATCGCTGGCGTTGTTGGGCAAGAAGGTGTTGCTGCTCGATGCAGACCCGCAGGCAAATGCCACTTCGGGATTGGGCTTCGATATCGATTTGGAGGGTATTTACGAGTGTCTGACGATGCAGAAGGAGCCTCGTGAGGTGATTTTGCAGAGTCCCGACATCAAGAAGTTGTGGGTGTTGCCCTCGTCGATTCAATTGGTGGCTGCCGACACGGAGCTGCCCAAGATGGAGAATGCGCACCATGTGATGAAGCGCATCATCGACCGCCTGCGCGACGATTTTGACTACATCTTCATCGACTGCTCCCCCTCGTTGGGCTACACGACGGTCAATATCCTCACGGCCGCCGACTCGGTACTCATCCCCGTGCAGTGCGAGTACCTGGCTTTGGAGGGACTCTCCAAACTCTTGAATACGATTCGCATCGTGAAGAGCGGTCTGAACCCCTCGCTCGAAATCGAGGGCTTCCTCTTGACCATGTACATGCGCAACCGACTCAACAATCAGGTGGCCACCGAGGTGCGCGAACACTTCGGTGAGCTGGCCTACGAGACAATAATTCAGCGAAATATCCGTTTGGGTGAGGCCCCCTCGCATGGAAAGCCCATCATGCTTTACGATGCGAGTGCCACGGGAGCCCAGAACTACCTCCACCTGGCCAAGGAGTTCCTCAAGCGTAACCGTAAGCAGCGAGCATAATGAAACAGAAAGGTTTAGGACGCGGTCTGGATGCCATCTTCGGCATCGACAAGCCCACTGCCATCTTGAAGCCCATGAGCGAGATGGCCGAGATTTCGATTCAGGAGATTCTCCCCAATCCCCTGCAACCCCGTACGCAGTTTGATGCCGAGTCGCTCGAGGAGTTGGCTTCGTCGATTCGTCAGCTCGGGGTGATTCAGCCCATCACGGTGCGCAAGCGCAACAGCGATGGCAAGTATCTCATCATCAGTGGTGAGCGCCGTTGGCGTGCTGCGCAGATGGCCGGCCTGGAGGTGTTGCCCGCCTACATCCGCGAGGTGGACGACGAGAACCTGCACGCCATGGCGCTGGTCGAGAACATCCAGCGTCAGGATCTCAACGCCATCGAGATTGCCCTCGGCATGCAGCGCCTGATCGAGGAGTGCCACCTCACGCAGGATGCCCTCTCGGAGAAGGTGGGCAAGAAGCGCTCGACCGTAACAAACTACATGCGTCTGTTGAAACTCCCCTCGGAGGTGCAGCTCGCCCTGAAGGAGGGGCTCATCTCGATGGGACACGCCAAGGCGATTGCCGGCGTGCCGGCCGAGAAGCAGCTGCGTCTCTTGAAGCGCTGTCTGAAGCGTGAACTCTCGGTGCGTCAGGCCGAGGAGCTGGCCCGCGCCATGCAGGCCAAGGCCGAGCTGCCCGTCGTGGCCCTCGAAGAGGAGGAGTACCCCGAGTGCTACACCCGTTTGGTGGAGACCCTTGAGGGGCTCTTCTCGCAGGAGATTGCCATCAAGCGACTGAAGAGCGGTGGTGGTCGTATCACCATCGACTTCGCCGACGATAAGGAGATTGAGCGCTTCATCGAGCGCTTTCATGCCCGATAAGCCTCTGTTGAACGAACGATGAAGCGACTGATCACCATCCTCCTAACGCTGGCCACCCTGCTGGCTGCCGCCCTCCCCGCCTCGGCGCAGGAGGTGCGTTACCGTCGCAGTGCCCGCCAGATAGTGCGTGGAGGTATGATGCCCAAGCCCGACACGCTGCGCCACCCCTCGATTGACTCGCTTTTGGGGCGCGAGATGGTCGATTCGCTCACGCGCCTGGCGGCCGACTCGCTGGAGCTCGACTCGCTGTTGCAGGTGGCCCGCCGTGAGATCGAAGAGCGCGGATTGACCGACTCGACCCGTATGGCGGCCGTCGATTCGCTGTTGCAGAGCGATCTGCCCGACAGCCTGATACGCCAGACCCTGCTCGACTCGTTGGCCGCGGCCGACTCGCTGCTCCTCCCGCGTGAGGAGGTGAAGCGTCGTCGCGGTCTTGCCAGCGACTCGCTCTCGCTCTCGAAGGTGTGCTGGGCCTCGACCTTCCTGCCCGGCTACGGCCAGATCTACAACAAGCAGTATTGGAAGCTGCCGATTCTCTATGGTACGGTGGCGGCAGGCCTTACGATGTTTGCCTACGAGAACAAGCAGTACAAGCCCCTGAAGGCGGCCTACGACCAGGTGACGCTCAACGACCGCACCCGCTCCGAGGCCCTCGATGCCCTGCAGGCCGACATGATTCGCCACAATACGCGTCGTCAGGCCTACCTGGTGGCCTCGATTGCCTCCTACCTCTACTTCGTCGGGGATGCGGCGATTCACTACTCGACCAATGATGTCTCGGATGTGAAGCGCGCCACGACTTTGGCCTGTGTCCTCCCGGGTGCCGGCCAAATCTACAACAAGAGCTATTGGAAGGTCCCCTTTGTGGTGGGTGGTTTTGCCTCGATGATCTACTGCGTGGATTGGAATAACCGCGGATACCAGCGTTTCAAGAAGGCCTACTCGCTGCGTGCCGAGTACGACAAACAGTTGGAGGAGTACAACAAGAATCCCACCGGAAAGGATGAACCCGTGCCGCGCGACGAGTTCCGTGGCCGTTATCAGGCCAACTACCTCAAAAACCTGCGAGACAACTACCGCCGTAATCGCGACCTCTGTCTGATTATCACGGCTGGTGTCTATGTGTTGCAGATTGTTGATGCTCATGTGGATGCGCATCTGAAGGAGTATGACATCTCCGACGACCTCTCCATGAGCCTTGAACCTCAATTCGACTACACCTATGTTCCGGCCCAGGGAGG
Organism: Alistipes sp.; assembly: GCA_045605785.1. GTDB lineage: Bacteria > Bacteroidota > Bacteroidia > Bacteroidales > Rikenellaceae > Alistipes. The sequence continues at coordinate 2,983 of JAZUQP010000035.1, read as the reverse complement.
CAACCGCGCCACCTTCGGTCTGAACCTCAATATCAACTTTTAACCATGAAATCGACGACCCAAAAGCTCTTTTCCGTTCTGTTGTTACTCCTCTTTGTCGGCTCCTCGTTCGACGCCTCGGCCCAACTCTTCAAGAAGGGTAAGCTGAAGGCGAAGCGTGAGGCCAAGCGCGAACAGGTGGTAAAGCCCGAAGCGAAGAGCCCGAAGGCCGAGGAGGTCGTAACCCCGGAGGAAGAGGTTGCCCCCGTGCAGGAGCCTATCACCAAGCGCACACCACAGCTCCCCGAGCCGCGTCGTGACCTTACTCCTGCCCAATACGACTCGCTTATTCACCGTTGGGGGGAGATGCGTGCCGCCGAGCACTTCTCCACCTTCTTCGACCACTATGTGGCCTTCGATCCGGCGCAGGTAAGTAGCCAGAACCAGCTCCCCGACTCGGTCTATGTGCGCCGTCTCAGAGAGTTGGCCTCACCCATTGAGTTGCCGTTCAACTACATCACCAAAGCGGCCATTCTCCGCTATACCGACCCCGCAAGCGGTCTGATGGGACGCGTGTTGGGCCTCTCGAAGCTCTACTTCCCGATGATCGAGGAGGAGCTTCTGAAGGCGGGCCTTCCCATCGAACTGCGCGCCATGGCCATCATCGAGTCGGCGCTGCGCTACGATGCCCTGTCGCGTGCGGGTGCTGCCGGCCTATGGCAGTTCATGCCCTCGACGGGCCGCTCCTATGGGTTGGAGATCAACTCGTTGGTCGATGAGCGCTACGACCCCTTGAAGGCCACTCGTGCAGCGTGTCGCTTTCTGAAGGATTTGTATGGCACCTTTGGCGATTGGCAGCTTGCCATTGCCGCCTATAACTGCGGTCAGGGCAATGTGACACGCGCCATGGCCCGTTCGGGAGGTAAGACCTTCTGGGAGATTTACGACTTCCTGCCGCGTGAGACGCGAGGTTATGTGCCCGCCTTTATCGCCGCCTCCTATGCCTACGCCTACCACCGTCACCACGCCATTACCCCCGTGGAGCCCCCCATGCCGTTGGCCGTCGATACGGTGCATGTCAATCGTCTGCTCCACCTCGGACAGGTCGCCTCGACGCTCGACAGCCTTCCGATGGAGACCCTCAAGATGCTCAACCCCCAATACCGCATCGACATCCTCCCTGCCACGACGCGCAGCTATGTGCTGACGCTGCCCCAATATGCCGTATCGAGCTATTTGACCCACGAGGAGGCTATTCATGCCAAGGATTCGGCCTACCTGAAGCAGTACCTCAATCCGGCAAATCTCGATCAGAAGCGAGCCCAGGCAACCGGCACCATCTACCATAAGGTGCGCCGTGGTGAGACTCTCGGCAAAATCGCCCAGAAGTACCATGTTTCGCAGAAGAACCTGATGCGCTGGAACGGTATCAAGAACCCCAACAAGTTGCGCGAGGGCCAGCGCCTGAAGATTATTCGTGGATAGAGCCACCATGTCGGAACGAGAAGATATCATCGTAGCCCCTGCTACGGCAACGGGTGGAGCCTTGAGCATTGTCCGTGTTAGTGGCGAGGGCTCCATTGCTCTGTGCGACTCCTTGTTTCGGGGTCGTAAGCCCTTGTCGGAGGCCCCAACCCATACTCTTCACTACGGAACGATTCAGGCGGGCGAGGAGCTCGTCGATGAGGTGGTGGTATCGCTCTTTCGTGCTCCACACTCCTATACGGGCGAGGAGTCGGTCGAGATTTCGTGTCACGGGTCACGCTATATTGTGGGGCGCATCCTTACCCTGCTTATCGAGCGAGGAGCCCGCATGGCGACGGCCGGAGAGTTCTCGGTGCGCGCCTTTCTGAACGGTCGCCTCGACCTGGCGCAGAGTGAGGCGGTGGCCGACCTGATCGCCTCCGAGTCGCGCACGGCCCACGATGTCGCCCTGGGGCAGATGCGTGGCCACTTCTCCGAACGCCTGGCCTCGTTGCGCCACCGACTGCTCCACTTGAGTTCGCTGCTCGCCCTCGAACTCGACTTCTCGGAGGAGGATGTTACCTTTGCCGACCGTAGCCTGCTGGCCCACGAATTGACCCTAATTAAGGAGGATATTGTGCGCCTCGAAGAGAGCTTCCGCCTGGGAAATGTGCTGCGCGAGGGTGTGCCCGTGGCAATTGTGGGGGCCCCCAATGCGGGTAAGAGTACGCTGCTCAACCGCCTGGTGGGAGAGGAGCGTGCCCTGGTCTCCGATATCGCGGGTACCACGCGCGATACCATCGAGGAGCGCATTCAAATAGACGGCGTAACCTTCCGCCTGATCGATACGGCGGGCCTGCACGAGAGCGAGGACTACCTCGAGCAGCTCGGTATGGAGCGTACGCGTGAGGTGCTCCAAAAGGCCCATATCGTGCTCCAAATCATCGATGCCACCGATCTGCACCCCGTCACCCTCCCCGAGGTCGAGGGGCGCCGCGATATCCGCATCTATAATAAGGTCGATGCCCTCTCGGACGAGAGCCGCGAGCGTATGGCCTACCTGCTGCGTAACGATAAGGAGGCGCTGATGCTCTCGGCTAAACGGGGCGACGGCGTGGATGCCCTGCGCCGTATGCTGCGTGAGACGGTCGATACCTCGGCCCTGGAGCGCGGTGAGACGCTCGTTACCTCGGCCCGCCATGTCGAGGCCCTGCACCACGCCTCCGAAGCCTTGAAAGCCGCCTCAACCTCCCTATTCCTGGGCCTCAACGACTTCCTGGCCGAGGATGTCCGCCACATCGCCCACCACCTGGGCACCATCACCGGCGAAATCACCTCCGACGACATCCTCCACTCCATCTTCGCCAACTTCTGCATCGGGAAATAAGTAGTTGATTACCAAATAGTTAAATCAATCATAAATGATTAATATAGCACTCTTTACGGGTGCTATTTTTGTTTGTGCAAGCATCGTTGTTAATCGTTGCTAAGCCTTTTTACGCCTGTTTTTGTACCTCCTGTGTACCTCGCCGCTTGAAAT
>JAZUQP010000034.1:0-30270 GCA_045605785.1 Alistipes sp. | reverse complement strand
CACGCAACCGTGACCCGTGAAGTCGATGAAGATGGGCTTGTTTACCTCTTTGGCATAGGCCTCGGCCTCCTTCAAATCGAAGAAGCCCTCCAAGCCGTGCGGCAGGTGCAGGAAGTCGCTGTACTTGCGACCTGCGGGGGTAGCCTGCGAGGTGGCGGGAGCTACGGTCGTGCCCTGACCCAACACGAAGTCCTGCGATGTGAGGGGCGGCAGGTAGCCCGACAGACGGGTCAGCGGTGCACCCCACATACCCGGAATCAGATAGACCACAAACGAGAAGGTTACGATGGCCAGCGTAAGACGAGTAACGCTTACATACTTCACCTCGCTGTCGTGGGCGAACTTGATCTTACCCAACAGGTAGAGACCCAGCAGTGAGAAGACCACAATCCAAATGGCCAGATAGACCTCACGATCCAGAATGCCCCAGTGGTAAACCTGGTCGGCAACCGAGAGGAATTTCAGACCCAGAGCCACCTCGATAAAGCCGATTACGACCTTCACCGAGTTGAGCCAACCACCACTCTTGGGCAGGTTCTTTAAGAGCGAGGGGAAGAAGGCGAAGAGCGTGAAGGGAAGGGCAAAGGCCACCGAGAAGGCCAGCATGGTCAGAATGGGCGACCAGAACTCGCCGGCGGTCGATTTAATCAGCACCGAGCCTACGATGGGACCCGTGCACGAGAACGATACCAGCACCAGCGTCAGGGCCAGGAAGAAGATGCCGCCCAGACCCTTCGTGTCGGCCTTCGAGTCGGACTTATTGACCATCCACGAGGGCAGCGTAATCTCGAATGCGCCAAAGAACGAGGCGGCAAAGAGCATAAACACCACGAAGAAGAGCACGTTGGGCAACCAGTGCGTAGCCAGCCAGTTGAAGATGTCGGCCGTCACCGAATCGCCACCCACCAGGCGGGTGATCAGAATGATGGCGGCAATGGGCAGCGTGTAGAGACCTACGATGAAGAGACCGTAGAGGGCTGCACGCAGACGACCACGGGCTACACCACCCTCGCCCTTCAGGAAGTAGGATACGGTCATCGGTACCATCGGGAAGACACAGGGGGTCAGCAGCGCAGCAAAGCCCCACAGAATGGCCTCGATGATGTAGCCCCAAATCGAGCCACCGGCCTCTTCGTCACCCTCCAACTCGACGGTGAACTCCTCCTCGGTGGGGGGCAGGCAGCTGCCCTCGTTGCAGGCCATGTACTCGACGGTCATCGTCACCGAAGCCTTGGCCTCATTGACCTTAACCACCTGCGAGAAGGTCACGAGCTCCTCGTAGTAGCCAATCTCCATCTCGTAGATGTCATCGTAGATGCGAACCAACTCGCCCTCGACCTTCAAATCACCCTTCAGGGCGATCGCCTCGGGAGTGGCAGCCTCCACCTTAACGGCCGTAGCCACGGGACCACCCAGCTCATACTCTGCCATGTCGTAGATGTGCCAGCCGGGCTGCACCTCGGCCTTCATCTCCAGGCGATACTCACCGTCACCCAGCTCCTCAACAGCGGTCTTCCAGGCCACGGGGCCATCCTGTGCCATGGCCGAGCAGGTCATTGCGGCCATTACAACAAGCATCAAATGCTTCATCAATTTCAAAATGTTCATAAGTTTTTAGGTTGTATGTTTCTTCTAACCGACAAAGATACAAAATAATTCACAATTCACAATTCACAATTCACAATTATTTCCTATTACTTCCATAATTGCCGCCACACGCCTAACCCCCGCATCTGCATTGTACGGAAAAGGGGTTGCGAATCGTGCATTACTACGGATGGAAAGAGGATTCGGCACCGAGATGAAATCGACCCGAATGGGCATACTTGTCGTATTTCCCATTCGGGCCGATAATTGGGGTGCGGAAGTTGCCGCATAAAGTCGAAAAGAGAAGTTTTTGACTTTTAGAGGAGCAAATTTTGTGCTAACATGAAATTCCCCCGGAAGGGCTGGACTAAGCGTACTGCCCTTTCGGGGGAATGATTGAAGTGCAAAATTTGCCCTATAAAATCAAAAATTACATCTTCTTGCCGACATTCGTCTTCTTAGCAACCTTCGGAGCAGCAGCCTTGGCAGCGGCCTTGGGGGCAGCCTTCTTGGCGGGCTTCTTCTCGGCTACAACGGTGGCGTCCTCAACGGCGTCGGTCGTCTTCTTGGCGCGCGAACGACGGGTCTTGGGCTTCGCCTCGGCCTGGGCTGCGGGGGTGATACCCAGCGTGTAGGCCTCGTTGAAGTCAACGAACTCGATGATGCACATATCGGCAGCATCGCCCAGACGGAAACCGGTCTTCAGAATACGGGTGTAACCACCGGGACGCTCGGCAATTTTGGGAGCGATGGTGCGGAACAACTCGGTAACGGCCTCCTTCTGCTTCAGGTAGGAGAATACGATACGACGCGAGTGGGTGCTGTCGTCCTTCGACTTGGTGACGATGGGCTCAACAAAACGCTTCAACGCCTTTGCCTTGGCAACCGTCGTCTCGATACGCTTGTGCAGAATCAGCGACGAAGCCATGTTCGAAAGCATAGCCTTGCGGTGGCCTGCCTGTCTGCCAAGGTGATTGAAATTCTTATTGTGTCTCATTTAATTAGTCTTTATCAAGTTTATAGATAGATACATCCATACCGAACTTCAAGTTGAGCGATGCAAGCAGCTCGTCGAGCTCGGTGAGCGACTTCTTACCGAAATTGCGGAACTTCAAGAGGTCGTTGCGGTTGAGCTTCACCAGGTCGCCTACCGTATCGACATCGGCAGCCTTCAGACAGTTCAGGGCGCGAACGCTCAGATCCTGATCCGAGAGCTTGGTCTTCAACAGTTGACGCATGTGAAGTACATCCTCATCGAACTCCTCGGCTCCATTGGTGTCCTCCATATTGACGGTAATCTTCTCGTCGGAGAAGAGCATGAAGTGCTGAATCAGAATTTTGGCAGCCTCCTTCAGTGCCTCCTTCGGGTGAATCGAACCGTCCGTAGTAATCTCCAAATTCAACTTCTCGTAGTCGGTACGCTGCTCTACACGGTAGTCCTCGATCGAGTACTTCACATTCTTGATAGGCGTGTGAATCGAGTCGATCGGAAGGGTACCAAACTCGCACTCGGCGGGGGTATTCTCCTCGGCGGGGACATAACCGCGACCCTTACCAATGGTCAGCGTCATCTGCATCTTGGTGTTGGGTGCGAGGTGGCAGATTACCAGCTCCGGGTTCAATACCTTGAACGAAGAGAGGAAGTTGGAGATATAACCTGCGGTAAGCTCCGTTACGCCGGCGACATTAATCGTGACCTTCTCGGCCTCCTGATTATCCACCGTGCGGATGAAACGAACCTGCTTGAGATTGAGGATGATATCGATCATTCCCTCCTTCACTCCGGGTATGGCGGCAAACTCGTGGTCTACGCCGGAAACCTTAACCGTCGTGATGGCATAACCCTCCAGCGAGGAGAGAAGCACGCGACGCAGGGCATTTCCGACGGTCATACCGAAACCGGGCTCCAGGGGTCGGAACTCGAAAGTACCGAACGAGGAGGTCGAGCTCAGCATGATCACCTTTTCAGGTTTCTGAAATGCTAATATTGCCATAATATTGAATTGGTTGATTAGTTACTACTTGGAGTAGAGCTCGACAATCAGCTGCTCCTTGATGTTCTCGGGAATCTCCTCACGCTCGGGACGCTGCAGGAACTTACCCGACAGCGTAGCGCCGTCCCACTCGAGCCATGCGTAGCGGCTCTTCGAGGCACCGGCAACCGAGGCGGTGATTACCTCCAAACTCTTGGACTTCTCGCGAACCGATACTACATCACCAACCTTCAGCGCGTACGAGGGAACATTCACTACATTCCCGTTTACGCAGATGTGGCGGTGCGATACCAGCTGACGAGCAGCAGCACGCGTAGGAGCGATACCCAAGCGGTAAACTACATTGTCCAGACGGCACTCGAGCAGCTTCAGCAGGTTCTCACCCGTGATACCACCCATGCGGGCAGCCTGCTCGTAGGTACGGGCAAACTGCTTCTCCAACAAGCCGTAGGTCATCTTGGCCTTCTGCTTCTCGTTGAGCTGCGTACCGTACTCCGATACCTTCTTACGCTTGCGGGCCAGACCGTGCTGTCCGGGAGGGAAGTTACGCTTCTCCAGAACCGAGTCGGCTCCATAAATAGGCTCGCCGAAACGGCGGGCGATTTTCGATTTAGGTCCAATATATCTTGCCATTGTCTTTTACATTTTTTAAGTTAAAAACAGCTTTAACCACCCGACTCTTAAACGCGACGACGGTTGGGGGCACGACAACCATTGTGAGGCATCGGCGTAACATCGATAATCTCCGTTACCTCGATACCGGCACCGTGGATGGTACGAACGGCCGACTCACGACCGGCACCCGGACCCTTCACATAGACCTTCACCTTGCGCAGACCCATATCGTAGGCAACCTTGGCGCAATCGGCCGAAGCCGTCTGGGCAGCATAGGGAGTATTCTTCTTCGAGCCGCGGAAACCCATCTTACCGGCCGAAGACCAACTGATTACATCGCCATTCTCGTTGGTGATCGTAACAATTACATTGTTGAAAGTCGAGTGTACAAAGGCCATACCCTGGGCACCCACCTTAACAACCTTCTTCTTAACAGTTCCAGTTTTCTTTGCCATAACTCTCTATGATTACTTCGTTGCCTTTTTCTTGTTTGCGACAGTCTTCTTGCGACCCTTACGCGTACGAGCGTTGTTCTTCGTGCTCTGACCGCGAACCGGGAGGCCCAGACGGTGACGGATGCCTCGGTAGCAACCGATGTCCATCAGACGCTTGATGTTGAGCTGTACGATCGAGCGGCACTCGCCCTCAACCTTGATACCGAGGTCGGCAATCGTCGAACGAATTGCGCCAACCTGCTCATCGGTCCAATCCTCTACCTTGATATCGTAGCTGATACCGGCGGTATCGAGAATCTGGCGAGCCGTCGAGCGACCGATACCGTAGATATAGGTCAAACCAATCTCGCCTCGTTTGTTTTTAGGTAAATCTACACCAACTATACGTGCCATAAATTCTTTCTTTCTTTAGTTACTCGTTTAAAAAACATTACCCTTGGCGCATTTTAAACTTAGGATTCTTCTTGCAGATCACGTAGAGCTTGCCCTTACGCTTAACGATCTTGCAATCTTCCGATCTCTTCTTGATGGATGCTTTTACTTTCATAATTTCAAGCAATCATTTGTTATTTGTACCTGAAGGATATACGACCCTTACTCAAATCGTAAGGAGTCATTTCCACTTTAACTTTATCTCCGGGAAGAATCTTGATGTAGTGCATACGCATCTTCCCCGAGATATGGGCCGTAATCACATGACCGTTGTCCAACTCAACGCGGAACATCGCATTCGACAACGCCTCAATGATGGTACCGTCCCTTTCGATTGCAGTCTGTTTTGCCATAGAAATCGTTTCTACTTACTTGTTTTCAATAAAACTATAATCTGTCAAAATGTCCGGGCCATTCTTACGAATCGCCACAGCAAACTCGTAGTGTGCGGCAGCCTTGTGATCGCGCGTGCGGATCGTCCATCCGTCCTTCTCGCAATAGACCGCCTTGTTGCCCAGGGTTATCATCGGTTCGATACAGATGACCATGCCCTCCTTCAGGAGTGGTCCTCTGCCGCGGGCTCCGTAGTTCGGAACACCCGGGTCCTCGTGCATTTTACGACCCAGGCCGTGTCCCTCCAACTCACGGACCACGCCATAGCCGAACGACTCGGCATAAGCCTGCACAGCCGCCGAAATGTCGCCCACGCGATTTCCGGCCTTGGCCTGTGCGGTACCTCTATAAAGAGCCTCTTTGGTGACGGTCATCAGCTGCCTAACTTCATCAGCAACTTCTCCGACGGCGAATGTGTAGGCCGAATCACCAACAAACCCCTTCATAAATGTACCAACATCAACCGATACGATATCCCCCTCTTTGAGGATACATTTTGCCGACGGAATGCCATGCACCACCACCTCGTTCACCGAGATGCAGGTTGCCGCGGGATAGCCCTGGTAACCTTTGAATGCCGGCAAGGCGCCGTGGCTGAGGATAAACTCCTCGGCCACGCGATTGAGCTCCAGGGTCGATACTCCGGGTTGGATGTGTCGGCCAACCTCGGCAAGCGTGCGGCTTACCAGCAGGTTATTCTCACGGAGAATCTCAATCTCCTCGTCCGTCTTCAGATAGATCATATCAAATCTTCCTCAAGCAAAACATTTTAGTTGCGACCTTGGATGCGGCCGGTCTTCATCAGACCATCGTAGTGACGCATCAGAAGGTAGCTCTCTATCTGCTTCAGAGTGTCGAGAACCACACCCACCATAATCAGCAGCGAGGTACCGCCATAGAAGTAGGCGAACGACTGCTGAATGTTCAGGAATCGCATGGCCAGAGCGGGCATGATAGCCACCAGAGCCAGGAAGAACGAACCGGGAAGGGTGATTCGCGTCATGATGCCGTCGATATAGCTTACGGTCTGCTTGCCGGGCTTTACGCCGGGGATGAAGCCACCGTTACGCTTCATATCGTCTGCCATCATTTGAGGGTTGATGATAATTGCGGTGTAGAAGTAGGTAAACGCAACTACCAACACTGCCAGCGTGAAGTTGTACCAGAAACCGGTCATGTTGGCAAAGGCCGCGGCAAAGCCGGGGGCCACCGACTGGAACAACATCGGAATAAACATCAGCGCCTGTGCGAAGATGATAGGCATCACATTCGCAGCATTGAGCTTCAGGGGGATGTACTGACGCACACCGCCATACTGCTTATTGCCGACAATACGCTTGGCATACTGCACGGGAACCTTGCGGACAGCCTGCTGTACGGCGATCACGGCCAGGAAGGCCAGGAAGAGCAGTACAAGCTCGATTACCAGCATGATTGCGCTACCGGTCGAGGTCGAGAAGCGGGCGGCAGCCTCGGCCAACAGGGCGTGAGGCAGGCGGGCTACGATACCGATCATGATGATGAGCGAAATACCGTTACCGATACCCTTGTCCGTAATCTTCTCGCCGAGCCACATGATAAACATGGTACCGGCAATCAGGATGGCGGTTGCGTAGGCATAGAACCACGGGGTAGCTCCGTATACGAAGGCGGCGCCCGAAGTGTGAGCCAGGTTGGCTACATAGGCGGGACCCTGCAACATCAATACACCGATGGTCAGCAGACGCGTCCACTGGTTCATCTTGCGGCGTCCGCTCTCACCCTCCTTCTGCAGCTTCTGCACGGCAGGAATCATCATGCCGGCCAGCTGAATGATAATCGAGGCGGTGATGTAGGGCATCACTCCAAGCGCGAAGATCGAGGCGTTACCGAATGCACCACCCGAGAAGACATTCAAGAGACCCAGAAGACCGTTCTCCTGACTGCCCAACTGGTCGGCAAGGCCCTGCAGCGCGTTGGGATCAATACCCGGGAGCACCACAAAACTGCCCAAACGATAGATAAGAAGGAGGCCCAGCGTATAGAGAATGCGCTTACGCAGCTCCTCGATCTTATAAATGTTTTTGAGCGTTTCAACAAATTTCTTGTTGGTGGCCAGCAAGGCGATAATCACCAGGATGACCGCACCAACCAAGAGATAAGCTTTCATAGTTTATTACTTTTTGTAAATTACAACTTCTACGCTTCCACCGGCGGCGGCAATAGCGGCCTCGGCACTCTTCGAGAAGGCGTGAGCCTTCACCTGCAGAGCCTTCGTAACGGCACCGTTACCCAAGATCTTCACCTTGTCGTTGTTCGATACGAAGCCGGCGTCCACCAGCGTCTGGAGCGTAATCTCCGTCAAGTTCTTCTTCGACGAGAGCTCCTCAAGCGTCGAGAGGTTGATAGGCTTAAACTCTACGCGCTTCAGGTTCGTGAAGCCGAACTTGGGCAGACGACGCTGCAGAGGCATCTGACCACCCTCGAAGCCTAACTTACGCTTGTAACCCGAGCGCGACTGTGCACCCTTGTTACCACGCGTCGAGTAACCACCGTGACCCGAACCGGCACCGCGGCCGACACGCTTATCGTGGTGGGTCGAACCCTTTGCGGGTTTCAAATTATTGAGTTCCATAGTTTACTTTTCGCTTAATCAGGTTTAACTTACTTTACCTCCTCGACCTTTACGAGGTGCTTCACGCGCTCGATCATACCCTTGATGATCACCGAGTCATCGTGCTCAACGCTGGCGTTAATCTTCTTCAGACCAAGTGCGTCGAGGTTCTTGCACTGCTGCTTCGTGGCACCAATGCGGCTTCTCAGCTGAGTAATCTTTAATCTTGCCATCTTCTTGAAAATTAACCGTTAAACACCTGCTTCATCGAGATACCGCGAATCTGGGCCACGGTGTAAGCGTCACGCAGCTCGCACAGAGCAGCGATGGTAGCCTTCACCAGGTTGTGGGGGTTCGACGAACCCTTGCTCTTGGCCAACACATTCTTGATACCGGCCGACTCCAATACGGCACGCATGGCACCACCGGCGATAATACCCGTACCGGGAGCGGCGGGGCGAATCATCACCAACGAACCATCGTAGCGGCTCTCCTGCTTGTGGGGAATCGTTCCGTTGATTACGGGAATCTTTACCAGGTTCTTCTTGGCATCCTCTACGCCCTTGGCGATAGCGGCCTGAACCTCCGAAGCCTTACCCAGACCGTAACCTACTACGCCGTTCTCGTTACCTACCACTACGATAGCCGAGAAGGTGAAGGTACGACCACCCTTGGTAACCTTGGTTACGCGATTAATGCTAACGAGACGGTCCTTGAGCTCCAAGTCGCTCGTGCGTACTTTCTTTACATTCATATTTGCCATAATCGCTTAGAATTTAAGGCCACCCTCACGAGCAGCGTCAGCTAACATTTTTACTCGGCCGTGGTAGAGGTAACCGTTGCGGTCGAACGAAACGGCCTCGATACCCTTGGCAGCAGCACGCTCGGCAGCGAGCTTGCCCACCAAAGCGGCTACTTCACACTTGGTCTTGCCGGCAGCTGCCTCTACAACCTCCTTGTCCATCGACGATGCGGTTGCAAGGGTTACACCTGCCTGGTCATCAATAAACTGTACGTAGATCTGCTTGTTGCTACGGAATACAGTCATACGAGGCTGCGATGCCGTACCGCTTACGATCTTGCGGATACGCATCTTGATGCGCTCTCTTCTCTCAATCTTATTCAATGCCATAGTCTTAACTCAATTTACTATTTTGCACCGGCAGACTTACCTGCCTTACGACGAATTACCTCGCCTACGAACTTGATACCCTTACCCTTGTAAGGCTCAGGCTTGCGCAGCGAGCGAAGTTTGGCAGCCACCTGGCCTACCAGCTGCTTGTCGATCGACTTCAGCGTTACGATGGGGTTACCCTTCTTCTCGGTTACAGCCGTTGCGGTAACCTCGGCGGGAAGCATCAGGTGCGTGTCGTGCGAGAAGCCGAGGCTCATCTCCAGGATATTGCCCTTCACTTCAGCCTTGAAACCTACACCGACCAGCTCCTGCTTGATCTCATAACCCTTCGATACACCCACAACCATGTTGTTGATCAGGGCACGATACAGACCGTGCATCGAACGATGACGGGGCTGGTTCGTAGGACGAGTAACCAGAACGGCGGGAATCACATTGCCGGTCTTGGCATCCTCATAAGTGCCGACCTCGACTTTGATGTCCGAGTCAACCTTCTGACTCAGCGTACCAAGAGGCCCTTTCACGCATACCACATTACCGGCCTCGACCGTTACAGTCACACCGGCAGGTATGTTTACAGGTAATTTACCAATTCTTGACATAGCTTGTTGTTGTTTTTAAGTTTTGTTCTTCGTTTCGTTGGATTAGTAGATGTAGCACAGAACCTCACCACCTACATTCTCGCGACGAGCGGCTGCATCGGTCATGATGCCCTTCGAGGTCGAGAGAATAGCGATACCCAGACCGTTCTGTACGCGAGGCATCTCGGCTACCGAGACATACTGGCGCAGACCGGGACGGCTGACACGCTTCAGGCCCTTGATGGCATTTACCTTCGAAGCAGCATCCCACTTCAAGGCAATCTTGATGATGGGGTGACCCTGCTCGTTGGTGTCGAACTTGTAGGCCAAGATGTAACCCTGCTCAAACAGAATCTTCGTGATTGCCTGCTTAATTTTTGAGCCGGGAGCTTCAACCACCTTGTGGTTGGCTTTCACCGCGTTTCTAATTCGCGTGAGAAAATCCGAAATAGGATCCGTCATGATGAATTAAAAGTTAAAAATTAAAAAATTGTTAGTTAATTGTTTCGAAAGCGCACCCTTAAGGTGCCACCTCCTTTTTTCTTCTTCTTTTTGAGAACCAATCCGTTACACCTCTTGCAAAGCACTCCGTTTCGGCCCCCTTGTGCCCCTCTCTGCATACGCACACAAGTATATACGCGCTCGAAAAGCGGGCAAATTTACGCATAATTTCTCACATTACCAACGATTTAGCGATTTTTTTGCGCTCCACGCCCCAAGCCGCTCATGCTGCTTGCAAGCCAAATCGAAAAAAATCTGCCTCATCGTCCCCTCGCAAGACTCCCCTCCGTTCTGCCGGCCTCCCAAAAAGAAGCGGCCCGAACACACCGAAAGTTAGCACTCAAAACAAGGCTAACCACACGGCACGGAATCCCATTTCGGGGTTGCCCCTCAAGGGGGTGGCAACCGAGAAATTCCTGGCTACAAATGTCTGCTCTTTTCGCAGGCGACGCTGCCGAGAAGTTACCGCCTCATGACGGCACTTTCCCCGACTTCGCCTCCGTGTTACTCGGGAACAAACACCCGTATAGAATCCGACCCATTTGCCTGTGAGCACGGGCGTGAGCGATACTCAACCGAGTGAATAGGGCTCCACCCTCCGGGTACAGGATTCGAAAAAAGGGTCATGGAAGGGGCTACTCCCCCTCCATGACCAAATAGTCAGACTACCAGCTGGCCTTCGTTACGCCCGGGATAAGGCCGTTGGAGGCCATCTCGCGGAACTGGATACGGCTGATACCGAACAGGCGCATATAACCCTTCGGACGGCCGGTGATCTTGCAACGGTTGTGCTGGCGGATAGGATTCGAGTTGCGGGGCAACTTCGAGAGGGCGATCCAAGCCTCCTCATGATCCATCTCACCGGCCTTTACCTTGGCAGCGATCTCCTCGCGCTTGTGCGCATAACGCTTGGCGAGCTTCTCACGCTTCACCTCGCGTGCCTTCATTGATTCTTTTGCCATACTCTTTAGTTCTTTTTAGCGTTCTTGAAAGGCAGACCGAACTCCTTGAGAAGAGCATAAGCCTCCTCGTCGGTCTTGGCCGAGGTTACGAAGGTAATCTCCATACCGAAGATCTTGGTAATCTTGTCGATGTCGATCTCGGGGAAGATGATCTGCTCGGTGATACCGAGGGTGTAGTTACCCTGGCCATCGAACTTCTCGTTGATACCCTTGAAGTCGCGGATACGGGGCAGAGCCACGGCAATCAGACGCTCCAAGAACTCGTACATGCGGTAGTGACGCAGGGTAACGCGAACACCGATGGGCATGCCCTTACGGAGTTTGAAGTTCGAGATATCCTTACGCGACTTCGTCTGTACGGCCTTCTGGCCCGTAATCAGGGTGAGCTCCTCCTGAGCTACATCGATGAGCTTCTTGTCGGCTACGGCCTGGCCCATACCCTGGTTTACAACGATTTTCTCCAGTTTCGGGCACTGCATGATGCTGGTGTAGCCGAACTGCTTCATAAGGGCAGGTGCAATCTGCTCCTTATACTGGGTCTTGAGTGTAGGAATATAAGCTGCCATTATTTAATCTCCTCCCCTGACTTTTTAGCGTAACGAACTAATTTACCTTTGTCGTCTGCCTTGCGACCTACGCGAGTGGGCTTGCCACTCTTGGGGTCGAGAACCTGCAGATTCGAGATGTGAATCGGAGCCTCCTGCTCAACGATACCACCCTGAGGATTCTTTGCATTGGGCTTCGTGGCCTTCTTGCAAATGTTTACGCCCTCCACGATAGCACGCTGCTTCTGAGCGTCTACCTTCAGGACCTTACCCTGCTGACCTTTGCTGTCGCCGGCGTTGACGTAAACCATATCCCCTTTCTTAATATGTAACTTAACTGACATACTTCGATAAGTGTTTTAATTTACTACAATACTTCGGGCGCCAGCGAAATGATCTTCATGTACTGGTCACGCAGCTCGCGGGCTACGGGGCCGAAGATACGGGTTCCGCGCATTTCACCCTGGTTATTCAACAGTACCACGGCGTTGTCGTCGAAACGAATGTACGAACCGTTGGCACGGCGAATCTCCTTCTTTGTTCTTACTACGACTGCCTTCGACACAGTACCCTTCTTCACATCGCCCGAAGGGGTTGCGCTCTTGACAGTCACTACGATCTTGTCGCCGATCGAAGCGTAGCGGCGCTTGGTGCCACCCAACACACGGATGCAGAGAACCTCCTTTGCACCGCTGTTATCGGCAACTACCAATCTACTTTCCTGCTGTATCATAACTACTTAGCTCTTTCAATGATTTGTACTAATCTCCAACGCTTGGTCTTGCTCAAGGGGCGCGTCTCCATGATGCGTACGGTATCGCCCTCCTTGATGGTCTCGTCCAGACACTCGGCGGCGAACTTCGTCGTCTTGTTCACGAACTTACCATAGATCGGGTGCTTTACCTTACGAGCAACGGCAACCACAATGGTCTTCTCCATCTTGTTGCTGACTACAACCCCGATACGCTCTTTTCTAAGATTTCTTTCCATAGTGGTTACTTGTTATTTAGCGTTCTTTTGACGCAGAATAGTCAGCATACGCGCGATGTCTCTGCGGGATTTCTTAATGGTCGAGGCATCCTCGACGGGCGACACTGCATGCTGCACCTTCAGCTTGGTCAGCTGGGCCTTCTCAGCCTCGATGCGCTCCTGCAGGTCTTTTACCGAAAGGTCCTTTATTTCAGCACTTTTCATAGCTACTTTTACTCTTAAATGTTAGACTCAGTGTAGTCGCGTCTTACAATAAACTTGGTCGTAATAGGCAGCTTCTGTGCGCCCAGACGGAGTGCCTCCTGTGCAATCTCCATGGGTACACCCTCTGCCTCAAAGAGAATACGGCCGGGAGTAACGGGGGCTACGAAGCCTTCGGGATTACCCTTACCCTTACCCATACGAACCTCAGCGGGCTTCTTCGTAATCGGCTTATCGGGGAAGATGCGGATCCAAATCTGACCCTCACGCTTCATGTAACGGGTGATGGCCTGACGGGCGGCCTCAATCTGACGACCCGTGATCCAAGTGGACTCAAGTGCTTTGATGCCGAACGATCCGTATGCAAGCTGGTTGCCGCGCTGGGCTACGCCCTTCATACGGCCCTTCTGCATTCTTCTAAATTTGGTCTTTTTTGGCTGTAACATTGTTGTACTATCGCGTTAAAAGGTCCTACTTATTGTTGTTATTACGGCGCTTTCTGGGGGCACCCTTACCACGACGGTCACGATCCTGCGACGAACGCTCGCCACCGTGCGACTGGGCCGAAGCACCTGCAATCTCGAACAGATCGCGCTTACCGTAAACCGTACCCTGGCAGATCCATACCTTGATACCCAGGATACCCACCTTCGTCAAGGCCTCCGTCAGACAGTAGTCTACATCGGCACGGAAGGTGTGCAGAGGCACGCGACCCTCCTTGATGGTCTCGGTACGAGCCATCTCGGCGCCACCAACACGGCCGGCAACCTGTACCTTGATACCCTCGGCACCCATGCGCATGGTCGAAGCTACGGCCATCTTCACAGCGCGACGGAACGATACACGGCCCTCCAGCTGGCGAGCAATGTTCTGACCTACCAATACGGCATCTACCTCGGGACGCTTCACCTCGAAGATGTTGATCTGAACCTCCTTACCGGTAAGCTTCTTCAACTCCTCCTTCAGCTTGTCGACCTCCTGACCGCCCTTACCAATGATGATACCGGGACGGGCCGTAGCGATGGTTACAGTTACAAGTTTGAGCGTACGCTCGATGATAATCTTCGAAATACTTGCCTTGGCCAAACGGACATTCAGGTACTTACGAATCTTTGCGTCTTCTACCAATTTCTCCGAGAAATCCTTACCACCGAACCAGTTGGAGTCCCAACCACGGATGATACCAAGACGGTTTGCTATTGGATTAACTTTCTGTCCCATTTGTCTTACTTGTTTTCTTCGATTACCATTTTATCAACTACAATCGTTACATGGTTCGAACGCTTGCGAATGCGGTGAGCACGACCCTGGGGGGCAGGCTGGATACGCTTCAACATACGACCACCGTCTACGAATACCTCCTTCACGCAGAGCTTGGTATCCTCCAGACGCTCGTTCTCGTTCTTTGCCTCCCAGTTGGCAATTGCCGACTTCAGGAGCTTCTCCATGCGGATCGATGCCTCCTTCTTCGAATAACGAAGGATGCCCAATGCCTTGTTGATCTCCACACCGCGAATGATATCGGCTACCAAACGCATCTTACGGGGAGAGGTGGGGCAATCGCGCATAATAGCGATAGCCTTCTGCTTCTTTTCAGCCTTAATCTTTTCGGCTCTTATTGATTTTCTTGCACCCATTTTCTACCTACTTTTTCTTGTTACCTGCATGACCACGGAAGTTACGCGTCGGAGCAAACTCGCCGAGTTTGTGACCGACCATATTCTCGGTTACGTAAACGGGAATAAACTTATTTCCGTTGTGGACAGCGATCGTCTGACCTACAAAGTCAGGCGAAATCATACTAGCTCGCGACCAAGTCTTGATGACAGACTTCTTGTTACCCTCGGCCTGTGCGACAACCTTTGCCTCCAACTTCGGGTCAATAAACGGTCCTTTTTTTAATGAACGGCTCATTATGTACTCTTTTTAATTACTTCTTCTTTCTGGAAATGATAAACTTCGAGGTCGTCTTCTTCGGGTTGCGAGTCTTGTAACCCTTAGCCAACAGACCCTTGCGCGAACGGGGATGACCTCCCGAGGCACGGCCTTCACCACCACCCATCGGGTGATCTACGGGGTTCATCACAACACCACGGTTGTGAGGACGACGGCCCAACCAACGCTTGCGACCAGCCTTACCCGGGCTCTCCAGGTTGTGGTCTACATTCGATACCACACCTACGGTAGCACGGCAAGTTACGAGTACCATACGAGTCTCACCCGAAGGCAGCTTGATGATGGCAAACTTGCCCTCACGAGCCAACAGCTGAGCATACGAGCCGGCCGAACGAGCCATTGCGGCACCCTGACCGGGGTAGAGTTCAATATTGTGGATGACCGTACCCAGGGGAATCTCCGACAACGGAAGCGTGTTACCCACCTCGGGGGCTACACCCGAACCGCTGACAACGGTCTGTCCAACCTGCAGGCCATTGGGTGCAATGATGTAGCTCTTTACACCATCTGCATAGACCAGCAGTGCAATGCGTGCGGTACGATTAGGATCGTACTCGATCGTCTTTACAGTTGCGGGGATGCCGTCCTTCGTGCGCTTGAAATCTACCATACGGTACATCTGCTTGTGACCGCCACCAATGTAGCGTACGGTCATGTGACCCGAATTGTTACGACCACCCGTGCTCTTCTTGGGAGCGAGCAACGACTTCTCCGGTACGCTGCAGGTAATCTCCTCGAACGTGCCGATAATCTTATGTCTCGTACCGGCGGTTACCGGCTTAAACTTTCTTACTGCCATCTCTCTTAGATATTACTGTAAAAATCGATCTTGTCTCCTTCCTTCAAGGTAACAATTGCCTTCTTGAAGTTGTTTGCACGACCCTCCAAGAGACCCGCCTTCGTGTAGCGGCTCTTGAGCTTGCCCATGTAGTTGATGGTATTCACGTCGGTTACTACGACATTGTACATCTGCTCCACGGCATTGCGGATCTGCAACTTGTTAGCACGCACGTCAACGATAAAACCGTAGCGATTCAGCTTCTCGCCCTGAATCGTCATCTTCTCGGTCAAAATAGGCTTAATAATAATTTCCATCTCTCTTTACGGTTAAGCTAACATTACATTCAGAATATTCTCGGCACCCTCTACCAATACTACCGACGATGCGTTCATCACCTCATAGGTATTGAGGTTCTGGGCCAGAATCGCCTTTACATTGGGAATGTTGCGGCACGAGAGCTGCAGGTTGACATTCGTCTCGGGAAGTACAACCAACACCTTCTTCGTCGATACATTCAGAGCCGACTGCAGAGCTACTACGCTCTTGGTCTTGGGAGCCTCGAGCTGGAGATTCTCCAGAGCGATGATGGCACCCGACTGGGCCTTGTAGGTAAGGGCGCTGCGACGAGCCAGCTGCTTGAGCTTCTTGTTGAGCTTGAAGCTGTAGTCGCGGGGCACGGGACCGAAGACACGGCCACCACCCGGGAACAGGGGCGACTTGATCGAACCGCAGCGAGCACCACCGGTACCCTTCTGACGCTTCAGTTTGCGCGTCGAACCGGCTACCTCGTTACGCTGCTTTGCCTTGTGAGTACCCTGACGCTGATCAGCCAAATACTGCTTCACATCGAGGTAGATAGCGTGGTCATTAGCCTCCACGCCGAAGACTGCGTCGTTAAGAACTACTTTACGACCGGTCTCTTTGCCTTGTGCGTTTAATACTGCTAATTCCATACTACTTCTCAATCGTTAAATAAGCACCCTTTGCCCCGGGAATCGAACCCTTAACGAGGATCAGATTGCTCTCGGGAATTACCTTTACTACTTTGAGGTTCAGCACCTTCACCTGCTCGCCACCCATCTGACCGGGCAGACGCTTGCCGGGGAATACGCGCGAGGGATACGACGAGGCACCCAACGAACCGGGCTTACGCTGACGGTTGTGCTGACCGTGGGTCTGACCACCCACACCACCAAAACCGTGGCGCTTTACTACACCCTGGAAGCCGCGACCCTTCGATACGCCCGTTACATCAACCCAGTCCTCCTCCGAGAACATGTCGACCGTAAGCGTGTCGCCAAGGTTCACCTCCGGCATACCCTTGAACTCCGCCATCTTGCGCTTGGGGGTCGTACCGGCCTTCTTGAAGTGTCCTAACAAACTGTTGCTGGTGTGCTTTTCGCTCTTGTCGTCATAGGCAATCTGTACGGCCTCGTAGTTGTCCTTCTCGACCGTCTTGATTTGCGTAACTACACACGGACCAGCCTCAATGACAGTGCATGGTATGTTCTTACCCTCGGCACTGTAAACGGAAGTCATTCCGATTTTCTTTCCAATAAGTCCTGACATTTTGTGTCAATTTGTGTTTGTTAATATAAATTATGTGAGCTTGCGATACCTATATATCATATATGCATCTTACAGCACGCGGATCGCTACCTCTACACCCGAGGGAAGCTCCAGCTTCATCAGGGCGTCGATGGTCTTCGGTGCCGACGAGTAGATATCCAGGATGCGCTTGTAGGTGCAGAGCTGGAACTGCTCACGAGCCTTCTTGTTTACGAAGGTCGAACGGTTAACCGTAAAAATCCGCTTGTGCGTCGGAAGGGGCACCGGGCCGCTTACTACGGCACCCGTGCTCTTCACAGTCTTAACAATCTTCTCGGCCGACTTGTCAACCAGATTGTGGTCAAAAGACTTTAACTTGATTCTGATTTTCTGATTCATATCGTTTCTTTTTTTCTTATTCCATATCCTTACGCTTGCCGGCCGACTTCTCGATGATCTCCTTGGCCAAGTTGGCGGGAACCTCCTCGAAGTGGTCGAACTCCATCGACGACGTGGCACGGCCCGACGAAATGGTACGCAGCACGGTAACATAGCCGAACATCTCCGACAGGGGAACCTGAGCCTTAACGACACGGGCGGTACCCTTCGAGTCCATGTTCTGAATCTGACCGCGACGCTTGTTCAGGTCACCGATGATATCACCCATCGACTCCTCGGGCGTTACTACCTCAACAGCCATAACGGGCTCCATAATCACCGAACCGGCCTTGGGGGCAGCAGCGCGGTAACCGTTGCGGGCAGCAATCTCGAACGAGAGCTGGTCGGAGTCTACGGGGTGGAACGAACCATCCTTCAGCGTAACCTTCATCGAGTCCATCTTGTAACCGGCAAGAGCACCGTTGGCCATGGCGGCCTCGAAGCCCTTCTGTACGGCGGGGATAAACTCCTTGGGCACATTACCACCCTTCACCTCATCGACGAAGGTCAGACCCATCTTGCCCTCCTCGGCAGGACCGATCTCGAAGATAATGTCGGCGAACTTACCACGACCACCGGTCTGCTTCTTGAATACCTCACGGTGCTGAACGGTCTGGGTAAGAGCCTCCTTGTAGTTAACCTGGGGAGCACCCTGGTTGATCTCTACACCGAACTCACGACGCAGACGGTCCACGATGATGTCGAGGTGAAGCTCACCCATACCGCTGATGACGGTCTGGCCGCTCTCCTCGTCGGTCTTTACCGTAAAGGTGGGATCCTCCTCGGCCAGCTTGCCCAGGGCGATGCCCAGCTTATCCAAATCCTTCTGGGTCTTGGGCTCAACAGCCAGACCAATCACAGGCTCGGGGAAGGTCATCTGCTCCAGCACGATAGGTGCATTCTCGGCGCAGAGGGTATCACCCGTGCGAATCTCCTTGAAACCTACGGCAGCGCAGATATCACCGGCGCCTACGGTCTCCAGAGGATTCTGCTTGTTGGCGTGCATCTGGTAGATACGGCTGATACGCTCGCGCTTACCGCTGCGGGCATTCAACACATACGAACCTGCATCAAGCTTACCCGAATAGACACGCACGAAAGCCAGACGACCAACGAAGGGGTCGGTAGCGATCTTGAAGGCCAAACCGCAGAAGGGATCCTCCTCGGTGGCACGGCGCGACTCGGCCTGCTCGGTCTTGGGGTTGGTACCCTCGATGGCGGGCAGATCCAGGGGCGAAGGCAGGAAGGCCATCACATAGTCAAGCAGCTTCTGCACACCCTTGTTGTGGAACGACGAACCGCAGAGCATGGGAACCAGCTGCATCGACATCGTAGCCTTGCGGATAGCCTCCAGCAGCTCGTCGGGAGTAATCGAGTTGGGATCCTCGAAGAACTTCTCCATCAGAGCGTCGTCGGTAGCAGCAACCTCCTCGATGAGCTTGTTACGCCACTCCTCGGCCTCGGCCTTCATGTTGTCGGGAATCTCACGAAGCTCGAAGTTGTCGCGTACGGTCTTGTCGTCGTAGTAGTAGATTGCATTATTATAAATAAGGTCTACCAGACCCTCGAACTTGTCCTCAACGCCGATAGGCAGAACAACGGGAAGGGCGGTAGCGCCGAAGTGCTCCTTGATCTGGGCACAAACGGCGAGGAAATCGGCACCCGTGCGGTCCATCTTGTTGACATAACCGATACGGGGAACATTGTACTTGTCAGCCTGACGCCATACGGTCTCCGACTGGGGCTCCACACCACCTACTGCACAGAAGGTAGCGATGGCACCGTCCAGCACACGCAGCGAACGCTCTACCTCAACGGTAAAGTCCACGTGGCCCGGGGTGTCGATCAGGTTGATCTGATACTGGTGATCCTTGTAGTTCCAGAATGCCGTGGTAGCGGCCGAAGTAATGGTAATACCACGCTCCTGCTCCTGAACCATCCAGTCCATGGTAGCAGCACCCTCGTGGGTCTCACCAATCTTGTGGGTCTTACCCGTGTAGAACAGAATACGCTCGGAAGTGGTGGTCTTACCGGCATCGATGTGTGCCATGATACCGATATTACGCGTGTATTTAAGATCTCTTGCCATTGTCGTATTCCGTTATTAGAATCTGAAGTGTGCAAATGCCTTGTTGGCCTCGGCCATGCGGTGCATCTCCTCCTTACGCTTGAAGGCGGCACCCATCTGGTTGTAGGCGTCTACAATCTCACCGGAGAGCTTCTCTGCCATCGACTTACCCGAGCGCTTACGCGAGTAAAGGACAAGGTTTTTCATGGAAATCGAAATCTTGCGCTCCGGTCTAACCTCCATAGGAACCTGGAAGGTCGCGCCACCGATTCGCTTCGACTTAACTTCGACGAGGGGCGTGATGTTCTCCAGTGCCTGTTTCCAGACCTCCAGAGGAGATTTATCAGCATCCTTCATCTTCTTGCCAACGAGCTCCAGCGAGTCGTAGAAAATCTCATAGGCAATACTCTTCTTACCATCCAGCATCAGGTTGTTCACAAAACGCGTAACCATCACGTCGTTGAACTTGGGGTCCGGAAGTAGAATTCGCTTCTTTGGCTTAGCTTTTCTCATTTTGTTTCCTTACTTTCTAAAAGTTGTTTCTCTTCTTTTCAATTACTTCTTCTTGGCAGCTGCCTGTCCGGGCTTGGGACGCTTGGCACCATACTTCGAACGACGCTGACGACGACCGTCTACACCTGCCGAGTCGAGAGCACCGCGTACCAGGTGATAACGCACACCGGGGAGGTCCTTCACACGACCGCCACGCACCAATACGATGGAGTGCTCCTGCAAGTTGTGGCCCTCGCCCGGAATGTAGGCGTTCACCTCCTTGCCATTCGTCAATCTAACGCGTGCAACCTTACGCATAGCCGAGTTAGGCTTCTTAGGCGTGGTCGTGTACACACGGGTACATACACCACGGCGCTGGGGACACGCAGCGAGCGCAGGCGACTTCGACTTCTCGATCTGGCTGGCTCGACCGTTTCTTACTAACTGTTGAATAGTTGGCATTTTTTGTCCTTTAAGTTGTTAATTATTACTCGTTTCGGGGCGTTTTACGGCCCCCGATTCCGTTCGTTTTCACACTTTTCGGACTGCAAAGGTACGCAAATTTTTTGAATTACCATACATTCGCCCATCTTTTTGCCCTGATTTTTCAGTATTTTACCCCATATCGGCCCAAAAACCGATTCTTTTTTCTTATTCGATTTTCGATTTTATAAGTATTAGTTTATATGATGCCGACAAAAAGCAATGTAATCGGCTAATAATCATGAAGAGTAGCCACATACAGCCTACCCTCGGCCAATAATTCAAATTTAGGTTTCAGTTTCCGGTTTATATCTCTGAAACTCACCCGTCATTCCGAGGGCCGTAGGCCCGTGGGAATCTAAAAAAGACCCGTGGGAATCTAAAAAAGGAAATAATCGTGAATCGTGAATTGTGAATTGTGCATTGAGATTGCCGCGTCGGGCGTTGCCCTCCTCGCAATGACGCTTCTTTTCCCCCTCTAAGGTAGAGGGGGTGCCCGTAGGGCGGGGGCGTATGCACTTTGCAGACCGCCTCTCCCACAAGGCTCCTTTTTCCCCGTCATTCCGAGGCTCGTCGTGGCCCCCCCTCGTCATTCCGAGGGCCGTAGGCCCGTGGGAATCTAAAAAAGAAGAAAGGAAATTATTGTGAATTGTTTTTCCTTGACGGCGGGAATTGTGGGAGATATGGGAAGTATGGGAGGTACGGGAGAGAGAGATGAAAAAAAATGAAAATTGTGTGCTGCCACAACAAGCCACTCAGTTCGTCAAACAAAATAAATATGAATTGTGAATTGTGAATTGTGAATTATTTACTATTTTTGTGGTTTAGAATCGAAAAAAACGAAAATAAGAGAGATATATGGACTACAATTTCAAGGCGTTGGAGGCCAAGTGGCAGCAGCGTTGGCAGGAGCGTGGCACCTACCGTGTGGAGGTGGATGGCTCGCGCCCCAAGTTTTATGTGTTGGATATGTTCCCCTACCCCTCGGGGGCGGGATTGCATGTGGGTCACCCGCTGGGCTACATCGCCTCGGATATCTATGCCCGCTATAAGCGTCAGTGCGGTTTCAATGTCCTGCACCCGATGGGCTACGACGCCTTCGGTCTGCCGGCCGAGCAGTATGCCATTCAGACGGGTCAGCACCCGGCCGTGACGACCGAGCAGAACATCAACCGCTACCGCGAGCAGCTCGACAAGATCGGTTTCTCGTTCGACTGGAACCGCGAGGTGCGCACCTGCGAGCCCGAGTACTACCACTGGACACAGTGGGCCTTCCTCGAGATGTTCGACCATTGGTACGACAACACGGCGAAGAAGGCACGCCCGATCAGCGCCCTGAAGGAGCACCTGGCAGCCCACGGCACCGAAGGGTTGGACGCCGCACAAACCCAAGAGTTGAAGCTCACGGCCGAGGCCTGGAGTGCCATGGAGGAGGCCGAGCGCGAGCAGGTGTTGCAGAACTACCGCCTCGCCTTCCGCGCCGACACGATGGTGAATTGGTGTCCGCAGCTGGGTACCGTGCTGGCCAACGACGAGGTGAAGGACGGCTTGTCGGTGCGTGGCGGCTTCCCCGTGGAGCAGAAGCGCATGAAGCAGTGGCTGTTGCGTGTAACGGCATATGCACAGCGCATGCTCGACGGTCTGGAGCAGCTCGAGTGGAGTGAGTCGCTCAAGGAGATTCAGCGCAACTGGATTGGTCGCTCGGTGGGTGCCCAAGTCTTCTTTGACATCGAGGGCTCCGACCGAAAGTTGGAGATCTTTACGACGCGTCCCGATACGATTTTTGGTGTTACCTTCATGGTGATTGCCCCCGAGCACGAGTGGGTCGAGGAGCTCACCACCCCCGAGCAAAAGGGCGAGGTAGAAGCTTACATCGCCCAGGCCAAGAAGCGTTCGGAGCGTGAGCGAATCGCCGAGACGAAGCGCGTAACGGGCGTAATGACAGGCTCTTACGCCATCAACCCCTTCACCGGCAAGGCGATTCCCATCTACATTTCGGATTATGTGTTGGCGGGTTATGGTACGGGGGCCATCATGGCCGTTCCGGCACACGACTCGCGCGACTGGGCCTTTGCCCGTCACTTCGGTCTGGATATCATCCCCGTGGTCGAGGGCGGCAACATCGAGGAGGCCTCCTACGACGCCAAGTCGGGCAAGATGATCAACTCGGATCTGCTCACCGGCATGGATGTAAGCGAGGCGATTCCCTTCATGTTTGAGGAGGTTGAGCGTCGCGGATTGGGCAAGAAGCTCATCAACTACCGTCTGCGTGACGCCATCTTCTCGCGTCAGCGCTATTGGGGCGAGCCCTTCCCGATCTACTACAAGGGCGATGTCGCCTATCCGCTGGAGGCCGAGAAGCTGCCTCTGACGCTCCCCGCCATCAGCGACTTCGGCCCCACGGCCGAGGGCGAGCCCCCCTTGGCACGCGTCGAGGAGTGGCACACCGCCGAGGGGTACCCCTACGAGCTCTCGACGATGCCCGGTTTTGCCGGCTCGTCGGCCTACTTCCTGCGCTACATGGATCCCCACAACGACAAGGCCCTCGTCTCGAAGGAGGCCAACGAGTATTGGCGAAATGTAGACCTCTATGTAGGTGGTATTGAGCACGCTACGGGCCACCTGATGTACTCGCGTTTCTGGAACATGTTCCTCTACGACCTGGGCCTCATCTGCGAGGAGGAGCCCTTCAAGAAGTTGGTAAACCAGGGCATGATTCAGGGTCGCTCGAACTTCGTCTATCGCGTGGTGGGCACCAACAACTTCGTCTCGCTCGGTCTGAAGGATCAGTACGAGACGCAGGAGATTCATGTCGATGTCAATATCGTGAAGAACGATGTGCTCGACCTGGATGCCTTCCGCAAGTGGCGCCCCGAGTTTAACGATGCCGAGTTCATCCTCGAGGAGGGCAAGTATATCTGCGGCTGGGCCATCGAGAAGATGTCGAAGTCGATGTTCAATGTGGTGAATCCCGACTATATCGTAGAGAACTACGGCGCCGACACGCTCCGCATGTACGAGATGTTCCTCGGGCCGCTCGAGCAGTCGAAGCCCTGGGATACGAACGGAATCGACGGCGTACACAAGTTCTTGCGCAAGTTCTGGAAGCTCTTCACCGACAAGGAGGGCAACTTCGCCGTGGTGAACGACGAGCCCACGAAGGCCGAGATGAAGGCGCTCCACAAGTGTATCAAGAAGGTGAGAGAGGATATCGAAAACTTCTCGTTCAACACCTCGGTAGCGGCCTTCATGATCTGTCTGAATGAGTTGGGCAACTGCCACAAGCGTGCCGTGCTGGAGCCGCTCGTGAAGTTGCTGGCCCCCTTCGCTCCCCACATCTGCGAGGAGCTGTGGGAGGGGTTGGGCAACAGCTCGACGGTCTGCGACGCCGACTATCCCGCCTACGAGGAGCAGTGGCTTGTGGAGAATAGCTTCGAGTACCCCGTATCGGTAAACGGCAAGCTGCGCTTCAAGCGCGAGTACCCCCTCTCGCTTACGCCGGCCGAGATTCAGGCCGATGTGGTGAAGGCCGACGAGGCACAAAAGTGGCTCGATGGCAAGAGCCCTAAGAAGGTCATCGTCGTGCCGGGTAAGATTATCAACATTGTCATTTAACTTCGCTATTTACCCCCGCAATGAAGCGATTTGTAGTAACACTCCTGTTTTTGGGTGCAACCTTGTGTGGTTGCGCCCAAAATTATGGCCAGGATGCCACCATACGGCTCTGGGACAACAACTCGGCTCCCCACTCCAACCACCTGACCCAAAAGGAGTTTGAGCAGGAGCCCCACCGCCCTGCCTATACGCAGGAGGCGACCCTCTTCCTCTTCAAGGCCGACCCCGCCAAGGCGACCGGTCAGGCCCTCGTACTCTGCCCCGGAGGGGGCTACTTCCGCCTGGCAATGGACCACGAGGGGTACCAGATGGCCGAGTGGCTTGCCGACCAGGGTATCACAACGGCCGTGCTGAAGTATCGCATGCCCAACGGACACCCCGAGGTGCCGCTGGAGGATGCCGTCAAGGCGCTTGAGGTGATGCAGGAGGGGGCCGAAAAGTGGGGCTTCGAGGCCGACAAGGTGGGTATTGCCGGCTGCTCGGCCGGAGGTCATCTGGCCGCCATGACCTCGACCCTGGGGAACATCCGCCCCGCCTTTACGGTACTCTTCTACCCCGTCATCACGGGCGAGGAGGGGCACTGCCACGAGGGGTCGTTCATCAACCTGCTGGGCGACAACCACACCGCAGCGGAGCGCCGTGCCTATTGGCTGGAGGAGCGTGTCGATTCGCTCACGCCGCCCGCGCTGCTGCTCCTCTCCGACGACGACCGATCGGTACCTCCCATCAGCTCGACGCGCTACTACAACGCACTGAAAGCCAAAGGAATCAAAGCCTCGATGCACATCTATCCCGTGGGTGGACACGGCTGGGGTTTCTACGACGATTTCCCCCACAAGAGTGAGTGGCAGGAGGCCCTTATCGAGTGGTTGATGGGGCTGTAAATCCGAACAGAAGAGAAGCCTTTTCTAAAAAATCGAAATAATTTTGAATTTTGATTTCTAAATTTTGAATTATTAAGTGTATCTTTGCCGTCAGAAGTAAAGATACACTTTTTTTATGGCAGACAATTCAATTTTGATGCGACTGGACGGTCTGAAACTCAAGTATGAGGAGACGGGCCAGAAGCTGACCGACCCCGAGGTGATTGCCGATGTCAAGCAGTTCGTGCAGCTGACCAAGGATTACAAGGAGTTGGAACCCATCGTGGAGACCTCCGACCGCTATCGTACCGCGCTGGCCAACCTGGCCGAGGCGAAGGATACGCTCCTGAACGACAAGGATGAGGAGATGCGCGAGATGGCCCGCGAGATGATCAACGAGCTGGAGCCCCAGATCGAGAAGATGGAGGAGGAGATCAAGTTGTTGCTCATCCCGAAGGATCCGCAGGACAGCAAGAATGCCATCGTCGAGATTCGTGGTGGTACGGGTGGCGACGAGGCGGCCATCTTCGCCGGCGACCTGTTGCGCATGTACACCAAGTATGTCGAGACGAAGGGTTGGCGCTACGAGATTACCTCCTCGTCGGAGGGTGCTGCCGGAGGCTTCAAGGAGGTGGTCATGAAGGTGACCGGCTCGAATGTCTATGGTACGCTGAAGTATGAGTCGGGCGTACACCGCGTGCAGCGCGTGCCGCAGACCGAGACCCAGGGTCGTGTACACACCTCGGCCGCCTCGGTAGCCGTGCTGCCCGAAGCCGAGGAGTTCGATGTCGAGATCTCGATGAACGACATCCGCAAGGATATCTTCTGCGCCTCGGGCCCGGGAGGACAGTCGGTCAATACGACCTACTCGGCCATCCGCCTCACGCACATCCCCACGGGTATTGTCGTGCAGTGCCAGGACCAGAAGTCGCAGCTCAAGAACTTTGACAAGGCCTTCGAGGAGCTGCGTACGCGCGTCTTCAACCTCGAGTACTCGAAGTATCTCGACGAGATCGCCTCGAAGCGTAAGACGATGGTCTCGACGGGCGACCGCTCGGCCAAGATTCGCACCTACAACTACCCCCAGGGCCGAATCACCGACCACCGCATCAACTACACGATCTACAACCTTTCGGCCTTTATGGATGGCGACATCCAGGACTGCATCGACCACCTGATTGTGGCCGAGAATGCCGAGCGCCTGAAGGAGAGCGAACTCTAAACCGAAAAGTTTTGAACAAGAGGTACGGGCTGTCCAAAAAATTTGGGCGGCCCGTACGAATAGATGGCAAAAGCGCGTTAGAAGAGAGGTTTCGTATGAAGAAGTGGTTTATAATGGTGGTATTGGGGCTGTTCTGCACCTGGTCGGTCGCAGCGCAGGAGCCCCTCTATGTGGTGAACGGAACCCGCATGACGGCCGCCGAATTTCACCGCATCAACCCCGAACTCATCGAGGGCGTCGAGACCCTTCCGGCCGACGAGGAGTCGATCGAGAAGTATGGCCCCGAGGCTGGCAACGGCGTGATAATCATCACCTTGAAAAACGACACACCGGCCCGCTTTCTCCACCCCGACTTCGCCGATTTCGAGCGTTGGCTCATCGACCAAATCGGGTGGCGCGACAACGACCCCACGGCCCGCATCGCCATCCGATTCGAGATTACGGCCGAGGGGCTGGTTGGTCTGTGCGAGGTGTTGGAGGCGACCGACAAACGCCTCGAACGCCGCACGCTGAAGGCGCTGCAAAGCTCCCCACGATGGCAACCTGCCCTGCGTATGGGGGTAGCCACCTCGTCGCAAGAGGTCATCAACCTCACCCTCCCCGAGGGCCGTCGTATGGCCACAGAGCGCTACATCATCCTGCGATAAGAGCCATGACGCAATCCCAAGCCTATACCCTGTCGGAGCTGCAACAGCAGATCAAGGCGACCCTGGTGGAGCGCTTTGCACTGCCCGTGCGCGTGGTGGCCGAGGTGGCCGACCTGAAGGTCAATTATGCAGGCCACTGCTACCTCGAGTTGATCGAGAAGGGGGCCTCGGACGGGGTTGCCAAGGCACAGTGCAGGGGCGTGATTTGGCGCTCGCACTACCCGCGCATTGCCGCCACCTTCTCGGCCGCCACGGGACAGACGCTCTCGGCCGGCATGAAGATATTGGTCAAGGCGACGGTCAGCTACCACGAGCTCTACGGCCTCTCGCTCCAGATCAGCGACATCGACCCCGCCTATACGCTCGGCGAGATGGAGCAGCGACGCCAGGCCACCATCGCCCGCCTTCAACGCGAGGGGGTGTGGGATCTGAACCGAGTGCTTCCGATGCCCGTGGTGGTGCAGCGCATCGCCCTCCTCTCGAGTCGTCAGGCCGCCGGCTACGGCGACTTTGTCCGCGAACTCGGGAGCTCGCCCTACCGCTTCGAGGTAAGCCTCTTCGAGGCGGTCATGCAGGGCGAGGCGGCCGAAGATTCGCTTATTGCGGCCCTCTACGAGGTGGCGATGCAGCAGGAGCGCTTCGACGCCGTGGTGATTGTTCGCGGCGGTGGCTCCACCAACGACCTCAACTGCTTCAACGCCTACAACCTCTCGAATCATGTGGCCCAATTTCCGCTTCCGGTCATCACGGGCATCGGACACGACAAAGACCTCTCGGTCTGCGACATGGTGGCCCACACCTCGCTCAAGACACCTACGGCGGTAGCTGCCTGGCTCAAGGAGCGCATCGAACGGGTGGATGGCTGGCTCGATGCCGCCGCCCTGCAACTGCACGACGCCTCGCTGCGCCTCACACGCGACGAGCTGCTGCGCCTGGAGCGCCTTCAAAGCGAGTTGCGAGGCGGATGCCAACAGCTTTTGGCGCGCGAAAAGATGCGCACCGAGCAACACACAACGCGCCTCAATGAGTTGGTCGAGGAGCGCCTGAAGGGGGAGCACTTTCGGCTCGAACAGGCCGAGGCGCTCGTCCGAAGCCGCGACCCGAAGGAGCTGCTGCGCCTGGGATTTTCGATTCTGCGCCGCGAGGGGAGGGCCATCCTCCGTGCCGACGAGCTGCACCCGGGCGACGAGGTAAAAATAGAAATGGCCGACGGCAACCACAGGGCCCATATCGACTAACCAACGATTTCACCCCACACCGGATAAACCAAAAAAGCTGCCTTCGGGCAGCTTTTTTAGTTGTGCAGGGCGCACCTCATGCAGCAGCTAAAGACCTTGTCCCGGGCCACCAGCTGCTCGAGCCACTCGTGGTCCCGTGCCGCCGAGCGAATCTTGTCGGCGAGGTCGAGCATGCGGAGTCGCAGCTGACGCACCGGAACCGTGCCGTCGCAGTGGTTCAGGCGCACCTCATCCATGCAGAAGTTGATCGCCAGGCGCCACATACGCCACGCCTCGAGGTAGCGGCGCTGCTCCCACAAGAAGTCGCCAAAGCGCTCGTAATCGACACTCGCCCGATGGAGGCGGCGGTTGTTGCCCGAGGCGTCGGCATGGCGCTCGCGCAGGTCGCGGCGGAACTCACGAACAAGCTCCTCACAGAGCGACGAGGCCAAAATCAGGCGATCGCCCTCCATCAACGCTACCGGCTGATAGTAACTCTTCTCTCGCAAATTGCAATTCATCTCATTCATCACAAACAAAAGTTTTAGCATTAGACAACTGTTGCTCCGAGTGTGCGTCGGGATGTCAAAGAGCGCAAGAGGGGATACGAAACAGCCCCTCCGAACAGGGCCCCGACGCCCTTCGGAATGGATTTGTTGAATGAGTTTTGGCGAGTAAATCTGCCCCCAAAAAGAGATTACGGAGCAGGATTTTCGATTTTCAGCCCCGTGTTGTGGGGTTTTTGCAGGGGCAAAGATAGGAATAATTTTTATTCCCACCAAAAAATCGCTACTTTTGTGGAGTTAAAGCAGAACGAGTATGGCAAAGAGAAAGGATATAAGCTATGCCGAGGCGATGGCCGAAATCGAGCAGATTCTTGCACGATTCCGCAGCGAGGAGCTCCATGTGGACGAGCTGACCGACGAGGTGAAACGGGCTCTGGAGCTCATCACCCTCTGCAAGGAGCGCCTGAAGCGCAGCGAGGAGGAGGTACGCAAAATTTTGGAGGAGTAGGCCATGAAACGACTTATCCGATGGGCTTTGGGCCACCTGCCGCGCCCGCTGATGCAGCGCCTGGCCGGATGGATGGTCCCCGTAGCAGGGCTCTTTATGCGGGGCTCGCGCTACCGCTGTCCCCTCTGTGGCAAGGGGTTCAGTCGTCTGTTGCCCTATGGCTATGTCGTGCAGCGGGAGAATGCCCTCTGCCCCTCGTGCCTCTCGTTGGAGCGCCACCGTCTGCTCTGGCTCTGGCTCGAGCGCGAGACCCGCTTCACGAGTGAGCTCCCCACGCTGCTCCATATCGCCCCCGAGGTCTGCCTGATGCGCCACCTCAAGCGCCTCTACCGCCACGAGAAGGGGCGCTACCAAACCGCCGACCTCGAGTCGCCCTTAGCCGACCTGCACTTCGATGTGCAGCAGATTCCGCTCCCCGACCGGAGCTTCGAGATGGTGATCTGCAACCACCTGCTCGAACATGTGGAGAGCGATCGTCAGGCCCTCAAGGAGCTCTACCGCATCCTGCGTCCGGGGGGTTGGGGCGTGATTCTCTCGCCCGTGGACTACACGCTTGCCACCACCTTCGAGGACGACACCATCACCGACCCCGCTGAGCGCACGCGCATCTTCGGTCAGTACGACCACCTTAGGGTCTATGGCCGCGACTACGACGACCGCCTACGCGAGGCTGGCTTCGAGGTCGAGCGCATAGCCTTCGCCGCGAGTCTCACGAAAGAGGAGCGCAGGCTATATGCCGTGGGTTCGGATGACTTGGTTGTCGTCAGAAAGAAGTGATTAACAACGAATTAACAGACTATAATGGAACGTAACGCATTAGATAGATACTCCGATTTTCGTGCACTTGTCGCCTCGCAATTTTCCGCCAAGACGCAAGCGATGGTCGACGATGCGCTACAATTTTCTGACGATGCGCTCCGCGATCAGGTGCGCTACAACTCC
>JAZUQP010000033.1:0-124656 GCA_045605785.1 Alistipes sp. | reverse complement strand
GATAACTTTATCGAAAGTCCTAATTTGTAAACAACTTTGAGACGACTTATACATACGATTTTTATCACGCTCTTGATCTCCGTATCCGCCTCCGCCCAGGTCGGCTTTATGGATTATCGAGATGGGGCTCAATTCCACTTTGAAGGCGTTTCCTACAGAGTAAATAACTCAATAGATGAAATAATGAGCAGTCCTCTTATCCAAGAGAAGGGCTCTGTTATTTCCTTGAATAACACCACCAATACCCGCATGAATAAAATTGGGTTGTATACAGACGGACATTATGCGGAAGATTATGAAGAGGTAAGCGGCATTATTCAAGGGAAGCAATCCAATGGCGATACGGTCTATGCGGCTGTGCGTGAAGCTTTTACCAAAGAAGAACTCATAGCTCATCCCAATTGGATATTGTTCGTCTTTATTGTTGTGGACAATACCGGCAGAATTATTGAAACTGCCTCTGTTATACGCATTCACCCCAACTATGTGATTCAGCCCGAGCAGGTACATATTTTGGAGACAACCCTGAAAAACACATTGATTTTTACTCTCGACCAAGAGGAGGCGTCGAAATTCGAGTGGTTTGAGGGTCAAATCATGATTCGATTCAAAGACTACATCGAGGATCGAACACTCTCCCAAATAGACAACTTTATCGAAAGTCCTAATTTGTAAACAACTTTGAGACGACTTATACATACGATTTTTATCACGCTCTTGATCTCCGTATCCGCCTCTGCCCAGGTCGGCTTTATGGATTATCAAGATGGTCGCACATTCAATATCGAGGGTGTGATTTACAAGGTACGGAACCGCTCTTCTCCGGAGATCATGCAAGAGATACTCAATAGAAAACTTAGAATTGCGGTAAACATCCAGAATATTCCGCGCCAATTCATGGATAAAATCGGGTTGTATACAGATGGCCATTATGCTGAAGACTTTGAAGAGGTAAGCGGCATCATTCAAGGCAAGCCCGCCAACGACGATACGGTCTATGCCGCCGTGCGCACAGCTTTCACCAAAGAGGAGCTCACGGCCCACTCGGATTGGGCTGTTTGGGTGCATATCATTGTCGATGGCACAGGGAGAATCATTGAAACATCCACTACCTTACCAATCCGTCACGACTATGTGATTCAGCCCGAGCAGGTACATATTTTGGAGACGACCCTGAAAAACACATTGATTTTTACTCTCGACCAAGAGGAGGCGTCGAAATTCGAGTGGTTTCAGGGTCAAATCTTGATTCGATTCAAGGACTACATCGAGGATCGAACACTCTCCAAAATAGACAACTTTATCGAAAGTCCTAATTTGTAAACGATAAGCAATTAAGCAATCTAAAACCGTTATGGAGTATAAAGAGTTGATTCGCAAGCGTCGCAGTGTACGCAAATTTTCGGAGCGCAAGGTGGAGCGCGAGGTAATCAGGCAGGTATTGGAGGAGGTGATGAACTACGCCCCCTCGTCACGCAACAGCCACTCCACCCGATTTATGGTGGTCGATGACCCCGAGACCCTGGCCCGTATCTCGGAGATGCGCGACTATGGCGCCGCCTTTGTAAAGGGGGCCCCGATGGCCGTATTGGTGATGGGCGACAAGACCAAGACCGACCTCTGGGAGGTGAGCTGCGCCATCTCAACCACGATGCTGTTGCAGACGCTCGTCGATAACGGTCTGAAGGGGTGCTGGGTCCATGTGCAGGGGCGCCCCGTCAAGAAGGATGAGCCCGAAGGGAAGATGGCCATCGAGCACCTGCGCGAGCTGCTCCCCATCCCCGACCACTATGGGGTATTGTGTCTGGTGGCCTGTGGCTACTCCGACTTCGAGCCCGCCCCGCTGCCCGAATGGGATAAAGAAGGGGTTATCAGCTACTTCGAGAAGTAGCCGACAACCACAAAATCAGAAAACGCTGTCCTTACGGGACAGCGTTTTCTGATACTATGCGAATCGCTACTTGACGAGCTTGATATCCTTGATACGCAACTGCGTGGTTACCATGCCTCGGTAGTGGTTCTCCACAATCTGGTAGCAGACATCGATCGGGCGACCGGCACGAATCCACTCGTAGTGGGTGGGCTGCTGGAAGGCGATGGTCTGGATACGCGTATTGGGGCGCTGGCGCTGAATCAGATCCATGCGCAGGTGCTCACACTCCATACCCACCAACTTGGCGTCGCCGTGGTTGCTCACCTGGTAGGTGGCGAAGACGGGCGAGGGGTTGCCGGGGCCGAAGGGCTGGAAGCGATTGAGGTTGGCACGGAAGCGGTCGTCGATATCGGAGAAGAGAATCTCGCTATCGATATCGACCTGCGGAATCAGCGTCTTGGGGTCGATATTCTCCTCGACATAGGCGTTGAAGCGGCGCGTGAACTCCTCGACATGCTCGGGCTTCATCGTCAGACCTGCGGCGTACATGTGTCCGCCGAAGTTCTCCAGCAGATCGGAGCAGGACTCGATGGCCTGGTAGAGGTCGAAGCCCGGAATCGAACGGGCAGAGCCCGTCACAAAGCCGTTGCTCATGGTGAGTACCACGGTCGGACGGTAGTAGGTCTCGATCAGGCGCGAGGCGACGATACCCACGATACCCTTCATCCACTTGGGATTGTAGATCACGGTGCTCTTCAGGGCCTTGAGGTCGGGGTGGCTCTCGATATAGTCGTGGGCCTCCTGCGTCACATTGCGGTCGATGGACTTGCGATCCTGGTTGAAGGCGTCGATCTTCTCGCCAAACTCGGCCGCCATCGACTCCGAAGCCTCGATCAAGAGGCTCACGGCGGCGTGGCCACCCGAGGGGTCGGCATTCTCGTCGTTCTCATCCATGCGCATACGACCCGCCGCATTGATGCGCGGGCCAATCTTGAAGACGATGTCGTCGATGGTGATGCTGTGCTTGTCCAGACCACAAATCTTGATGATGGACTGCAAACCCTTCGAGGGGTGCTCGTTCAGACGGCGCAGACCATAGTGGGCCAAGACGCGGTTCTCATCGACCAACGGCACGATGTCGGAGGCGATACTCACCACCAAAAGGTCCAGCAGCGGCAGAATCTCCTCGAAGGGGATGCCGTTGCGCTGAGCATAGGCTTGTACGAGCTTGAAACCTACACCGCACCCCGAAAGCTCGTCGAAGGGGTAGGTGCAATCGTTCCGCTTGGGATCCAAGACGGCTACAGCCTGAGGAATCTCCTCGGCCGGAAGGTGGTGGTCACAGATGATGAAATCGACCCCCTTACTCTTTGCATAGACAACCTTTTCGGTGGCCTTGATACCGCAGTCGAGGGCAATAACCAGCGATACACCCTTGCGGGCCGCATGGTCGATACCCTTGCGCGAAATACCATACCCCTCCGTATAGCGGTCGGGGATATAGAACGAGAGATTCTTGTGTCCGATCTGGCGCAAGAACTTGTAGACCAAAGCCACGGCAGTGGTTCCGTCCACATCGTAGTCGCCATAGACCATAATCTTCTCTCCGTGACGGACAGCCTGCTCCACACGCTCCACGGCACGCTCCATGTCCTTCATCAAGAAGGGATCATGCAGATCCGTGAGCTGCGGATTGAAGAATCGGCGAGCTCGTTCTACGGTGTCTATGCCTCTCTGTACGAGTAGATTGGCCAGCACGGGTGAGAGGTGCAGGTCGGGGGCGGCACAAAGAGCCGCCACCGCCGAGGCCTCCCCCTGCGGCTTCACTACCCATCTTTTCTCTATGGGCATAAGCGTGATTTTTTATATATTTCAATTTTTAATATTTTTTCCAAGTTTTCAACTAACAGCTCTCTAACCTCCGCCATATCGACAGGACGGCCCACCTCGCGCTCAATCGAGGTCACCCCGCGGTCGCTGAAGCCGCAAGGGTTGATATATTGAAACCACTTCAGGTCGGTCGAGACATTCAACGCAAACCCGTGCATGGTAATGAAACGGGAAGAGCGCACTCCTATTGCGCAAATTTTGCGCGGGGCACGATGCTCTTCGCAAATCCAAACACCCGAGGCGCCGGCAATGCGCTCGCCACGGATGCCGTAGGCTGCCACCGTGCGGATGACCGCCTCCTCCAACGCGTCGATATAGTCACGCAGACCGATACCGATGCGCTCGAGGTCCAAGATGGGATAACCCACAATCTGTCCCTTGCCGTGGAAGGTGATATCGCCACCACGGTCGATATGGTAGAACTCGGCCCCCAACTCTTTGAGGTAGGCCTCCGAGATGAGCATATTCTCGGCATGGCCGCTCTTGCCCAGGGTGTAGACCGCCGGATGCTCAACCAAAAGCAAATATCCGGCCCCGCACTCCGCCGAGCCCTTCTTTTGAAGCAACTCGTCGAAGAGCTCACGCTGCAATCCCCAGCAGGGCTCATAGGCCATTCGGCCCAGTTCTCTCAGTTCGACACGCATAGGCATATACCGTTTCATGCGGTCCGCAGAGCGGGCCGCACCCTTCAAGCAGCTCGGCAACCACTGCTAACGCAGGGTCTTCAGCGCATCGAGTGCCGCCTCTGCCAGGTACGACGAGCGCACCATGGGGGCACTTGCACAGTAGCCGAAGCCCATCTCAAGGGCTTGCTGCCGGTACCATTCGAATTTTTCGGGAGTGATATACGCCGCAACGGGGTAGTGCTCCAAAGTAGGACGAAGGTACTGGCCGAGGGTTACGATGCCCACGCCGACCTCTCTGAGGTCGCGGAGCGTCTGCAACACCTCCTCTTCGCTCTCGCCGAGGCCCAACATCAGACCGCTCTTCGTCACAGCGCCCTGCTCGCGCAGGTAGCGAAGCGCCTCGAGCGAAGTCCGATACCGAGCACGCGACCGCACCTCGGGGGTGAGTCGCTCGACGGTTTCGATGTTGTGCCCGATGATATCGGGCTTGGAGGCCAAGACGATATCCATCAAATCGGGCTTGGCATCCAAATCGGGAATAAGGAGCTCAATTGTTGCGTCGGGATTCTCTTCGCGGATAGCCTCCACCGTACGGGCCCAATGGTGGGCTCCGCCGTCGGGCAGGTCATCGCGATCGACAGAAGTTACGACAACATGCTTCAGCTGCATGAGTTTTACCGAACGGGCCACCTCGCGCGGCTCCTCCTCATCGGGGGGCAGGGGGCGACCGGTGCGGGTTGCACAAAATCGACAACTGCGGGTACAGATGTCGCCCAAAATCATGAATGTAGCGGTCCTTCGGCTCCAACATTCGGCCTGGTTCGGGCACTTGCCACTACTGCAAATGGTGTGCAGGCCATGCTCTCGAACGATACGCTGCGTCTGGGCATAGGTCGCATCCCGATGCAGACGAATCTTCAGCCAGTCGGGTTTTTTCGCTACGATTTTTTGTTCATGCAACTTCGGCATTTAAGTTCATTATTTTCCAATTGTCGCAAAAATAAGAAAAAAAATCAAGACTACCGCATGATTTAACAAAAAAGCATACCCTTTGAACAAAAATAACTACGCCCATACAAAAAGCAAGAAGTGGGGCTCGCTCGCAAAGCCCCACTTCCTGCTGAAATTTTTGTCTTACCCGTCCGAAAAACTACCCCTTCAGAAAGCGCACTTCAGAACCTTCGACATCGACCCGTATGGGGGCCGAGCGATCGACCTCGCCACGCAGAATCTGCTTCGAGAGGGCGTTTACCACCTCGCGTTGCAGGGCACGCTTCACGGGACGGGCGCCATAGAGCGGATCGTAGCCCACCTCGGCAATGTGGCGACGCAGCGCCTCGGTGTAGGTGAGCTCCACCCCGTTTTCGGCCAACAGTCGGCAGATGGATTGCATCTGCAAATCGACAATCTGCTCGATGTCGTGGCGCGTGAGGGGCTCGAACATCACCACCTCGTCCACACGGTTCAGAAATTCGGGCTTGAGCTGCTGCTTGAGGAGCTCCATCACCTCCTCCTTGAGTTTTTCGACCATCTCGGCATCGACCCGCTCGCCATTGAACGAAGCGGCAAATCGCTCCTGGATCAGATGGGCTCCCATGTTGGAGGTCATGATGATGATGGTGTTGCGGAAATCGACCGTACGCCCCTTGTTGTCGGTCAAACGACCATCATCGAGCACCTGCAGCAGGATGTTGAAGACATCGGGATGGGCCTTCTCGATCTCGTCGAGCAGCACCACCGAGTAGGGTTTGCGGCGTACCGCCTCGGTGAGCTGTCCCCCCTCGTCGTAGCCGACATATCCCGGAGGGGCTCCCACCAGACGCGAGACGCTGTGGCGCTCCTGGTACTCCGACATATCGATACGGGTCATCA
The DNA here is from genome assembly GCA_045605785.1 of Alistipes sp. Lineage (GTDB taxonomy): Bacteria > Bacteroidota > Bacteroidia > Bacteroidales > Rikenellaceae > Alistipes. Next base: position 118,395 of record JAZUQP010000033.1, on the reverse strand, counting down.
TCGAGTCGTCGTTGAAGAGGAACTCGGCCAGGGCCTTCGCCAACTCGGTCTTACCGACACCCGTCGTACCGAGGAAGATGAAGGAGCCGATCGGGCGGCGCGGGTCGCTCAAGCCGGCACGCGAGCGGCGCACGGCATCCGAGACCACACGAATGGCCTCCTGCTGCCCCACGACGCGTCGGTGGAGCTCCTCCTCCATGTGGAGCAGCTTCTCGCGCTCGGAGGCCAACATACGGCTCACGGGGATGCCCGTCCAGCGGGCCACCACCTCGGCGATATCCTGCGCCGTAACCTCCTCTTTGATCATCGCCTCGGAGGAGGTGAGGGCGCGAAACTCCTCCTCCAGGGCGGCAATGCGGCGCTCGGCCTCGACGATTTTGCCGTAGCGAATCTCGGCCACACGCCCGTAGTCGCCCTGGCGCTCGGCCTGCTGCGCCTCGATCTTCAGGCGCTCGATCAGCTCCTTGTCGTCCTGTATGCGGCGCTGCATGTCGCGCTGGCTCTGCCACTTGGCGCGCATCGACCCCTCACGGGCCTTCAGCTCCTCGATCTCGCGCGTGAGCTCCTCGACGCGTGGCTTGTCGTTCTCGCGGCGAATCGCCTCGCGCTCGATTTCGAGCTGACGCACCTTGCGGTCGAGCGTATCAATCTCCTCGGGTACCGAGTTCATCTCCAGACGCAGACGCGAGGCGGCCTCATCGACCAGATCGATCGCCTTGTCGGGGAGGAATCGGGTGGTGATATAGCGGGTCGAGAGATCGACGGCCGAGACAATCGCCTCGTCCTTGATTCGCACGCGGTGGTGGTTTTCGTAGCGCTCCTTCAAGCCGCGCAGAATCGAGATGGCATCCTCACGCGTGGGCTCATCGACCATCACCTTCTGGAAACGGCGCTCGAGGGCCTTATCCTGCTCGAAGTACTTCTGGAACTCGTCGAGCGTGGTGGCTCCAATCGTGCGCAGCTCGCCACGCGCCAGGGCCGGCTTGAGGATGTTGGCAGCGTCCATCGCTCCCGACGACTTACCCGCCCCAACCAGCGTATGAATCTCGTCGATGAAGAGCAGAATCTCGCCGTCGGAGGCAATCACCTCCTCGACCACCCCCTTCAGGCGCTCCTCAAACTCGCCCTGGTACTTGGCTCCCGCAATCAGGGCGCCCATATCGAGCGAGAAGATCTGCTTCGAACGGAGGTTTTCGGGGACATCGCCATCGACAATGCGATGGGCAATACCCTCGGCAATGGCGGTCTTACCGACGCCCGCCTCACCCACCAGGATGGGGTTGTTCTTCGTGCGGCGCGAGAGAATCTGCAACACGCGGCGAATCTCCTCGTCACGCCCGATGACGGGGTCGAGGCGGCCACTGCGGGCCGACTCATTGAGGTTGACGGCATACTTACCCAGCGCGTTGAACTCCTGCGACGAGGTGGGCGAATCGACCTTCGCCCCCTTACGGAACTCACGCACCGCCTCCACGAGCTCGCGCTCACTCGCACCCCCCTTTTTGAGGAGCTCCGAGGGCTCGCCACGCTCGGCCACCAGCGCCAAAAGCAGGTGCTCGAGCGAAGCATACTTATCACCAAACTTGGAGGTAAAATCGACAGCACGCTGAATCAGGCGGGTGGTAGCCGTCGAAAAGAAGGGATCGACCTCACCCGTAACGCGGGGCAGCGAGGCGACCCGCTTGTTCGTCTCCTCGCGCAAGGGGGGCACCTGCACCCCTACCCTGCCCAGCAGGAACGAAGGCAGGGCATCCTCTTCACGCAGCAGCACCGCGAGCAAGTGTATGGGCTCTACGGCCTGCTGACCACTCTGTTGCGCCAGCGAGGCGGCCGACCGCAACGCCTCCTGCGCCTTAATCGTCAATGTGTTGATGTTCATGGCAAATAAAATTTGTTTTGATTTTCGGAGCCACAAAACCCCTGCCACAACACCCCGCCACCCTTTTTGTCATTCCCCTGCTGACAAGGGGTGCGAAATTGTCACTCGGATGTCACCCATCCCCTGCCAAAAAGAGAGGCTCCCCTGCCAAAAGGTCGGGGAGCCTGTCATACGATTCTCTAAAAAGATATCAAATTACACCGAGGCTGTCGAGGAAGATGAAGAGGACAATCAGCGGACATACCCAGCGCAGCATGAAGCGAATGACGGGGACAATTTTGGCCGAGAGCGCGCCGTCGTTGGTCAGCTCGCCCTGCAAGAACTTCTTGTCGAGCACCCACCCCACGAAGATACTCGTGCAGAGGCCGCCAATCGGCAACAAGAGGTTGGCCGTCACATAGTCGAACAGGTCGAAGAAGGTGAGGCCGAAGATGCGGGCGTGGTTCAGCACCCCCTGCGAGAGGGAGGCGAGGGTTGCCAGCACCAGCATGCCCGAGGTCGAGAGCCAGTTGGCCACGCTGCGCTTGAGCTTCCACTCCTCGTTGAGATAGGCGGCCACCACCTCGTGAATCGAGATGGTCGAGGTGAGGGCAGCCACGATGATCAAAAGGAAGAAGATGGCCGACCAGAGCATGCTCCAGGGCAACGAGTTGAAGATGGCGGGGAGCGTGATGAAGATCAGCTCGGGGCCTGCCATGGCGGTCTCGCCCTGGTTGAAGATACCTACGCTGAAGGCGGCGGGGAAGATAATCACGCCGGCCGTGATGGCCACCAGCGTGTCGAGCATCGTCACCTGCAAGGCGGTCGTCTTGAGGTTGGTATCGCGCTTGAAGTAGGAGGCGTAGGTTACCATGCACCCCATACCGATCGAGAGCGAGAAGAAGGCCTGGCCCATCGCCATCAGAATCGTCTTGGGGGTTACCTCCGAGAAGTCGGGCTTGAAGAAGAAGCTCAAGCCGGCACCGCTCCCGGGCATCATCACCGAGTGAACGGCCATCACAATCAGAATCACGAAGAGCAACGGCATCAGGATATTGGAAAACTTCTCGATACCCTTCTGCACGCCACGCGCAATGACGAAGTGGGTCAGCAGCACAAAGGCCCAGGCAAAGATAAGAGGCTTCCAGGTCGCCGAGCGGAAGTTATCGAAGGCTGCGCGGTACTCGGCCGGCGTGGAGTAGTCGGCAAGCTTGCCCGTAAGCGACTGCACGAAGTATTCGAGCGTCCAGCCCGAGACCACATAGTAGAACCCCAAGAGCAGGAAGGCGGCAATCACTCCGAAGTAGCCGATAAAGCCCCAACGCTTATGGAGCGTGCGGTAGGCACCTACGGCACCGAGTTGCGTGGAGCGTCCCACCGAAAACTCGGCCAAAATCAGGGGGAAGCCCAACAACAGGACGCACAGGAGATAGATTACAAGGAAGGCGCCACCGCCATTGTCGGCCGCCAACGAGGGAAAACGCCAGATGTTACCCAACCCCACGGCACTTCCTGCCGCCACCAGCACAGCGCTCAGCTTGCCGGCAAAATTTGCTCTTTGCTGTTCCATTATCTCAACAGATTCATTTAGGTTTTTCGATTAAAGCGAGAGCGTGACGCTCACCGACTTGAGCTTACCACCCAACGGCGGAGCCATCTTCGAGACCCGGCACTCGGCCCGCTCGATGGCGGGGAAGCGTTCGTGCAGGGTCTGCAGGATATTTTGTGCCACGCGCTCGATGGTGCGCTGCTTATGGGCCATCACCTCGCGGACCACCTCATAGACCGTAAGGTAGTTCACGGCAAGGTTCACATCATCGCGGTCGGCCACCTCGCCCAGCTCGGTCCAAAGCGAGAGATTGACCAGGAAGCGGTTACCCACCTGCTGCTCCAGGTCGTAGCAGCCGTGGTAGGCGTGAAACTCCATCTCGGAGAGGTCGATGCGGTAGAGCATGGTTAGGCTACGGTGATGAGGAAGTAGTTCTTCTTGCCCTTCTGCACGAGGAGGTACTTGCCGGCGATAAGATCGGCCTCCGTAACGGCACGCATCGCATCCTGCACCTTCTCCTTATTGAGCGACACACCGCCACCCTGCACCATCTTACGGCACTCACCCTTCGAGGGGAAGATCTTGGTAAAGTCGGCGCAAAGGTCGATGAAACTCATGCCGAGGTCGGCTTTCGAGACCGTGAATTGGGGAACACCCTCGAAGACCTGCAACAGGGTCTGCTCGTCCAGACCGCGCAACGCCTCGGAGGTGGCACCGCCAAAGAGGATGGCCGAGGCCTCGACCGCCTTCTCATACTCCTCGCGCGAGTGAATCATCGTGGTAACCTCCTCGGCCAGGCGCCTCTGCAATACGCGCAGGTGGGGAGCCTCATCGTGCTCGGCAACGAGCTTCTCGATCGTCTCACGGTCGAGCAGCGTGAAGATCTTGATGTAGCGCTTGGCATCCTCGTCGCTCACATTGAGCCAGAACTGATAGAACTTATAGGGCGAGGTGTAACGGGCATCGAGCCACACATTACCACTCTCGGTCTTACCAAACTTCGTGCCGTCGGCCTTGGTAATCAGGGGGCAGGTGATGGCAAAGGCCTCACCGTCGAGCTTGCGACGGATAAGCTCCGTACCCGTGGTGATGTTACCCCACTGATCCGAGCCTCCGAGCTGCACCTTACATCCGTAGTTTTGGTAGAGATAGAGGAAGTCGTAGCCCTGCACCAGCTGGTAGGTGAACTCCGTAAACGACATACCGTCCCCCTCGCCATTGAAGCGCTTCTTGACCGAATCCTTGGCCATCATGTAGTTCACCGTAATCAGCTTACCGATGTCACGGATGAAATCGAGGAACGAGAACTCCTTCATCCAGTCGTAGTTATTGACCAGACGGGCCGCATTGGGGGCATCCGAATCGAAGTCGAGCAACTTGGCCAACTGTGCCTTGATCGCCTCCTGGTTATGGCGCAGCGTCGCCTCGTCGAGCAGGTTGCGCTCCTGCGACTTGCCACTCGGGTCACCAATCATACCCGTAGCGCCACCCACCAGGGCCAACGGACGGTGGCCACATAGCTGGAAGTGCTTCAGAATCATCACTCCCACCAGGTGACCTATATGCAACGAGTCGGCCGTGGGGTCGATACCCAGATAGGCCGTTGTCATCTCCTTCTCCAACTGCTCCTTGGCGCCGGGCATAATCGTATGGATCATGCCACGCCACTCCAACTCCTCTACAAAATTCTTCATATCTTTCATTTTTTTGTCTTATACATACTAACTTTCGGGCTCCAAACCGAGGGCCTTGCGCAGCTCGTTCAACTCGGGGTTGCGCTCCGAGAGCCAGGCGAGGCGATCCTCCAAACGAATCGGCAACGAGGCCTTCAGCTCCTCGTTCACCTCTACCACCATCTCCAGACTCCCCTTGATGTCGGCCACCTCCTTGCAGCGCAACAGAAGCTCGGTACGCGAGCGCAGAATCTCCTCCTGCAACTCGGGCGTAGGGACCGACAACAGGAGCTTGGCCCCCTCGAAACGCATCTGCTCAAAGACCGCCACGAAGCGGGGTCGCATCTCCTTGACTACGGCCAACAACTCGCCACGCGAACGGTTCAACTTCTGCTCCACCTCCGCCAAAGACTCCTGCGGCTCCTCCGTAGCGGCACTTTCCTCGGTCGCTTGCTCCGCAGGGGTGCCGTGCATCAGCGCCGAGAGCGAGATCAACGGCGAGCGTGCAGTGCGAGGTTTCGCGGGCTCGGCAGGCTCGGCAGGCTTGGCGACCGCAGGCGTTGCAGGCTGCGGGGCGGTTTGTACCGACGGTTGCACGGAGGGTTGCACGGGGGGCACGGACTCCGCCCCGACCGCCACGGGCTGCGGGGCGGGTTGGGGTGCGGCTTGCGGTGCGGGGGCCGGCTGAACGGTCGGTTGGGGCGCCGACTGCGCCACCAAAGGAGGCAGGGTGTAGTCGGTTGCGACTAACGAGGGGCTACCCCCATTTTTTTTTTGACCGAGACCGGCAATTTTCATCAGTCCCAGTTCCACCAGCAGGCGTTGATTCGACGACTGGCGTATCTTCGCATCCATCTCGGTGAGGATATCGATGGCCCCGAAGAGGAAGCCCACATCGCAGACCGTAGCCTGCGTGCGGTAGCGCTCCAGGAGGGTGCCCGTCATCTCGATCAGGCGCAGCGTGGCGGGATCGCGGGCCACCAAGAGGTCGCGCAGGTGGCGATTGAGGCCCGAGAGGAAGGTCTGCCCCGAGAAGCCCTTCGTGAGGACCTCGTCGAAGGTGAGCAGTCCCTCGATATAGTTCCCCGCAAGGAGTTGCTCCGTGATGCGGAAGTAGGTGTCGTAGTCGAGCACATTGAGGGTCTGGGCCACCTCGCGGTAGCGCAGCTCGTTGCCACAGAACGATACCGCCTTGTCGAACATCGAGAGGGCGTCACGCATACCGCCATCGGCCTTCTGGGCAATCAGGTTGAGCGACTCATCATCGGCCACAACCCCCTCCTGCGAGGCGATATAGCGCAGATACTCCACCGAATCCTCCACACGAATACGGTTGAAGTCGTAGATCTGACAGCGCGAAAGGATGGTGGGGATAATCTTGTGTTTCTCGGTAGTCGCCAGAATGAAGATGGCGTGGGCAGGGGGCTCCTCCAAAGTCTTGAGGAAGGCATTGAAGGCGGCCTGCGAGAGCATATGCACCTCGTCGATGATGAAGACCGAGTAGCGGCCCACCTGCGGGATGATACACACCTGCTCGATCAGGGTGCGAATATCATCCACCGAGTTATTCGATGCGGCATCGAGCTCGTGAATGTTGAGCGAGCGCCCATCGTTGAAGCTACGACACGACTCGCATTGGTTGCAGGCCTCGGAGCCCTTGGGCTCCAGGCAGTTAATCGCCTTGGCGAAGATACGCGCACAGGTGGTCTTGCCCACACCGCGCGGACCGCAAAAGAGGTAAGCATGCGCCAACTGTCCTCGCTCGATGGCATTCTTCAGCGTCGAGGTGATGTGTCGCTGCCCCACCACCGATTCGAAGGTCGCGGGACGATATTTTCGGGCACTGACAACAAAATTCTCCATAACTCCACAAAGGTAATAAAAATTCAAAATTCAAAATTCAAAATTCAAAATTATTTTGTTTGACACCCAAAATGATTTGTCATTCAACCGGCTATTCCCATACCTCCCATACTTTCCCATCCTTCCCATTATTTCCCATTCGCTCCAAGCAAGGCGGTGCAAAATTTACCCTATAAAATCGGAAAGAAAAATTTTTGACTTTTAGAGGAGCTAATTTCGACTTAACGAAGTAAGCCCCGGATGGGATGTACTTGGCGTACCTCCCATTCGGGGCGAACAAGGCAAGATGAAAGTTGCCCTACAAAATCGACAGGAACAATTTTTGACTTTTAGAGGAGCAAATTTTGTGCTAACGAAGATTGGGGCGGATGGGACATACTATGCGTATTTCCCATTCGCCCCAAGCAAGGCAGTGCAAAATTTGCCCTATAAAATCAAAAATTACCATTTGGTCTCCACCTCATGCTCCTGCTGATACTTTTTCCGCAAATTGCGCGGCGTATCGCCCAGGTAGCGCTTGCAGAACTCACCCAGGTGGCTGGAGGAGGAGAAGCCGAACTTGGCGGCCACAAACTTGATCTTGGCGTCGCTACGCTGAATGTAGCGCAGAATCTCGTGCTTGCGACGCTCCTGCATCCAAACATGAGGGGTGATGTCGGGGAAGTAGCGGCGGAAGACCACATTGAAGGTGGCAATCTCGTAGCCGCAGAGCTCGGCCAGGTGGTTGAGGTTGCGGGCCTTGGCGCAGTTGTTCTCCACCAGGGCACGGAAACCCGTACCAAAGCTGACGAGGTTGTAGAGGAGCTTGAGCTGCATCTTGGGCGAGTAGTAGAAGCGCATGATGCCGAAGACAAGTCCCACACAGGAGCGGTGAATATGGTCGCAGGGGATCTCGTCGGCGGCATAGATGCAGAAGGTGTCGAGCAGGGCCTTCAACTCGGGCACAATGGGCTGCGAGGCGAACTCATATTTGAAATTCTCCTCCTTGCGGCTCAACTGGCGCAGGGAGCCCAGGTCGCAGGCATCGCCCAGGTTGACAAAGTAGAGCACCATCAACTCAAGATCGGTGTTGGCAGTGAGCTCGTACTCGTATTCGTGGTAGCAGAGAATCACCTCTTGCTCGCCTACGCGGTAGTCGTGTCGCTCCTCGGAGGAGATGGTGTAGCTGCCCTTCATCGAGAAGAGCAGACGACTGACATTGCTACGCGGAAAGTTAAGGCTCTGGCCGGCAGCCAAATGCTCGACAAGAAATCCGACATCGGGGTGCTTACTCAAAGGGCAGCTCTTGGGACATTGATTCTTCATGGTCACGCTGTTTTGGGTTTCTAATTATGGTCGTACATCGCACAAGGGCCACACAGATCTTCCCCTTCCGGAGAGAGTCTGCACAGAGGACCTGCATGCAACCAAATTGAGGCTATCGGAAAATATCTCACGGTAACCGACTCTCAAAGTTACGAATTTCTATTTAATAATTGCAAATTTTTAGGCGAAAATTATTATAAATCAGGATATTTTTTTACGAAATCAGGCCTTTTGGGAGTTCAAAATTAAAGATTAGAAATCGGCCAACCCGGGAGAGGTGGGAATTATGGGAGAGGCGGGAAAGATGAGCAGAGCCCGCCATGCAAAGTGGAGCGATCGAAGTTCAAGAACAAATTTTGAACCCTGCATGTTGAATCGGCACCATCGCTCTGCTCAAAAAACAACGACGGGCAGCACTTTTGGTACCGCCCGCTTTCATTTCCTAAAAAGGCTTTGTTGTCAGAAGAATACAGATGCTTCATCTCCTGAAATTTTTGGTGCAAGAGGCGGTCATATGCAACGCTCGGTCCTAAAAACAACAATGGGCTGTATTGCCGTACTGCCCATTGTTGTTTTTAGGATTAGCGGCCGCAGATGGCCGTCTATCGCACCAAAGGTATTAGATGATACCCTGCTCAAGCATAGCCTGTGCCACCTTCATGAAGCCGGCGATGTTGGCACCCTTCACATAGTTCACCGAACCGTCGGGCTGCTGACCATACTGAACGCAAGCCTCGTGGATCGACTCCATGATGAAGTGGAGCTTCTCGTCAACCTCCTTACCGGCCCACGAGATGTGCATACAGTTCTGCGTCATCTCAAGACCCGAAGTAGCAACACCACCGGCGTTTACAGCCTTACCGGGGGCGAAGAGGATACCGGCGCTCTGGAAAGCGTGGATAGCCTCGGGGGTGCAACCCATGTTCGAAACCTCGGCGCAGCACCAGGTACCGTTAGCCAGCAGCTCCTTGGCGTCGGCCTCGTTCAGCTCGTTCTGGAAGGCGCAAGGCAGAGCGATGTCGCACTTCACCGACCAAGCCTTCTTACCGGGGGTAAACTTGGCAGCCTCGGGGAACTTGGTAGCCATATCCTCTACCTTGTTGCGGTTCGACGAGCGCATAACGAGCATGTAGTCGATCATCTCCTTGGTGATACCGCCGGGAATCTCGCAAACGCCGTCGGGACCCGAGATGGCAACCACCTTGGCACCCAGCACAACGGCCTTCTGCGAAGCACCCCAAGCTACGTTACCGAAGCCCGATACGGCAACGGTCTTACCGGCGATGTTCTTGCCGGCCTTGGCCAACATGTGCTCAACGAAGTAGAGAGCACCGTAACCGGTAGCCTCGGGACGGAGGATCGAACCACCCCAGGTCATACCCTTACCGGTCAATACGCCGGTGTGGTACTTGCGGGCGAGCTTCTGATACATACCGTTCAGGAAGCCGATCTCACGACCACCTACACCCACATCACCTGCGGGAACATCGGTATCAACGCCAATGTTGTTCCAGAGCTCCTGCATGAAGGCCTGGCAGAAGCGCATGATCTCGGCATCCGACTTGCCTACGGGATCGAAGTCCGAACCACCCTTGGCACCACCCATAGGAAGGGTCGTCAGGGCGTTCTTGAAGGTCTGCTCGAAACCGAGGAACTTCAACATCGAGGGGTTCACAGCCTTGTGGAAGCGCAGACCGCCCTTGTAGGGACCGATGGCGCTGTTGAACTGAACGCGGTAGCCGAGGTTGGTCTGAACCTCGCCCTTGTCGTCCACCCAGGTAACACGGAAGGTGAAGATACGATCGGGCTCAACGATGCGCTCAACGATCTTTGCCTTCTCGAACTCGGGGTGCTGGTTGTAAACCTCCTCGATCGACTCCAACACCTCCTGCACTGCCTGCAGGTACTCGCTCTCGCCCGGGTGCTTACGCTCGAGCTCAGCCATTAAAACTTTAACATCCATAGTAATAGTAGTAGTTTTGTGTTATAAAATGTGGTTAATAATAACTGTTTACGCATAAGTTCCTACAAATATACACTTTATTTTGATACCTTGTAACTTTTTGCCACTTTTTTTCTCTTTTTTCTCTTTTCGGCAGCCATTTTACCATAAACCGCAAAAGCAGAATGAGTCACAATTCACGATTTTTTCCTTCACGGTGGGGATTGCAAGATATGAGAGGTATGGGAAGTGTGGAAATAGCCGGTTGAATAACAAATCATTTTGGGTGTCAAACAAAATAATTGTGAATTGTGAATTATGAATTCTACCGATGCGATAAACTTTGCAGTGTTGCTTCTATTTTGCTGTGTATAAGTATATTAGAGTACTATTTATTGTTTTTGATTAGAAAAACCTTTTACCGTACTGACCTTTCGGGCTGCAATTGGGAGCAGTGATTTATCACTGCGACAAGTCCCCCTTTGTCAAAGGGGGATTTAGGGGGAATGTCAATATATTTTATTATATTAAGTAGTTGATAATAAATTATTTTCGGGGTTGATTTTTGCTGCCCGTGGGCAGAATTTTAATAAGCAACGGTCTGTCAAGTGCACTTGAAGCGGGCCGTTGCTTATTAAAATAGAGGTGCAAAGCACCAAAAAATCAACTCCGAAAATTTATTGCATCAATAGTAATTGTGAATTGTGAATTATTTACTACCTTTGTTAGTTGAACAAACCTTACGACAAAAGAGATGAGCAACCGGAAATACACCTTGCAGGAGGTAACCGACAAGCGGCTCGAGCAGGAGTGGCTCGACATGGCCAACAGCATCTATCGCGGCAACCCCTATTGGATTCGTCCGATGGACGGTACCCTACGCGGCATCTTCGATCCCGCAAAGAACGCCCTCTTCGAGGGGGGCGAGGCGATTCGTTGGGTGGCACGCAACCCGAAAGGGGAGGTTGTGGGGCGTATTGCCGCCTTCTACAACCGCGAGCAGGCCGCCATTGAGGAGCAGCCCACGGGCGGTTGCGGATTCTTCGAGTCGATCAACGACCAAGAGGTGGCCAACCTGCTCTTCGATGCCGCCCGCGAGTGGCTCGCGGCCCACGGCATGGAGGCGATGGACGGCCCGATCAACTTCGGCCCCCGCGACTCGTGGTGGGGAGTCCTGGTCGAGGGTTTCGAGGTGCAGCCCCTCTTCGAGAACCCCTACAACCCGCCCTACTACAAGGAGCTCTTCGAGGCCTACGGCTTCCAAAACTACTTCAACCAGCACACCTATCTGCGCGACATCAAGGTGGGCGCCTTCTCCGACTCGGTCTACGAGCGCGTGAAGCGTCTGCAGGCGATACCCGAGTACCGCTTCGGCCACATCTCGAAGAGGAATCTCGACCGCGTGACCGAGGATTTCCGTACCATATATAATAAGGCGTGGGCCGGATTCTCGGGCGTGAAGGAGATGAGCCCCGAGCAGGCCCGCAAGATGATGCTCTCGCTCAAGCCCATCATCGACGAGAAGCTCATCTACTTTGCCCACTACAACGACACCCCCATCGGCTTCTTCATCATGGTGCCCGACCTGAACCCCATCATGGCCGACTTCAACGGCAAGTTCGGATGGTGGCAGCAGCTCAAGCTGATGTGGCGACTGAAGGTGCAGCGCAAGGCGACCCGCATCTTCGGCATCATCTTCGCCGTGACGCCCGAGTACCACGGCAAGGGCATCGAGTCGGGCATCATCCACGCCTTCGAGCAGCAGGTGATGTCGTTGGGCTACAAATCGTTGGAGTTGGCCTGGATGGGCGACTTCAACCCCGTGATGATGCGCATGGTGGAGAACTATGTTTGTGCGCGTAAATTTAAGATGCACACCACCTACCGCTACCTCTTCGACCGCGAAAAGGAGTTTAAGCGCTGCCCGCGTGTGGGGATGAAGCGTCGCCCCGCACCCGAAAACCAATCCGAAAAATAAACCTAAAACATCATAACCGAATGAAAACTACCGCTTTTACCAAGTACCACATCGCCAATGGGGCGAAGATGGCCGAGTTTGCCGGCTACAACATGCCGATCGAGTTCACGGGAATCAACGACGAGCACCTCTGCGTGCGCAACAACGCCGGCGTATTCGATGTGAGCCACATGGGTGAGATTTGGGTGAAGGGTCCCAAGGCCCTCGACCTGTTGCAGCGTATCACCTCGAACGATGTATCGAAGCTCTACGACGGCAAGGTGCAGTATTCGTGCATGCCCAACGGCAAGGGAGGCATTGTGGACGATATTCTGGTCTACCGCGTGGATGCCGAGTGCTACCTGCTGGTAGTCAATGCCGCCAATGTGGAGAAGGATTGGGCACACATCTGCCAGGAGGGTGCCAAGATGGGCATGGAGGCCGGCCACGGCAAGGAGCTCTACAACGCTTCGGACGAGATCTGCCAGCTCGCCATCCAGGGCCCCAACGCCATGAAGATCGTGCAGAAGATGTGCCAGGAGCCCGTGGAGGATATGGAGTACTACACCTTCAAGAAGATGGCCGTGGCAGGTATCGACGCCATCCTCTCGATTACGGGTTACACGGGAGCCGGTGGTTGCGAAATCTATGTAGCCAACGAGGAGGCCGACCGTCTGTGGGAGGCTCTGTGGGCTGCCGGTAAGGAGATGGGGCTGCAGAACATCGGTCTGGGTGCCCGCGACACGCTCCGTCTGGAGAAGGGCTTCTGCCTCTACGGCAACGACATCGACGACACCACCTCGCCCATCGAGGCAGGCCTGGGTTGGATTACGAAGTTCGCCGAGGGCAAGGAGTTCATCGACCGTGCCTACATGGAGAAGCAGAAGGCCGAGGGCGTAGAGCGCAAGTTGGTGGGCTTCAAGCTTATCGACCGCGGTATTCCCCGCCACGAATACAAGCTCACCACCCCCGAGGGTGAGGAGATTGGCCATGTAACCTCGGGTACGATGTCGCCCTGCCTGAAGGTGGGTATCGGTACGGGGTATGTGAAGCCCGCCTACGCCAAAGTGGGCACCGAAATCGCCGTTGAGGTACGCGGCCGTTACCTAAAGGCCGAGGTGGTGAAGCTCCCCTTCGTATAGCGGTGGGGGCAATTGCAGGCTGCAATTAGAAGTCGGGGGAGCACTTTTATGGAGGTGTTCCCCCGATTTTTCATTTTTTTTCGCTACCTTGCGCTCGAAAAGAGGCCCCAAAAGGGGCAAAAACCGGCAACCATGCGGCAAAATCTCACATATCGAACCATGCTGTGGCGGCTGATGCTCCTCGTGGGGGCACTGCTGATGGGAGCTTGCAACCAAACGGAGGAGGCACCCGAGCCTACCATCCCCATCCCGACCATCACGCTACAGGCAAGCGAGAGCGCCTCAAAGTCCCTCAGTTTCATTGCCAACTCGACCAACGCTTCGGAGGTGGTGTGGTACTGCTCGGCGACACTCGGCGAGGAGTATACCTCGGCCGAACATACGGGCACGGCTCGCACCAACCGTCGCGACGAGGTGGTCATCAGCGGTCTGCAGGCGGCCACCACCTACACGATCATCGCCGTGGCGTCGAACGGGAAGCACTCTACCCTCTCGGCCCCCATCGAGATGGCCACACTCGACCTTCCCGTCCCGACCCTGACCCTTGCACCCGTGGGCGCATGGGGCACGACGCTCACCTTCTCGCTCACCTCGGCCGACGCTTCAGAGGTGCGCTGGCTCTGCCTTGAGGGCGACAAGAAGCCCCCCACCGAGGAGGAGCTTCTCAAGCAGGGGAAGCGCGCCACCCACAACACCACCATCGAGGTGGAGGTTGCAGTGCTTACCCCGCAGACCGACTACACCATCTACGCCCTGGCCATGAACGAGCGCTACCGAAGCCCGATGGCCGAACTCGCTGTCACGACGGCAGCCGAAGGTGTTGAGAAACCGGAGGAGATTCCCGACGAGCCCGCAGAGCCCGGTTTTGGAGGCAACATCGACCCCGAGTTGGGCCCCATCGTAAAGCCCTGATTCGGGGAAATTTGGATTTTTGCCCTATTTTCATTAACTTTGGGGCATTATTACGACCCAAAGCGGAGAAGACCAACCTAAAAAATAGAAAAATTCACTTTTAAGCACCATGAAAAATTTTCAATTTGTACGCAACATGTTTGCGATGCTGGCGGTGGCTCTTGCCTTTACCGCCTGTGGTGAGGATCCCATCGATACTCCTGCGGGTCCCACAACGAAGCCCGTACCTACCGTGACGCTTGCCGCCGGTGAGGCTGCCGAGACTTCGCTCTCGTTTACCGTAACGACCAAAGATGCCGAGCTGGTGAAGTGGGCCATGGTACCCCAGAGCCTCACCCCGACGGCCGAATCGATTCTGGAGAATGGCACCGAGGTAGCGGCCAACACGACCGTTACGGTGGAGGTACCGGATCTGATGTCGGACTGCGAGTACCTGATCTACGCTGCCGCCAAGAATGCCGACCACACCAAGCTGTCGGAGGTTCTGAAGATGAAGACGCTGAAGAACGAGGATCCGGGCAACGACAACCCCGGCGATGAGGCGGAGACCTTCGAGATGCTCCCCACGCACGCTGCCACCGAGGTTACCGAAGGCGAGGAGCTCGACAACTACAACATCACCTTCAGCGACTCGGAGAACGACATGACGCTGACGCTCAACCTCTACACGGCTCATGGCTACACGCCCGAGGGTCTCTTCGCCTTCGACGAGGAGTTGGATGCCGATGTCATCCTCTTCGAGCACTCGCACTTTGTGATGGCCGGCACCTCGAAGGCAATCGTAGGCGGTGAGGTTGTATTCTCGGGATCGAGCGTCGAGGAGGATCAATACTCGGTAGAGGGTATCATCGAGTTGGAGAACAACGAGATGGTCGAGTTCTTCTACGAGGGTAAGTTGGGTCTTCCCGTAGCACCCGCAGGCCCCGAGGAGGTCTATATGAATCTGGTTTCGGGTTCGGCAGAGGCCGGCACCAACCCCGGCGAGTGGGTACTTACCCTCTACGACGACTTCCGCAACGAGGTGGTGCTCTACTGCGTATCGCCTACGAACAGCTCCTACCCCAACTACCTGCCCGACGGCTCCTATTGGTTCTGCTCGCCCGACGAGAACTATTCGAGCGACAAGTATGGCTGGGTAAACACCGAGCTCTCCTACATCAAGTTCGGAGGTGAGACGCTCAAGGTTCTCCCGCGCGACCTCTCGGTAGGCCGTAACACCAACATGACCTTCTCGACCAACTACGACTTGGACAGCCCGCGCGACAGCAACACGCTCAAGACCAATACCAACCTCTTGTCCGAGAACGGCGCCTACTCCTTCAGCTTGAACTTCTCGGGTCCGCTCTATGGCGACGGCTCGACGACCGAAGTGGGCCGCGAGCTCGACTACTTCACGCACCTGATTGAGTACTCGACCTCGCCCGACGGCACGAAGCTCCTGATTCGTCTCTACTGCTACTATGGCGACCTCTACTTCTGCCTGGTTCCCGGTGAGAACAAGATGGATGTCAGCGGTTCGGTTGTGCTGGGCAAGGATGAGAACGGCAAGTGGTTCTTCGAGGAGTACGAGTCCTACGAGTTTGATGTAGCCACCGAGATGGATCTCACGCGCAGCTACCTCTGGGAGCAGGCAATGGGTAACGGCAACGCCTCGATCTACTACCTGACCTCGGGAAGCATTCGCATCTCGCGTGTGGGCGACAGCTACTCGTTCCTGGCCATCAACCTGAAGGGTAAGATGGTAACCCCGACCATTACCTATATCGTAAACTTCTCGCAGTCCAACCCCGAGAAGGGCTGGAGCGCCAAGTGGGAGGATACCGATGATTGGTCCTACGATTGGGAGAAGGTTCCGGGCTCCTTCGAGTAAGCCTCACCACTCCCCAACAAACAAGAGGTCGCAACTTTTTGGGTTGCGACCTCTTGTTTTTGTCTCCTCTGTTATGAGTTACTCCTCCACCCGGAGCAGGAAGGGGGCCACGGGAAGCCCCTCACACGAGGCAAGGTTGCCGGGGCAGAAGTCTCCCCAACCGTAGCGCACCACCATCGGGTCGAAGACGAACTCGGAGCGAATCACCAGCGCCTTGGGCTCCCACTCGTAGTAGGCGTAGCTCACCGGAACAAAGATACCCTCGCTGCCGGCCACCTCCAACCCTTCGATGTCGCGCCAACGATTCAGGCCGTTGGGGGCGTTGTCGAAGTAGATGGCCACCTCGTTGCGCGAGCGGCGCTCGATGCGCGTCGCCACGGGCGATTGACAAGCAATGCTCCAAAAGCCGTAATCGCGATTCAGGGCGAGGTAGGCCAGACGGTCGCCCACGGGCTGCTTGCGGGCAGGGTGGATGTTGTCCTTCTCGTACTCTGCCACCAGGTCGTTGGTTACCACCATCGCTGCATTGGGAATCGTTTGAGCGGCACGAAGCTGCTCACGGCGCAGGAACGAGGCCTTGCTGCACTCCACGGGGTCCTTATAGCGATAGGGGGCAATCTCCACCGTATAGAAGGGGAGTTTCGCCTCCTTGTCACCCCACAATCCGCGCCAATGGGCCACCATCGCCTCCAGACGCTCGGCATAGCTCTCCCAGGTGGAGGTGTTGGAGCACCCCTGATACCAGATAAAGCCCTTCACCGTATAGCCACGCAGGGGATAGAGCATCGCATTATACATCAACATCGGGCGCCAATAGTGCCAGGGCACACGCTCGATGCCCTCCTCCGTAAGGTCGATGTCGTCGTACTGCTCGAGCAGTTCGCGGGGCATCCAGCTCTCCACCTTCGCACCGCCATAGGGGGCGCAGACCACCCCGATGGGGAGATTCAACACCCCGTTCAGACGCTTGGCAAAGAAGTAGGCCGTGGCGCTCATCTCGGGACGCGAGAGGGGCTCCGAGCGAAGCCAACGCCCCGTACACTCCTGCTGCGGGGTCATTGCCTGCAAACGGTCGGCCATAAAGATGCGCACCCCGTCGGGGTTGGGTGCCGAGGCATACTCCTCCAAAGCCCCCTCCACGGGCGAGTTGTAGAAGCCGCGCAGGGGCATCTCCATGTTGCTCTGCCCCGAGGCAAACCACACCTCACCGACCAACACATCCTTCAATTCAAGGGCCTCGTCGTCGGTAGCCACCCGAATCGAGTGGTGGGTATAGCTACCCTCGGGGGTAGGAAGGCCGAGCTCCCAACGCCCCTCGGCATCGGCCTTTGTCGTAACACTCTTCTCGCCCCACGAGGGGGTTACCGTCACGCGCTCGCGCGGCGCGGCTACGCCACGCAACAACGCCTCGCTCTGCTGTTGCAGCACCATGTGGTCGCCATAGGGGGCCACCATGCGGAGCTGGGCCGCGGCCTCGCCGCACCCCAAAAGGAGCAACAAGCTCCCCAACCACCAAATGACTCTTCTCTTCATCGCTTCACTTATTTGGTATAAATTACTAACTCCGATTGAAGGCCGTCGCCCTCGACACGCAACAGCGCCTTGCCGCGCTCACCGCGCTTCGAACGCACGATGGCTAACGCCTTACCTCCAAAGAGGGCCTTACGATTCCCCTTGAGCGAGAGGGTATCGACCGGATTGCCGTTGTCGAGCCCCACCAGCTCACCCGTGCCCTCCACCTCGAAGTGGAGCTCCGGAGAGTAACAGGGATGCGCCACGCCTGCTTCATCGACCGCCTCAACCGTTACATAGCAGAGGTCGTAGCCGTCGGCCGCAATGGGCGCACGGTCGGCCTCGAGACGCAGGGCCACCGGCTCTTGGGCTGTGCGGCGGCTTGTGCGTGCCACCTCTACCCCATCGGCATAGGAGATGGCCACCACCTCGCCCGGCTCGAACGCAACGCCCTCCCAACAGCAGTGGAGCACCTTATCGCTCTTCGACTTTCTGCCCAGCGAGCGTCCGTTGAGCAGCAGCTCCACCTCGTCGGCACCACCATAGTAGACCCAGAGATCCACCGCTTCACCCTCGTGCCAATTCCAATGAGGAAAGAGGTGCAGCACAGGCTCGTCGGTCCACTCCGATTGGTACATATAGTAGGCATCCTTCTCAAAGCCGCAGAGATCGACAATCCCGAAGTAGGAGGAGCGCGACGGCCACGAATAGGGGGTTGGCTCGCCCAGGTAGTCGAAACCCGTCCAAACAAAGAGGCCCGCCATGAAGTCGCGGTCTCGCACCGCCAGCCACCCCTCCTCGTGCAGAGCACCCCAGGGTACGCGCGAGTGGTCGTAGGCCGAACATTGGTGGTGGGGCGTCTCATAGACGAGCCACCAGGCCGTTGGATTGATATGCAGCTCGGAGGAGGGGTTCAGATAGAACCCTCGGCTCTGAATCGACGAGGTGGTCTCGGTAGCCAAAAGCGGACGACCCGGATACCACTTGGGCAGCGAATCATAGAGGCCGTGCGAGTAGTTGAACCCATAGATATCGAAGGCTCCCGAGCGCAGGAGGTTGTTGATCGGGGTCGCCTCGTTGTTGCCCGTCAAGACCGGACGCGTGGAGTCGAGCGAACGGGCCAACTCGGCCATGTGGGCCGCTAGCAGGATGCTCGGATGGTTCTCCTCGGCATAGGCCTGCGGCAGATCCTTGCGGAAGTTCATCATCAGGTTGGCCTGCTCGGCCGAGAGGTGCGAATCATCCTCGGGCGAGGGCCACTGCTCCACAATCTCGTTACCCACCGACCACATCACAATCGAGGGGTGGTTGCGGTCGCGGCGCATAAAGTCGCGCAAATCCTTTTCGTGCCACTCGTCGAAGAAGCGCGAGTAGTCGTAGCGGGTCTTCGCCTTGCGCCACATATCGAAGGCCTCGTCCATCACCAACATACCCATGCTGTCGCAGAGGTCGAGCAGCTCGGGCGTCGGCGGATTGTGGGCCGTGCGGATGGCGTTGCAGCCCATGCGTTTCAGAATTTCGAGCTGACGCTCCAGGGCCCTGCGGTGCACGGCGGCACCCAACGCCCCCAAATCGTGGTGCTGACATACACCCAGCAACTTCACGGGTCGCTCGTTGAGGTAGAAGCCCGTCTGTGTATCAAATCGGAAGGTACGAATACCGAAGCGGGTGGTGTAGCAATCCACCACACGCCCCTCGCTCACCAGCTCCGTGAGGAGTGTGTAGCGGGCCGGATGGTCGATATCCCAGCGTTCGGGGTGCTCCACCTCGAAGTGTTGGAGCGTCGTAGAGGCCCCTTGCGTCTCTACCTCCACCTCGCATCGGGCCACACAACGCCCCTCGGGCGAGAGGATGCGGCTGCGCAGCAGGCCACGGCCCAACCCCTCCAACGAGATTTCGGCCACCACCCGGGCCCGCTCGTCGCTCACCTCGGGGGTCGTCACAAAGGTTCCCGTATAGGCCACATGCCAGGGCCCCACCTCCACCAGACGCACATTTCGGTAGATACCGCAGCCGGCATACCAGCGCGAATTGGGTTGTTCGAGGTTATCGCAACGCACGGCCAGGAGATTCTCCTCGCCATCGGGCTTGAGCCAGGGGGTGAGGTCGTAGCTGAACGAGGAGTAGCCATAGGGGCGGGTCGAGATGGCGTGGCCGTTGAGATAGACCGTCGAGTTCATGAATACGCCGTCGAACTCCACATAGAGGCGGCGACCCTCGTCCACCCCTTCGGGGGTTACGAAACGCTTGCGGTACCACCCCATGCCTCCCGGCAGGGCACCTCCGCCCGGGGTCGAGGGATTCTCGGCCGAGAACTCCCCCTCCACGGCCCAATCGTGGGGCAGACGCAACGCACGCCACGAGCTGTCGTCGTAGTCGGGCTCGGCGTAGGTCTCGCTGTAAAGCGCCTCCTCCGCCACACAGTCGCCCTGCCCCTCTCTCTCCAGGAGCATAAACTTCCACCCAAAATTGAAATCCTCCACACGGCGTGGGGAGCTCTCGGTGCAGCCCGTGGCCGCAATGCCCCAAATCAGGCTCCACAACAGGAGCCCGATGGGGCCTCGCATGCGTTTCATACCTCTATTTTTTGTATTACAACTCTTTGCGGTTGGATATTGGCTTCTTGACAGACTACTTGACGCTGCACTCCTCGCCCGTGTAGTGGAGCTTGTGGCTCTTCACCCCCTTGGGCGAGATGAGGCGCACGGTGATGTCGCGCTCGGCATACATCCCCTCGTAGTAACCCTCCTGTTCATAGATCGTGAAGCACTGCTCGGCCTCGTTCCAACTCATCGGGATACGGGTATAGGCACCCTTCTCGTAGTCGTAGTTGGTACCCTCGTCCTCGTAGAGCGTAAATTCGGCATCGGCACCCGTATAGACATTCACCACCAGGGCACCATCCTGCTCCTGGGCCGTGTACTCGATGTCGCGGCCCATCGGGATAATCTGACCGGCACGCACATAGAGGGGCGAGCGATCGTAGGGAGCAGCGGCCACAAATCGGCGGCCACCCTCCACGGGCTTCTCGCTGAAGAAGTCATACCAGCCACCCTCGGGCAGATAGACCTCGCGGCTGCGGGCCTTGTAGGTATAGACCGGGCAGACCATCAGGGCATCGCCAAAGAGGAACTGATCGGCGATGTTGAGTGCCGTCTCATCGTGGGCAAAGTCCATCACCAAGGGGCGCATGATGGTGTAGTCGTAGAACCAGGTACGCGAAGCGAGCGTATAGATGTAGGGCATCAGGCGGTAGCGCAGACGGTTGCACTCGACCATGCTCTTGAAGGCGGGGTGCGACTCGGGGGCGATGTACCAAATCTCGCGGAAGGGGTACTGTCCGTGCGAACGGTAGAGGGGCGAGAACATACCCCACTGATGCCAACGGGCATTCAGCTCGCGCCACTCCTCCATCGCCTCGCTGCCTTCGCGGGCAATCTCAAACTTCTTCTGCACGCTGAAACCACCGATATCCTGCGTCCAATAGGGAATACCCGAAATCGAGAAGTTCAGACCGGCCGAAATCTGGGCCTCCATATCCTCCCAACAGGTACCGATATCGCCCGACCAGGTGGCCGTCGAGTAGCGCTGCAAGCCGGCAAACCCCGAACGGGTGAGCAGGAAGACGCGCTGATTGGGCTTCACGCTGCGCTGACCGTGGTAGATAGCCTCGGCATTCATCAGGGCATAGGTGTTGAAGTAGCGGGTCGAGGAGCCGAGGTAAGTGGGTCCCGAAAGGGCCTTGCGGTACTCGATCGAGGCGTTCGAGAGGATATCGGGCTCGGAGGCGTCCATCCACCAGGCATCGACACCTAAGGGGAAGTAGTGCTCGTTCATCTGTGCCCAGAAGAGCTTGCGGGCCTCGGGGTTGTAGGCATCGTAGAAGGAGCCGATGTAGCCCGGTCCGATCCAGTCGCGCACGCTGTCCACCACGGCCTGCTGATACATGGCACCCAACTCGTCGAGCTCCTTGTAGTGCTCGGTCGTGATGTAGAACTTGGGCCATACCGAGATCATGAAGCGGGCATTCATGGCGTGAATCGAGTCGATCATCTGCTTGGGGTCGTCGAAGCGGGCGGGGTCGAACTCGTGGCTGCCCCACGACTCCTCTTCCCAATGCGACCAATCCATCACGATGTTATCCAGACCGATATGGCGCTTGCGGAACTCGGCCACGGCCGACACAATCTCCTCCTGGGTCTTGTAGCGCTCGCGGCTCTGCCAGAATCCCATCGCCCACTTGGGCATGATGGGAGCCTTACCCGTCAGGCTGCGGTAGCCCGAAATCACGCCGTCGGCATCGCCACCCAGCACGAAGTAGTAGTCAATCTGGTCGCCCATCTCGCTCCACCACGACATCTTGGCCTGCTCGGCGGGATCGACCGGCGAGAGGGCCTTGAGCGAGAGGTAGGCAACACCTCCATCGGGTTTCCAATTTACCTTGATATGTTTGGTCTCATTCTCCGCGAAGTCGAGCGAGAACTTGACACTGTTGGGATTCCAGGCCGTGCGCCAATGCTCGGGCACCACCTCGCGGCCATCGACATAGAGGGTCGTGTAGCCGGCATAGTAGAGGATGAAGCGGTACTCACCCGACTCCTTGGCGGTCAAATCGCCCTCCCAGCTTATCTCCGAGCCGTAGAAGTGGGGGATAAACTCGGCGGGGAACTCCTTGACCTTCTCCAGGTCGGCATAGTCGAGCTTCGACTCGGTGCGGACAACCTCCAACCCCGAAAGGGCCTTGTAGGTGGCCGTCAGCCCCTCGCTCACAAAGAGCTCGTCGAGCTGGGCATAGTCGCGCGGATCACCCCAGCGCGTGAGCGAGTAGTTGTCCCACAGAAGACCGTAACCGCGATTCGAGACGATGAAGGGGACCGAAACCTTTGTATTGTATTGGTAGAGGGTCTCGTTCTTCCCCTTGTAGTTGAACTCGCTGCTCTGGTGCTGACCCAGGCCGTAGAAGGCCTCGTCGTCGGGCGAGAGGAAGACCTGGCGCATCGAATAGCCCTTGTCGCCATCCACCTCGATGGGGGCAAACTCGCGGCGCTCCTCGACCAACAGCTCGTTGCCTTCGTTGTCGAAGAAGCTCACGCGGCCGCTCTTGCGCTCCACCACCACCTTCATCTTCTCGGTCGTAATCTCAACAGACTCCTCCCCTTCGGCATTCACCTCAAAGTTGGGACGCTCCTCTCGGGGGAGAATAATCAGCGACTCACGCTCCGAGAAGCTGTCGCAAGTAGCCGACACACGGGCTATCGACTCGCTGACCAACTCGACGCGCACCTTCGTGCCGTCGTCACTCTTTACCACCACCCCTTCGGGGGTTACCTTTACTGCGGAGCCACAGGCCGTCATCAAACCCAGGACTGCAACCAAAAGAAGTTTTTTCATAGCTATGATGTTTATTTGAATTATGCCGAACAAGGGCGCTCGCGCGACTTTTACAAAAGTAATAAGAAATGTACTCAGACGGGGGTAACAAATGTTGCAAAAGATGGTCGCGCGTGTCGTTTTTGGGCTCAAAACACCCCTCAAACCCTTAAAAATGGGGCACAAAGCAGTCGCATGGGGCATCTCGCTCATCCGGCGATTTATGCCACAAAAGCTCGCTCAAATCACACAAAACGACATTTCGAGCCATTATCGGAAACAAATCGCACCCTTTATATATAAGGAAATGCGTACCTTTGTTATCGGATAAGTCGGCCAACGAAAAAAATAACGAACGACTCAAAAAATAACGAACCGAACAGAGGATAGCGAACCATCCAAGGGAGAACAAACAACCCGAAGGAGAACGGACAACCAAAGGAAAACGAACAAACCGAAGGAAAACGAACAACCCAAAAATAGAAATGTCTAACTTAAAACCAATCTCTATGGAAAGAACTTTTCCCAAAATGAGTAAGGTGCTTGCATCGATGCTTTTGCTCTTTGCAGCTATTTCGTGGGTGGGGGATCTGCAAGCCCAAACCCGTGAAATCACCGGAATTGTAACCTCCGAGACGACCGGAGAGCCCGTAGTGGGCGCCGCCGTGCTTGTAGAGGGGACGACCGTAGGTACCGCTACCGGCGCCAATGGTGAGTACACCATTTCGGTACCGGCAGGCGCCACGACGCTGGTCGTGAACTACCTGGGTTATGAGGATGCCTCAGCCCAGATCGGCACCCGTACGGCCATCGACTTCAAACTCAAGGAGAGTGCTGCTGCACTCGACGAGGTAGTCGTGGTAGGTTACGGTGTGCAGAAGAAGAAGCTCGTTACGGGCGCCAACCTCAACATCAAGGGCGAGGAGCTGATGAAGCGCAACACCTCGAACCCGCTGCAGGCTCTCCAGGGTCAAACCCCCGGTATGCAGATCACCTCGACCTCGGGTCAGCCCGGTGAGGGTATGAAGGTAACGATCCGCGGTATGGGTACGGTCGGCAGTTCGGGCCCGCTCTATATCGTGGACGGCGTTCCGGGCGATATCACCAAGATCAACCCCTCGGATATCGAGTCGATTGATGTGCTGAAGGATGCTGCTTCGGCCGCCATCTACGGTTCGCAGGCTGCCAACGGCGTCGTGCTGGTAACCACCAAGCAGGGTCAGGCCGGTCAAGCACAGCTCTACTACGACGGCTACTACGGCATCCAGACGCTCTACCGTCAGACGCAGATGCTCAATGCCGAGGAGTATATGATGCTCATGGACGAGCAGAATATAAACTCGGGTGGTGGTGTTTATGATTGGTCGCAGTACAACCTGGCCGACACCGATTGGGTAGGTCAGATGTTCCGCGATCAGGCCCCCACGCAGAACCACACGGTAGGTGTTTCGGGCGGTAGCAAGTCGTCGGTTTACGCCATCTCGTTCAACTACACCGACCAGCAGGGTCTGGCCGGCTCGAAGGAGAAGTCGCGCTACACGAGCTACAAGTTCCGTACGAACACCGAGCACAAGCTCTATAAGGAGCTGCTGAAGGTGGGTGAGCACATGACCTTTGTACACTCGAAGACCGCCGGCATCGGCGTGGGCGACCAGTACAACAACACGCTGCGCAGCGCCTTCAACACCTCGCCTCTGGCTCCCGTATACGGCACCAACCCCTTCCATTGGGGCGATGAGAACGGCGAGTGGAACTCGACCGGTACGGCTGCCGGCAACAACAACTGGTACTCGAACGACGGTAACCCCTACGCATCGATGATGCTGGGCCAGTCGGCTTCGGAGGCCAACAACTTCATCGGTGATGTCTATGCCGAGCTCGCCCCCGTGAAGGGTCTGAAGATTCGCTCGACGGTCGGCTTCTCGTTCTACAGCTCGAACGGCCACTCGATCGGCTTCAAGTCGCACTGGAACGATCATGGTGTGATCCCCTCGTCCGACGCCGACTACTACGCCTCGGTAAGCCAGAACCAGTCGAGCGGTTACTCGCTCTCGTGGATCAACACGGCCAGCTACGAGACCACCTTTGGTGATGGTCACAACTTCTCGGCCCTGGTAGGTTCGGAGTGGGACACCAACTACGGTGAGTGGATGTATGGCAACAACCAGATTTCGGTAGACCAGTTCAAGGATTTCGAGCACGCTTGGCTCAACAACGGCTCGGATGTGAATACCAACTGGGGTAAGCCGCAGGGTAATGTGAACGATATCGAGAAGACGATGTCGGTATTTGCCCGCGTGGGTTACAACTACAAGGAGCGCTACCTGATCAACGCCACCTTCCGTGCCGACGCCTCGTCGAAGTTTGCCAAGGGCAACCGCTGGGGCTTCTTCCCCTCGGTATCGGCCGGTTGGGTATTGAGCGAGGAGAAGTGGGCCAAGGATAGCAATTGGTTGAGCTTCTTCAAGATTCGCGGTTCGTGGGGCCAGGTAGGTAACAAGAACATCACCAACTACGCCTACACCGCACCTATCACGACGACGAACCACACCTACAACTTCGGTACGGGTCTGGGCTCGGCTGCCGAGCTTCCGGGCGCCATTCAGTCGCGTTTGGCTAACGAGAATGTGAAGTGGGAGACCTCCGAGCAGATCGACTTCGGTTTCGATGCCCGTCTGTTCCACGACCGCTTCAGTGTAGTATTCGACTGGTACCGCAAGAGCACCTACGACTGGTTGGTGGAGGCTCCTCTGGTAGCTACGGCCGGTTCGGGTGCACCTTATATTAATGGTGGTGACGTGTTGAACACCGGTTATGAGTTGGCTCTGGGTTGGAACGACAACGCCGGCGACTTCCATTACTATGTAAATGTGAACGGAGCTTACAACCACAACGAGGTGGGTAACATCCCCAATGCCGACGGTATCATCCACGGCAAGAGCAACATGTTGTTTGATAACGCCAACGAGTTCTACCGCGCCGAGAACGGCCACGCCATCGGTTACTGGTGGGGTTACGAGACCGCCGGTGTATTCCAGAACCAGGCCGAGATCGACGCATGGAAGGCCCAGGGTCTGGGCACGATCGACGGTGCTGCCCCGGGTGATGTGATCTATGTGGATCAGAACAAGGATGGTAAGATCGACGCTAACGATAAGGTTGACCTGGGTAACGGTATGCCGAGCTTCACCTACGGCTTCGCCCTCGGTTTCGACTGGAAGGGTCTGGACTTCAATGTAACGGCCTACGGTGCCGCCGGCAACGAGCTGGTACAGTCCTACCGCAACCATGCGGGTAACAAGTACGCCAACTACACGACCGCCTTCCTGGATCGCTGGACGGGCGAGGGTACCTCGAACCGTATTCCGCGTCTGACGAACGACGGTAAGAACTACAAGGAGTTCTCCGACCTCTTCCTGCAGAAGGGCGACTACCTGCGCATCTCGAACATCACGCTGGGCTACGACTTTGCGAAGCTCGCGAAGGTAAATTGGCTAAGCCAGTGCCGCCTCTATGTATCGGTACAGAACCCCTTCACCTTCACCAAGTACGACGGTATGGATCCCGAAATCGGTTATGGTACCGACGACTGGGTATCGGGTATCGACCTGGGTTACTACCCCCACCCGCGTACCTACCTGGTGGGTCTGAACCTCAAATTCTAACCGCTAAAAGTGAATAAGTTATGAAAAAGATTTTGAAATATATTTCGTGCGTTCTGCTCTTGGCGGGAGGAGCTACGGCCTGCTCGCTGGATACCGAATCGATGTCGGAGATCAACTCGCAGACCTACTATAAGACGATGGCCGATGCCGACGCTGCCCTGGTGGGTTGCTACGACGGCTACCGCCGCACCGTATCGGGTGGTGGCGATGCGGCCATTACCTTCTCGTTCCATGTCATCTCCGAGATTCTGTCGGACGACTGCTTCGGTGGTACGGGCCTCACGGATGCCTACAACCATCAGGCCCTCGACCGCTTCGATCTCTCGTTAGCCCCCACGATGACCAACGACTTCGAGGGTCTTTGGGAGCACTACTACCGCGCCATCTTCAACATCAACACGCTGTTGCTCAATCTGGACAACATCGCTTGGGAGGCCGACTCGAAGTACAACACCACGACCGCCGAGGAGACTCGCAAGGCTGTCGAGGGTGAGGCTCGCTTCCTGCGCGCCGTGTGCTACTTCGACCTGGTGCGTCTGTTCGAGCGCGTGCCTCTGCTGACGGTTCCCACGCAGGATATCGTTCCGCAGGCCGATCCCGCCGACACCTACGACCTGATCTTCGAGGACTTGAAGTTCGCCATGGAGCACATCAAGTATGTTCCCACGGCTGCTTGGCACCAGGCCAACGATGGTCGTGCCACAGCCGAGGCTGCCGCAGCCTACCTGGGTCGCGCCTACCTCTTCTACACGGGCTTCTACGGTGAGGAGCACGAGAAGTGCACCAAGCAGGAGGCTGTTACGGCTCTCGAGGGCATCGTAACGGGTGGTTACTACGGCCTGGTACAGGCTGCCACCGACGAGGAGGGCGCTGAGCAGAACGGCTTTGCCCGTCTGTGGCGTGCTGCCGTGGCTACCGACGCCGGCGATGGCAACGGTCTGAACAACCACACCTATGTAGGTCGTGCTTGCGCTCTGGCCGAGACCAACGAGTTCCTCTTCTCGCAGAAGTTCAACTATACGCAGGACTACAACGGCGTGAACACCGGTAACCAGTGGCTGGTGATGGTGGGTCTGCGCGGTATCAGCAATGTAGCCGCCGTGCCTTACGGCAAGGGCTGGGGTGCCTGCACCGTGAATCCCGACGCCGTATCGGTATTCGAGAGTGGCGATGCCCGTAAGGCTGCCACGATCATCGACTACGCAGCCGAGGGTCGTGAGGCTGTCCTCGACGAGACCGTGCTGGGCGACTGGCGCGAGTTTACGGGCTACAACCTCAAGAAGTACATTCCGCTGTCGTACAATGTAGACGGTACCGCTGTACCCGAGGTACAGGCCGAGTCGGAGTGGGAAGGCAACAACGACTTCATGATTTCGCAGTATCAGGACTATGTACTGATGCGTTACTCCGATGTATTGCTGATGCTCTCGGAGCTCAAGGAGGATGCCTCCTATATGAACGATGTACGCGCACGCGCGGGTCTGGGTACCACCTCCTACTCGAAGGAGAACCTCTTGGCCGAGCGTCACCGCGAGTTCATGGGCGAGGGTATTCGCTATTGGGACCTGCTGCGTCAGGGTGCCGAGTATGCCGCCAACGCCATTGCCGGCAGCTGGACCGTGAAGACGGGTAATATGGAGCAGACACTCACCATCTCGAAGGAGAACATCACCTCGAAGCGTGGTTTGTGCCCCATCCCCGAGAATCAGATTACCGTATCGGGCTTTGTTTACACCCAAAACCAGGGTTGGTAATCCCTACAAGCCATTCACAAGAGTTTGCAACAAAAAGCAACTACCCAACGAGTGAAACAAGCTAAAAAAATGAAAATTATGAAATATCTTAAATTATTCGTATTAGCGCTGTTTGCGGCTGTAGGTTTTAGCGCCTGTATGCCCGACAGTCCCGAGATGGAGGCCGCCGATATCGCCGCCGAAGAGCTGGTGATGGGCGAGGCCTACTCGATTACGCAGGACTCGGAGGACCCCAACACCATCTATCTGAAGAGCCTGCTGCCCGCATCCTACACCCCGCTGTGGGAGCACCCCCAGGGCCGCTCGCAGTCGCCCGAGGTAACCTTGAAGATCGCCTTCAAGGGTGAATATATCATCAAGTTTGGTGTCATGACGCGCGGTGGCGTGGTCTACGGTGACCCCTACACGCTCACGCTGACCACCGACAACCTGGCCTATGTGGATGACCCGATGTGGAACATGCTGACCGGAGGCCCCGGCCAGTCGAAGTCGTGGAAACTCGACCTCGATGCCGACGGCAAGTGCAAGTACTTCTTGGGGCCCCTCTACTTCTACGGTACGGACGACTGGTACGGCAATGTAAACGGCGGCCAGGAGGCTACCGACTACAACGGTGACGGTGCCATCGACTCGTGGAATTGGCAGGCCGATTGGGCCAGCAATGGCAGCTGGCTCTTGGGCGGCACGGGTGCCATGGATTATGGTACGATGACCTTCGACCTGATCGACGGCGCACACCTCACGGTGGAGGATTTGGCTGCCGGCACCACCTCGACGGGTACCTTCCTGCTCGACACGGAGAACTATATGCTCACCACGTCGGATGCCTTCATGCTCCACGATCCGGGCCGCGATGCCATCGTAACGAAGTGGGGCGAGGCGCGTGTACTGCTGCTCACCGAGGATCTCCTCCAGCTGGGTGTGATCCGCGACAACGACCCGAGCGAGGGCCCCTGCCTCCTGGTTTACAACTATGTACGCGATGGCTACACGCCTCCCGCCGTTGAGGAGCCCGAAGGCCCCACCGAGCCCGTACTTCCCGAGGGTTGGATGGATACCGTAGGCGAGATTACGCAGACCTCGATTAAGTGGACCCTCTCGACCGAGACGCCCATGAACTGGCACTCGGTAGCCGGTGTTCCTCTCAACGAGTTCAACTCGGCCGCTGACTATCCCGATTGGCTCGGCACGCCCGATCCTACCGTTTACGAGGGCTTCTCGCTGACGATGGATAGCGCCGACAACAGCTATACGGCTGTAGCTCCCGATGGTACCGAAGTATCGGGTACCTATACGCTCGACGAGAAGGGTATCTACACCTTTGACCAGCCGCTGCCTTCGTTCGCCGTCATCAGCTGGGCAACCTTCGCCACCGACGCCGACAACCAGCTCCGCATCCTGGAGATTGGCACCAAGAATGGCGTCATCAGCGATATGTGGGTAGGTGCCAAGGCTCTGAACGAGGATGGCTCTCTCAAGGAGTATATGTCCTATCACCTGGTAGCCAATGTAGGCTCTTCGAGCTCCGAGGGCGAGCCCGAGGTAACGGGCTATGAGACCTCGATCTACTTCACCAACTCGAGTTGGTGGCCTTCGGGCAATGGTGAGGCCATCTCCGTAGCGGAGGATGGCACCTACACCTGTAAGTTCAATGTAGGCGCCGGTGCTACCGATGTAATGGTATTCACGGTGGATATGAAGGGTCTGCGCACCGACTACCCCAACGCAAGTGCATTGGTCAAGGAGATTCGTGCCGACGGTGTAGCCGTTGATTTCGATCCCGCCAAGATCGCTTATGGTGATCTGGAGGGCAACGGCAACCTGCGTATCGAGATTGCCAACACCTGGGGCGTTACGGCCGGCAACTACGCCGTAGCCGAGACGATGAGCTTCACCACCGAGCTGGAGGTTGATTTCGAGCTCATGCTCAACGCTTACGAAGCGCAGGTGATGCTGACCAACGATGGCTGGTGGCCCGGCTACTCGGGTGTAACCCAGACCGGTATCCTCGGCGTAGGTAAGCACAAGATCGTGGCCGATGTATCGGCTAACGGTGCCATCACCGTGCCGATGATCTTCTGCCTCGACCTGCTGAGCTTCCCCTCGGCTGCCACGGCTACGGCTGCCATCCACTCGATGAAGGGTATCGACAGCGAGGGTAACGATGTGCCCCTTACCATCAAGCCCGAGAACCTGAACTATGGCGACCTGGAGCAGAACGGCAACCTGCGTTGGGAGTTCTTCAACATCTACGGCACCACGGGCAACGGTGTAAGCAGCGCTCCCTACGACTACTCGGCTGCAGTAATTGACGGCGCAGATTTCGCAGCCGGCACAATCGCCCAGCTCGAGATGGTCGTTTCGATCGACTCGCTGGAGTAAAATCATCCCACTATTTAGAGAAAATCCCGCCCTTCGGGGTGGGATTTTCTTAAAAATTGACTAATTTCGTAGCATGAAACAGTTTTATTTCCATTTTCTGACTACGCTTTGTGCTCTCTCGCTGCTGACCGCGTGCGGTGGCGATGACGAACCCGTCAAGCCCCAAAAGCCCGTACAGCCCGAGGGCTACACGCTGACGGTCAATCCGACCACCATCGAAGCCCCCGTCGAGGGGCTGGAGCAGGTGGTAACCATCACCACCACGGCCCCCTCGTGGAAGATTACGATTCCCGAGCCTGTTGATTGGATGCGTCCCACGATTACCACGGGTCTGAAGGGTGAATCGACCACCAAGATCACCATCGACGAGAACGCAAACCAGCCGAATCGCTCGACGAAACTCGTCGTTTCGGCCCCCGACTGCAAGGATGTAACCATCACCATCACACAGGTGAGCTTCGACAAGGAGCGCTACTACGGTGGTAAGCTCACGATCGAGCCCGACAACTCGGAGATGGGCACCTTCACGAGCCGCGAGTTGGCCCGCGAGATGGGTGTGGCCTGGAATCTGGGCAACACGCTCGAGGCTCCGGGCGGTGAGACCGCATGGGGCAATGTAAAGACCACGGCCGAGATTATCAACTATGTGAAGTCGCTCGGCTTCAACACCGTACGCGTACCCGTAAGCTGGTTCTGTCACACCGACGGCCGCCACAACGAGTACCACATCTCGACCGATTGGTTTGCTCGCGTGAACGAGGTGATTCGCTACTGCCTCGATGCCGGCATGTTCGTGATGATCAACGAGCATTGGGACAACGACGCCTTCAACAACCTCTCGGCCGATGCCCGCGAGGCACAGCTCAAGAAGGCCGAGGAGATGTGGCGTCAGATAGCCATCCACTACCGCGACTACGACTACCACCTGATCTTCGCCGGCTTCAACGAGAATACGCACAACAGCTCGAAGTTTGGAGGTCAGAGCGATACGCAAGAGACCTTCGAGTCACAGAATATGCTCCTCGATCGCTTCGTGAAGACCGTACGCGAGACGGGCGGCCGCAACGCCTACCGCTACCTCGCCGTACAGGCTCACAACACCAACATCTATCAGATGGCCGACCACCTGCGCCTGCCGGAGGATACGGTCGAGGATCGTCTGCTGGTGGAGTGCCACCTCTACACCCCTTGGGCCTTCTGCGGACAGTCGGAGTATGCCGATTGGATTGGCGGGAAGGAGTATATGTTCCTCTGGGACAGCTACCTGCCCGACAACCTGACGAACTCCTACTACAAACTTTCGCAGGTCGAGGCCGAAATGAAGGTCTTTGGCGACTGGTGCAAGGAGCACAATGTGGGTGGTATATTGGGCGAGTTCGCCGCCATGTACCACGGCGATATGTCGAGCGAGTACAACATGTGGAAGCAGCACATGGAGTCGCGCGCCTGGTGGCACTACAATGTAGCCCGCCTCTGCAAGCAGTATAACATCTGCCCGATGTTGTGGGACAACGGCGATGCCACATCGACCGAGTGCCGCGGCGGTTATGTAGACCGTCGTAATCTCAAGCGCGTGGAGCCCGCCATGATTAACGCCATCTTCCAGGGCTACCGCATGGAGGATTTCCGTTACGACGAGCGCTAATCGTCTGAATTATTGACCCTTACAGGGCTGTCGGACCGAGGAGTCGGACAGCCCTTTTTTCAAAACAGCGCCCATGAAACTACTTCCCAAGAGCCTTCTTCCGGTGCTGATGATGACGCTCATCATCGGCCCCGCAACACTTGCCAACGAGAGCTCGGCCTACCGCTTCGACCACATTCCCAATGCCAACAGCTGGATCAACACCATCTTCCAAGACGAGGAGGGCTTCATCTGGTTTGGCACACGCAACGGACTCTATCGTTATACGGAGGTGGGAATGGATACCGCCCGGGCCTTCGAGGGGAGCAACATCGACATGATTGACCAGGATGCCGAAGGGATGCTTTGGCTCCATAAGCGCAACGGCTATGTGGCCTACAACCCCCAAACGCGCAACAGCTACAACGAAGAGGAGGCGGCAGCGCTGCTGGGCACGGAGGGCTATATCACGGCCCTGCATGTCGATCAGGAGGGTGATTTGTGGTGGATTGCGGGCAACGAACTGCGCATGCGGCCGCACAACCAAAGCGAGAGCCTGCGAGTGGCCGAGGTGGAGGCGGGCGAGACGCTGTGGAACATGGAGAGCCGCGACAAGGTGCTCTACCTGCTCTCCTCCGACGGGCGCATACGCCGCTTCCTCTACACCAACCCCCAGGCAGTTGCTCCGCTGGAGGAGATCGTCTCTCCCGACCCCCAATCCGACTACCTCTTTTACCGCTTCTTCATCGACTCGCGGCGCCAAATTTGGCTCTTGCAGGGGTCACGGGGCGTGTGGCGCTACTCCCCCCTCACGGGGCTCTATACCGAGATTCCGAGCGCACGGCTCGGGCAGAAGGGTCTGATTTGCAGCATCACGGAGGATGCCTCGGGCGCCATCTGGATCGCCTCCGACCACGGAGGAATCACCATCTGGCAGGGCGACGACTCCCCCCTGCTGGAGCTCAAACACAACCCTTCAGACAACAACTCGATTGCCGGCAACAGCATCTATGCCCTCTACCGCGACCGAAACGACAACATCTGGATTGGATACAGTAAGAAGGGGGCCTCGATTTGGCGCGGCCACCACAAGGCCTACTCGATTCTCCACCTGAACTCCTGCTACGAGGAGCAGCTCAGCGACGATATCAACACCATCTGCGAGGGGCTGGACGGGAAACTATGGTTCGGCACCGACGGCAACGGCGTCGTCTGCCTCGACCCCAAAACCGGCCGCGAAGAGCGCTTTACGACGGCCAACTCTCCGCTCAAGAGCAATGTCATCACTACGCTCCACTGCGACGACGAGGGGCGTATATGGATTGGCACCTTCATCGGCGGTTTGAGTTGCTACGAGCCGGGGCATCTTCGCACCTACCACTACGAGGGCTCCGACGAAGGGCTCGCCTCCGACAACATTTGGGATATAGACCATACGCTCGACGGGCGCATCTGCCTGGCGACGCTCGGCGGCGGATTCCAGACCCTTAACCCCGCCTCGGGCGAATTTACCACCTACAACCAATACAACAGCGGCCTGACCAACGACCACATCATGCAGATGGCCCGCACCGAGGATGGCTGCTTCTACCTGGCCACCTCACACGGACTCTCGCTCTTTGACCCGCGCACCGACACCATTAAGAGCATCGACCACGAGGCTTTGCAGGGTCGGACCCTCTCGGGTCTCTGTTGCGACAAAGAGGGGCTTGTGTGGCTCAACATGGAGGGAGACATCCTCCTCTACGACCCCATAAAAGAGGAGGTGGTAGAGCTCTCGCGTGCCGGCATGGAGGCGGTGCAGAGTCTGCTGAAGGGCTCCGACGGCACCGTTTGGGCCTTTGCCGACAACGGCATCGGCCACTTCTACCGCACCGACG
Source organism: Alistipes sp. (assembly GCA_045605785.1). Classification (GTDB taxonomy): domain Bacteria; phylum Bacteroidota; class Bacteroidia; order Bacteroidales; family Rikenellaceae; genus Alistipes. Next base: position 84,137 of record JAZUQP010000033.1, on the reverse strand, counting down.
ACGCAAGGCTGCTTCCACGCCTGCTGCGTTTCCCCGACAACCACTTCCACTTCAACCAGCGCTCGGCCGTGCTGCTGCGCGACGGCTCGATGGCTGCCGGTGGATTCAACGGCTACATGTTGCTCACCCCCAACCTCCATGAGCTGGGGTGTGAGGCGATTCCCGACCTCCACTTTACGGAGCTCTACCTGAACAACAACCGCATAGAGGTGGGACAAAAGGTGGGACGACGCATCCTGCTGGAGCGTGCCCTCGAGCACACCCGACACATCACGCTCGCCCACTCCGAAAATATCTTCTCGGTAGAATTTTCGGCCCTCAACTTCAGCTCCTCGTTCCGTCCCGAACTGCGCTACCGCCTCGTGGGTCGCTCCAACGAGTGGTATACGGTCGAGGAGCAGACGCCACGCCTCACCTTCATCAACCTGCGCCCGGGCCACTACACCCTGACACTCTGCTCACAAGCCGAGCAGGGGACCACCTCGTCGCATGCCTCGCTCGAGATTACCATCCTGCCCCCGTGGTGGCGCACACCGGTAGCCATCTGCGGCTACCTGCTCGCAAGCCTGACCCTGGTAGGTGGGTGCTGGTGGGTAGTTCGTCGTCGTCAGCGCCGCCACTACGAGGCGCTGGAGGAGCGTATGCGTTACGAACGCAAGCACTACAGCGACGAGCTGAAGATGCAGTTCTTCACCAATGTAAGCCACGACTTCCGCACGCCGCTTACGCTGATACTCACCCCTCTGGAGGAGCTGATGCGCACCTCACCCGAGAGCCACAACAACCTGTTGCTAACCACCATACACCGCAATGCGCAGCGTCTGCTTACGCTCGTAAATCAGATTCTCGATCTGCGCAAGCTCGAGATGTACGGCATGCAACTCAACCTCTCGCAGGGCGACCTGGTGCAGGTGATACACGAGGTGTGCGAGTCGTTCCGCCTCCACTCCGACCACAACCACATCCGGCTCGAGGTGAAGAGCAACACGCCCCACTTGGTCTGCCTTTTTGATCGCGACAAACTGATCAAGGTGCTCACCAACCTCCTCTCCAACGCCTTTAAGTTTACCCCCGAACAGGGGTCGATTTCGGTCATCTTGGAGCAGGGCGAGGGCGAAAATGTGGAGCTTACCATCGCCGACAGCGGCTGTGGCATTCCCGACCGCGACAAGCGCCACATCTTCGACCGTTTCTACCAGCGCAAATCGTCGGGCGAGCAGACCGGCAACGGCATCGGCCTCCATATCGCCCGCGAGTTTGTGATGATGCACGGCGGCGAGATTCGCGTGGAGGACAACCGACCGCAAGGCACGCGCTTCGTCATTACGCTGCAGCTGCGTCGTGGGGAGCTCCCCTCCGAGGAGCAGAGCGCATGGATTGGCGAAGAGCAGGTGTCGGGAGCCGTTGAGACGGAGGCCCGTCGCTCGACGCTCCTGGTGGTGGACGACAATGCCGACTTCCGCGCATTCCTCAACGAGACCCTCAAGGCCGACTACGAGGTCTTGACGGCCGCCAACGGCCAGGAGGCACTCCAAATCGTCGAGAACGAGCAGGTCGATTTGGTCATCTGCGATGTGATGATGCCCATCATGGATGGTGTGGAGTTCTGCCGCCGCATCAAGTCGGAGATCACCACCTCGCACATCCCCGTCATCCTGCTCACGGCTCGCGCCATGCAGGAGGATGAGTATGCAGGCCTGGAGTCGGGTGCCGACGACTACATCACCAAGCCCTTCAACATCTCGATTTTGCGCCTGCGCATCACGAAGTTCCTGGAGTGGAAGGCACGCGCCCACGCCCTCTTCAAACGACAAATCGAGGTGGCCCCCGAGCAACTCACCATCACCTCACTCGACGACAGACTCTTGCAGGCAGCCATCGAGGCGGTGAACGAGCAGATCAGCAACCCCGACTTCTCGGTTGCCGACCTCTCGGCCCACCTCCACATGCACCGCACACACCTCTACAAGAAGCTGCTCTCGCTCACCGGCAAGGCCCCGTTGGAGTTTATCCGTGCCATCCGCCTCAAGCGTGCCGCCCAGCTCCTGGAGTCGGGACAGAGCTACATCGCCGAGGTGGCCTACATGGTGGGCTTCAACTCACCCAAACTCTTCGCCCGCCACTTCCGCGACGAGTTCGGCTGCTCCCCCTCGGAGTACCAACGACAACATGGTAAAAGATCGGAAAATTAGACCGCTATGAGACACCTTCGACTGCTGCTGATATCCCTCTTGGGACTCGTGGGATGCACTCCCGCGCAGCGCCCCAACGACGAACTTACATTGTGGTATGACCGCCCCGCCGAGCGGTGGGAGGAGGCTCTGCCCCTGGGAAACGGCCGCATAGGAGCCATGCCCCACGGAGGCATCACCTCCGAGCGCATCACCCTGAACGAAGAGACCATGTGGTACGGTTCGCCGCAGGATGTGGCCAACCCCGAGGCGGCCGAGTGGTTGCCCCAAATACGCGCGCTGCTCCTCGAGGGGCGCAATGCCGAGGCACAGGAGATGATGTATCGCCACTTCGTATGCCGAGGCGAGGCGAGCGTCGATCCCGCCTACGGCAGCTACACCACGCTCGGCGAACTGCTTATCGAGATGGAGGGGCTCGACCCCGAAGCCGGGAGCGACTATCGCCGCGACCTCTCGCTGCGCGATGCCGTGGCCACCACCTCGTTTTACCACCACAACACCCGCTACACGCGCCAATACTTTACCTCGATGGCCGACAACGCCCTCATCATACGCCTGAAGGCCGAGGGTGACGAGCGACTCGCATGCAACCTCTCGCTGCGTCGCGACGAGGCCGTAACGACAAGCCTCGACAACGAGCTTCGGATGGAGGGGCGTCTGGCAAGCGGCTCGGAGCGCTACCCCGGGGTGAGTTATGTCGCAAAGGCCGTAGTAACGGGTGATGGAGTCATCGAGGCGACCGATGATGCGCTGCGCATCCGCGAGGCCACCGAGGTGATGATTCGCCTCTCGGCCGCCACCGACTACAACGGAACGGCCCCCCACGAGGCGGTCGAAGAGGTGTTGGCCACGGTGGCCGACCGCTCATTCGAGGCCCTCTTCGAGGCACACCGCACGGCCCATCGCTCCCTCTTCGACCGCGTGGAGCTCGACCTGGGCAAGCAACCCCACCACTTGACCACCGACCGTCGCATTGAGCGCTTTGCCGAGGGGGAGGACCCCGCCCTGGCCGCCCTCTACATGCAGTATGGGCGCTACCTGCTCATCGCCTCGACCCACCACGCCACGCTGCCTCCCAATCTGCAAGGCATCTGGGCCAACCAGCGCATCTGCCCCTGGAATGGCGACTACCACCTCAACATCAACATCCAGATGAACCATTGGCCCCTCGAAGTGGGCCACCTGCCCGAGCTCATTGAGCCCCTGACCCGCTATGTGGAGCAGCTCGCTGCCTCGGGAGAGCATACAGCCCGCACCTTCTACCGTGCTCCGGGGTGGTGTGCCCACGTGCTGGCTAACGCCTGGGGCTTCTCGGCCCCCTCGGAGGACCCCTCGTGGGGCGCCACCAACACAGGGGGAGCCTGGCTCTCGCTCCACCTCTGGGAGCACTATCGCTATACGCTCGACCGAGAGTACCTCGAGCGCATCTATCCCCTGCTGAAGGGGGCCTCGGAGTTCCTCCTCAACATCCTGATTGAGGAGCCCTCGCACGGCTGGATGGTTACCGCCCCCACCACCTCACCCGAAAACGGCTTCTACCTTCCCGACGACCCCCATCGCATCCTCTATGTCTGCATGGGCTCGACGATGGATACGCAGATTGCACGCGAGTTGTTCGGAGCCGTTGTCCGCGCCTCGCAAATCCTCGGCGTGGATGGCGACTACGCCGACCGCCTCGCCGCCACCCTGATACTCCTGCCCCCCAACCAAATCAGCGACGGCGGCTACCTGCAAGAGTGGTTGGAGGACTACCGCGAGATGGATCCGCAACACCGCCACATCTCCCACCTCTTCGGCCTCTATCCCGGAAGTCAGATTTTGCGGAGCGACACGACGCTGGCCGAGGCATGCCGCATGACCCTCGAGCGACGCGGCGATGGCGGTACGGGGTGGTCACGCGCCTGGAAAATCGCCTTCCGCGCCCGCCTGGGCGATGGAAATCGTGCCCTCAAGTTGCTGGAGAGCCTGCTGCAACCCGCCATCACCCCGCAGGGGGATCGGGGCGGCACCTTCCCCAACCTCTTCTGCTCACACCCCCCGTTCCAGATTGACGGCAACTTCGGGGGTGCCGCCGGCATCATGGAGATGCTTCTGCAGAGCCACGACACCTGCATCGACCTGCTACCAGCCCTTCCCGAGGCGTGGAGCGAGGGCTCCTATCGCGGATTGATGGCGCGTGGCGGCATCGAGGTCGATTGCCGCTGGCAAGAGGGGCAACCCCAAAGCGTAACGCTTCACAGCCCCACCGACCAAGCCATCGTCCTGCGCCTCCCCGACGGAAGCTGCCACGAGGTCTCCTGCCGGGCCAATACCCCCACAACCCTCCGCTTCTAACGAACACGATTGCGATTCAAAACAGGGAATAACCATTGATGCAATCAATCTGCGGAGATTGATTTTCTGTGCCTTGCATGGGAGTTGCGGGAGATATGGGAAATAGGGAAGTTGTGAGAATTAGGGAAAAATAATTTTGAATTTTGAATTAAAAAAGAAGGGCCCTTCCTAAAGTGGAAGGGCCCTCTTTTTAGGGAAGTGCCTCGAGGATTACTCCTCCTTCTTGGCAGCCTCCATAGCCTCCTTGAGAGCGGCCAGACCGGCGATGTCGCCCAGCGTGGTCTTCTCAACCGAAGCGTTGATCTTCTTTACCGACGACTTGGTCTCGTCAGCAGCCTTCTTCTTCTCGGCCTTCTCGGCAGCGATCTCGGCACGCTTTACCTCCTCGTATACGCGAACATGCGAGAGGGTGATGCGCTTGGTAGCCTTCGAGAACTCGATCACCTTGAAGCTCAGCTTCTCGCCGGCCTTGGGGGTCGAGCCGTCCTCCTTGGTGAGGTGACGGGCGGGGCAGAAGCCCTCGATGTTCTCGCCGAGCGAAACAACGGCACCCTTGTCACCGAGCTCGGTGATGGTACCCTCGTGAACGCTGTCTACCGAGTACTGGTTCTCAAACTCGTTCCAGGGGTTCTCCTCGAGCTGCTTGTGACCCAGCGACAGACGGCGGTTCTCAACATCAATCTCGAGCACTACAACCTCGATCTGGGCACCAATCTGGGTGAACTCACCGGGGTGCTTCACCTTCTTGGTCCACGAGAGATCCGAGATGTGGATCAGACCGTCGATACCCTCCTCAATCTCAACGAATACGCCGAAGTTGGTGAAGTTGCGAACCTTGGCCTGGCAGCGCGAACCTACGGGATACTTGGCCTCGATACCTGCCCAGGGGTCGGGAGTAAGCTGCTTGATACCCAGCGACATCTTGCGCTCCTCACGATCGAGGGTCAGCACTACGGCCTCAACCTCGTCACCTACCTTCAGGAACTCCTGAGCCGAACGCAGGTGCTGGCTCCACGACATCTCCGATACATGGATCAGACCCTCAACACCGGCAGCAATCTCAACGAAAGCACCGTAGTCGGCCATTACCACTACCTTACCCTTTACGGTGTCACCCACCTTGAGGTTCTGGTCGAGAGCCTCCCAGGGGTGAGCCTGGAGCTGCTTCAGACCCAGAGCGATACGCTTCTTGGCATCGTCGAAGTCGAGGATAACCACCTGAATCTTCTGATCCAGAGCTACGATCTCCTCGGGGTGGTTTACGCGGCCCCACGACAGGTCGGTGATGTGAATCAGACCGTCCACACCGCCCAGGTCTACGAATACACCGTAGGAGGTGATGTTCTTCACGGTACCCTCCAGGATCTGACCCTTCTCGAGCTTCGACATGATGATCTGCTTCTGAGCCTCGAGCCCGGCCTCGATGAGAGCCTTGTGCGATACAACCACATTGCGGAACTCCTGGTTGATCTTCACCACCTTGAACTCCATGGTCTTGTCAACATATACATCGTAGTCGCGGATGGGCTTCACGTCGATCTGCGAACCGGGCAAGAAGGCCTCGATACCGAATACATCGACAATCATACCACCCTTGGTGCGGCACTTGATGTAACCCTTGATGATCTCGTCGTTCTCCAATGCCTCGTTTACACGATCCCACGACTTGAGCTGGCGGGCCTTCTTGTGCGAGAGGGCGAGCTGACCGTTCTTATCCTCGGCCGACTCCACATACACCTCTACCTGGTCGCCAATCTGGAGCTCGGGGTTGTAACGGAACTCGGCAACGGGGATGATACCCTCCGACTTGTAGCCGATGTTTACCACTACCTCGCGCTTCGTGATACCCAGCACGGTACCCTCAACAACCTCACCTACAGCTACATTCGACAGGGTCTTGTCGTAAGCTGCGGTAATCTCCTCCTTCGACTGGTTGTAAACACCCAGGTCATTCTCGAACGAATTCCAATCGAAATTCTCGTTCATCAAATTTTTGTTCTCCATTTCGGAAAAATAGTTTTGCGATACAATCGCTCGTTAAATGGTTAATAATGAATTAGTTTTCCTCACGCATACGCGTAAGGACTGCAAAGGTACGAATAAAATTCAAAAATCAAAATGCAAAGTTCAAAAAATTCACCAAAACGGGCGGTTCTTCTTCGCTGTGCACGCGGGCGAGACACCCCAAAGTTGAAAAATGCAACGAAAATTGGTCGTTTGACAAAAAATGATTACCTTTAACGCTTGAAACTATCACAACGCTGACAAACAGTCAAAAACAGACAAAAAGCAAGGAGCTTGAGCAGCACTTATTCCTGCGGCAAACTTAAAATAAGAAACAAAGAGAGACAACCTAAAAACAGAAAAAACAGGAGCTTGAGCAGCGCTTATTCTTGTGGTGAACTCAAATAAGGAAACAGAGAGAGACAACCTAAAAACAAATAGAAAACTTCGAAGAAATGGAAAAAAAGACGCGTATTGAGAGTGACCTGATTGGTCAGTTGGAGGTTCCCGTAGAGGCCCTCTATGGAGTGCAGACGCTGCGTGGTATCGAGAACTTCCCCATCAGCCGTTTCCACCTGAACGACTATCCCTTGTTTATCAATGGTTTGGCCCAGACCAAGTTGGCTGCCGCCATTGCCAACCACCAGCTGGGGCTGCTCACCGACGAGCAGTACAATGGTCTGGCGCAGGCCTGCCGCGAGATTTTGGAGGGCAAGCACCACGACCAGTTCCCCGTGGATATGATTCAGGGAGGTGCCGGTACGACCACCAACATGAACGCCAACGAGGTGATCGCCAACCGTGCGTTGCAGATTATGGGTCACGAGGCAGGTGAGTATCAGTACTGCTCGCCCAACGACCACGCCAACTGCTCGCAGTCGACCAACGACGCCTACCCCACGGCCATTCACCTGGGTCTCTATGCTACGCACCAGCGCTTCATGGAGCACTACGAGGCGTTGATTGCCGCTTTTGAGGCCAAGGCCAAGGAGTTCGCCCACATCTTGAAGATGGGTCGTACGCAGCTCGAGGACGCTGTGCCCATGACGCTGGGTCAGACCTTTGGTGCCTACGCTTCGATTCTCAAGGATGAGATCAAGAACATCAACTTCGCTGCCGAGGAGTTCCTGACGGTGAACATGGGTGCCACGGCCATCGGTACGGGTATCTGCTCGGAGCCCGAGTATGCGGAGAAGTGTGTGAAGGCCCTGGCCGAGATTACGGGTTGGAATGTACGCCTGGCTGCCGACATGGTAGCAGCCACCTCCGACACCTCGTGCATGGTAGGTTACTCGTCGGCTCTGCGTCGCATCGCTGTGAAGATGAACAAGATTTGCAACGACCTGCGCCTGCTCGCTTCGGGTCCTCGTTGCGGTCTGCACGAGTTTGACCTCCCCGCCCGTCAGCCCGGTTCGTCGATCATGCCCGGCAAGGTAAATCCCGTGATTCCCGAGGTGATGAACCAGATCTGCTACAAGGTGATGGGTAACGACCTCTGCGTAGCCATGAGTGGTGAGGCCGCCCAGATGGAGCTCAACGCCATGGAGCCCGTGATGGCCCAGTGCTGCTTTGAGTCGGCCGAGATCATGATGAACGGCTTCGACACCCTGCGCATCAACTGCGTGGAGGGCATCAAGGCCAACGAGGAGCAGTGCCGCGCCTATGTTCACAACAGCATCGGCATCGTTACGGCCCTCAACCCCGTGATTGGTTATAAGAACTCGACGAAGATCGCCAAGGAGGCTCTCGCCACGGGTGGCAGCGTCTATGACCTGGTACTCGAGCACGGCATCCTCTCGAAGGAGGAGCTCGACACGATCCTCTCGCCCGAGAATATGATCAAGCCCGTGAAGCTGGATATCAAGCCCCGCCGCTAATTCCGAACTTCATGATACAAACCAACGGAGCGCACCTGTGGTACGCTCCGTTGTTCGTTTGTGGCTCGGAAAGAGTGTTAAGCGGTTAAATTGAAAATTGTTTTGAGGCAGTTGCCTCCCTAAACTCCTCAAATTTTCTAAATTCTCTAAAACAATTCGGTCGTCAGCCCACTCAATTTTTTGATTTTAGAGGAGCAAGTTTCGACTTAACGAAGATTGCCCCGGATGGGACATACTTGGTGTATTTCCCATTCGGGGCAAGCAAGGCGGTGCGTAGTTATCGTTTACAAATCGTATAACCAGATTTTTGATTTTAAGCGAGGAAATTCCGTGCATCGCAATAAGAAACCCGGACGGGCTGTACTTGGCGTACTGCTCGTTCGGGTTTTGTTTGGGATGTGCGGAATTTACCGCTTAAAATCGAAAATTAGGCGTTGTATCTAACCCCGAATGCTCCACAAAGTAACGCTGCGACTTGAGCAGGTTGCGCGACTGAAGCACCATGTTCTTGGTCTCGGTGAGGATGGTGAGGTAGAGGAGCGAGGCCTTGGTATTGGAGCGCACCTCGTTGATGCGGCCGAGCTCCGAGTTGATGGCAGCGGCGATGGTCTCGAAGAGGCTGTCGCGCATGGCAAGCACGCGGTCGATATCCTCGAAGTCGCCATTGCGGAGAATCACCTGAATCTGTCGGTAGATGGCCTCCACCTCGTCGTTGATGTGCATCAGATCCTCGGTCTGACCCTTGGAGAGGCCCTCGTGGTTGTTGTCGATATGCTCGTAGGCGGGGCGGGTGATGTGGAGCAGCGCCTTCGACATCTCATTGAGGTAGTCCACCACCTGCACATAGTATTGGGCCGAGCTGATATCGCTCACCTGCAAACGCTTGAGGGTACTCATGAGCGAGTATTTACGCTCGGAGGAGTTCTGATAGAGCTCCTGCGCCTGCTGCGTCATCTCACGCAACACCTTGCGATTCTCCTTGAAGACGGCGAGCAGCGTACGGTCGTAGATGCGGGTAGCAGCCTCCATGGTGGTGCAGACCTCCTCGCTGAGCTGCGAGAGGATCTCCTCGGCAGTCTCGGGCTTCTTCGCGGTTGCGGTCTCCTTGGGCTCGGGCTTCTTCTTGAAGTTGCTGTGGACAAGCATCCAGCCGCAGAGCACGGTGGTAATGGCGATGGCAATGGTGCCACCGTAGATGAGGATGAGGCCCACGACAAAGGCGATCAGGAAGCCGCCGATGGCCGTTACGAACCAACCCATCACCACGGTAACCACGCCCGTGATGCGATACACGGCCGACTCACGACCCCACGCCTTGTCGGCGAGCGACGAACCCATGGCCACCATGAAGCATACATAGGTGGTCGAGAGGGGGAGCTTGAGCGAGGTAGCCAACGAGATGAGCAGGGCTGCCGTGGTGAGGTTCACCGTGGCACGAATCATATCGTAGGGGGCACCGCTGTGCTCGATATCCTCGTACTCGAAGCGACGATCCATCTTGGCACGCACACGGGCGGGCACGACGGCCTCGAAGGCGGCGTTGATGCTCAGGGCACCACGCACCAGCGTACGCGAGAAGAGCGACGAGCTCTGGTTGGCCGAGCCTCCGTCGTCCTGTGCCGAGGAGAGCGAGAGCTCGGTCTGGCTCACCGTCATCGACTTCTTGGAGGTCCAGAGGGTGACGATCATCACCACGCCGGCGAGCAGCAGGATGTAGAAGTTGGCGGGGACATCCTCGTTCAGCGCCGACATCATGATGTCGGTGGTGCCGGCAGTCCGGGCAATCTGGTAGCTGTCGAAGCTGGCCACGGGAACACCGATGAAGTTCACCAGGTCGTTACCGGCGAAGGCGAGGGCGAGGGCGAAGGTGCCCGAGAGGATGGTGATACGCAGGATGTTGATCTTGAGACGCTGCAGGAAGAAGAGGATGAGCGACGACACGCCCCAGCAGATCAGGAGGGCCAAGAGGATGTGGTCGTTGATCAATTCGATGAAGGGGTGGCCCGTAAGGAGGCCCTTCAGCCCCTTAAATACGGCGAAGTAGATGATGGCCGTGAGCGAGATACCGCACCACATGGCGCCAAACTTACGGAACATCGAGAGGTAGCGGAACGAGAAGAAGAGACGCGAAAGGTACATCACAATCGTACCGCAGGTGAAGGCGATCACCACCGAGAGGAGGATGGCCGAGACGATACCCAGCGCTCGGGAGGTGTTGATGAACTGTCCCAGGTCGGCAAATACGAGCTCCTCGCTACCCGAAATTTTGAAGATCGAGACGGCAATGGCCGAGCCCAACAGACAGAAGATCAGCGACACGGTGGTCGAGGTGGGCAGGCCTAACGAGTTGTAGAGGTCGAGCAGAATCACATTGGCGAACATGACGCTCAGGTAGAGAATCATCACCTCGTGGAAGCTGAATAGCGCGGGGTTGAACATCCCGTGACGCGCCACCTCCATCATGCCGCTCGAGGTTACCACGCCGATGATGATTCCGACCGAGGCGACCATCAGAATGGTGCGCATCTTGGCCGCCTTGGAGCCGATGGCCGAGTTCAGGAAGTTCACGGCGTCGTTGGTCACACCGACATAGAGACCCGAGAGGGCCAGGATGGCGAGAATGACTACAATCAGGGTGTAGAGAATACTCATATTGGGTTAATTGTTTGTTTTTCAACCTAACAGGGGCTCGTTTCCAAAGAGTCGCCCCACCTTTTGGCACTCAAATTTACAAATTTCTTCGGTTTGTCATCCTTTTGTCATCAATTGGTAACATAAATTTAACATTGTACAGCCACCCCTCGGCCCCTCTTGACAAGAACCTCGACAGACCCCTCGACGAGATACACGACAAGACTCTCATCAAGATTCTCATCAAGATTCTCAACGAAAACCTCAATAAGCCCCACAACAAAAAACTAGAAATGTGTTGTACAATTGGAAAATAGTCGTAACTTTGCAATAGATTTACTTTTATATACTTTATGGTATAGCGAGGTGTTTCGTCTTTTCGCTTGGTGGAAATCTGGTACATTTCGAGAGCGGGGAAGAGAGGAGCGCCATCCGAAGCCCGACGGTTGCCATGCGAGCCGTGTGGGTTTGGTCTACTCTGTTTATTCCCCTCCAAAGCAACGGACGACGGCTTCACGCCTCACATTTGAACCCGCTTTCTCGGAAGCCGAAAGCGCAACTTTTTCCACTATGAAGCGATTTTTATCCGCTTTCGGCATCGCACTCGCTCTGCTGACGGGATGCGAAAAGGAGTCGGGCGTATTGATTGGAGGAGGCTCCGGTACGGGAGGTTCGACGATCACCTATACTTCGAACGATTGGCGCAAGGTAGATGTGCAGTCGTGGGGTTGGGATGCCGAGATTGTCTCCCACACCTGTGAAGAGGGGAAGGGGGAGATTCGTTTCACCCGACCCATCCCCTACATCATCTCCGATGCCTTCGAGGAGTGCATCAACCTGCAAAGCATTGTCCTGCCCAAAGGGGTAACGGAGATTCTGTCCGGAGCCTTTTACGACTGTTCCAATTTGCAGACCATTCTCCTGCCCGAGGGGTTGACCCATATTCAGTGGAGCGCTTTTTCGGGGTGTACTTCGCTTCGTGAGGTGCGCCTGCCGGCGACCATTGAGTACCTGGACAATTGGGTCTTTTTCCGTGGGATACAGACCATCTACTGTGCGGCCAAGGTGCCTCCCAAGGTACAAGAGGGGACCTTCGATTCGGAAGATATTGTCTATGTGCCCAAGGAGTCGTTGGCCATCTATCAGCAGGCGGCCGATTGGCAGGGCCACAACATCCTGGCCTACGACTTTGCCGCCGACAAACCCGTGCAGGAGGCGGGCGTAAAGTCGGGCACCTACTACCACTTCTGCGGCATGACCGACACGACCGACGATGGCCGCACCGTGGCTCTCTACGACAGCTTCACCGTCGAGAAGCAGAGCGACGGGAGCTACCTGGTCTACTCGTTCCTGGACGACGGGGATAAGCAGAACAGCTGCTTCATTATGAAGGGCGAGTACGAGCCTCTGACGAGCGACTCGGGGTACCTGTGTCTCTATGGCGATGGTTGGGCCCTTTTGGATGGCACCTACGAAGCGCTGCCCGACTTTATGATGTATGAGTTTACCCTCTACGACTATGTAGTCTGGTTCGGCACACAGCTCCCCTGGTACAACGATGGCGAGAAGACCTACCGGTGGGCTTGGCAGAGTTGGTTCGGAGGCGAAGAGTTTGAGGCTTGGCATCAAAGCGAAAACCCCACGCACGAGACGATGCTAAAACACGACAACACTCCGATATTTATTCTTTGTCGTGATGGAATCCCCTATGCGTTCAGCTGCTTTGTTTCGTTAGAGGTCTTCGACGAGAATGACAACGCTATAGGGGTTTTGGCCTCCACCTTTATGGATAAGGATAGCACCATCGGCATCTCGGGCGAGGGGGACTATTCGGGGTGGTTCTACATCGACGAGAGTCGCTCGGAGCTCGGGGCAAAGGGGCCCCGCCCGTTGGAGCCGGCACCGACACCCAGGCACCTCGCGCTGCACAAATAGGCTCCACAAAGGGTCTTCGGGTCAGAAAATGAAGAGTTCGGTAAAAACCGGGCTCTTTTTTTGGTGCTTTCCAAATTATTTTCCTAACTTTGTTAGGATGTAAAACAATGAACGGGGCAGAAACTTATTGCCCCTTCCGCGAAGGCGAAACCTAAAAACACTAAAATAAACGACTATGGCATTTGACAACTTTGCCCAGCGACACATCGGTGTCACGCGTGAGAAGGATTTGAAGGAGATGCTCGAAGTAATCGGCGTAAAGTCGGTCGAGGAGCTTATCTCGCAGGTCATTCCCCAATCGATTCGTCTGAAGCAGCCGCTTCAACTCAAGCCCGGCATGAGCGAGTATGAGTTCTCGGCCCACATCCGCGAACTCGCCTCGCGCAACCGCACGCTGCGCTCCTTTATCGGCATGGGCTACTACCCCACGGCTGTTCCCGCCGTTGTGGCTCGCAATGTCTTCGAGAACCCCGCCTGGTACACCTCCTACACCCCCTATCAGGCCGAGATTTCGCAGGGCCGTCTGGAGGCGCTGCTCAACTACCAGACCGCCGTCATCTCGCTCACCGGCATGGAGATCGGCAACTGCTCGCTCTTGGACGAGGCTACGGCCGCTGCCGAGGCGATGTTGATGATGTACGCCCTGCGCTCGCGCGACGCCGTGAAGGAGGGCCGCAACCAGCTCTTCGTCGATGAGAAGCTCTTCCCCCAAACCCTCGATGTGCTCCTGACCCGTTCGGAGCCCTTCGGCATCGAGCTGATTGTCGATGACTTCCGCAGCTACGAGTTCTCGGGCAAGGAGTTCGGCGCCATCGTACAATACCCCGCCGCCAATGGTGAGGTGCGCGACTACAGCGCCTTTACGGAGCTGGCCCACAGCAAGGGGGCCCTGGTAACGGCCGTGGCCGACCTCTTGTCGTTGGCCCTGCTGAAGGCCCCGGGCGAGTGGGGTGCCGACATCGCCGTAGGCTCGACGCAGCGCCTGGGTACGCCGATGGGCTTCGGAGGCCCGAGCGCCGGCTACATGACCACGCGCGAGGCCTACAAGCGTAACATGCCGGGCCGTATCATCGGTGTCTCGGTAGACCGTCTGGGCAACAAAGCCCTGCGTATGGCCCTCCAGATGCGCGAGCAGCACATCAAGCGCGAGAAGGCCACCTCGAACATCTGCACCGCCTCGGCGTTGATGGCCTCGATGGTAGGCTTCTACTGCATCTACAACGGCCCCGAGGGGTTGAAGCGTGCCGCCGAGACGGCCCACCGCTCGGCCATCACCATCGCCAACGCCCTGGAGAACTTGGGCTACAAGCTCACCACGAAGGAGATCTTCGATACCATTGAGGTGGAGGCCGAGGCTGCCGTCATCCAGTCGCTGGCGCTGATTCAGGGGCTGAACTTCTACTATCCGGCCGAGAACTGCGTGCGCCTCTCGTGCGACGAGGTTACCACCCCCGAGGAGGTGGCCCTCATCGTCTCGATCTTTGCCGAGGCCCGTGGCAAGAAGGCCAAGAGCGTGAAGCTCGCCGGCGAGAACGCCATCCCCGCCGGCCTCGTACGCGAGTCGGCCTACCTGACCGAGAAGATCTTCAACTCCTACCGTTCGGAGAGCGAGTTGATGCGCTATATCAAGCGCCTGGAGCTGCGCGACATCTCGCTGGCCAACTCGATGATTTCGCTCGGCTCGTGCACCATGAAGCTCAACGCCGCCGCCGAGATGATGCCCCTCTCGCTGGCCGCCTTCCAGAACATGCACCCCTTTGCACCGGCCGACCAGGCCGAGGGCTACCTCGAGCTGATTGCCGAGCTGGAGCGCGACCTGGCCACCATCACCGGCTTTGCCGCCTGCTCGTTGCAGCCCAACTCGGGTGCCGCCGGCGAGTATACGGGTCTGATGGTGATTCGCGCCTACCACCAGAGCCGCGGACAGGGATACCGCAACATCATGCTGATTCCCGCCTCGGCACACGGCACCAACCCCGCCTCGGCAGCCATGGCCGGCATGAAGATTGTCATCGTGGCCTGCGACCAAAACGGTAATATCGATGTCGAGGATCTGAAGAAGAAGGCCGAGGAGCACAGCTCGGAGCTGTGCGGTCTGATGGTTACCTACCCCTCGACCCACGGCGTCTTCGAGAGTCGCATCCGCGAGATTGTGGATGCCGTACACGATGCCGGAGGCCAGGTCTATATGGATGGTGCCAACATGAACGCCCAGGTGGGCCTGACGAACCCGGGCTACATCGGCGCCGATGTCTGCCACCTCAACCTGCACAAGACCTTTGCCATGCCGCACGGCGGTGGTGGCCCCGGTGTAGGCCCCATCTGCGTGGCGCACCACCTGCAGGAGTTCCTCCCCTCGCACTCGGTAGTTCCCACCGGTGGCGAAAACGGCATCACCGCCGTCTCGTCGTCGCCCTTTGGCTCGGCCCTGCTGCTCTCCATCACCTATGGCTACATCAAGATGCTGGGCGAGGAGGGGCTGCGTCGCTCGACCGAGATGGCCATCGTCAATGCCAACTACATGTCGTCGGCCCTCAAGGAGGAGTTCCGCACCTACTATGCGGGTGAGACGGGCCGCGTAGGCCACGAGATGATTCTCGACCTCACCCACTTCAAGCACGACTACAACATCGACTGCGGCGATATCGCCCACCGACTGATGGACTACGGCTTCCACGCCCCCACCCTCTCGTTCCCCGTACACGAGACGCTGATGGTGGAGCCCACCGAGTCGGAGGATAAGGCCGAGATGGATCGTTTCATGGCCGCCCTGGTGCAGATCAAGCGCGAGTGCGAGGCTGCAGCCGCCGCGGGCGAGAAGGACAATGTGGTGGTCAATGCCCCCCACACGGCTCCCGAGCTCTGTGGCGAGTGGTCGCACCCCTACACGCGTCAGGAGGCCGCCTTCCCGCTGGAGTGGGTCAAGTGCTCGAAGTTCTTCCCCTATGTCTCGAAGATCGACAACGGCTACGGCGACCGCAACCTCTGCTGCAAGAATATCGATTAACCGTGCCCTTCTCAATAGCTGCAAAGCCGACCTCCATGGGGTCGGCTTTGTGGTTATAATGCAAATTCAAAATTTAGAATGTAGAATTTAGAATTGGGGGTAATTGGGAGATATGAGAAGACACAATATATTGGCTAAACTGTCAAACAAAGGCCAATTTTGAATGGTTTTAGAGTTAGCGGAAGCAAATACAGCCTTATCACAACAAAAAAAAGGTCGCTGATATAGCGACCTTCACTGTGTGTGCCCAGGACAAGACTCGAACTTGCACGAACTAAACGTTCACTACCCCCTCAAAGTAGCGTGTCTACCAATTTCACCACCTGGGCAAAAGCCTTAAGAACAGCCCAAACTTCTCATTTGGGTGTGCAAATATAGGGACTATTTCGGATTTCGCAAAAAAAACGGAGCAATTTTTTCATTTTGCCCCGTTTTTTCCACTTTTTACTCCTCAAAAGGGGGCTGTATGCGCCCCCTCAAAGGGTTATTCGTTGAGCATCTCATCGACCAGATAGCCGGCACCGCCCACCTTATCGACCACGAAGAGCACATAGCGGATGTCGCAGGCGATGTTGCGACAGATGGTGGGGTCGAAGGCGATATCGGACATCGTGGAGCGCCAGGTGCGATCGAAGTTCACGCCGATGAGTTCACCCTTGGCGTTCAGGACGGGCGAGCCCGAGTTGCCACCCGTGGTCTGGTTCGAGGCGAGGAAGCAGACGGGCACCGTGAGGCGGCCCTCCATCTCGACGCCCCAACGACCATACTCCTTGGTGCGGTAGAGGTCGCGCAGTGACTGCGGGATGTCGTAGTCGTAGATGTTGGGGTTATCCTTGGCGATGATGCCGTCGAGGGTCGTCAGCGGGGTGTGATACTCGCCATCGGCATACTCGTAGCCGCAGATGGTGCCGTAGGCGACACGCAGCGTCATGTTGGCATCGGGGAAGAAGGGGCGCTCGGGGTCGAACTGCATGAGGGCCTTCAGGTAGGGACGGAACCAACGCTCGATGGCGGGATGGTTGCTCAAGTTGCGGGGCATGCGCTCCCCGGGCTTGCGCACGAAGAGCTTGGCCAGCTCGATGGCGGGGTCGGCAGCCCACTGCTCGGCGGTGGCGGTGGCGGTGGCGGCACGCTCGGGCGAGGTGGCGAAGCTCTCGCGGTAGAGGTACTCCACATACCCCTCCACGCCGCCATGCTCCTCGATGAGGGTCTTCAGGGCGTCGGGATACTCCCCTTCGAGGCAGTACTCCTCGAATCCGCGAAGCACACAGAGAGTCAAGGCCTTATCGACCTCCACATCGTAGTCCTTGTAGAAGGCGGTAAGGCGCGAGGCCATCTGTTCCTGCTGCTCGGGTTGGGTGGCGGCCAGCTGCATGGCAGCGGCACTACAGAGCTCGATGGTGCGCACCGACTCGTTCTTGAGCTCCTGCATGTAGTACCAATCGGCCACACGCGCATAGGCGGCACTCATCGAGTCGAGCAGCGAACGATACTCGGGCTTGTCGGCGGCCCAACGGCGGAAGTCGGCCTCGTAAGCCTCCTTGGCAGCCACCGTATTGAGACGCTCGAGGCCGAGCACCTCACCCTGCCACTTCTTCCAGGCGTTGGCGATATTGGCATGCTTGGCTGCATACTGAATGCGCACCTTCACATCGGCAGCCTGGGCCTTGCCGATGATGTCGAGACGGCGCGTGCGCAGGTCGATCTTCATCGGGTCGGAGCGATGCTGCACATACTTCACCGCATCGGAGGTGATGTACTGCTGCGTATTGCCCGGGAAACCGTAGATCATCGTGAAGTCGCCCTCGGCAACACCCTCGGTCGAGACCTTGAAGTGGCGCTTGGGACGGTAGGGCACATTCTGGGGCGAGTAGGGGGCCGGATCGTTGTTTTGGTCGGCATAGATGCGGAAGATGGAGAAGTCACCCGTGTGGCGCGGCCAGATCCAGTTGTCGGTGTCGCCACCGAACTTACCAATCGACGAGGGGGGTGTACCCACCAGGCGCACATCGTCGAACTGCTGGTAGAGGAAGAGGAACTGCTGGTTGCCGTAGTACATCTGCTCGATGGAGGCCTTATAGTTTTTGCCCTCGGCGGTGGCCTGAGCAATGATCTCGTCGGCCGTCTCGCCCGCAGCGATGCGCTCGGTAACATCCTCCATGCGCACCAGGATACGCACCCAAAGCCCCTCGTTGGGGAGCTCCTCGGCCTGGTTCATCGCCCAGAAGCCGTAGGTCAGGTAGTCGTGCTCGACGGTCGAGTGGCTCTGAATGGCATCGTAGCCACAGTGGTGGTTGGTAATCACGAGGCCCTTGTCGGAGACAATCTCGCCGGTGCAGAAGCCGCCGAAGAGGACCACGGCATCCTTCAGCGAGGCCTCATTGACCGAGTAGATATCCTCGGCCGTAAGCTCAAAGCCCTTGGCCTGCATATCCTTCACACGCGACGCAATCAGGCTCGGGAGCCACATACCCTCGTCTGCCGTAGCGGGCAGGAGGAAGAAGAGGGCCGCAAGGGCCAACATCAACTTTTTCATCTTCATTTTTATCGGTAATTTTAGGTTGTTCGTTTGCTATTGGGCAAAGATAGGAAAAATAAATGAGCTTTCCGCCACCGCGACCACATAATAAAAAGGATTGACAATTCGTTTGGTAATCAAGTGTGCCGCAGACAATATATTTACCTAACGATAGAGAAGAGAATGAAATGTAGCGTTATTTGGAGGAGCCTGCTGCTCGTGTCGGCACTCCTCATCGGAGCCATGCCCGCCTCGGCACAGGAGAAGCGGGAGCACTCGGTACAGGTTACGGGCTATGCCGAGCGCGTAGTATCGCCCGACAAGTTCGTGCTGATGATCACCATCGCCGAGCGCGACTCGCGCGGCAAAATTTCGGTCGACGAGCAGTACCGCGAGGTGGTGGCTGCCTTGAAAGGGGTGAATATCGACCCCGACGAGCGACTGCGCACGGCCGACAACTCGAGCCAACACCACAAGAAGGGGGAGATGCTCTCGACGGCCCGCTACCGCCTCACGCTTCACAACACAAAGGAGATGAGCCGATGCTGGAGGACCCTCAAGGAGTTGAGCCTCTCGCGCGTGGAGCTGGAGAGCGTGGACTACACGAAACGGGCCGAGCTGCAGCGCGAACTGCGCCGCGAGGCGATTCTCGATGCCCGCCAAAAGGCTGAGGAGCTGGTCTCGGCGCTGGGTCAGGAGTTGGGCCCCTGCATCTCGATTTACGACCGCAACACCCCCGAGTATGGACTCAACTTCGAGAACAACATCTCGGTGCACAACAAGAGGTATATGGCCTTCGATGCCGAGTATGCCGACTTCGCAGAGGAGGAGAGCGGCCCGCTTGCCGAGTTCCGCCCCCTGAAGGCCACCTACGAGGTGACGGCCGCCTTTGCCCTCTGATCGACCCCACAACACAAGAGCAGGGGCCCGACAAATCGGGCCCCTGCTCTTGTGTATGATTAGGTTATTACATACAATTTAATGGTTGTTATTCGGTCAAGACAAAGGTGTACTTGGGCTGCGGAGTCCAGCTCGAGGTGTACTTCGCGGGGTTGGTGTCGGCCGCAAAGATGTTCTGTGCGGTATAGGCCAACGCCTCGGAGTCGGTGAGCTGACGACCCCCCATCTCACGCTTGGCAAGGCGATCTTCGGCAGCACCCGGGCCCGTGCAGCGGTACTCGGCATAGAGGTCGGCATCGACCGACATGCTGCGCCAGCCGGCGGCCGAGAGGGCGGCAGGCTCCTCGCAGCGCAAGAAGACCGTCTTCGGCTTATTCTTCCAGGGTCTTCCCAGGTGGAAGAAGGAGAACTCTTTGCCGTTGAAATCCTTGCCCTCGATGTGGGTGATGCGGCAGCTCTCGAAGACGAAGCCGAACTTGCTCCCCTCGAGGGTGG
The DNA here is from genome assembly GCA_045605785.1 of Alistipes sp. Lineage (GTDB taxonomy): Bacteria > Bacteroidota > Bacteroidia > Bacteroidales > Rikenellaceae > Alistipes. The sequence continues at coordinate 64,244 of JAZUQP010000033.1, read as the reverse complement.
CGGCGGCGGTCAAGACGCTCTCATTGCGGTTGCAGTGGAGTTGGCACTGCTCGAAGTAGGCCACCGAGTCGCCGAAGATGAAATCGACATTGCCCTCGATGTAGCACTCGAAGAAGTAGCAGCGCGAGGCGTTCTTCAGGTAGAGGGTATCCTGGTAGCCGACAAAACGGCAGTTGTAGAAGGTGGCGCGGTCGGCATCCTGACGGTAGGCCACCGCCTGGGTATCGCTGCCGCCCGAGTAGTTGACAAAGGTGTTCTCGAAGGTGAGGTTTACGGCCATGAAGTCGGTGCTCTTCACCGCTACCGAGGCGCTGTTCTGCGTGCCGAGCTTCGCCCCCTCGCTGTCGAGCGTGCCGGCGCTGTCGTCGTAGGTCAGGATGGTCGTGGCGGCATCCTCGCCCACCAGAATCAGGTTGTTGTGGCCCGAGCCGATGATCAGCTTCTCCTTGTAGGTGCCCGCCTTGATGTAGACCACACGCGTCTTGTTGTCGGTGGGCAGCGAGTTGATGGCCGCCTGCACCTTGGTGTGGTGGCCCGAGCCATCGGCCGCCACAATCACCAACGGATACCCCTCGGGAGTCTGGGTCGGCAGGGTCGGCTCTTCGGGCTTCGGCTCTTCGGGTTTGGGCTCTTCGGGTTTGGGCTCGGCAGGCTTCTGCACCGTAATGGTGCGGCTCACCGAGGCGCTACCTCCCCTATCGCCATCGACCACAAGCTTGATAAGCACCTCGCCCGCGAAGTCGGCCTCGAACGAGTGGTTGTAGGTGAAGGGCACCTGCTTGACGGAGGGAATCACCTCGCCCCCCACCGAGAGGCGCACCCTCTCGACGGCGCCCACATTGAGCTCGGCATCCCCCGCAATGGTCAGGGGGTTGGCCGGGTCGTAGACCCCCGCCTCGGGCGAGGTGAGGGTAACCTCGACCACCTGTTTCGGAGCCTCGGGTGCGGGCTCGTCACTCTCGGAGCAGGCCGCAAAGAGGAGCGGCAAAAGCAATAGTTTCCAACTTTTCATATCAACTCATTTTTATCGTTTGTCATTCACGCCCCTATTCGGGGGTTGCTTTCGGGGTTTGCCGATAACAAAGATATAACAATTTTTTGAAGCAAAGTTGTGGTCTCGTAAAATTTTCGTACATTTGCTTACCTTTTTGTGCCTTGGCACTTGGGGGATTCAAGATTTCAGGCCTATGGAGAAGAAATTTGTCTTTGACTACACGCACTACGACTCGCTCAACGAGATGAGTTGTGAGGATGTTGCGTTGGCAGAGGCGGCCCGCGAGGCGACTCGCAAGGCGCACGCCCCCTATTCGCACTTTCGGGTAGGTGCCGCCGCACGCCTCAAGAGCGGCCGCATCCTACGGGGAAGCAACATCGAGAGCGAGGTCTACCCCGCCGGCCTCTGCGCCGAGCGCACCCTGCTCTTCCACCACGCCGCCACCTGCGCCGACGACCCCATTGTGGCGTTGGCCATCGCCTCCGACCCCTCGGAGCGCGAGTGCTACCCCTGCGGCCAGTGCCGTCAGGTGCTGGTCGACAGTGAGCGTCGCCAAAAGAGCCCCATGCGCATCATCATGTGTGGCAAGGATTCGGCCACCGTCGTCGAGCGGGCCGAACTGCTGTTGCCCTTCACCTTTATTTTGTAGCGAACGATGTTTCAACCGACCGATATTCTCTACGAGGACAACCACCTGTTGGTGGTAAACAAGCGTTCGGGCGACCTGGTACAGCCCGACCCCTCGGGCGAGAGCGCCCTCGAGGAGCAGATCAAGGCCTTTATCAAGGTGCGCGACAACAAGCCCGGCGAGGTATTTTTGGGTGTCGTGCACCGCATCGACCGCCCCGTGAGCGGCGCCGTGCTCTTCGCCAAGACCTCGAAGGCCCTCACGCGACTCAACGAGATGATTCGCACGGGGGCGATCAAGAAGTACTATTGGGCCATCACCGAGAATCGCCCGTTGGTGGAGGAGGGGTCGCTGCGCCACTGGATTCTGCGCGACACGAAGCAGAATCGCTCGCGGGCCTACGACGCCCCGAAGGGGGATGCCAAGGAGGCGCGTCTGAACTACACCACTCCCGGAGCCTCGAGCCACTACACGCTCCTGGAGGTGGAGCTGCTGACGGGTCGCCACCACCAGATACGCGCCCAGCTCTCGAAGATTGGCTGCCCGATCAAGGGCGACCTGAAGTATGGCGCCAAGCGCTCGAATCCCGACGGGGGCATCTCGCTCCACTCGCGTCGCATGAGCTTCGAGCACCCCGTGCGTCGTGAGCCCGTCACCATCACGGCCCCCGTGCCCAAGGGGGATAACTTGTGGGCATTTTTTGAGGAGAACATCAAGTAGAGGAGTATGCGGGTACTGTTACAGCGCGTAAAGAGGGCCGAGGTGGCCATCGAGGGGAGAGTGAAGGGGGCCATCGGCCACGGCATCCTGGTCTTGTTGGGCGTCGAGGCGGCCGACACCGAGGAGGATATCTCGTGGCTCGTAGGCAAGATTTCGCGCCTGCGCATCTTCGACGACGAACAGGGGGTGATGAATCTCGATGTGAGTCAGGTAGAAGGTGAGGTGCTCGTCGTGAGCCAATTTACGCTCCACGCCTCGACCCGCAAGGGGAATCGCCCCTCCTACATCAAGGCAGCCCCCGAGGCGATTGCGCGACCCCTCTACGAGCGCTTTATTGCCGCCATGGAGTCGGCATTGGGCCACTCGGTGCCCTCGGGCGAGTTTGGCGCCGACATGGCCGTCACGCTCTGCAACGACGGCCCCGTAACCATCTGGATCGACTCCAAAAACCGCGAATGATAATCAAAAAAGATAAGTGAAAGAAGTCATGAAACAAGGAGTATTGAAGATTGTTCTTCTGTTGATGCTGGCACTTCTCGGAGTGAAGTGCGACAACCCCGCATCGGAGCTCGACGAGGCGATTCAGCCCACCCTCAAACTCGAACAGCAGAGCTATGAGCTCGACGCCGAGGAGCAGGAGCTCATGATCCGCTGCACGATTGAGCATCCGCTGGAGGGCCACACCCCCATTCTGCGCAAGGAGGGCAAGGCCGACTGGATTCACATTTTGGGTTGTGAGGGGGAGAGCAACTACCGCCTTACGATCGATGCCAACGAGGGCGCCATGCGCGAAGCCACGCTGCTGATGAGCTACGCCCAACTCGAGCCCGAGCGCATCCTGATTCGCCAATTGGAGGCCGGCGAGGAGCCCGACGATCCCGAGCCTGATGATCCTGAACCCGACGATCCCGAACCCGATGATCCCGAGCCAGACGACCCCACGCCAGACGACCCCACGCCCGACCCCGTATTGGGTCAGATTGTGCTGACCGAGGAGAGTGGTTGGCCCTCGAGCTACTCCTCCGAGAAGAGTTACAAGATGGAGGGGTGGAGTTTCCTGGTGGAGCAGGTGGGCCTCTATGGCAACGGCATTCAGTTTAAGAGTGCCTCGGGCTATGTGGCCAATGCCGACCCCTTCGGCTACATCTCCTCGATCGTGGTGCGCTACCACAACTCGAACAACGCCAACCTCGCCTGCTTCACGGGCGACATCTCGCTCCCCACGCTCGACGAGGTGGAGCCCACGCTCTCGGCCGACGGCTTGACCGCCACCTTCGACTGCGCCTCGCGCAGCGACAAGTACTTCACCCTGGACAACGACTCGGGGGTGAGCTATGTGGAGTCGATAACCATCCACTACACCGACATCCCGACCCAGGGTGGCGGCGATGACCCAACGCCCGACCCCGACCCGACGCCCGACCCGACGCCCGACCCAACGCCCGATCCCGATCCGACGCCCGACCCCGATCCGACGCCCGACCCCGATCCGACACCCGACCCCACCCCCTCGGATGGTGTCTATCGCACGGGGTGGGCCGAGTTGCCCACCGAGGTGGATAATCCAGACTACTACTATGCTCACCACATGACCGACCTGAAGATGAAGGGGAATACGGCCCGCAACTATACGGTATGTTACAGCGCCTCGCACCACTGCCCCGTGTGGGTGGCAGCTCCGCGTCACCGCGCCTACGAGGGCTCGACCAACCGTACGGATGCCTATCAGCAGGATCCGCAAATCCCCTCCAACATCCAGTACCACAGCAAATCGACGGGTGGCGGATGCAACAAGGGCCACATGTTGGGCTCGGCCGAGCGCACCGCGTCGCGCAAGACCAACCAGCAGGTCTTCTACTACACGAACATCGCCCCGCAGTATAGCGACACCTTCAACACGGGAGGCGGCGCATGGAACATCCTCGAGGACTATATCGACGGGCTGGTATGCTCCGACACGACCTATGTGGTCATCGGCTGCCACTTCGACCGCTACACCGACAAGCGCGGCAACACCGCCTCGCCCAAGAAGATCGAGTTTGGCGACCGCAGCGATGTGAGCTGTCCCACGATGTTCTACTACGCCGTACTGCGCACCAAGCGTGGCAACACGGGCAAGTCGGTGATGAACTGCTCGGCCTCGGAGTTGCAGTGCGTAGCCTTCGTGCGCAGCCACGAGACCGCCAAGGGGACCCAAGTGGGGAGTCAGGATCTGATGTCGATAGCCGACTTGGAGAAGCTGACCGGCCACCGCTTCTTTGTCAATGTGCCCAACGCTCCAAAGGAGAGCTACACGGCCTCCGATTGGTTGTAGTCGATGTCGAAATACTACCCATCCTACGCCGAGTGGTTTCGCCAAACGCTGGGCTACCGGGTGCAGAAGCTCTCGGTAGATGCCGGCTTCAGCTGTCCCAACCGCGACGGCAGCCTCTCGACAGGCGGGTGTACCTTCTGCATCAACGGGGCCTTCACCCCCTCCTACTGCGCACCCCACAAGGGGATTACCGAGCAGCTGAACGAGGGTATCGCCTTCCACCGTTGGCGCTACCGCAAGGCGGGTCGCTATGTCGCCTACTTCCAGGCCTACTCCAACACCTACGCTCCGTTGGAGGTGTTGAAATGCCGCTACGAGGAGGCGCTTCGCCATCCCGAGGTGGTGGGCCTGATCATCGGCACCCGACCCGACTGCGTGGATGACGAGAAGCTCGACTACCTCGCCTCGCTGAGCCGCGACCACTTCATTGCGGTGGAGTATGGCGTGGAGTCCACCTGCGACGCGACGCTGCAACGCATCAACCGCGGCCACGACTTCGCCACGGCCCGTCGGGCCATCTGTGCCACGGCACAACGCGGACTGCACACCGGAGCCCACTTTATCCTCGGACTGCCGGGCGAGAGCGACGAATTTCTGCTCGAACAGGTCGATACCATCAACGCGCTGCCGCTGACCACCATCAAGTTCCACCAGTTGCAGATTTTGGCCGGCACGGCGATGGCCACAGAGTATGACCTACACCCCGAACGGTTTCGTTTTTGGGAGCTTGACGACTACCTCGACCTGGTGGTCGAAATCATGCGCCGTCTGCGCCCCGACCTCATCGTCGAGCGCTTTGCAAGCGAGGCTCCGCCCCGTTTTCACCACGGCCCGAATTGGGGATTGATTCGCAACGAGCAACTTTGGCAACGGCTCGAAAAAAGATTTTTCGACAAAATGACCTTTCAAGGAGAAAAATTTCTACCTTTGCCGCCGAATAACGACACGCAACTTTAGACAAGCTCCGAAAAAGGGGCAAAACAAGCGGGAAAAACAAAGAGAATTAAGCATATAAAGATGAAAAATTTGACTTTTGGACAGGTGCTTACCACCATTAAGGAGTATGTGCTGATGATTGTCGGCATGTTCCTCTACTCGTTCGGTTGGATTGGATGTATCGTACCGGCCGGTGGTGTCGGCGGTGGTGCTGCCGGTTTTTCGCTTATCATCTGCACGATGTTGAGCAACTACCTCGGCATCGAGGTGCAGCTTGGTACGGTGGTGTTCATCGTGAATGCCATCCTGCTCATAGCCGCCGGATTTATCGTGGGCTGGAACTTCGGTATCAAGACCCTCTTCACGGTCTGCTTCATGTCGGCAGCCCTGAACTTCTGGCAGACGACGCTCGAAGGTGTAAACCTCTTCGAGGGCCTCGATCCCGTATTGGCCGTTATCCTCGGAGGTGTATTCTCGGGTATCGGTGTTGCCCTGGCCTTCATGCAGGGCGGCTCGACCGGAGGTGTTGATATCATCGCAATGATTATCAATAAATTCCGCACGGTAAGCTACGGCAAGGTGCTGCGCTATGTGGACTTCACCGTCATCGGCTCGTCGCTCCTGGTGGGCTATGGCTTGGCCGCCGTCATCTACGGTTTCATCATGACCGCCGTCATCGGTTACACGGTCGATATGATCATGTCGGGTAACCAGCAGTCGAACCAGATCTTCATCTTCTCGCAGGACTACGAGCGCGTGCGTGAGATGCTTCTGGAGAATGCGCACCGTGGCGTAACGCTGCTCCACTCCGAGGGTGGCTACACGCGCGAGAGTTCGAAGGTGGTGATGATCGTATGCCGCAAGCGCGAGACGAGCAATGTGCTGAAGATGGTCAAGGAGATTGATCCCAACGCCTTTATCTCGGTGGGCTCGGTGATGGGTGTCTACGGACGCGGCTTCGAGGCCCTGAACAAGATCTAACAACTTTCGTTGAAACAATACGCCGATATCCTCCTCCCGTTGGCACAGCCGACCTATTCGTTTGCTGTCGAGGAGGGTATGGAACTGCACGAGGGGATGGCTGTGGCCGTCCCCTTTGGTCGTAAGAACGAGAAGTTCTATGCCGGCATCGTCTGGCGTCTGCACACCACACCTCCCGACACGCCGCATCTGAAACGGGTGGCTCGCATCCTCTACGACGGACGCATCCTGCTCGATCGAAAGCAACGCGCCCTGTGGGAGTGGGTGGCCGACTACTACCTCTGCTCGTTGGGCGAGGTGATGCGCATCGCCCTGCCGGCGCTGATGAAGCCCGCCGAGAGCGATATGAGCGCCTTTGTCGAGGCGGAGTTTCACCCCCGCACCGAACGCTACCTGAAGCCCCTGCTTTCGCAAGAGGCGGGTCCCGATGAGCAGCAACTACTCGACCGTCTGGAGCGACGCGCTCCGAAGCAGTATAGCGCCCTGATGGAGCTCCTGGAGCGCCGTGCCGAGGGGGGCGAAGAGTGGGTGCCGCGTCGTCTGACCGAGGCGGAGCCCGAGGTGCTGCGCGCCCTGGAGCGCAAGGGGCTCATCGAGATCTGTGAGCGCGAACCTCGAGAGGAGTCTCCGCGCAGCGAGGGCTTCCTGTTGCCCCTCTTGAGCGAGGAGCAGCACCGCGCCCTCGAAGAGTTGGAGCAGGCCTTCTCATCGAAGTCGTGCGCCCTGCTGCACGGCATCACCGGCTCGGGCAAGACCGAAATATATATTCATCTGATAGCCAAATACTTGTCGCGCGGGGAGGATGTCCTGATGCTGATTCCCGAAATCGCCCTCACCACGCAACTTACCGAGCGCCTCGAGCGCATCTTTTCGAGCCGCGTAACCCCCTACCACTCCAAACTCTCGCCCCAGCGCCGCACGGAGACCTACCTGCGGTTGAGCCGCTCGGAGGGGGGCCAATTTGTGGTGGGAGCCCGCTCGGCCCTCTTCCTGCCGATGCGTCGCCCGGGGCTGATTATCGTCGATGAGGAGCACGACGCCAGCTACAAGCAGAGCGACCCCGCCCCCCGCTACCAGGCACGCGACTGCGCCATCCAGGCCGCCCGCCTCTTCGGGTGCCACACGCTGCTCGGAAGTGCCACGCCCTCGCTCGAGAGCTGGTTGCAGGCCCAAAGCGGCCGCTACGGGTTGGCAACCCTCAACGAGCGCTACGGAGGAGTCGAGCTGCCCCGCATCATCCTCTCCGACACGATGCGTTCGGTGAAGCGCGGCGAACGCAAGAGCCACTTCAATTTGGAGCTGCGGGAGCGTATTGAGGGGGCCTTGAAGCGGGGCGAACAGGTGATGCTCTTTCAAAACCGACGCGGTTTTTCGCCCTTCGTGCTCTGCCCTTCGTGCGGCTGGAGCGCCTCGTGCCCCCACTGTCATGTAACCCTCTCCTACCACAAGCGGCGCGGCCAACTCGCCTGCCACTACTGCGGCTACACCACCCCGATGGTGGAGCAGTGCCCCGAGTGCGGCCACCAAGAGGTCGCCCCGGCCGGTTTCGGCACCGAGAAGGTGGAGGAGGAGATTGCACGCCTCTTTCCCGAGGCGCGTCTGCTGCGCATGGATCGCGACACGGTGACGAGTGAAAGCGCCTACCGACGGGCCATCGAGTGTTTCGAGCGCGGCGAGGCCGACATCCTGATAGGCACCCAGATGATTACCAAGGGGTTCGACTTTGGCCGCCTCTCGTTGGTGGGGGTGCTCAATGCCGACAACCTGCTCCTCAACCCCGACTTTCGCTCCACGGAGCGCGCCTTTCAACTGTTGAGTCAGGTGGCGGGTCGAGCGGGAAGACGAGGCCAACAGGGCGAGGTGGTGATTCAATGCTCCGACCCCAACCACCCCCTGATGGGCTACCTCTCGCGTCACGATTTCGAGGGGATGGCCCGCGAGCTGCTCGCCGAACGCGAACTCTTCAACTACCCGCCCTATGCGCGCATCATCCGCTTTACGCTGCGCCACACCGACCGCGAACAGCTGCATCGCGGAGCCGTCGAGTTGGCCTCGTCGTTGCGTAACCGCTTCGGGCGACGCCTCTTGGGGCCTGCCACCCCGACCGTGGAGCGCATCCGCGAAGAGTGGCTCTGTGAACTACTCCTGAAAATCGAGCGCGGCGCCTCGATGCAACGCGCCCGCACCATCATCCGCCACGAGTGCGACCTCTTCAAACGCGGCTCGGGCAAGAGAATCACCCTTACGATCGATGTCGATGCTCTCTAATTTGTGGGAGGAGTTAAGCCTCCTGCTCTTTCCGCCTCGCTGTCGGGTCTGCCACGAGAAGCTGCCGGTGGGAGCCCGTATGGTCTGTACGCGCTGCCGCATGGAGGCCCCTCTGACCCGCTTTTGGAAGAGCTACGACAACCCCTTGAGTCGTTCGTTTGGCGGGCTGCTGCCCATCGAGCAGGCTTCGGCCTTCATCTTCTACACGCCGCAGAGCCGTTGGCGCGAGTTGATTCACGACTTCAAATACCGAGGCAGTTGGCGCGCGGCCCTCGAGATGGGGCGTTGGTATGGCGCCGAGCTGGCCCAAAGCGAACACTACCGCGCCGTGGATGTGGTGATTCCCATTCCGCTCCATTGGCGCAAGCGGATGCGTCGCGGCTACAACCAATCGGAGTATATCGCCGCAGGGATTGCCGAGGCGATGGGGCTTGAGACCGACTTCCGGAGCGTGGTACGCCACCGCAACAACCCCAGCCAGGCACTGCGCAGCCGCGAGGAGCGATGGGAGAATGTACGCGACATCTTCTCGGTGCGCAACCCCGAACAACTGCGCAGAAAACACATCCTGCTCGTGGACGATGTGCTGACCACGCGCGCCACAATGATTTCGTGTGGCGAGGCGATACTGAAGGCGGTGCCCGAGTGTCGCATCAGCGTCGCCGTGCTGGCCCTCTCCAAGGGGCATATCCTCCACCCGTAAATTCGCATTGCAAGGGGGAAATCGACCCCGGTTTTCACTTATCAACACTCCCCGTTCGGAACTGTTGAAAAAAAGATTTTTTTTCAGGCTTTGAATTGTGCCGACTAATCCGTAATTTTGCCCCTATCGTAAATACCAAGTCGTATGGCAAAAGAGTACAACAATTCGGCGAACAGCCCCGCATCACGCAATCGAGCCGGCTATGAGGCCCTGACCGACATCGGCGGCACGGTACCTCCCCAGGCCGTAGAGCTCGAGGAGGCAGTCCTCGGTGCCCTGATGCTCGAGAAGGACAGCATCATCACCGTGCAGGAGTTCCTGGTCGCCGACTCCTTCTACAAACCCGAACACCAGGCCATCTATCGCGCCATCGAGGAGCTCTCGATGGCCCTCAAACCCATCGACCTCTTCACCGTCACCGAGACCCTCAAGGTGCAGAAGCGACTCAAGGAGGTGGGAGGGGCCACCTACCTGGCACAGCTGACCCAAAAGGTGGGCTCGGCCGCCAATGTCGAGTTTCACGCCAAGATTATCGCCCAGAAGTATGTGCAGCGCGAGCTGATTCGTTCGGCCACCGAGATTCAGCGTCGCTCCTACGACGAATCGACCGATGTAACCGAGCTGATCGGTTATGCCGAGGGCGAGATCTTCAAGGTGGCCGAGGGCCATGTGAAGCGTTCGGTGCAGTCGTCGAAAGATATCCTCTCGCGTGCCCTGCGTCAGATTGAGGATGCCGCCAAGAACAGCAGCTCGATCAACGGCGTACCCTCGGGCTTCACGGCCATCGACAAGGTAACACTCGGCTGGCAGCTCTCCGACCTGATCATCATCGCCGCCCGACCCTCGATGGGTAAGACCGCCTTTGTACTCTCGATGGCCCGCAACATGGCCGTCGATCACGAGCAGGGGGTCGGTTTCTTCTCGCTTGAGATGTCGTCGGTGCAGTTGATGATGCGTCTGATCATCGCCGAGACGGGCTTGAACGGCTCGGATGTGAAGAGCGGCCGCCTCACGCCCGAGCAGTGGCGCCACCTCGAGTCGGCCACCAAGCCGCTCGGCAACGCCCCCCTCTACATCGACGACACCCCCGCCCTCTCGGTCTTTGAGTTCCGTTCGAAGGCGCGTCGTCTGAAGATGCACAACGACATCAAAATTATCATCATCGACTACCTGCAGCTCATGACGGGAGGTGCCGCCGGCAATGGTGGCAACCGCGAGCAGGAGGTGGCCTTCATCTCGCGTACGCTCAAGGCAATTGCCAAGGAGCTCAATGTGCCCATCATCGCCCTGTCGCAGCTCAACCGCTCGACCGAGTTGCGAGGCGGCTCGAAGCGTCCGCAGCTCAGCGACCTGCGTGGGTCGGGGGCCATCGAGCAGGATGCCGACATCGTCGCCTTCATCCACCGTCCCGAGTACTACGGCATCAACCAGACCGAGGAGGGTCTGCCGACGGCGGGCATGGCCGAGATCATCATCGCCAAGCACCGTAACGGCGCCGTGACCGATGTAAACCTGCGCTTCCTGCGTGAGCAGGCCCGCTTTGCCGACCTCGACAGCAGCGAGCAACTCTCCCCGATGAATGAGGGCGCACCCCGACAGCAGTACGAGGAGTTTGGCTCCGAGTCGAACTCTTCGCTCGGCTCGATGGCCAACAACGAGTTTGCCGTGGCACCCGTCAATACCGCACCCCCCTCGAAAGAGGAGGAGGTGCCCTTCTAAACCCCAATCGCCGAGGCCATGTTTATCAAAACCTACTCCGGAGCAGTGGCAGGCATTCATGCCGTGGAGGTAACTGTCGAAGTGAACCTCATGGGCGGAGCCGTGGGGCTCTTCCTGGTGGGTCTGCCCGACAACGCCGTCAAGGAGAGCGAGGAGCGCATCCGCTCGGCCTTCGAGAACTGCGAGCGCCGCTTCTCGGGCAAGAAGGTTGTGGTCAATCTCGCCCCGGCCGACCTGCGCAAGGAGGGCTCGGGCTTCGATTTGCCCATCGCCGTGGGTATCCTGGCCGCCATGGAGCAGGTGGTGGCCGCCCGATTGAGCGAGACCCTCTTTTTGGGAGAACTTTCGCTCGACGGCTCGCTGCGTGGCGTAAAGGGGGTACTCCCCATCGCCGCCATGGCCCGCGAGCAGGGACTCAAGCGCATCGTCGTACCGCAGGAGAATGCCTGCGAGGCGGCCGTGGTGAGTGGCATCGAGGTGTTGGGCGCAAGCCATCTGAAGGAGGTAATCGAGTGGCTCAACGGCGACTGCGAAATCGCCCCGACGCTCCCCATCAGCGAGGAGGAGCACTACCACGAGGAGGGCTATGCCGAGGACTTCTCCGATGTGAAGGGGCAGGCTCATGTGAAGCGTGCTCTGGAGATTGCGGCCGCCGGAGGGCACAATGTGATTATGATTGGCGCCCCGGGCTCGGGCAAGACGATGCTCGCACGCCGCATCCCCACCATCCTCCCGCCCCTGACGCTGGAGGAGGCGTTGGAGACAACCAAGATACACTCGGTGGCCGGCAAGTTGGGGCCGCAGCGCGGATTGATGACCCGCCGCCCCTTCCGCACGCCTCACCACACCACCTCTCCCGTGGCCCTTATCGGCGGCGGACAGTCGCCCCAGCCGGGGGAGGTCTCCCTCTCGCACAACGGCGTCCTCTTTCTCGACGAGTTGCCCGAGTTCGGTCGCTCGGTATTGGAGGTGATGCGTCAGCCCCTCGAGGAGAAGCGCATCACCGTATCGCGTGCCCGTTACAGCGTCGAGTACCCCGCCAACTTTACGCTGGTGGCCTCGATGAACCCATGTCCCTGCGGCTACTACAACCACCCCGACAAGGAGTGCAGCTGCGCCCCGGGGTCGGTGCATCGCTACATGAACCGCATCTCGGGCCCGCTGATGGATCGTATCGACCTCCACATCGAGGTGACGCCCGTCTCGATTCAGGAGATGGCCTCCGACACACCCTCGGAGCCGAGCTCGGCCATCCGTGAGCGTGTGATACGCGCCCGCAAGGTGCAGGCCGAGCGTTTCCGCCACATCGAGGGGGTGCATACCAATGCGATGATGAACTCGAAGATGTTGCGCGAGTTCTGCCACCTGGAGGAGGCCCCGGCCCAACTTCTCGCACGCGCCATGGAGCGCCTCAACCTCTCGGCACGCGCCTACGACCGCATCTTGAAGGTGGCACGCACGATCGCCGACCTGGCGGGCGAAGCGACCATCTCGGCGGCCCACATCGCCGAGGCGATCAACTACCGCTCACTCGACCGCGAGAGCTGGGGCAGGTAGGGGAAATTCAGAATTTAGAATTTAGAATTCAAAATTTTCCTTTTTTTCGATTTTTAAGATTTAAGATTAAGATTTAAGATATAGAAGCAAAAAAATGAAACGAGTGATATTGTCGGGAGGAGGTACCGGCGGACACATCTATCCGGCGGTAGCCGTGGCCGAGGCCCTGAAACGCAAGTATGGCGAGCAGGTGGAGCTGCTCTTCGTGGGAGCCGAGGGGAAGATGGAGATGGAGAAGATTCCGGCTCTGGGCTACCGCATCGTGGGGGTCCCCATCGTGGGTCTTCAGCGCCGCCTGGATTGGCACAACCTGCTCATCCCCTTCAAGGTGCTGCGCTCACTCAGGCAGGCTCGCCGCATCATCCGCGACTTCAAGGCCGACGCCGTGGCAGGCTTTGGCGGCTACGCCTCGGCCCCCGTATTGTGGGCAGCACAGCGCATGGGGATTCCCACGCTGATTCAGGAGCAGAACTCCTATGCCGGCGTGACCAACAAGGTGCTGGCCAAGGGGGCCCGCACCATCTGCGTGGCCTACGAGAAGATGGAGCGCTTCTTCCCCAAGGAGAAGATTACGATGACGGGAAATCCGCTACGCGGCCGCTTCTCGAAGGGGGCAACCGACCGCAAGGAGGCCCTTACCTACTTCGGTTTCGACGACAAGCGCCCCACGCTGTTGGTGGTGGGAGGCTCGCTCGGCACCCGCACGCTCAACAACATGATGAAGCGGTGGATTGCCACCCAGGGGGGCGAGGCCGAGGTACAGGTGATTTGGCAGACGGGCAAGTACTACGAGAAGGAGATGCAGGAGTTCCTGCGCGAACACCCCACCCTCCACATCTGGCAGGGGGCCTTCATCGAGCGCATGGACTACGCCTACGCCGCCGCCGATCTGGTGATCTCGCGTAGCGGGGCCTGCACCGTCTCGGAGCTCTGCCTGGTGGGAAAGCCCACCCTCTTTGTCCCCTCGCCCAATGTGGCCGAGGACCATCAGACGAAGAATGCCCTGGCGCTGGTGGAGCGCGATGCGGCCGCCATGGTGCGCGACAGCGAGGCGGTGGAGCACGGCATGGAGGAGGCCCTCAAACTGCTCCGCAACGACGAGGCCTTGAAGCGCCTCGCCCAAAATATCGAACTGTTGGCCATCGACGACTCGGCCGAGCGTGTGGTGGCCGAGTTGGAAAAAATCTGGTAAGCAAGATGAAAAACTACTACTTTTTGGGGATTGGCGGCATCGGGATGAGTGCCCTGGCACGCCTCTTCATGCACGAGGGCCACGCCGTAGCCGGCTACGACCGCACACGCACGCCGCTTTGCGAGGCGCTGGAGCGCGAGGGGGCTCTCATCCACTACGACGAGGGGGTGGAGCTCATCCCCGAGGCCTTCCGCAACCCGCAACATACGCTGGTGGTCTACACCCCGGCCGTGCCGACCGACCACGCCGAGTATCGTTGGTTTGTGGAGCAGGGATTCACCATCGAGAAGCGCTCGCAGATGCTGGGACACCTCACCTCCGAGAGCTATGTGATGGCGGTGGCCGGCACCCACGGCAAGACCACTACCTCGACCCTCATCTCGTGGCTCAACCATCGGGCTGCGGGCGAAGGAAGCGCCATCCTGGGCGGTATCTCGAAGAACTTTTCGTCGAACCTGGTGTTGGGCGAAGGGCGCCGCATGACGGTCGAGGCTGACGAGTTCGACCGCTCGTTCCTGCGACTGAATCCCGATGTGGCGGTCATCACCTCGGCCGACCCCGACCACCTCGACATCTACGGCACCCACGAGGTGATGAAGGAGGCTTTTAGTCAGTTTGTGGAGCGCATCAAACCGGGTGGAAGTCTGATTATCCGCCACGGGGTGGAGTTGGCCCTGCGCAACGAGCAGATAAGCTACTATCGCTACGCCTACTCGACCCCCTGCGACTTCTATGCCCGCAACATCCGCCTCGAAGAGGGGGGCCATTATCGCTTCGATGTGGTGCTGCCCGACGGCGAAATGAAGGATTGCACACTCGGGATTCCCGGGTGGGTCAATATCGAGAACGCCATCGCAGCCGTGGCGGCCCTCTGGTGCGCCGCCAAGGGCGAGGGCAAGGCCTTCGACCATGAGGCCGTGAAGGGGGCTTTGGCCTCGTTTGAGGGGGTGAAGCGTCGCTTCGAGTTCTACCTCAACACCCCGAAGCAGGTCTATATGGACGACTATGCCCACCATCCGCGCGAGCTGATGGCGGCCATCACCTCCGTGAAACAGATGTTTCCCCACAGGCACCTTTTGGCCATCTTCCAGCCCCACCTCTACACCCGCACACGCGACCTCTACCGCGAATTTGCCGAGGCGCTGAACGAGGCCGACGAGGTGATCCTGCTGCCCATCTACCCCGCCCGCGAGGAGCCCATCGAGGGGATTCAAAGCGAACTGATCGCCTCGCTCATCACCCGTCCCTGCACGATTGTGGAGCGCGAACGGATTGCCGAGGTCGTCGCCGAGCGCTCAACCGATGTGGTGGTGAGCTTCGGAGCAGGCAATATCGACGCCTACTGCGGAGCCATCTGCGAGGCCCTCAAACATAAGGCTTAAAGCGTTGTAAACAATGAAGTTGGCGTTGCGATACATCCTCTATGGTCTGTTGTGGCTCACCACGGGAGCGGTGCTCTTGGTGGGGCTTCGACGCGCCTCTGCCACTCACCACGAGCGTACCGTTTCGGGCATCGAGATCGAGATTGCCGACAGCTCGTCACACGGGCTGCTTGTTACGCGCGAGATGGTGAACGAGTGGTTGAAAAAGGGGAAGATGAGACCCGAGGGGGTGCCGGCCCGCGAGGTGAATCTGCAAGCCATCGAGGAGTTGATTTCGCGCAATGGCTTTGTGGGCAGCGTAGAGGCATCGATTGACTACAACGGGCTGATGCACATCTCGATACGCCAACGCCAGCCGCTGTTCCGACTGCTGGTCGACGGCTACAACCACTACATCACCGAGCAGGGGTATCTCTTCCGTGCTCCCGAAGGTTCGTCGCTCTGCGTTCCGGTCATAACGGGCACGCTGCGTCCCCCCTTCGAGGCCTCGTTCGAGGGGGAGTTGTCGGCCCATCGCCAAGCCTCGGCCCTCGCCTGCGAGGAGCGCATCGCCGCCCTCGAGCCCGAGAAGTACCCCTTCTACGAGCGCGAAAAGGAGAATTGGGAGTACCACCGCGCCACGCGTCGCATGTTTACGCGTCGCGGTCTTTTGGAGTCGAAGGAGCGCTTCGAAGAGCGCGTGAAGGAGTTGCGCGCCTACAAGCAGCGCCGACGCCGCCACTATCGCTATGTGCAGCAGCAACTCGAGGCGGGAATCGCCCGCGTGGAGGCCAAACAAAATTTGCTCCGCAAAGAGCAAAAAAAGTTGGAAAAAAACTACGAAGATTTTCAGAATCTCATTACCTTTGTGAAACAAATCGACAACGACCCCTTTTGGCGGTCGGAAGTCGTGCAGATTATAGCTTCCGAGGCCCACAGTGGGGCGTTGGAGGTTGCTTTTGTACCCCGAAGCGGAGCCTGCGTGGTAGAGCTCGGCCGACTGGAAGATGTGGAGGAGAAGTTGGAGCGGCTGGAGCTCTTCCGCCGTGAGGCCCTCCCGAAGTTGGGATGGGAGCGTTTCCATACCATCAGCCTCCAATACGAGGATTGCATCGTGGGCCGCGAGTAGGGCTTCAGGGTTGCAAAAACAGGGTGTTGTCACCGAAAAGGGTGGGGCGCGAAATCTTAAAAAAGCAGAAAAATAGGAAAAAGAAAAAATAGAAAAGCGTGGAAACGAAGAATTATGTGGTAGCAATCGACCTCGGCACCTCGAATGTGGTGGTGGCGGTCGGTGAGCAGACTCCCCAAGGTCTTCGCGTGGCGGCCCTGGTGGAGCGAGCATGCCAGGGTGTCAATGCGGGTCTGGTGGAGAACATCGAGTTGGTGGCCAACGCCATCGACCAGGCGAAGGAGGAGATTCGTCGCCAAATCGGCATCCGCATCACGGAGGCCTATGCCGGTATCTCGGGCAACTTTGTCCGTTGTGCCAGCCATCGCGACTATGTCTTTACCGACGACAAGCTGCTGGGCGTAAGCCAGTCGGATGTCGATCGTCTGTTCGACCGCATGCGTAATGTGCAGGCCCCGGGCGACGAGGTAATCATGGAGCGCATTCCGCAGAACTACATGACCGATAACGGCATCGAGGTGAGCAATCCCGTGGGATCGTTCAGCGGCAAACTCTCCTCGACCTTCAACTTCATCCTCTGCGCCCAGATGCCCATTCAGCGCCTGGAGCTCGCCCTCAAGCGCAGCGGCATCACCCTCAAGGGGGTCTATACCAACGCCCATGTGTTGCCCGAGGTGGTCCTCTCGCCCGACGACAGGGAGGAGGGCTCGGCCGTAATCAATATCGGTGGCGGCCTCACCGATGTGGCCGTCTACCATGGTGGTACGCTCCGCTATGTGGCCACCATCCCCATCGGCGGCAACGCCATCAACCGCGACATTCGCTCGCAGAGCATCCCCGAGCGCTATGTCGAGCGCCTGAAGTGCCGCTTCGGCTCGGCCGTCATGGAGCTCGCACCCGATTCGCAGATACACATCGAGGGTCGCACGGCCCGCGAGTCGAAGGATATTCTGCTGAAGAACCTCTCGTCGGTCATCGAGGCCCGCATGAAGGATATCGTGGACTATGTGCAGCAGGAGTTGCAAAACTCGGGCTATGCCCAGAAGTTGAGCTACGGTCTGGTTCTCACCGGAGGTGTGGCCCAACTCAAGGATATCGACGAGCTGTTCCGTCGCCAGACGGGTTACGATGTGCGCATCGGCTGTGCCGAGGAGGGGGTTGCTCCCGAGTCGGTCGAACAGTTCGCCTCGCCCGCCTACGCCACGGCCATCGCCCTGCTGAAACGAGGAGCCCGGGAGGGTGCCTGCATCACTCCGATCGACGAGGCCTGGGTCGAGGAGATGGCCGCCGTGGAGCGTGAGCGCCTGGCCCGCGAGCAGGCCGAACAAGAGGCTCAAGAGGAGGCTCGCCGCCGACACATCGAGGAGGAGTTGGCCGCCATCGCCGCCAAGGAGCGCGAAGAGCAGCAGAAGCAACAGCGCAAGGCCGAGTTGGAGCGCCAGCTGCAGGAGATGCGCGCCCGCAAGAGCGGAGGGACCCCCGTGCCGACCCCCGTGCCGACCCCTGCACCGACCCCTGCCCCCGCACCCGAGCCCACACCGGCTCCCGTGCCCGAGCCTGTGCCCGCACCGCAACCTACGCCGACACCGGCACCCGTAACCGAGCCTGTGCAGACCCCTGCATCCGGGACCTCGCGTAAGCGCAATTGGGGCCGTCTGATTTCGGACACCATCGAGAAGTTCAACACCTCCTTCACGAAGGTAGACGACGAGGAGATTTAACGACGGGGCTTCACACAAGATTCGACCTTCGCTCCCCAGGAGAAGGGTCGCCGCAACAAGAGAGAAATTTTAAGCGTATGACAAATAGTTTGATGACGGATTTAGCCGTCGAGCGAGATACAAATTCGATTATCATGGTGGTGGGCGTCGGTGGCGCCGGCGGCAATGCCGTGAACCACATGTGGAACCTGGGCGGCATCCTGGGCGTGGACTTCATGGTCTGCAACACCGATAAACAGGCCCTGGGCAAGAGCCCCGTGGAGCTGAAGGTGCTCCTGGGAGAGGATGGCCTGGGTGCCGGCAACGACCCCGAGCGTGGTCGTGAGGCCGCTGTCATCTCCGAGCAGGATATTCGCCGCGTCTTCGAGACCCACGGCACCCGCATGCTCTTCGTCACGGCCGGTATGGGTGGCGGTACGGGTACGGGAGCCTCGCCCGTGATTGCCAAGGTGGCCCACGAGATGGGTATTCTGACCGTGGCCATCGTGACGACGCCCGACCCCGTGGAGGGCTCGCAGCGCTACCAGCAGGCCTTCAAGGGTGTCGACGCCCTGAAGCAGCATGTCGATTCGCTATTGGTGATCAACAACGAGCACATCGCCGAGATCTATGGCGAACTCTCGCTCAAGCAGGCCTTTGGCAAGGCGGATGACATCCTCGCCTCGGCCGCCAAGGGTATTGCCGAGATTATCACCGTGGAGAGTGACCTGGTGAATGTCGACTTTGCCGATGTGCAGCGCGTGATGACCGACAGTGGTCGCGCCCACATGGGTGTAGCCGCCGCCGAGGGGCCGAATCGTGCCGAGGAGGCCGCCCGACAGGCTCTCAACTCCCCGTTGCTTGGCCACCGCAGCATCACGGGCGCCAAGCATATTTTGGTCAACATCTCGGTAGCCAACACCGAGGATCTGAAGCAGTCGGAGGTGAAGAAGGTGCTCTCGTTCCTGCAGCAGGAGGCTGCCTGGGAGGATGCCGACGGCTACCACGACGCCAACATCATCTGGGGTACGAGCGAGAAGCGTCAGCTGGGCGAGGCGCTGGAGCTGGTTGTGGTCGTGACGGGCTTTGCCGAGAGCGAGCTCCCCACCACCCCCATCCTCATCAAGGATCCCACGCGCAAGAAGCAGCAGGAGGAGGAGAGTCCGCTGCAGAACATCGGCGAGCGCAAGCCCGTGGTGGGTCTGCAACCCATGACGCCTCACTACGACGACCCCGTGGTGCTCGGCAAGGAGGTGAACCCCTATGCCAACATCGACCAACTGCTGCAAAGCCCCGCCTATACGCGCCGCCACGCCGAGTTTGTGGCTCCCCAGGAGAAGAGCGATCGCAAAAAGGAGGTTCTCAAAGAGGAGGAGGAGCAGGTGCGCGAGAGCGAGCAGAGTTCGCTGTTTTAACCTAAATATCGGAGGATTTTGGAGACTACACAACCCTTTGTTGTCTTGAACGACTTCGGCCCCGAAGTTTGGATTTGGTTGGCCGGCACCCTCCTGCTCCTGATGGTGTCTGCCATTGCCTCGGGCTCGGAGATGGCCTTCTTCTCGCTTACGCACAGCGAGATTGAGGAGCTCAAGGAGGAGCGCAGCAGCTCGTCGGAGGCTGTGCTAAGACTCCTCGCGGATGTCAATAAGCTCTTGGCTACCATCCTGGTATTGAACAACTTGATCAATATCTGTATTGTTATCCTCTCATCGAACTTCATCGACGCCATCTTCACCTTCCACCGCCTGGAGTTCCTCTTCAAGACGGTAGTCGTCACCTTCCTGTTGCTGCTCTTCGGCGAGATTCTGCCCAAGGTGCTGGCCCAGACCAACCCCATCCGCTTTGCCCGCATGGTGGGTCGCCCCTTTATTGCTCTGCGCTGGCTCTTCTCGCCCGTAACCTACATCCTGGTACGCACGAGCAGCGTCATCAGCGACCGTGCAGCCCACCACAGCGAAATCTCGATGGACGAGTTGGCCGATGCCGTCGATATGACGCAGGACTCTACCCCCGAGGAGCGCGAAATCCTCTCGGGCATCGTCAATTTTGTCAATACCGAGGTGCAGGAGATCATGCGCCCGCGCATGGATATTACCGCCGTGCCCCTCACAGCCCCCTTTACGCAGCTGCGCGACGCCATCATCGCATCGGGCTTCTCGCGCATCCCCGTCTATGACGAGGATATCGACAGCATTCGCGGTCTGCTCTTCGTCAAGGATCTGCTCCCCTACCTCAACCACGGTGACGAGTTCGGGTGGCAGCAGCTGATTCGCAAGCCCTACTTCGTGCCCGAGCACAAGAAGATCAACGATCTGCTGGAGGAGTTCCAGACCAACAAGGTACACATGGCCATCGTAGTGGATGAGTACGGCTCGACCCTGGGCTTGGTCTCGTTGGAGGATATTCTGGAGGAGATTGTGGGCGAGATTGCCGACGAGAGCGACGCCGACGAGAAGTTCTACACGCGACTCGACAAAAATACCTACCTCTTCGAAGGCAAGACCCATATTGGCGACTTCGAGCGCATCCTCTCGCTCGACGAGGATGCCTTCTCCGATGTGAAGGGCGAGGCCGAGACGCTGGCCGGCCTGCTCCTGGAGCTGAAGCGCAACTTCCCCAAGCAGGGCGACAGCTTCGTCACGCACAACATCCGCTTCGTGGTACACGCCATGGAGGGTCGCCGCATCGACAAAATCAAGGTCATCCTGCTCGAATAAGCCTCGCCGAAGGTCGTCATGGAGCACCGTCCACCATACCTATGTAATAAAGAGGGAGCCTGGCTCTGCATCGAGGAGCTGTGGCCGGAGGCCTCTGCCCTCGAACTCTTCCCCGAGAGCGACCTGCAACAAGCTGCGGCGTTTGCCTCCTCCACCCGCCGACGAGAGTGGCTCTCGTGGCGTGCCCTTCTCCGCCGGGAGCTGGGCCCCGTCGAGGTGGGCTACAACAGCGTGGGGGCTCCTCGACTCCTCGACCACGAAGGCCATATCGGGGTCTCGCACAGCCGCCACTCGGTGGGGGTCGCCTACTCGCCGCACGGCCCCGTAGCCCTCGACATCGAGTCGGCCGAGCGCAACTTTGGCCACATCCTTCAGCGCTACCTCACCCCCGAAGAGCAACAACGCTCGTCGCACGCTGACTGGCCCTGCATCGCCTGGTGCGCCAAAGAGTGCCTCTACAAGTTGGGGGGCCGCCGCGAAATCGACCTGCGACGCGACATCTCCATCGAGAGCATCACACCCGATCCTGCAGCCCGGGAGGAGTGGCTGCAAGGGGAGATTGCGGGCAAGGTCGATGGCAAAAGTTACCGACTGCACTTCCGCCGCCTCGGCTCGGAGTGGGTCGTGTGGCACCTGCCGGAGTAGCCGATGAGCCAAAAACCATTTTTTTTGGCCTCGCACTTCATTCCCAAAGGAATTTTTCCTACCTTTGTCGCAAGAAAGTACAAACCATGCGGATATGGCGTAATTGGTAGCCGCGTCAGACTTAGGATCTGATGCCTTATGGGGTGGGGGTCCGAGTCCCTTTATCCGCACTTCAACCGAGCAGATTTTCCTGCTCGTTTTTCGTTTGCGGATAATGAGACTCGCCAACCTGTGGCGCCTCGGCTGACTTGTCTATGGTCGGTTGTTGTTTGCTACGCAAATACTCGTGTTTGCTGTGCGATTGTGTCTGAAAAGAACTTTTCGCCACATCGCACAGCAAGCCCGACAATCTTCGATTGCAACAACCGCCCTTCGGTCGGCTCTCGGCTGCTGTGGTCGTTCGAGTCTGAGTGCGGGTCTGACCGTTCGTAACTTTTGCAAGTGAAGGCTACGCATTCTACAAATCGAAGAGCAGAGGGTTAAGGCTGTTTTGGGATACCGATTTTTTTGCTAACTTTGGGAGACAAAACCGATAACTATGGAGATTAAGCAGTTATATCGAGCCGACGAGGGGCGTTACGACAATGCCTCTCTCTACTGCCGTTGTGGGCGGAGCGGGGTGATACTTCCCAAGATCAGCCTCGGATTTTGGCACAACTTCGGCAGTCGTGACCCCTTTGAGCGCAGTCGTGCGCTGGCGCGCTACGCCTTCGACCACGGCATTACCCATTTCGACCTGGCCAACAACTACGGGCCACCCTACGGATCGGCCGAAGAGACCCTCGGGCGCCTGATGGAGGAGGACTTCCGCCCCTACCGCGACGAGCTCTTCATCAGCACCAAGGCGGGTTACGACATGTGGCCCGGCCCCTACGGCGAGTGGGGCTCGCGCAAGTACCTCATGGCGAGTCTCGACCAGAGCCTCAAGCGCATGCACCTGGAGTATGTGGATCTCTTCTACAGCCACCGCTTCGACCCCGTGACCCCCATGGAGGAGACCCTCCAGGCGTTGGTCGATATGGTACGGGCGGGCAAGGCGCTCTATGTCGGGCTCTCGCGTTGGCCGTTGGAGGCGTTGAAGTTCGCCGACCAATACCTGCGTGAGCGCGATGTGCCGCTGCTCATCTTCCAGGATCGGCTCCATCTGCTGGACCGCGAGCCCCAATCGTCGGGTGTATTGGACTACTGCGCCGACCACGGCATCGGCTTCATCTCCTTCTCGCCTCTGGCTCAGGGTTTGCTCACCGACCGCTACCTCGACGGCATTCCGGAGGGGTCGCGCGTGACGCACAGCCGCCACCTGAAGCCCGAAGCCCTCGACCCCGGGCTGATTAGTCGACTGCGGGAGCTCAACCGCATGGCGGCGGAGCGTGGCGAGAGCCTCTCGGAGGAGGCCCTGGCCTGGGTATTGGCGCAGCGCGGCGTGACCTCCCTGCTGGTGGGTGTAAGCTCCGTGGAGCAACTCCAACGCAACATGAAGGCCCTTGAGGCGACCCCCTTTAGTGATAAGGAGCTCGAGATATTGTACCGATAGAGGGGTGAGGAATCGAAAAAAAGGGTTATCTTTGTCTTTCGAAAAGCAAAAAACAAAAAATGATGAAAAACGAGAATATCTACATAAGCAACGAGATCAAGTATATTGGTGTCGATGATACCGACCTCGACCTCTTCGAGGGTCAGTACCTCATCCCGAACGGCATCTCCTACAACTCCTACCTGATTCTCGACGAGCAGGTGGCCATCATGGATACGGTCGACATGCGCAAGTGCGACGAGTGGCTCGCCAACCTGCACGAGGCCCTCGGGGGTCGCAAACCCGACTACTTGGTGGTGCAGCACATGGAGCCCGACCACGCCGGAAGCATCGCCGCCGCCCTGAAGGCCTACCCCGAGCTGACGATTGTCGCCTCGGCCCGCGCCATACAGATGTTGCCCCAATTCTTCGAGGAGTGCGACTTCAGCCGCACGAAGGCGGTCAAGGAGGGCGAAAGCCTCTCGCTGGGTCGCCACACCCTTCACTTCTACATGGCCCCCATGGTTCATTGGCCCGAGGTGATGGTGAGCTACGACAGCTGCGAGAAGGTGCTCTTTGCGGCCGACGGCTTCGGCAAGTTCGGCGCCCTCTGCCACGAGGAGGATTGGGCGTGCGAGGCGCGTCGCTACTACTTCAACATCTGCGGCAAGTATGGCGGCCCCGTACAGGCGCTGCTCAAGAAGGCGGCCACGCTCGACATCGCCACCATCTGCCCGCTTCACGGCCCCATCCTGAAGGAGAATTTGGGCTACTACATCGGCCTCTACGACACCTGGAGCAAGTATGAGGTGGAGACCGAAGGAGTCCTGGTGGCCTACGCCTCGATTCATGGTGGCACGAAGGCCGTAGCCGAGCTGATGGCCGAGATTCTGCGCGAGAAGGGGGCCGGCAAGGTGGCCCTCGCAGACCTCTCGCGTGACGACATGGCCGAGGCGGTGGAGGATGCCTTCCGCATGGGTCGCCTGGTGGTGGCAGCCCCTTCCTACGACGGCGATGTATTCCCGCCGATGCACGACTTCCTGCACCACCTCTGGCTCAAAGCCTACCAGAAGCGTCGTGTGGCCATCATCGAGAATGGCTCGTGGTCGCCGTGTGCCGGCCGTGTGATGCGCTCGATGCTGGAGAAGATGAAGGATGTCGAGGTGGTAGAGCCGATGGTTACCATCCTTTCGCGCATGAAGAAGAGCGACCGCACGAAGCTCGAAGAGCTGGCCGATGCCCTGCTGGCATAGCGTAGAAAGAGAGCTAATTTATTGCAAATAAGCCATTAGGAGCGATAAAAAGCGTTGCAAAAAGGCGGATTTTTTTGGAGAATGAAAAAAAAGCCGTATATTTGCAACCCCAATTAGAGGGAAAAACAATTAAACAATTAAACCATTATGAACAATTACGAAACCGTTTTCATTGTCACGCCGGTTCTGTCTGAGGCTCAGGTTCAGGAGGTTGCTGACAAATTCCAGGGTGTAATTACCGAGAACGGCGGCCAGATTGTGAATGTGGAGAACTGGGGCCTGAAGAAGCTCGCTTATCCCATTCAGAAGAAGACCACCGGCTTCTACTTCTTGGTAGAGTTCACCGGCGAGGGTAACATCATCAACACCCTCGAGACCCAGTATCGCCGCGATGAGCGCATCATCCGTTTCTTAACTTTCAAGCAGGACAAGTTCGCTGTGGAGTATGCAGCCAAGCGTCGTGCTAAACTTTCTAACAAGCAGGAGGAGTAAGCCATGGCAGAGAACAACGCACAGCAGTCGGAGATTCGCTATCTCAACCCCGTTTCGGTAGATGTAAAGAAGAAGAAGTACTGCCGTTTCAAGAAGCTGGGTATCAAGTATGTAGATTACAAGGACGGAGAGTTCCTGAAGAAGTTCCTCAACGAGCAGGGTAAGATTCTGCCCCGCCGTCTGACCGGTACCTCGCAGAAGTTCCAGAAGAAGGTTGCCCAGGCCGTGAAGCGTGCCCGCCACCTCGCCATCCTGCCCTTCGTAACCGATTGTATGAAATAATTAAAGAGGAGGAGAGTATTATGGAAGTTATTCTGATCAAGGACATCGAGAATTTGGGCTACGCCAACGATATCGTGAATGTTAAGCCCGGTTACGCCAACAACTACCTCATTCCTCAGGGCTTTGCCAAGGCCGCTACCGCCTCCGCCAAGAAGGTGCTGGCCGAGAACCTGAAGCAGCGCGCCCACAAGGATGCCAAGATTCTGGCTGATGCCCAGGCCCTGGCCGAGAAGATTGAGAACCTGCCCCTGACCATCACCGTGAAGGCCGAGGAGGGTAAAATCTTCGGTTCGGTTACCTCGGCTGACCTCGCCGAGGCTCTGGCAGCCAAGGAGATCGTTCTGGACCGCAAGGTGATTACCGTTGAGCCGGTTAAGACCGTAGGTGAGTACGAGGCTTCGGCCAAGTTGCACCGCGAGGTTAAGGCCACCATCAAGTTCAGCGTAGTAGCTGAGGTGGTAGAGGAGTAATCATTATACGACCGATAAAGAGGGGGGGGGATTTTTGATTCTCCCCTCTTTTTTTGCGTGCATGCGAGGGCACCGTTTTTGCTGTTGTGAGGGGAAAACTTCCCACCATGAACCACAACTCTGCGCATCGGCTTCGGCACTATACACCCCACCTGGCCCTGATTGGGGCCAACCTGCTTTGGGCCCTCGACTACCCCCTCTACCACCTGCTTCTGCCCGACCATCTCCACGCCACCGCGCTCCTGGCGATGGCTCTCTTGGCGACGGCCCTCTTTGCCCTGATGCCCCTTGCAAAGGGGCGCCCCGAGCGGGTGGAGCGCAGGGATATCCCCGTGCTGATTGGGGCGGCCCTGCTGATTGGCATCATCCACAAAGGGCTTCTGATGGCCGGTCTTTCGCGCACCTCCCCCATCGACGGCTCGATCATCAACACCGCAGGGCCCCTCATCGTGCTCACCCTCTCGGTCATCATCGGCATCGATCGCTTGACGCGTTGGAAGGTCGTCGGCCTGGGGCTCGGTCTGGCGGGTGCCGTCGCCGTCATCCTCTGGGGCGGAAGTGGAGCACACGAGAAGTCGGACATGATAGGCAACCTGATGGTCACCTGTGGTGTTACGGCCACTGCCCTCTATACGGTGTGGCTGAAAAATACGCTGGCGAAGTACCGTGTAACCACCGTGATGATGTGGGTCTATGGCATCGCCGCCCTCATCATGCTCCCCTTCGGCATCGACTCCCTCATCCAGCACGGCTGGGGCCCCTGGGAGAGGCGCTCGATTCTCGCTCTCGTGGTCGTTCTGCTCTTTTTGACCTACCTGCCCAACCTCCTCTTCAACTATGCCCTCAAGTGGGTAAAGCCCGTGGAGACGAGCATCTACAGCTACCTGCAACCCATCGCCGCCATCGGAGTCTCGCTCCTGATGGGACTCGACAAGCTCCACCTCGACACACTCCTCTTCGCCCTGATTGTCTTTGCCGGCATCGCCCTGGTCATCTACGCCTACACACAAGAGCGGAGCACTCCCCATAAAAAAGGTGCCGAGCCTAAATAGCTCGACACCTTTCATTTTCGATAATCTTTGATGTAATTTTATCTTTGATGTAATTTTACTCCTTGCCGTACTTCTCCTTGATTACGCGAAGCATGTCGTCGGTCATGCTCGACAAATCCCACTCGGGTTTCCAGCCCCACTCCTCGCGAGCGCAGCTGTCGTCGAGCGAGTTGGGCCAGCTCTCAGCAATCGCCTTCTTGACGGGATCGACATTGTAGTCCATCGTGAAGTCGGGCAGACGCTTCTTAATCTCGGCATAGATAATCTCGGGAGTGAAGCTCATCGAGGCGAGGTTGAAGCTGTTGCGGTGCACGAGCTTGGCGGGATCGGCCTCCATCAGCTCTACGCAGGCACGCAGGGCATCGGGCATGTAGATCATATCCATATAGACATCGGCCGGCACAGGGCAGGTAAACTTACCCGACTTGATTGCCTCGTAGTAGATCTCTACGGCGTAGTCGGTGGTACCGCCACCCGGGAGGGTTACATTCGAGATGATACCGGGGAAGCGCACCGAGCGGGTATCGACGCCATACTTGGTGTGGTAGTAGTTGCCCAGCAACTCACCCGACACCTTGCAGACACCATAGATGGTGGTAGGCTGCATGACGGTATCCTGCGGGGTCTGATCCTTGGGCGAAGTGGGGCCGAAGGCACCAATCGAGGAGGGGGTGAAGAGGGCGCAGTCGTACTGACGCGCCACCTCGAGCGAGTTCATCAGAGCGCCCATGTTGATAGCCCAAGCCTTCTGGGGATCCTTCTCGCCCACGGCCGAGAGGAGGGCAACCAGGTTGAAGACAGCGTCGCACTTGTGGCGCGCCACGGCCGAAGCCATCGAGGTGGCATCCAGCGCATTCAGCACCTCAAAGGGGCCGGTCTCGGAGAGCATCTTACACTCGCGCACATCGGTGGCGATGACATTGTTGGCACCATAGATGCCACGCAGATAGGTGGTGAGCTCGGAGCCAATCTGGCCACCGGCGCCTACGATAAGGATTTTTTTCATGGTAGAGGTATAAGGTTTTGTAGTTTTCGGTTTGCTTATTGAACTAAAACATAGTAAAGGTAGCAAAAATTTGATAAACGCAACAGCACTCCCCCGATTTTTTTAGTCGAAGGGGGCAAAAAAAGAGATAACCGAGGTCAAAACCTCGGTTATCTCTTTTTCGGTCGTTAGCGAGACTACTTCTCCTTCGACACCATACGCTTCTCCTTGATGCGGGCCTTCTTACCCGTGAGCTGGCGCAGGTAGTAGATACGAGCACGACGAACAACGCCGACCTTGTTAACCTCGATCTTGTCGATGTGAGGCGAGTAGAGGGGGAAGATACGCTCAACACCCACGCCATTCGAGATCTTGCGGATGGTGAACATCTTGGTCTTACCCGTACCCTTGATCTGAATTACCACACCACGGAAGCTCTGTACACGCTCCTTGTTACCCTCGATGATGCGGTACGACACGGTGATGGTATCACCGGCCTTAAATGCGGGAACCTCAGCCTCGGGCTTGGTCCACAGCTGCTCGTTAACGAGTCTGATGATTTGATCCTTGTTCATTGAACAAATAAGTTTTAATAAATTTCGCACTCAACATTCCCGCTGCACCTCGCCTACCATAAGCGGCTCTTACCGCCTAATCCCGACCTTCGTTCCATCCGACAGCCCGACAACTTGCTTCAATCAGCAACTGCCCACCGCCCGATCTCCTACCGGCCACCCGGGTTGGCACCCAATGAAAGAGGTTGATATACGCCCACTTGGGACGACAAAGATAGGAAAAATTTTTCTCGCAACGCCAACAAGCGACAAAAAAAACGACTTTGAGGATGAAAATCAGCCCTTTGATTGGTTTTCGATACAAAAAAAGGGCCCGAAACCATGAGTTTCGAGCCCGATAAAATGGAATAACCGCTTACTCGGTTACCGACATTGCCTTGGAGGCAGCGTAGGAGATCTTCAGTGCGTTAGCACGGCGAAGCTCCTGCTTGATATCCGTAACCACACCCATCTTGGTGTTCTCGTCGGCCTTGAGGCAGACGGTCATCAGGGCACGGTCGCTCTCGTTCAGAGCATCACGCTCCGAGGCGATGAACTGACCGATGTCACGCGGGTTCTTGTAGGAGTCGTTGAGCTGAATCTTGGGAGCGGTACCAAACTTGGCCTGCATCGAGAGGGCCGGGGGACCCACATGGATAAAGCTCACGAGCGACTTGTTCTCCAGCTTCTGTACCTCGGTAGCGATGGGGAGGCGGTAGCGTACCAACAGCTCCTGGTCGCGCATCGAAGTCGAAACCATGAAGAAGAACAGAATCATGTAGATAACGTCGGGAAGCGACGCGGTCGAGATGGCGGGCAGCTCTTTGTTGCCCTTTTTCTTCATTACTGCCATGATTACTTTCCTCCTACTTGACGGGGTTCAGCCTCCGAAATCTTGGTGGGCACAGCGGTGGAGATCACCTTGCGCTCATCGTCATTCAGGTCGGCAAACACCTTGTTAAACTGCTTCATGGCGACCTCATCACGAATCTCGTTGAAGGCACGAGTCAACTCGTTCTGCACCATGATATAAATCTGATAACCGGTATCACGCGTGGTCTGCAGCGACACAACGCCCTCGCTGACGGGATAAACCCACTTCGAGCCGTCGGGCATGTCAATCTCCTTATCCTTCTTCTCGGGGAGATTGGGGTCGTCCATGGGGTTGAGAACGAACTCGGTAACCAAGTCCTTCAACTGACGCAAGTCGACCGACTGCTGCTGACCCGGAGTACCAGCCATAATCTGACCCGCACCGTTCACCAGGACCAGGAACATATTACGCTCCTTCACCTTGATGTCCTCCTGCTGCTGATCCTCGGGCGGCATGGGGGGCAGCATACGCGCCAGACCCGTATCCACATTCATCGTGGTGGCCACCAGGAAGAAAATCAGCAACGAGAAGGCGATATCCGCCTGCGAGCTACTGTTTACTTCGGGTACTTTTCTTTTATTGGACGGCATAGTCTAAACTTTTTATTTCAGTGCGTTCGAAATCTCCGAGTAGAGAGCAGCCAAAACGGCACCAACAAAGGCTACATAGGTAACCAGGATGCCGGCGTCGGCAATCACCGTATCACCACGCTCGAAGAAACCGCCGTTCTCCAGGTTCACGATCTGATAATCGTGACCGTTGGCAACGACATACGAAATAACAATTACAGCAACGACGAGTACAAGCGAAAGCAGCGTACCCTTCAGACCTGCCGGGCTCTTAATCAGACCCCAAATGGCGCAACCCACGGCTGCCAGGGCGGCAGCGGCGAAGAGGATATAGCCCCAGATGAGGTTCAGACTGATTGCCGCATTCAGGTTCTCCGGCGAGGAGGCTACTGCGTATACCACGAGCAGTGCAGTCACTGCCAGCAGCACAATCAGCAGAATATTACAAAACTTTTTCATCTTTTAATCTTCGCTTTTGGGGAGTGATTACTTGTTGTAAGCGGTCAGGATATCGGTCAGCGTGATCGAAGCGTCCTCCATCTGGTTAACCAGCGAGTCGATCTTGGCAATCAGATAGTTGTAGAAGACCTGCAGAATCACGGCAGCGATAAGACCCATCAGGGTGGTCAACAGGGCGACCTTAATACCACCGGCAACGAGCGTGGGGCTGATATCACCGGCAGCCTGGATGGCGTCGAATGCACCGATCATACCTACTACCGTACCCATGAAGCCCAACATAGGAGCCAGAGCGATGAACAGACCAATCCACGAGAGGTTAGCCTCGAGCTGACCCGTCTGAACCGAACCGTACGATACAACGGCCTTCTCAACGGCGTCAAGACCCTGCTCGTAGCGATCCAGACCCTGGTAGTAGATCGAAGCAACGGGGCCACGCTTGTTGCGGGCAACCTCCTTGGCAGCCTCGATACCGCCGTTCTGAAGAGCAGCCTCAATCTCGGCAATGAACTTCTTGTTGTTGATGGTCGAAAGCGTCAGGAAGAGAATACGCTCGATGGCGATGGCAAGACCTGCTACCAAGCAGAAGAGCACGGGCAACATCCAGCCCCAACCACCCTCGAGGAACTTCTGCATCAGCACCTGGTGCATGGCAGAACCACCCGAAAGCTCGGTCTCCGATACGGCAACCTCCTCGGCTACAGCCTCCTCGGCGGGAGCAGCTACCTCTTCCGTTGCGGGAGCAGCCTCAGCGGCGGGCTCCTGAGCAATTACATTTGCAGCGCCGAAAGTAAAAGCGGCAACTGCGAGCATCAAAAACAGTTTTTTCATAGTTTTTTGTGATTAAATTGATTAGTTTGTGTTTATTAGTTTTTGTCGTAAAATTTTTCCTTATTTTTCACTTTTGCACCCCTGCTCCACACACGAATCGGCCCTCTCGGACAAAAAATCGACTCGCAGAG
Organism: Alistipes sp.; assembly: GCA_045605785.1. GTDB lineage: Bacteria > Bacteroidota > Bacteroidia > Bacteroidales > Rikenellaceae > Alistipes. The sequence continues at coordinate 33,215 of JAZUQP010000033.1, read as the reverse complement.
CACTTCGGCCCAAACATCCACACCCGACAAGGGCAACCATACAACCCACTGTACAGCAACCACTTATCGTAAAACAACGCCTAAAATCGACCCACTCAAGGTAATTTTAAGCCACTTTTCAGAGCGAAATATAAGAAATTTTTTTTTCTCGTGCAACGATTTACTCGGTAAATTCTCCGCGAATCGGGCGGCGGAAGAGCGCTTCGGCCTCCGCGTCGGGGAGATTTTTACCCAACACATACATCATCTTGGTCACGGCAGCCTCCACCGTCATGTCGTAACCGCTCAACACGCCGATGCGCTGCAGGCGCATACCCGTCTCGTAGATATCCATCGAGACCTTACCACCACCGCACTGCGTCACATTGAGAATCTTCACGCCACGACGGATGGCATCCTCCAACGCCTCGAGGAACCACTCCGAGGTGGGGGCATTGCCCGCACCATAGGTCTCGAGCACCACGCCACGCAGCCCCTCGGTCGAGAGCATGCGCTCCAACATACGGCGGTCGAGGCCCGGGAAGAGCTTGATAACCATCACATTGGTATCCATCACGGGGGCCACACACAGCTCCTCGTCGGCCTCGCCTGCCGGAGGCAGGATGCCGGCCGTGTGGTAGGCGATATTGACACCCACTTCGGCCAAGGGGAGGCAGTTGAGCGAACGGAAGGCACTCAAAGCCTCGGCACTTCGCTTCGAGGTGCGGTTGGCACGGAAGAGGCAGTTCTGGAAGTAGAGCGACACCTCGGGGACCATCGGGCGCCCCTGCTCATCCTTTGCGGCGGCGATTTCGAGGGCCGTAATGAGGTTCTCGCGGCCGTCGGTACGCAGCACACCGATGGGAATCTGACTGCCGGTAAAGACGACGGGCTTGGCCAGATTCTCCAGCAGGAAGCTCAACGCCGAGGCGGTATAGGACATCGTATCGGTACCGTGCAGCACCACGAAGCCGTCGTAGCGGGCATAGTTCTCACGAATGAGGTGTGCCAGCTCGATCCAATCCGAGGGGATGACATTCGACGAGTCGATGGGACCCAGGGTCTTCACCTCGAGGTCTACATGCAGGCGACGAATCGAGGGGAACTCCTCGTAGATGCCGCTAAAGTCGAAGGGAACCAACGCACCGGTCTCGGCATCGGTCTTCATGCCGATGGTACCGCCGGTATAGATAATCAAAATCGAAGCTCTCATAAGGCGAGGTTGCTATTAAACGAACAGCAGATAGAGTTCATAAATCCAGTGGGCAGCGATGGCGGCACAGATACCTCCGATGGTATGGGCCAGAATCGCCTTCGAGGTGAGGTCGCGGTAACCCATCGAGTCGAGCATCGCCGTGTGGGTACTCAGATAACCGCTCCAGCACATACCGATGGCCGTAAATACGGCGATGGCATTGCCGTCGAGCCAACCCTGGGCCGCGAAGTTGGGCACCAGGCTCAAAGCAGCACCTACCGCACCGAGGGCCGTGATGGGGAAGGCAATCAGATGGGGATCGTGGAAACCGAAGAGCCAATCGAAGAGGAAATTGACCTTACCGGCCAACCACGGCAGCAGCTCCACGCCCTGGTAGGCAGCTCCCGTATAGATGGCTACACCGTCAACCGTATCGGCCGGGCCGAAGGTGAGAATCATCACCAGCGACGAGATGATCAGCACGCCCGGGATGATGGCGATACCGACATCGACACCCGTCTTACCGCCGTCGAGCAGCGAGTTGAGCACGCGCAGGAAGATCGACTTTTCGGTCTTGAACTCCGAGTTGTCGGAGCGAATCTCGTTCTGCGGACGCTCGAACTCCTCCTTGTACTGGGGGTAGGCCCTCACCACAAACCGCTGCATCAGGCGCGTGGAGACGATACAGCCGACAAAGGCACCGAAGAGGCCGATAAAGGGCTCTGCGTAGTAGCCGTTGCCCACCATGAAGACAATCACCAGCAGGCCCATGCCGAAGGCCGTACCGAAGTTCGTCAGCGAGATAAACTGATACTTCTTGAAGTAGGAGGCGAAGCCCTTGTCCTGCGAGAGGGAGATGATGGCGGGGTTATCCGAGAGGAAGGTCATCACCGCACCCAACGAGGCGACACCCGGCAGGTTGAAGAGGGGTTTCATCAAGGGGCGGAGCAGCTTTTCGAGGAGGGTTACGACGCCAAACTCGACAAACAGACGGCCGATGGCTCCCGTGATGACGCAGATGGCCATCAGGTAGAAGACCGTATTGAGCAGCAGGTCGTGGCCCGTCTTCATAATCGTGTTGAGCATGTTGGCGATACCCATCTCCGACCCGATATAGGTGAAGAGAGCCACCACAATCACCAGGCAGGGGATACCCGTCGGGATATACTTGCCGATCGAAAATTTTTTCATTTTATTACTCATGGCGAATCAGTTTTTTGGCAATTTTCAGAATATCGACACGCCAGGTCAGACCTACGGTAAGGAAGGAGTCTTGGTCGATAAGGGCACCTGCGGGATTGGTATTCTCGCCGAGGGTGTGGGCATAGGCGGCATGCAGACGCACCGAGCGATCACCGCGGCCCCCCAACGGGTAGTACTCCACGCCACCGCCAAAGCGGGTCAGCTCACTCCCCGGGAAGAGGGTGGCATCGGCCCCCGGCACAAAGTCGTCGTCGCACTTGTCGTAGGTAGCCTTGACAAAGAGATTGACACGGTCGGCAATCAGGTAGGAGAACTCGCCCACCACCGTATAGTTCTTCAGGAAGGCGCTGCCGTTGGCACTGCGATCCATCAAATCGACCTGCAAGCAGGCATCGCCCCAACGGAATTGGTTACCCAGCGAGATGTAATAGATGTAGTGGCCCTTGGAGAACTCCGAGGCATTGACCGAGTGGAGCGCCGTATAGCAGCCATGCGTACCCGTCCAGAAGAGATTGAAAGCGTAGAGGTCGTCCTGCTTCGTGTCGAAGGGGCTCTGCGTGGCCTGGAAGATAATTTTATCGGCGCTCTTGTTGGTCGTATAGGTGACACTCGCACCAAACTGATAGCAGGAGATATGGTGCCAGAACTCCGAGCAGAAGTAGAGGTCGATGGGGCTGCGGTCGTACTCGTAGCCGCCAATCATCACCACCTGCTTACCGGCCGAGATGCCCCAATTCTTGGTGGGCTGGTAGTTGAGCCAGAGCCAGTCGGTGGCATCGAAGAAGTTTTCGTCCTTGTGGGCGCGATTCAAGCGCTGGCGGTACGAGAAGTTGAATTTGGGCGAGATGCGACCATCGAGGCAGAGGTTAAAATTCTTGCCTCTGAAGCCCGTCGATTCGTCCATTTTGTCGCCATCCAACGCGTCGTACTGATAGTCAAAGCGCGTCTCGATGGTCAATTTGAAGAGGTCGCTCTCCTGGGCCGAGAGCTCCCAGCTCCCCCAGCTCGCTGCACAGAGCAGCGCGATGAGGCTAAAGATCAATTTTTTCATTCGGTATTAGTAGTTTTCTGTTTTAGGTCGTAGCTATTTTCAGGTCATCGCCGTTTCACGATTCGAGGCCGAAGAGCTCGCGGGCATTGCGCGTGGTAACCTCGGCCACCAGCTCCTCGTCGAGCCCCTTCAGTTCGGCAACCTTTCGGCAAATATACGAAATATATCCCGATTCGTTGCGTTTGCCGCGAAATGGGGCCGGCGTCAGATAGGGGCAGTCGGTCTCCAGAACCATATCCTCCAACGCCATCTGCTTCACCGTCTCGGCCAGCAGGCTCTTCTTGAAGGTTACCACCCCTCCGATGCCAAACTTGAAGTCGCCCAACGAGCGCATACGCCGATAGGTCTCCGCATCCTCGGCAAAGGCGTGAAAGACCCCTCTTAAGCGCACTCCGCGCCCCCGAGCCTCCTCCGTCAGGCGCCCCATCGCCTCCTCCATCTCGGGCCAGGCCGCACGCGTATGGATCGCTACGGGGAGGTCGAGCTCCATGGCCCGGCAGCACTGCACCTCGAAGGCCTCCAACTGCTCGGCTCCGAAATCACGGCTCCAATAGAGGTCGAGACCAATCTCCCCCACTCCGCAGAACTTCACCCCGCAGGGCGGAGACTCCAACAGGGCCAACACCTCGTCGAGCTCCTCGCGCCAACGCGGATTGTCGTTGATCGAGGTGGGGTGCAGCCCCATCATCGGGCGGCAGTAGTCGCCATAGCGGGCCAGCGCCTTCCACATCCCGGGGTTGCTGGCCGGGTCGATGGCCGGAAAGAGGAGCAGCTCGACCCCCGCTTCGCGGGCTCGGGCCACCGCCTCGTCGCGGTCCTCGTCAAACTCCGCCTCGTAGAGGTGGGAGTGGGTATCGATCAATCTCATGGTCGCAACTTTTCGTATCGGTTACCCGGCAAGAGACGAATCCTGCCGGCCAGCTCCAGGCTCATCAGCAGCGCCGTCAGCGTGGGCGTATCGAGCGACGAGAGCTCCTGCAACTCGCTCAACGAGAGGGGATCATCCGAGCGGAAACAGCTATACAGCCCCTCCTCATCGCGCGTCAAGGGGGCCTCCTCCGTTGTCGAAGGCTTCGATGTGTACCCCTCGCGCAAATCCCACATCAGTTCGCGGATGATATCCTCGGCCGAGAGCACCATCTGCGCCTTGCGGTTACGAATCCAGCTGTTGGGCCCCAGCGCCGTGCGGTCGCCCACACGCCCGGGCACGGCCATCACCACGCGGTGGTAGTCGTCGGCAAACTGCGCCGTGACGAGCGACCCGCCCGAAGCGGGCGACTCGACCAGCACCAACCCCTCACAGAGAGCCGCAATGATGCGGTTGCGCGGGATGTAGTAGCGCCCGTTCTGCTTGGTCGAGGAGGGCAGCTCCGAGAGGATGGCTCCTCCGGCCTGCACAATCTCGCGTGCCAGGTGGGCATGCTGCGTAGGCGTAACCTCCGGCAGGGGATTGGCCACCACGGCCACCGTCTTCAGCCCGCACTCCAAGGCCAACCGATGGCACACACCGTCGATACCGAAGGCCAGGCCGCTGACAATCACCACCTCGGGGATGCGCTCGGCCAACCCCTCGATCAGGTAGCGGCAGACGCGCTCGCCATAAGGCGTCTGTTCGCGCGTACCCACCATGGCCAACATCGGCCGCTCGAAGAGCGTACGGTCGCCCATACCATATAATATATGGGGATAGTCGGCCACCTCACGCATCAGCGAGGGGTACTCTCGGTCGGTCGAAGCGATGGCCCACACGCCGTGGCGTTCGCAGTGGCGCATCTCGGCCTCGGCAGCCGAACGACCCGCACGCGTGAGAATCCCGCGCAGCGCCTCCTCGCGCCGAAGCTCCGCAGCCCGCAACTCCGCCTCCGAAGCCCGAAAAATCGCCTCGGCCGAGCCCAACTTCGCCAGGAGGTGGTTCACCCCCTTCGTCCCCAGGCCGGGAGTCATCGAAAGCATCAAATCCTCGAGCTTCATCCCCAAACACAATTTTTCAATTTGTAAAGTTAGAAAAAAAGCGGGAATATCCAAAACGAAGTGCCCCCAAAAGATGACAAATCTTTCGGGGGCACGAGATAAGTGTCGGAGGCGGGGCTACTCCTCGTCGTCATCGTAGAAGATCCCCTCCATCAGCGAGTCCAAATCGCGGCGCTCCTTCTTGGTGGGACGGCCCGTACCGCGGTCGCGGAAGACGAAGATCGTTTCACGCGGCACGGAGAGCTTCTGCAACTCCTCCTCGGGGGTGATATTGAGGCAGTAGAGCGGCACATTCTTGGCCGGCTGGCGGCTCGAAACCAACTCCACCACCTTGTATTGGTAGGTAACGGGCATCCTCTTCACCGAGATGCGGTCGCCAATCTTCACCTCACGCGAGGGTTTGCAATAGGCATCATTCACCAGCACACGGTTGTTGCGGATGGCATCGGCGGCATCGCTGCGCGTCTTGAAGATGCGCACGGCCCACAGGTATTTATCGAGGCGAATATCCTCCATCTCTATCATTTTTAAGGTTATACGGTCAGATTTTGTCCGCGCGGGCGGTCGTGCGACTGCTCCTCGTTTTGGCGACTCACCGAGAGCATCATCCCCAGGGCAATGGCCGTGAAGAGGGTCGAGGAGCCTCCGCGCGAGATGAGCGGCAGGGTCTGCCCCGTCTCGGGAATCAGATTGACCGTCACCATGATGTGGAGCAGCGCCTGCGAGGTGATCAGCATGCCGAGCCCCAGGACCAACAGCCCCGGGAAGGCGGTACCGCACCGCTGAAAAATCAGGATGGCACGAAAGAAGACCCAGAGGTAGAGCATCAGCAGGAAGACCGCCATAATCAGGCCATACTCCTCGACGAAGAAGGCGTAGGCGTAGTCACTCTCGGGGTGGGTCATCTCGACGCGCATGGCGCTCCGGCCCGCCCCCTGCCCCACGATGCCACCCTGACGGATGGCAATCATCGAGCGCTCGGTATCGGTCAGTTTGTCGGCCGCCACATCGCTGCGGTCGGAGGTCCAGAGCTCGACCCAGGTATCGACGCGGCCGCCGGCCGTCTCGCTACGCCCGAGGTTGAGCGCCATAATCAGAAAGACCCCCACCACGGCCAACCCCACCACCTTGGCGAGCTCCACGAGGCGCACGCGCCCGATGAGCATCATCACCAACGAGGTACCGAAGACCAGCACGGCCGAGGAGGTGTGGGCCGGAAAGATCACCACGCACGAGGCCAACATCGGCATCAGCACGGGCCAGGTGCCCTCCCGCCAGATCTTCTTCTGCTCCTTCTCGCCCCATTTGAAGGGGTTGAACGAGGGGACGATGCGCAGCTTGTCGATGAGGCTCTGTCGCACCGCCAACTGACGGGCCAGGAAGAGGATGGTGGCCACCTTCAACCCCTCGGAGGGTTGGAGGTTGAAGCCCAAAATCGGAATCCAACGGGCGGCTCCGTTGGTGGTCGTACCCAGAAAGTAGACCGCCACCGTAAGGCCCAGGAAGGCGAAATAGACCCACTTGGAGAGGTAGTTGTAGACGCGACTGTTGATGCGGTGCACCACCAGCAGGGCCATCACCGAGAGGATGAGTATCAGGAGCTGGTCGCGCAGGAAGTGGCCCGACGAGCGCACCCCCGACGAGGCATAGGCCATCTTGGCGGTCGAAGAGTAGACCACCAAAATCGAGATGATGGCCAGGACGGCAGCCACAATCCAGAGCACCTTATCCCCTCGGAAAAGGCGTTGCAGCAGGGTCGGCTCGTTTTGACTCCTCTCGCTCATTGTCTTATGCTACTTTTTGAGGTTGTTCAGGACCCACTCCTTGAAGAGGCGGCCGCGCTCCTCGTAGTTCTTGAAGAGGTCGAACGAGGCACAGGCGGGCGAGAGCAGTACGGCATCCCCCTCACGGGCGGCACGCGCGGCGGCCTGCATCGCCTCGTCGAGCGACGAGGTGGAGATAATCTCGGGCACCACCCCCTTGAAGCTCTCCTCCAACTTCTTGTTGTCGAGGCCCATGCAGACAAGCGTGTGAACCTTCTCGCGGGCAAACTCCTTCAGGGGCTCGTAGTCGTTGCCCTTGTCGGTACCGCCGGCAATCCAGACCAGCGGACGCTGCATCGACTCCAGGGCATACCACACCGAATCGACATTGGTCGCCTTCGAGTCGTTGATCCAGCTTACACCCCCCACCTCGGCCACCGGCTCCAGGCGGTGCTCCACGGGCGAGAAGTCGTAGACAGCCTTGCGTATCTTGGCCGGCGTAACCCCCGCAGCGAGGGTCGCCAGCGTGGCGGCCATGGCGTTGTAGGTGTTGTGCAGCCCCTTGATCTGCATCTTGCGCGTGTCGATATTGACCTCACGAGCCCCCACCACGGCCGTAAACTTGCCCGTGTCGCCATCGGGGAAGGCGTCGCCCACACCGCTCGCCACCACCGACTTCACGGCAAAGGGGAGCTGCTTCATGTGGAGCGCCGGCCCGCGCTTGGCAATCTCCTGCCAGATGACCTCGTCGTCGCCCGAGTAGATGAAGTAGTTGCGCGAGTGCTGATTCTGCGTGTTGCGCAGCTTCGAGTCCACATAGTTTTGGAACCAGTAGTCGTAGCGGTCGAGGTGGTCGGGAGTGATGTTCATCAGCACGGCGATGTCGGCACGGAACTCATACATGCCGTCGAGCTGGAACGAGCTGAGCTCCAGCACATACCAATCGTAGCCACCTCGGGCCACCGAGTAGGCGAAGCCCTCGCCGATGTTGCCACCCAACGCCACCCGCTTGCCGGCGTCGTGCATGATTTTGTAGATGAGCGAGGTGGTCGTGGTCTTGCCGTTCGAGCCGGTGATGCAGATGGTCTTCGCCTTGCCGATGTAGCGGAAGGCAAACTCCATCTCCGAGATGACGGGAATCCCCCGTTCGCGCAACTTCTGCACGATGGGCGCCTTCTCGGGTATGCCGGGCGACTTGATCACCTCCGTGGCGTTGAGTATCAACTCCTCGGTGTGCCCCCCCTCCTCGTAGGGCACCTTCCACTCCTCGAGCTTCTGCTTGTAGCGGTCAGCAATGCGCCCCGCATCCGACAGGAAGACCTCAAAGCCCTTCTTCTGGGCCAATATCGCGGAACCATATCCACTGATTCCACCTCCCAACACAACAATTCGTTTCATATCTCTAATTTTATTTCACACTTTATCAATATACCCTATCAACCCGCACCGCAAATATAGCTAAAAGTAGAAGTAGTCGCTTCATAAACGACTAAATTTAGACCGGAACTACCCAGGCAATTCTTCGGATGGTGCCGTTCGCATTAAGGGTAATAGACAAAAAATCGGTGGATACACCCCAATAGAGGCGTATGCGATCTTCATCCGCTTGAAAACTCACGGGCTCCGATTCCAATTGCGCCACAAAAGCCGACCAATTATCCCCCACTTTTATGCGATACTTGTTGTTGATAACCACTTCATAAAGAATAGTTTTAACCACAAACGACTGAAAGCGGTTATCGGCCATCTCAAATATCCCCTCTTGGTAGTTGTAGAGAATTACATCTGCCGAATAGGACTCGTCATAGAACTCATCTATGCTTTTGGGGGCACCAAAGCGTTCCAACATTTTCCCTTTTGGCACATCTTCGTCGATAGAGATACTTTTGTTGTTTACTCGGTGTACTACCCTAATATCCTGTGCAACAACACCCTGCGCGGCGAATATCGCCAATAAAAGTAATAGTTTTTTCATTGTTTTAACAATCTCTAATTATAATACCGTGTTCATTAAATTTTGTATATAGATAGTGGGTGGGATTATTTATGGGGTCGTTTTTCGTGTCTGTGCCGTCTATCTTGGTCTTCAAATGCAGATGCGCCTTTTTCTTGTAAGCATTCCCCGTGCGACCTACGATTCCAATAATCTCTCCTGCCTTTACCTTTTGACCATATTTAAGTTTGTGTGTATATGGGTTTTTGCCATATTCTGCCAAATGCCAATAGGAGACATAGATAATTTTTCCATTAGGAAGCCGAGTCATTATTGTTACTCTATTACCCGCGCCATCCTTATCTCCACTATAATCAGCGGGATATGTATTTTCATCAATCCTATAAGGCTGTCCCCAAACAACCTTAACAACTACTCCATCGTACATGGAGTAGACCGGTGTAACCCCCTCCTCACCGAGCAAATCCAATCCATCATGAAATTTTGAGCCTCCGGTTTCGGGATCTATGCGGGTAAATCCCCAAGTATTACTCCGCCAACTTTTGTTGTCGTCCGAAATTTGCATCTCCATCAATGGGTTGGCCTCCATGGCGAGGGAGTCGGCACAAGGTTTCACTTTGGGGGCAGCGGGTTGCTCCTCCTCTTCCTCCTCTTCACTCTCCTCATTGTCATCATCACCGCTGCCTCCACCTCCGGCGGATGGCGGAGTGATGTTATCCTGCCAAGGTATCGGGGTGATATCCGGAGCATCAGGGTTGGTTGTTGGGATGTCGGGGTTTTCCGTTCCTTCGCCGGAGGAGCTGTCACCCGTTCCGTCACCCGTTCCGTCTCCTGCTCCGTCACCAGTCCCTTCTCCCGAGCTATCTCCGCTATCGGCCCCATTCCCGGAGCCTCCACCACCGGACACCCCTTCGCTACCTCCCTCGGGGATACCGCCACCCTCGGAGCCACCACCCGAGCCTCCGCCACCGGAATCATCGCCACCCCAATCGGGAGGAGAGATACCGTCGCCGGCCCAATTTCCCATCATATTGTTATAGAATTCCAAAGTGGTTATGGAGTCGCTCTTTCCATCCCCATCGGTATCCACATATACATAATACTCACCATCAGTCCCGATAAATGCCGACCCGGGGAGTCCGTAATCCCACTCTCCGTCGGACACAAATGCGCGAGTCTCGCTGTTGTCAATGGGAATGATGAAAGTATCTCCCATCAGACGAGCAAAAATCTCTCTCTTTTGTGTGGCCGTCTTTTCGGTGTCATACAGAAATACTTGCGATACGGGCTCTCCCTCACGATATTGCACTACTGCCGCCGGAAAGCCATTGGGGGTAACATAAAATTCCAATCCGGAGTAGTGGCCGCGATGCTCGCAATTTAGGGTTAAATCACACACCTTTCCGCCCCCATCATAGGCCTCGTCGGGGATGGATATACGCACATAGGTCTGCATTTCTCCCGTTTCTTGCGACTTGACAATGACCACTTTAGAGTCTGCCATCACCGAATAGGGATAGAAACCGTCCGCAAATCTTACGACAACATATTGCTGTTCTCCGCTAATCGGGACATCAACCGAAGAGATAATATCCGAGGAGGACTCCCCTGCCTCGTCCCAATTCAGAATCGCATCATTCAGTGCAAAAGGCAGGATATTCGAGAGCTCTGTTCGGGTTTGGCTACTCTCGTTTTCAAAATAATAACGAGCCTCCTCCACCGTGATATCATCCGAAAAGAGGTTCCAGGAGAAGTTTTTATCCTTATCCCGGGTACAGGCAAAGAACAACGACCCCAATATCCCTAAAACCAAAAGATGTACGCGCGAATGTTTCATGTTCTCTATCGGATTTTGAGGGTTGCCAGGGCGATGGCGGCCAGGAGCATCGAGATAATCCAGAAGCGTACCACGATTTTGGTCTCGAACTGTCCGCACTTCTGGTAGTGGTGGTGGATGGGCGACATCTTCAAGATGCGGCGCCCCTCGCCATACTTGCGCTTCGTGTACTTGAAGTAGCCCACCTGCACGATAACCGAGAGGCTCTCCACCAAGAAGACGCCACACAGGATGGGCAGCAGCAGCTCCTTACGGATGCAGAGAGCAAAGACGGCGATGATACCGCCGATGGCCAACGACCCCGTATCGCCCATAAAGATCTGGGCCGGGAAGGAGTTATACCACAAGAAGCCCACCAGGGCACCCACCAGGGCGGCGGCGAAGACCACCAACTCGCCCGAGCCCGGGATATACATGATATTGAGGTAGTCGGCATAGACGATGTGGCCCGAGAGGTAGGCCAGGATGGCCAGCACCACCACCACGGGGGCCGAGACGCCCGTCACCAACCCATCCAGGCCGTCGGTCAGATTGGCTCCGTTCGAGACGGCCGTTACCACGAAGATGGCCACCAGGATATAGAGCAACCACGAGAGTTTCTCGTGACCTCCCACCAACTGCTTATAGTCCAGCTCGTTATTCTTCAGGAAGGGGATGGTGGTCTTGTTGGTCTTGACCGCATCGGGGCTCAACATCACCTGCTCGCTATGGTGGGTAATCGTCTCGCCCGCCTCGTTCACATAGACCGTCTCGATGGGGCGCAACATCTTCTCGCGCACCACGATATCCTCCGAGAGCCACATCGTGAGGCCCACGATGACACCCAAGCCCACCTGGCCCACAATCTTGAAGCGCCCCTTCAGCCCCTCCTTATTGTGTCGGAAGACCTTGATGTAGTCGTCCAGACCACCGATGAATCCGAGCCACACGGTCGAGACCAGGAGCAGCTGGATATAGATGTTATCGAGGCGACCAAAGAGGAGTGTCGGCACCAGGATGGCCAGCAGGATGATCACGCCACCCATCGTGGGGGTGCCACGCTTCTGCAACTGACCCTCCAAGCCCAAATCACGAATCTCCTCGCCAATCTGCTTGCGCTGCAGGTAACGGATAATCCCCTTACCAAAGAAGATGACGATAAGCAGCGAGAGGATGATCGCCGCCACGGCTCGAAACGAGATATACTGAAACATTCCCGAGCCGGGCAGATCGTAGAACTCCTTCAAATAGTCAAACAAGTGATAAAACATAGCTATAATTTGGGTTTAATTGCTAATTTCGGTTTGTGCATTTTCGTTTATGGGTTTTCGTTAGCGGGCAACTCCGCCGTGCAGCTTCTCGAAGGCCTTGCGCACCTCCTCGCGGTCGTCGAAGTGGAGCTTCTCGTTCCCTACAATCTGGTAGGTCTCGTGTCCCTTGCCGGCCACCAACAGGATGTCGCCCGGGCGGGCCAACATCGCCGCCATGCGGATCGCCTCGCCACGGTCGGCCTGACGCAGGTAGCGGGCCGAGGGGTCGAGTTCGGCAACCATCTCGTCGAGAATCGCCTCGGGGGATTCGCTGCGCGGGTTGTCCGAGGTGAAGATCGACATCGTGGCGTAGCGCGTGGCGATGGCGGCCATCTCGGGGCGCTTGGTACGGTCGCGGTCACCACCGCAGCCGCAGAGCACCAAGAGCTGCTGCTCGGGGCGACGAATCTCCTCGATGGTCTGAATCACATTCTCCAACGCATCGGGCGTGTGGGCATAATCGACGATGGCAACCGTGCCATCGGCCGCCTGCACCGACTCGAAGCGACCATCTACGGCCCGCAAGAGGCTCATCAGGCGCAGCACCTCCTCGCGCTCGGCCCCCAACAGCGTGGCGGCCGCATAGATGCTCAACAGGTTGTAGGCATTGAATCGGCCCAGCTGACCGACCCAAAGCTCCTGACCGTCGAGTTGGAGCAACATGCCGTCGAGGTGCATCTCGATGATTTTGCACTTGAAGTCGGCCACCGAACGCAGCGAGAGGCTCTTGACCCGGGCCAGCGTATTCTGCACCATCACACGGCCGTTGCGGTCGTCGATATTGACCAGCGCAAAGGCATCGCGCCCCAAGCCGTCGAAGAAGCTCTTCTTCACTCGCAGGTACTCGGCAAAGGTCTTATGGTAGTCGAGGTGGTCGTGCGTAAGGTTGGTGAAGATACCTCCGGCGAAGTGGAGCCCCGTCACGCGCTTCTGGGCGATGGCGTGCGACGAGACCTCCATAAAGCAGTAGTCGCAACCGGCATCAACCATCTCGCGCATCAGACGATTCAGACGAATCGCATCGGGCGTGGTGTGGGTCGAGGGGTACTCCCGATCGGCCACCCGATAGAGCACGGTCGAGATCAGTCCCGTGCGGTAGCCCAGCGCCGTAAAGAGGTCAGCGAGGAGCGTGGCGGTGGTCGTCTTGCCGTTGGTGCCGGTAACACCCACCAACTTCAACTCACGCGAAGGGTGGCCATAGAAGTTGGCCGCCATCCACGCCATCGCCTCGTTGCTATCCTCCACTTGCAGGTAGCAGACCCCCTCGTGGAACACCTCGGGCATACGCTGGCAGACCACCGCCACGGCGCCCGCCTCGATGGCCCGCTCGATGTAGGCGTGGCCGTCGCTCGCAACCCCCACCACGGCAAAGAAGCAGTCGCCCGCCTTCACCGCACGCGAGTCGTAGCAGAGCCCCTCCACCCGGGTGTCAGGTGCTCCGTGGCGAGCCTTCGGCTCAAACCCCTCTATCAACTTATCTATATTCATCTTCCAAAACTTTTAATTTCCTATCTCGTCTTGCTATTCGAGGGTGATGGTAATTGTCGTCCCCCGTTTGAGCGGCTCGCCCGCAGCCGGTTGTTGGCGCTTTACGGCTCCTCGGCCCGAGAACTTCACCTTCAGCCCCCGACTCTCCAACAGAAAGAGGGCATCTTTGAGGCCCATGCCCCGCACATCGGGCACCACCTCCTGACCCGCCACGGTCTGCACCCGCAATCCGAGCGAGTCGCCCTTCACAGCGCCCCAACCTCGGCGCGTAAGCCCCTCCACCTCGACATCGTAGTGGTCGGCCACGCGCTTCACGGCGGCCAGGTCGCCCCCCTTGATTTGGGTGGGGAGTTCGCAGCCCCCCTCGCCTTCGAAGGGGTGCACCTCACGCGTGGAGAGGTAGTCGGCCACCGCCTTCTCGACCGGACCGGCCAACCCCGCACCATAGATGGTACGCCCACGGCCCCGCTGGGTAAATATCGAGGTGAGCACCGTATAGCGAGGCGCTTCGGCCGGCAGGTAGCAGACCATCGTGCCCAAGTAGTAGCCGTCGGAGTAGTGGATGTCGCCCTGGGCAAATTGGGCCGTACCCGTCTTGGCACCCACGCGGTAGCGGCTCGTATCGCGGAAGTAGTAGTGGGCCGTACCGCTGCGCGGCACCTCCTCCAGGCAGCGACGCACCTTGCGCAGGGCCTCCTCCGAGCAGATCCTCTCGACAAGCACCTGCTTCTCGAAGCGCTCCACCACCTTGTCGCCTCGGCGAATCTCCTTCACCAGGCGCGGAGCCACCATCTCCCCGTCGTTGGCCACCGCATTGTAGAGCGTAGCCACCTGCATCGGAGTGAGCTCCACGGCATAGCCGTAGCCCATATTGGGGAGGGTAACATGGGGATACCACCCCTTTTTGCTGGGCTCCTGCAAGAGCGGAGCTCGCTCGCCATAGGCCTCCAATCCCACCGCACGGTCGAGGTGCAGTCGCTTCAGAAAATCGACATAGCGCTGCGAATCCCCCTTGTAGGCCTCGTAGACAGCCCGCGCAAAGAAGACATTGGAGGATTGCGCAAAGGCATTCAACATGTCGAGCTCGCCGCCGGCATCGTGGTCGTCGACTACCGAGCTGCGCCCCACCTCCACGCGCTTGCCGTGGCCCGTATCGTAGCTCAAGTCGAGGTCGGCACCACAATCCTCGACCAACGCCAGGAGCGAAGCCAACTTAAAGGTCGAGCCGGGCTCCGTGCGACGGCTCAAGGCGTAGTTCTCCAACTCGCCATAGCTGCCATCGCCCCGACGCCCCAGATTGACCAGGGCCAACACCTCGCCCGTGTTGCACTCCATGACAATGGTGGTGCCCCACAGGGCATTTTGAGCCGTAAGCTGGCTACGCAGCGCCTTGTCGGCCACATCCTGCACATCGGGGTCGAGCGTCGTCACCACATCGGCACCATCTTCGGGGTCGATATTTCCCTTGTGGCCCGCCACGCGCCCCGAGAATCCGTGGGCAATGCGCTGGCGCCACTCGGTACCCCCCTTTCCTGCCAAGGCCTCGCGGCAGACCGCCTCGATGCCGTAGCTGCCACGATCGGGGTGGTAGAGGCCGATGGTACGGCGCCCCAGCTCCCCTTGCGGATAGACGCGCTCGTCGTAGGGCTCGCGCCGATAGGTCATGCCCATGTTCCAATTCAGGATGGGATAGTGTTTCAGCTCCTGCCACTCGGCATAATCCACCGCTCGTGGCAGCACCTCGCAGAGGCGTCGGTCGCGCACCGTATCGTAGAGGGTGCGGTGGACCAGCGTATCGACCCCGCGCAGGCGGTTGATCCATCGCCCGAAACGGGTCGAGGCGTTGTAGTAGGCGGTATCTTTGCGCGGCACCAGACGGTAGTGTTCGTCGTGCAGGCGCCACATCAAATCGCGGTACTGCGCATAGCTGCGGTCGCGGAAGTAGGCGGCCAGCAACTCGGCCAACGAGTCGCTCTGCTCACGGAAGAGCTGCAACGAGTCGAACCCCTCGGCCGAGAAGTCGAAGAGGATGCGGTAGCGGAAGATCGAGGTGGCCAACGCCTCGCCATTGCGGGCCAGGATATTGCCCCGACGCGCCAGAAGGGTGTCTTTACGAAAGATACGCTCCTCGATGGCCGCCGACTGCGTGCGCACCTCGGGCGAGATTTGAATCCATATCAGGCGTGCAAGAATCACCAGACCCACCAGCGCAAAGAGCACATAGAGCACCCTGACGCGGGTCAGGATGTCGCTCTTAATTTTTGATGGTTCTCTCTGCTGGGCCATGGTCTCTACTCTTCAACAATCTCTTGGGGTGTACGGGGATCCTCTAAGGGGATGTTGCGTCGGCGCAGCTCCTCCACCACGGCCGAGTGGCTCGCGCGTCGGCTGCACTCCTCGCGCAGGCGCACCGAGCGCTCACGCAACAGCTGCACCTCGTCGCCCATGCGCGAGCAACGCATGTCGAGGCTCAACGACCAAAACATCACGATGATACTCACCAAAAAGGCGACCGCCATCATCAGCGGATAGCGGTAGTGGTTTGCCAGCCACTCCTGACGCAGAATGCTGCCCGTGATGAGTCCGAAGAGGGGGTTGCGGTTGCGTCGCTCGCGGGCGGCACGCTCCTCCTCTTCGAGGCGCCGCTGCTCGGCTTCGGCCTCCTCCTCGCGGCGCATCTCCTCGTCGGCATCACCGCGCTGCACACGGCGCACCTCACGACGAATGCGGCGGGCCAATTCGGCCTCGCGCTCCGCCTCCAGGCGCTCCTCTTCGCTCTGCGGATTGAAATCGTGGTCGTGCTGCATACTCCGTTTTCGATTACTCCTTCTCTACGGCCACCTTGCTCGCAGCGCGCAGCTTGGCCGAACGCGAGCGGGGATTACGCACCAGCTCCTCGTCGGTGGGGACTACCGCCTTGCGCGTTACCACCTCGAAGGGGGTCGTCGAGCGACCGTAGAAGTCGCGCTCGATGCGCCCCTCAAAGTTACCACTCTTAAAGAAGTTCTTGACCAGACGATCTTCGAGCGAGTGGTAGGAGATGACCACCAGACGACCCTCCGGTTTGAGCATCTTCAAGCTCTGCTCGAGGGCCATCTTCAAGGCCTCCATCTCGCCATTCACCTCGATGCGCAGGGCCTGGAAGAGCTTGGTCAGAAACTTCGCCTCGCGCTGTGCAGGGGTACAGGGGGCCACGGCAGCCACCAGGTCGGCCGTCGTGCGGATGGGGGCCACGCTGCGTGCTCGTTCGATGCAGTTGGCCACCTTCCACGGGGTCTCCAACTCGCCCCAATCGCCCAAGATGCGCGTCAGGGTCGCTTTGTCGTAGCCATTCACCACATCGGCCGCTGTCAGTCGGCCGCGCTGATTCATGCGCATGTCGAGAGGCGCCTCTCCGCGAAACGAGAAGCCGCGCTCGGTGGCGTCGAAGTGGTGCGACGAGACACCCAGGTCGGCCAAGATGCCGTCCACCTGCTCCACACCCCGATAGCGGAGTTGTCCGCGCAGGAAGCGAAAGTTGCTCGCCACATAGCTGAAGCGCTCGTCGTGCGGAGCGTTGGCTTCGGTATCACGATCCTGATCGAACCCATAGAGGTGCCCCTCGGGGCCCAGGCGCTCGAGGATGCGGCGCGAGTGGCCGCCACCCCCGAAGGTGAGATCCACATAGCATCCGTCGGGGCGGATGTCGAGCAGGTCGATCGACTCTTCGAGCAGCACGGGAGTATGGTATTGTGAGGTCATTGGTTACCTATTATTGCATATTTGGCTTCAAAGTTAGCGCTTTTATGGGAATTTTTCCCTATATTTGTTCCAATATTTTTCAATTGACCTATGCCGCAAATAGATTTGCACGCCGTACTGAAATCGAAAGCACCCAAGGCCTCTCGATATGTACCCCGTTTTGTGGTGAACTACCTCAAACGGCTGATTCACGAGCGCGAGCTCAACGAAGCAATGGCCCGCGCCTGGGACGCCTCGCCCCAGGAGTTTATCCATGTGGCCTTCGAGATTCTGAAGGTGGACTACAAGATCGAGGGACTCGAAGAGCTCCCCCGCGATGGCCGCTACCTCTTCGCCTCGAACCACCCCTTCGGGGGTATGGACGGCATGATGTTGGCCGACAAGCTCATCGACCACTTCGGTGATGCTCGCGTGATTGTCAACGACCTGCTGATGTATATGGAGCCCCTGCGCCCGCTCTGGATTCCGGTCAACAAGCATGGCTCGCAGAGCATGGAGTATGCCCGCCGATTCGAGGAGGCCCTCTATGGCGAACTCCCCGTGCTGACCTTCCCCGCCGGTCTCTGCTCACGCCGCAAAAAGGGGGTGGTGAGCGACCTGAAGTGGCGCACCAACTTCATCAAGAAGGCCCACCAGACCCACCGCGAGGTGGTCCCCGTATTTGTCGAGGGCGAGCTCTCCAACCGCTTCTACCGCCTCGCCAACCTCCGCACGGCACTCGGCATCAAGTTCAACATCGAGATGCTCTTTTTGGTGGACGAGATGTTCCGACAGGCCGGCAGCTGTTTTACCATCCGCGTCGGTAAGCCCATACCACTGAGCGAATTACAGTCGGTGGGAAGCGTGCAGCAACAGGCCGATTATGTGCGTGAGGCGGTCTATGCGTTGAAAAAGTAGGACGAAGAGTCCTCTCAATTGGGATTTTTTTGCTACATTTGTGCCCAAACAGACCAATCAAGCCTATGAACAATCCGATCATTGCTCCCGTGGATCGAGAGTTGCTGCTTGCCGAGCTGACACCCGAACGCAAGCTGCGTGATACCAAGAAGGCTCAAAATGAGATCTATGTTTTCCGGGCCCATCTCTGCCCCAATCTGATGCTCGAGGTGGGTCGCCTGCGTGAGGAGGCCTTCCGTTTGGCCGGTGGTGGCACCGGTCAGGAGGTCGATATCGACGATGACGACCGTGCCGAGAATGGCTACTGCCAGCTTATCGTATGGGACCCCACAGCCCAAGAGATTGTGGGCGGCTACCGTTTCATCGTATGCACCGACCCCCACCCGAAGCACCTCTCCACCGAGCACTATTTCCGCTTCAGCGAGCGCTTCCGCAAGCGCTTCCTGCCTCACACCATCGAGCTGGGCCGCTCGTTTGTCCAGCCTGCCTACCAAGCACGCCGTAACCCCAAGAGTCTCTATGCGTTAGACAATCTGTGGGATGGCCTGGGAGCCCTCGTGGTGATGAACCCCAAGACGCGCTACCTCTTTGGCAAGGTGACGATGTATGCCTCCTACAACCGCGAGGCCCGCAAGTTGCTCTTCTCCTTCCTGAAACGCTACTTCGGCGATCGCGACAACCTGCTCGAAGGCATTCACCCCCTGGGTCAGGAGCTCAACGACTGCAAGCCCGCCTCCCCCACCGAGGAGTGCTACCAGGAGGAGCACCGCACCCTCGTGCAGCGTCTGCGCGACTTGGGCGAGCAGATTCCGCCCCTGATCAACGCCTACACCAACCTCTCCCCCTCGATGCGCCTCTTCGATACGGTCTGCAACCCCGACTTTGGCGATGTGGAGGAGACCGGCATCCTGATTACCATCAAGGACATCTACCCCGAGAAGAAGCTGCGCTATGTGCGCTGGGAGGGGTGGCGTCGCAATCTGGCCGCCCGCCGCGAGGAGTTCCTCCGTCGCTGGGGAGGCAGGTAGTGAGGTTGCTCACAATTCAAAATGTAGAATTCAGAATTCAAAATTAGAAAAAGCTGACCTTCGGGTCAGCTTTTCTCAATTCACAATTACTATTGATGCAATAAATTTCCGGAGTTGATTTTTTGGTGCTTTGCACCTCTATTTTAATAAGCAACGGCCCGCTTCAAGTGCACTTGACAGGCCGTTGCTTATTAAAATTCTGCCCAAAGGCAGCAAAAATCAACCCCGAAAATAATTTATTCTCAACTACTTAATATAATAAAACATATTGACATTCCCCCTAAATCCCCCTTTGACAAAGGGGGACTTGTCGCAGTGATAAATCACTGCTCCCAATTGCAGCCCGAAAGGTCAGCACGGTAAAAGGTTTTTCTAATCAAAAACAATAAATAGTACTCTAATATACTTATACACAACAAAATAGAAGCAACACTGCAAAGTTTATCGCATCAGTAGTAATTCAAAATTATGAATTTTGAATTGTCAGCCTGCGACTGACTGCACGCATACCCCACCGGTCGCACGGGTATCTTTTTTAATACCCGCCTCTCGTACCCTCGGGTTTGAGATTGCCGCGTCGCTACGCTCCTCGCAATGACGCAAATAATACCGATTTTATGGGAGATATGAGAAAATAATTCTTAATTCTAAATTCTAAATTCTAAATTCTAAATTCTAAATTTTGAATTTTGAATTTTGAATTGCCACTACGCTCGGCCCTAAAACCAACGATGGGCTGCACTTTCGAGTACAGCCCATCGTCGTCTTTAGGGTTATCGGCCGCAAGCCGCCTTGTCACCGAAAAAATTACACGGTCATAATCTCCTTCTCCTTCTTATCCAAAAGCGCATCCAGCTGCTTCGAATACTTCTCCAGGAGCTTCTGGGCCTGGGTCTCGCCATCCTTCGACTCGTCCTCGGGCATGCCCTCCTTGGTCGCCTTCTTGAAGGCCTCGACGGCATCACGACGGGCGTTGCGCAGGCTGATACGGGCGGTCTCGGCCTCGGCACGCACCTGCTTTACGAGCTCCTTACGGCGCTCCTCCGTGAGGGGAGGAATCGAGAGGCGAATCTGCTCGCCATTGTTCGAGGGGGTAAGACCGATGTTGGAATCGATAATTGCCTTCTCGATCACACGAATCAGGTTCTTGTCCCAGGGCTGAATCAAAATGGTCTTGGCATCGGGAACCGTTACGCTGGCCACACCCGACACGGGGGTCTGCGAGCCGTAGTAGTCCACCATCACACCATTCAATACATTGGGCGAAGCCTTACCGGCGCGTACATTGAGGAGCTCATCCTCCAGGTGCTCGACCGTGCGCTCCATGCGGGTCGTAGCGTCGTTCAAAATCTGCTTGCTCTCCATAGTGCTATATATTAATTGTTTGTTGCTTGGTTGTGGATGGTCTGCTCGATGAGCTTGACAAAGGCGGCAAACTCCTCGGGCGAATAGCCGAGTTCGATATGCACGATACGACCCTCACGATCAATCAGGTAGTTGTGGGGAATACCCCTCTTGGCATAGCGGTTGAAGACCTGCTGATCGAGGTCCATGGCCATCGGAAAGCGAAAGCCTCGCTTCTCGCGCGTAGCGCGAATCTGCTCCTCGGTATCGCCACGCGAGGCGAAGATAAAGGCAAACTCCTCACCGGCAAAGCGATCGATAATCTGCTCCTGCACCACCGAGAGCTCCTGCATGCAGGGAGGGCACCAGGTAGCCCAGAAGTTCAGCAGCACCACCTTGCCACGCAGGTCGGCAAGCGAGACCTCGCCCCCTCCATACATCGGCAGCGTAAAGTCGGGGGCCATATCCCCCACCTGCACATGATCATACTCCGACTCCACGGCCTCGACTGCCGCCTCCGAAGGCATGGCCGTCGAACCGTCGGGCAGGAAGATCATCAGCGCCACAACAATAGCCAACAACACAATCAGCAGCCACAGCGTACCATTCTTTTGTTTCGTTTTCCTTTCAAACATTTCTAACTTGTTGTTAAGTTTTTACTCTTGGGGAGGTGGGGAAGTGCTTTTATGCTTTACCCCCTTCAAATCTCCTTTCGAACACCTCTAACTTGTTGTTAAGTTTTTACTCTTGGGGAGGTAGGGAGGTGCTTTTATGCTTTACCCCTTTCAAATCTCCTTCCGAACACTTCTAACTTGTTGTTAAGTTTTTGCTCTTGGGGAGGTGGGGAGGTGCTTTTATGCTTTACCCCTTTCAAATCTCCTTTCAGGAATCTCCAACTATAATTTCACCAATGTGCCGATCTCTTCGCCCGAGAGCACCTTCTCGAGGTTGCCGGGGGTATCCATATCGAAGACAATGATATTCAGCCCGTTCTCCTTGCAGAGGGTGAACGAAGTCATATCCATCACCTTCAGGTTGCGCTCGTAGACCTCATCAAAAGTGATGGTCGAGAACTTGCGGGCGGTGGGATCCTTCTCGGGGTCGGCCGTATAGACACCATCCACGCGGGTACCCTTCAGCATCACCTCGGCCTCGATCTCGATGCCGCGCAGTGCCGAAGCGGTGTCGGTCGAGAAGTAGGGGTTGGAGGTGCCGCCGCCGATGATGACCACATAGCCCGCCTCGAGCAGCTCGAGGGCGCGAGCCTTGGAGTAGTACTCGCCAATGGGCTCCATGCGAATCGAGGTGAGCACCTTGGCCTTCACGCCATTATCCTCGAGGGCCGAATGAAGGGCCAGCGAGTTGATGATGGTGGCCAGCATACCCATCTGGTCGCCCTTGACGGGGTCGAAGCCCTTTTTGGCCCCTTGCAGACCGCGGAAGATGTTACCGCCTCCGATGACGATACCAATCTGCACGCCCGCAGCGGCCACGCGCTTGATCTGCTCGGCATACGACTGCAACACCGCAGGCGAGAGGCCGTATTTCTGTTCGCCTTGCAGCGACTCTCCACTCAATTTCAGAAGGATTCTCTTGTATTTCATATCCGATAAATGCTTTTTACGATAACAAAGATAGTAAGAATTCTCTGCATTTCATATTTTTTTTCTATTTTTGTGAGACCATGGGACGACAAAAGACCTCTTTATTGGAGAAAATCGACTCGCCGAAGGAGCTCAAGGGGCTCTCTTCCGACGAGTTGCGCCAATATGCCGACGAGCTGCGCCAATACATCATCGAGCAGTGCGCCCAAAATCCGGGCCACCTTGCATCGAGCCTCGGCACGGTGGAGCTGGCCGTCGCCCTGCACTATGTCTTCGACACCCCCGACGACAAGTTGGTGTGGGATGTCGGCCACCAGACCTACCCCCACAAAATCATCACCGGTCGCCGCGAGGCCTTCCGACAGAAGCGCCGCCTGGGGGGCATCAGCGGCTTCCCGCGCATGGCGGAGAGCCCCTACGATGCCTTTGGCGGAGGCCACGCCTCGGTATCGATCTCGGCGGCCTACGGCCTGGCCAAAGCGGCCCGTCTGAAGGGGGAGCGAAGGAGCGTAGTGGCCATCATCGGCGACGGATCGATGACCGGAGGCCTCGCCTTCGAGGGGTTGAACAACGCCGGAGCCTCCAAAAACGAGAATCTGCTTGTCATCCTCAACGACAACAACATGGCCATCGACCAGGCGACGGGAGCCCTGAAGAACTACCTGGTCAAGATCTCCACCTCGCGTTTCTACAACCGCTTCAAGCGTCGCCTGTGGAACCTGCTTTCGCACCTGCCCCTGCTGCTGCGCCTCTGCCAGAAGGCGGGCAACGCCGTGAAGCAGGGTCTGCTCAAAAACAGCAACCTCTTCGAGAGCCTCAACTTCCGCTACTTCGGCCCCATCGACGGCCACGACCTGAAGGGGATGGTGCGCGTATTGAAGGCCCTCAAGCGCATCGAGGGGCCCAAGCTGCTCCATGTGATGACCACCAAGGGCAAGGGGTTGGAGGCGGCCGAGAACAACCCCGCCGTATGGCACGCCCCCGGGCGCTACAACCCCCTCACCGGCGAGCGCATCGCCTCCTCGTCGGCCGTCGACCGCTACCAGGATGTCTTTGGCGAGACGCTTCTGGAGTTGGCACGCCGCGATGAGCGCGTGGTGGGCATCACCCCCGCCATGCCCTCGGGCTGTTCGATGCACATCATGATGGAGCAGATGCCCGAGCGATGCTTCGATGTGGGCATTGCCGAGGGGCATGCCGTCACCTTCTCGGCGGGATTAGCCGCCGGAGGTCTGCGCCCCTTCTGCAACATCTACTCCACCTTCATGCAGCGCGCCTACGACAACATCATCCACGATGTGGCGCTGCAAAAACTCCCCGTCACCTTCTGCCTCGACCGCGGAGGTCTGGTGGGCGAGGATGGTGCCACACACCACGGCGCCTACGATTTGGCCTACCTCTCGGCCATCCCCGAGATGGTGGTGGCAGCCCCCAAGAACGAGCGCGAGTTGCGCAACCTGATGTTTACGGCCCTGAAGAGCGACCGCCCCTTTGCCATCCGCTATCCGCGAGGTGGCGGCGTAGGTGAGAAGTGGCGCAACGAGCCCTTCGAGGAGCTCCCCATCGGAAGGGGCAGCTGCCTGCGTGAGGGCGACAAGGTGGCGGTGCTGACCATCGGCACGGTGGCCCGCTTTGCGGAGCAGGCTGTCGAGCGACACCGCGAAAATGGTATTCGGGTGGGGCACTACGACCTGCGCTACGCCAAGCCCCTCGACGAAGAGTTGCTTCACACCATAGGCGGGCACTATCAATATCTCCTTACGGTGGAGGATGGCACGCTGCGCGGAGGCGTGGGCGAGGCGGTGAGCGCCTGGCTCACATCTCATGGCTACAATTTGAAAATCAAGTCGTTGGGCATCCCCGACGCCTTCATCGAGCACGGCACGCCGGCTGAGCTCTACCACCTGGCGGGCTACGACGGCGAAGGGATCTACCGAGCCATCGGCTCCCTCCTTTTGGAGCGATAATCCGACCATATTTCTCCCACACTTTACCCCATTTGGCAAGATTCATGCGCCGAGTGGGGTAAATTTTCAGCTATGTTACTGCTTATTTTACTCATGTTGGTGGGAGGCATCGCCCTGATGGGCTGCTCGGGGAGTTCGATCAATCGGGAGACGGTCAAGGAGATGGAGCTGCAATCGCTCCTGGGGCGCTGGTACGAGGTGGCCCGCTTCGACCACTCCTTCGAACGGGGTTTGAGCGAGGTGGAGACCCGCTACACGCTCGACGACAACGGTTACATCATTGTGGAGAACAGTGGCTACGATGCCAAGCGAGGGGTGCGGCGGGTGACGGTCGGACGCGCCAAGCGCACCAAAGAGCCCGGCCGTCTGCGCGTCAGCTTCTTCTGGATCTTCTACTCCGACTACAACATCCTGGAGTGCGACATGCGCGAGGGGTGGATGTTGATCGGCAGCCGCTCGCCACGCTACTTGTGGCTCCTTGCGCGAACTCCGCAACTGCCACCCGCCACCCTCGACCACATCCTCGCACTGGCCCGACAGCGGGGCTACGACACCGACAAACTCATCCTGTGGGATGAGCAATAATCCAAGAGGGGGAGCGCACTTTGCGCTCCCCCTCCTTGTATGGCTGTTTTCCCGCTATCCGGCCACCGGGCAGGGAATCCCCAACGCCTCGACGCGACGGGCAATCTGCTGCAACTCCTCCTTCGAGACCTTCTCCAGCGTAGGGCAGGGGGTGTCGCGGTCGAGCGAATAGACCATCACCTTGCGGGGGCGGATGCGCTCGATGAGCTTCAACCAGGCGGCCACCTCCTCCTCGGTGGTGTTATCCACCTTGCGACCGTCGCACTCGCCACGCAGGAACATCGTCTGCACAATCAGCTCCCCCTCGAACGAGCAGAGCTGCTCAACAACGCGCTCGACGGAGTAGGCCCCCTGCGGCAGGTTGATTTGGCGCACCGTCTCGTCGAAGGCCGAATCTAACTTCAAGATGTTGTTATCGACTCTGCGCAGGGCACGGCAGACCCCCTCGCGGTGGAGCTGGGTGGCGTTGCTCAAGACCGAGACCTTGGCCGCGGGGCAGAGCTCGTCGCGCAGACGCAGCGTATCGTCGATAATCGCCTCAAACTCAGGGTGGAGCGTCGGCTCCCCGTTGCCGGCAAAGGTGATTACATCGGGGGGCGTTCCCTCCCCGACCATGCGCCCCAGGGTCTCGGCCAGCAGGCGGCTGACATCCTCGCGGCGGTTGAAGCGTCGCTGACCCGGGTGGTCGCTATTCCAACCACATTCGCAATAGATACAGTCGAACGAACAGAGTTTCGACTCGGTAGGCAGGAGATTAACCCCCAACGAGAGGCCCAGACGGCGTGAGCGAACCGGGCCGAAGATGATATCGTGATAGAGTGAAGTCATAGAGCAAAAGTAAGAAAAAAATGGGTATAAATGCGTAAAAACGCAAGAATTTTGCCCGAATTGACAAAATATCGTCTTTTTTCTTTACCTTTGTATGTTAGAATAATAGCTATTAACTAAATACAAATTTAACCCAAAATCAAAATGGTAGACATTTTTGAAAGATTAGAGAAGAATGCCGGTGGCCCGATTGGTCAGTACATGGCTTTTGCCCACGGCTACTTCGCCTTCCCCAAGTTGGAGGGTGAGATTGGTCCTCACATGCGCTTCCGCGGTCAGGAGGTTCTCAACTGGAGCCTGAACAACTACCTGGGTCTGGCCAACCTGCCCGAGGTACGCGAGGCCGACGCCAAGGGTGCCGCCGAGTTTGGTATGGCAGCCCCGATGGGTGCCCGCATGATGAGCGGTCAGACCAAGTATCACGAGCAGCTCGAGCGCGAGTTGGCCGACTTCGTAGGCAAGGAGGATGCCTTCCTGCTCAACTTCGGCTTCCAGGGCATGATTTCGATCATCGACTGCCTTTTGACCCACCGCGATGTAGTGGTTTACGATGCCGAGGCTCACGCCTGCATCATCGACGGTCTGCGCATGCACAACGGCAAGCGCTTCGTATATGGCCACAACGACATCGACTCGCTCCGCCTGCAGCTCCAGCACGCTACCGAGCTCGCCGAGCAGCAGCGTGGTGGTGTACTCGTAATCACCGAGGGTGTATTCGGCATGAAGGGCGATATGGGTAAACTCGACGAGATCGTTGCCCTGAAGAAGGAGTTCAACTTCCGCCTCCTGGTTGACGATGCTCACGGCTTTGGTACGATGGGCCCCGGCGGTCGCGGTACGGCTGCCCACTTCGGCGTTACCGACCAGGTGGATGTCCTCTTCAACACCTTCGCCAAGTCGATGGCCGGCATCGGCGCCTTCGTTTGCGGTCCCCGCTGGCTGATCAACCTCTTCCGCTACAACATGCGTTCGCAGCTCTATGCCAAGTCGCTCCCCATGCCGATGGTTATCGGTGCCCTGAAGCGTCTGGAGATCATCCGCGAGCGTCCCGAGTTGCAGGAGAAGCTGTGGGAGATTACCAACGCCCTGCAGAAGGGTCTGCGCGAGAGCGGCTTCGACCTCGGCGTAACCAACACCCCCGTAACCCCCGTATTCATGAAGGGCTCGGTGGAGGAGGCTACCAACCTCGTGGTTGACCTGCGCGAGAACCACAAGCTCTTCTGCTCGATTGTGGTTTACCCCGTAATCCCGAAGGGTGAGATGATTCTGCGCGTGATTCCCACCGCCGCCCACACGATGGAGGATGTGGAGTACACGCTCAATGTATTCCGCTCGATCAAGGATCGTCTGGCAGAGGGCTACTACAACCAGCCGATGCCGATGCGTGCTGATGAGGGTTTCAAAGTGCGTTAATTTTTGATTTTATAGGGCAAATTTTGTCTTAACGAAGTAAGCCCCGGATGGGATGTACTAAAGCGTACCTCCCATTCGGGGCGAACAAGGCAAGGCAAAATTTGCCCTATAAAATCAAAAATCAATCACGCTTTCGACCGAACCATTATAAGGAATTTAGGAAATTTAGGGGACACTCTCCCATATCTCCCATAATTTCTAAATCTCCCTAACTCTCCCCATCCCCATCGTCAAGGAAAACTAATCGTGAATCGTGAATTAAAAAAAGCTGTCAGCGAGTGCTGACAGCTCTAATTTTGAATCCTAAATTTTGAATTGGCCTCCGCCCTACTCCTCCACGGGCTCGAGGTTGCCGATCAACTCAAGCATGGTACCACCTCGGGTCAGCGTCCAGGGAGAGTAGAAGAAGAGGGATCCTTCGTAGCCGTATGACTTATCGGCAGCATATTGATTGAGCAGGGTTGCAACGCTTTGGCTCGCCCCCTCATAGTCGGCCGACACCGTATTGTCGCTCTCGCGCCAATCGGGATAGGGAAGAATCGTCTTACCGGTCAGGTCGTAGCAGTGGGTGATGTTGCCTCCGTCGCGCTCGGCGATGAAGGTGGCCTTCTTCACACCCGAGCCCGAGCCGATGGACTCCATATCGACATCGCTATAACAGTTATCGATATTACCGCTGGTATTCAGTCCGATGAATCCGCCCACATTGGCGCTATTGGTCAGGGCATACATCGTACCGCGCGAGTAGCAGTTCAGGATGTCGGCGCCGTTGTTCTTGCCGATAAAACCACCCACATAGAGCGACTTGCCGTTGCCGTTGGCCTTGGGGTCGTTGGCCACCAAACCCGAGACATAGCTGTTGATGATGACCGTGGGGCCATCCACCTCGGCCACCAGGCCGCCGATGGTACCCTTACTGTTGTTGATATCGCCCTTGAGCGAGCCGGTGAACGACGAGTGGTCGATGACGCCTCCGTAGGAGGTGCCCACCAGGCCTCCCCAATAGACATAGCTGCCCGTCTTGTCGCCGCTGAAGTCGCCCGAGGCGTGGCAGTTGCTGATCACCGAGCCGGGCTGCGTTCGGTTGGCGAGCAGACCGAAGGTGGTGCCTCCCGTCTGGGCCGTCTCGGCGCAAACCAGATTGAGATTCTTCATGGTGGCCCCATCGCCCAGCGAGTAGAAGAGGCCCGAATTTTCGCCGGCAAAGCCATGCGAACCCACCGTAATGGTATAACCGTTCCCGTCGAGGGTGCCGCAGAAGTCGCGCTCGGCGGGCTGCCAGGGGGTATCGCCCAAGTCGATATCGGCCACCAGCATGTAGTATTTGCCGGCCTGGTTGTCCGTCTCGAGCATTTGTGACATCTGGGTCAGATCCTCGAAATCGACGATGACATAGGGGTCATGCTCCGAACCATCGCCAAAGATGGGGTTCTCGGGCGAGAGCTCCTCGACCTTCACCTCCTCGTTGAAGGTGAGCGAGACGCTCGTCGAGCGGCCGGGCGACATCTTGAGCGAGGGGAGGCTGCCCGTGGCGGGCTTACCAATCTGATAGCGCTTCACACCGTTGATGTAGATGTTGAAGGTGAGGGTAACCTCCTCGCCGAAATCCTGCGGGAAGAGGAGCATCGAGACCGTGGGCTCCGCGTCGAAGTCGTGGTTGGAGAGGATGAGCGAGTTGGCACGCGCCGTCTTCTTCACCTCCAATTGACGACCCACCACATCGTAGGTGCAGAGCAGCGGGAACTGCTGCAGACCGGTCGATGACTTGACCGTCATCTCGATAACCACCTGCTTACTCTCGCTGCCTGCCGAGGGGTCGAAGTCATCGGTCGTGAAGCCGGTCCCCATCTTGAGGGTAAAGTCGATTTTGTGCATGATATGCTCGAACTGCATCTGAATCGAGGGGGCATCAACCCCTTCGGAGACGAGCATAGGCTCTTCGGCATAGTTGTTTGCAGCCGAGAGGAAGAGATTGTCGGCATCGGTCTGTGTCAGAGAGAATTGTGTGGTGGCACTCTCACGCCCCGTGGCAGGATAGAGAGCTGCTACATGGGCATAGCTGCCCACGGGGGCCGCGCCCGAGAAGGAGGCCGACTTTCCATTGTTGTAGAGTTTATCGGCCGAGTCGATGGTGAAGATAGCCGGGATGACGGCTCCTGCGGCATCGACAAACTTGACGGCAATCTGGTCGCCCACCTCCCACAGGGTCTTGTCTCCCTCGAGCGATATACGCGTGAGGGGGTTGGCATCGGGGTGCTCACCCACCTCGATAGTCATCGGCACCCACCGAATCGGGCTCTCGGGCTCCACCGAGGGGCCCTGTATCTCCTCCACATCGGAACAAGCCGCGAAGAGGCCTGCAAGGAGCACAAGGCTCCAAAGGATAAGTCGCTTCATAGATTTAGGGGTTATAGGTGTGATGCTACAACTCGTTCTCGGGGCCATCCTCGCCCTCATTGAAATCGGGCAGGGTGCCCGTAGCAGAAAATCCCTGTTCGACCTCGACATACGAGGTCTCCAAAGAGGGGGTTACATAGTTTTCCCTATTCGTTTTTATCACTTTGCTCATAATAGTCGGGTTAGAATACTTATCTGCGCAAAGGTAAACATTTCATACCTAATAATCAACAAAAAAGACCCCATGTAGGATGTTTTGTTATAACAATAGGTAATATGGCCTATTTTTTACCGAATGACACCCCAAGTTGGGAATGCAAAATGCAAAATTTGTTCTCCTTGACGATGGGGTTTGTGAGAATTAGAGAGATATAGAAATTATGGGAGATGTGAATAAAAAAGGCTGTCAGCTTTTGCTGACAGCCCCAATTTTGAATTCTAAATTCTAAATTCTGAATTAGAATCAGTCGTCCCATCCGACAAGCTTGCCGGCCGAGTTGAACTCCAACTCGACACCGCCCGAGAGCTCTATCTCGTAGCCGCGACGGTCGCGCTCGATCTTCACGACGGGGTGGTTGGGGTGGGTGCGCTCAAGCTCGGCACGGATGGCCGAAGGAATCAGCCCCTCGGGCACGGCTGCAGGCGAGCAATCGACTTGCTGCCAATTGCCACCCTTCGAGAAGTCGATCTGGGCACCACTCTCCAGGCGCACCTCGTAGCCCGCATCGTCCCACTCGCTGTCGTAGAGGGCAAAGGTTACGCGATCGTTATTAAAATAGGTATGCAACATCTTCTGGGCTTCGGCCGGAAGCTCCGTCGCCGAAATCGGACGACCGTCAGCACGCACCGAGGCGGGCACTGCGAGCAGGGTTATCGCTGCGATACAAACTGCTCCAAAAATCAAAAAGCGTTTCATGGTTCTTTTTTGTTGGTTCATGCCGCAATTTACAAAAATTATTCCAAAAAACAACCATATTATCCATTTTATTTCGAAAAAAGCCAAAAAAACATGATTTTTACAATCGGAAGAATCGGCCAATAGTATGCACTTTAGTCCATTTTTTAAGAAAAAAAGCACAAAAAATTTGGCGGCAGGGTATTATTATCTTACTTTTACGCCGATTTTTTGTACGAAACGACCGCTCAAAGAGCGAAGAATCGCCCCCCCCAAAGGCTTCTCCACGAGAATTTCGCAAAGAATCGAAACAAAAGTAGAAACAACCAAAAATTGACAAGATGAAGAAACTTTTCCTCTCGATGCTGGCGACCGCAGCCCTGCTGCCCGCCATGGCAGGTGGTCTGATGACCAACACCAACCAGAGCGCCTCGTTCCTGCGCAGCGTGGCCCGCGGTACTTCGATGGATCCCGACGCCGTCTACCACAACCCCGCCGGTGTGGTATTCATGGAGAATGGCTGGCACTTTGGGCTGAGCGACCAGATGGCCTCGCAGACCCGCACCATCTCCTCGACCTATGGCGCCTTCGCCATGAACGCCGAGACCCCGAATTACCCCACCCACCTCTACGAGGCCGAGGCCTTTGCTCCGGCCATCCCCAGCTTCCACCTCGCCTGGAAGAAGAACCGCTGGGCCATCATGCTCGGCATGGGCGTGAACGGTGGTGGTGGTTCGCTCGAGTTTGAGGATGGCCTCGGCTCGTTTGAGCGCCAATTCTCGGTACTCCCCGCAGCCATCAACCAGGTAGGTCAGGCCATGGGTATCTCGGCCTCGCAGTATGCCATGGATATGGAGCTGGAGGGTAAGTCGATGACGCTGGCCTTCAACTTGGGTGCCGCCTTCCGCATCACCGACTGGCTGTCGGTAGCCGCCATGGTGCGCTACGCCAGCGCCTCGAACAGCTACATGGGAGAGATCGAGGATATCATGATCAACCCCACGACCCCCGCCCAGATGGGTGGCTTGCAGGGTCAGATGATGCCCGCCTCGCAGTTCTTTGCCATGGCTGCCCAGGCCATGGGTCAGATGGGCTACACCGACATGGCTACCGCCATGGGTACCTACGCCGCCCTGACCGCCGACCACCACCTGGACGTGAAGCAGAAGGGTTCGTCGTGGAGCCCCGTAGTGGCCTTGGCCTTCCACAAGGGGAAGTGGGACGCTTCGGTGAAGTATGAGTTCAAGATGGCCACCAAGCTGACCATCGAGTCGGCCCCCCAGTCGGCTGCCGACCCCGTAATCAACGGTATCTTCCCCAACGGCGCTGAGGTGAAGGCCGAGACGCCCGCCCTCTTGGCCGTAGCCGCCAGCCGTCACTGCGGTCCCGTGAAGGTTACCCTCGAGTGGCACCACTTCTTCGACAAGCAGGCCGAGAACAGCTTCTCGAACATTGTGCTGGGCAACACCAACGAGTACCTGGCCGGTGCCGAGTGGAGCATCTCGAAGCGTTGGTTGGTCAGCCTCGGTGTGCAGCGCACGCAGCTCAACCTCGACGAGAATGGCTATTCGGATATGAACTTCTCGATCAGCTCGACCTCGGCCGGCCTGGGTCTGAAGTATAAAATCACCAACTTCATGGCCCTCAATGCCGGCTTTATGAAGACCTTCTACGACAAGGATATCACCGCCGTAGGTCAGTACCAGGGTGTGGACTTCAAGGATGTCTATAACCGCACCTCGATCTCGTGGGGTCTGGGTCTGGACTTCAAGTTCGGCACGAAATAGTCGCAATTATTCGATTTTTTACTATATTTGCGGTGCGGTTCCTCGGAATCGCACCGTTCTTGTAATCCCCACGGGAGAATAAGGATCAAAGCGTATGGAAGTAGAGAAGATGCATCGAAAGTTTATGAGGCAGGCCATCGAGTTGGCCAACGAGAGTGTAAATGCGGGCGGAGGCCCCTTCGGCGCCGTCATTGTACGCAACCAAGAGGTGGTAGCCGGAGGCTCTAACAGCGTAACGCTGCTCAACGACCCCACGGCCCACGCCGAGGTGCAGGCCATCCGCAAGGCGTGCGCCAAGCTCGGGAGTTTCAACCTGGCGGGGTGTGTGGTCTATACCTCGTGTGAGCCCTGCCCAATGTGCTTGAGCGCCCTCTATTGGGCCGGTGTCGAGCGCATCTACTACGCCAATACGCGCCGCGATGCCGCCGATATCAACTTCGACGACTCGCTGATCTACGAGCAGATACCCCTCGACCCCGCCAAGCGTCTGATTCCTGCCGAGCAGATGATGCGCGACGAGGCCCTGGAGAGCTTCCGCCTCTGGGAGAACAAGAGCAACAAGGTGGAGTATTGATTTTGCCGGACAACACTCAAAAGAGAGCTGCCCGAAAAGAGAAACGGCCCTATAGTTCAAGGGATAGAACGAAGGTTTCCTAAACCTTAAATTCGCGTTCGAGTCGCGGTGGGGCTACTATCGAGTTCAAAATTTAGAATTCAAAATTCAGAATTATTTTCTTAACAAAAAGATGCTGTCAGTAAGCCTGACGGCATCTTTTCTGCTCTATCCCGTTCATTCACCAACAAACGACCAATTGTGAATTTTGAATTACTACCGATGCGATAAACTTTGCAGTACTGTTTACACTCTCTTGTGTATAAACGAGTTAGAGTCCGTTTGTTGTTTTTTTGATTAGAAAACCTTTTTACCGCGCTGACCTTTCGGGCTGCAATTGGGAGCAGTGATTTATCACTGCGACAAGCCCTCCCTTTCTCAAAGGG
>JAZUQP010000032.1:0-58366 GCA_045605785.1 Alistipes sp. | reverse complement strand
CGACAAGTCCCCCTTTGTCAACTGCGGTGCCAGCCGAGCGCAGAGCCAAACTTGTTTGAGCTATGCCGAGGCGCAGCAGCAGAAACGGCGACTTATCGCCGTAAAGGGGGATTTAGGGGGAATGTCAATATATTTTATTATATTAAGTAGTTGATTATTAATTAAATTTCGGGGTTGATTTTTGCTGCCCGTGGGCAGAATTTTAATAAGGAACGGCCTGTCAAGTGCACTTGAAGCGGGCCGTTGCTTATTAAAATAGAGGTGCAAAGCACCAAAAAATCAACTCCGAAAATTTATTGCATCAATAGTAATTCTACATGTTGAATTATCCAATGATGCCGAGCATTAGGAGCAGGATGACTCCATAGCGTAGGGCTTTGCCCAGGAGCATCGAGAGGGCGGTGATGGGTTGATTCGAGCGCATCACGCCGAGCATCACGGCGAAGGCCTCGCCGATATAGGGGAGGAAGGCGAAGAATCCGCACCAGGCTCCACGCCCCTGCAGGAAGTGTGCGGCGCGGTCGAGTTTTTCGTCGCTCACGCCTAACCAACGATGAATCCACTCGCGTTTGCCGAGCATGCCGAGCCAATAGCAGCTCATGCCACCGAGGGTGTTGCCGAGGGTGGCGGCCAGGAGTGTAAGCAGGGGGTTGAGCCCCGCCTTCAGGAGGAGGGCAAAGACCACCTCCGAGCCGATAGGCACCACGCTGCCGGCCAACAGGGCTGCGATGAACATGCCACCATAGCCCCACGAAGCTAAAAATTCCAAAAAGGCCTCCATGCGCTCGCTACTCGCAAAAAGTGTGCTCGTTCGGAAGAGACGGGGTTAGAGCTTGACATACTCCTTGGCGGCAGCTCCCACCTCGACGGGGGTGCCGGGCAGGGCACGCCCCAGCATGCCGACATAGTCGCCGAGCTCCATCGTTGTGAGGTCGATTTCGTAGCACTCGCTCGTCAGGAGCGAGACGAACTCGACAATACGGCCGCTCTCCTTATCTACGCGCAGGATGCAGGGGGCCTTGCCGTCGCACTCTTCGGAGAAGTAGTCGTCGTAGGAGGCGAAGCTGTAGAGGCCGTAGGCGCCATAGGCGGTGGTCTGCCCCGTGCCGTCCTGCTCGAGCGATATGAGGTTGTTGAGCATTACAAACCAACTTGCGCCCCCGTTGTTGTCGGGCTCAAGGGTCGTGGGGTCGATGAGCCACCCCTCGCCCGTGAGGGTGATGAGCGACTGCTCCTCGTCCCAGCGGGCGAGCCACTCCACGCGCGATTGCAGGAGGTTGCACAGGCGGTAGTTCCCCTCCTCGTCGCGCTCCAACCGAAAGGTGTTGTAACCCTCGGCCACCACCTTGCCCTCCTCGTCGACATACTCGGCCGCAAGGAAGTGGTACTCTCCCGTCACGAGCCCCTCCTCTTCGGTCGGGGGCGTGGGGGGCGTGTTGTTGTCGGATACAGGCTCCTCCTCCTTGCCGCAGGCTGCCGAAAGGAGCACGAGAGCACATAACGATAGGGTTTTAAGCAACTTTTTCATGGCGGGTCATTTGTATATGCAAATATACAAAAAAATCCCGCCTCCGAAAGGGAAGGCGGGATTATTCTCTTTGAATAAATCGGATTAGAAGAGCTTCTGGAGCTTGGTAGCACGGGGCTGACCGCTGAACTGTACCAGGTAGTTCTTCGTGATATCGAAGTTGTTGTTGATCATCGAGCGAACGCCCTGGGGCTGCTGCTCCTCGAGGTTGCCCTCCATCAGAAGCGTGCCGGGCTCGATAAAGGAGATGCTCATCAAGTACTGGAAGCTCTCGGGATCGATGTTGCCCTGCATGTTAGCCGTTACAGCGTAAGCGTTGTCGGCGATGATGTTGTTGAAGAAGAGCTCCCACTCGCCCTCGGCGTTCTTGGCGTTGGTAATCAAGATGTCGCTCAACTCTTTACCGTCAGCCGTCAAGCTCTCGATAACATAGATGATGTGAGTCTTACCGGCGGTGAGCAACTGCTCGTAGTAGCTCGTATCGTAACCCATCTCTCGCAGCATCTCAATCGACTCGCTGATAACCTCGTAGTTATACATGCTGGAGAGAATGTTCATGCCCTCCTGGTCATCCACCTTCTCGCCACCTTCGTATACATAGAAATCACCGTTGAAGCTAATCGTGTTCTCCTG
Source organism: Alistipes sp. (assembly GCA_045605785.1). Classification (GTDB taxonomy): domain Bacteria; phylum Bacteroidota; class Bacteroidia; order Bacteroidales; family Rikenellaceae; genus Alistipes. Next base: position 56,205 of record JAZUQP010000032.1, on the reverse strand, counting down.
CTCGGCATAGTTACCCTCAAGCCACAGGCTAAAGTTGAGGAATCCATAGAGATCGTAGGTCGAAGGGGTGGGGTTGATGAGCTCCATGTTGCAGGTCTCAATCGTGCTCTCGTCAATGGCGGTACCATCCTCGGTCAGGGCATAGTAGGTAACCGTCCAATAGAGACCGGCCTTGGGGGCGCCCTCGTTTACGACAGGTTCTCCGCCGGGATTAACGGGCTCACCCGAATCATCGCTACATGCGGCCATCGAGAGGGCCAGAGCAGCAAAAGCAAAAAAGCTTAAAAACTTCTTCATAGTTGTAAATGTGTTTAGTGAATAAAATTTGTTTTCTTCTTTTCTTTTTTGTGGCCTGGAGAACTCTTCTTTGGTCGTTTACCCCCAAACCATCTGCAAATATATGTATAAAATTCCAAAATCCAACCCTTTTGCCGCTTACAACCTCATTTTTTTCTCCTTTAGTTGAAAAAACGGGGTAGCAACTCTTCGACTGCCACTTCGAGGTTGTGGCGGGCCACCTCGGGTTGCATCGCCTCCGCAAGGGGCATTGTCGAGGGGGTGATGGCAACGAGGGCGGCAAAACCACTTGCCAAAAGTTCGGGTGCCGGCTCCACGCGACCGCCCAATGCCACGACAGGAGTGCCCTCTCGTCGGGCCGCCTGCAAGACTCCGCCCACCAGCTTGCCCATCAGGCTCTGGCGGTCGATCGACCCCTCGCCCGTGATGACGAGCGAGGCACCTCGCAACGCCCGCTCAAAGCCGACGAGCTCCAACAGCCACTCGATGCCCGACTTCAGCTCGGCTCCCAGTAGAGCGGCGCACATCGCCCCGATGCCGCCCGCGGCCCCTCCGCCTGCAAGCTCTGCCACAGGTACTCCACACCCCTTTTCGAGGAGTGCGGCCCAGCGCTGCGAGCCCCGCTCCAGCTCCTCCGTCATCGCTGCGTCGGCCCCCTTTTGCGGGGCATAGACCGCCGCCGCCCCCTCGGGGCCGCAGAGCGGGTTTCTCACATCGCACGCCACACGCCAACGGCACCGACGAGCCTCGGGCACAAGGCCCGAGAGGTCGATCTGTTCGATATGGGAGAGGGATTGTCCCGTGGGGGCGAGTTCGTGCCCCTCGCGGTCGTAGAATCGGGCACCGAGGGCGGCCAAAATTCCCGTGCCACCGTCGTGGGTGGCACTGCCGCCCAACCCCAAAAGAATCTCCTGTGCTCCCCGATGCAGCGCATCGAGAATCACCTCGCCCGTGCCGCGTGAGGTGGTTTGCAGGGGGTTGCGCTCCTCGCTCTTCAGGCGCGTGAGGCCACTCGCCTCGGCCACCTCCACGATGGCGCAGCGACGCTCACCGAGCCATCCGTAGCGCGCCGTGATGGGGCGCCCCAGCGGGTCACTCGCCGTACAAGGGATGTAGCTGCCTCCGAGCTGCTCGGTGAGTGCCTCGACCCACCCCTCGCCACCGTCGGCCAGCGCAAGGGCGACCACCTCGGCCTCGGGCACAACGCGCCTTGTGGCGCACGCAACCGCCCTGGCCGCTTCACGCGAGGTGAGCGACCCCTTGAACGAGTCGATGGCGATTAGAACCTTCTTCATTCGGGCAACTTTTCTCCCCGAAAGATACAACTTTTTTCTGATTTTTAGCCTATCCGACAACTCAACAGCTTCAGCTTCGGTGAGTGGGGGTGCAGGGTAATCGAGCGGGTTGAGGCGGCGACCAGGATAGTCTCGCCCTGTGCAAGGGTGAGGCGGTCGCCCTCATCGGTGCAGAGTTCGCCTTCGCCCTCGACGACGATGAGCGCCACGAAGCTCTCCACCTCGCTTAAGTCGCACGCCAGGGGGCGGGTCAGTTCATAGAGCGAGGTGGTGAAGAAGGGCGAATCGACCAACGCCACTTCGCAATCCGTGGCGGGGCTATAGTGGGTGCGGTACTCCTGCTCCATGTGGTAGTCGAGCGCCTCGCGCGCCAGCTCGGTGTGCAACTCGCGCGGATTGCCCCACTTGTCGCGGCGATCGAAGTCGTAGACGCGGTAGGTAACATCAGAGGCCTGCTGAATCTCGGCAATCAACAGACCGGCCCCTATCGCGTGTATGCGCCCTGCGGGCAGGTAAAAGAGGTCGCCCGCCTTCACCGAGTGTGCTTGCAGGTACTCCATGATGCGCCCCTCTTTGACCACCCGGTCATACTTTTCGGGGGTCAGCTCACGCTTCCAGCCGCACCACAGACGGCTCCCGGGCTCGGCCTCGATGACATACCACATCTCGTTCTTGCCGCGCTTGCCATGCTTTTCGGCCGCCATACGGTCGTCGGGGTGTACCTGAATCGAGAGGTCGTCGTGGGCGTCGATAAACTTGAAGAGCAACGGGAATTGTCCCTCGTATTGGGCGTAGATGCGCTCGCCGAGCAGCTCACGACCGTGGCGGGCGAGCACCTCCTTGAGCGTAAGACCGTCGAACTCACCTCCGCGCACCACCGATTCGGCCCCCGGTACACCCGAGAGCTCCCAGCTCTCGCCGATGTGCGGATTGTCGCTCTCGATGCCCTGCTTGAAGGAGGCAATGCGACGACCTCCCCAAAGGGTCTCGTGCAGTTGCGGATAAAATTTGAGTGGAGTCATGCCGAGTTTCGTTTTTCTTTCCGACAAAAGTAGGCAAAATCTGCAAAACCGCCAATTTTGTATCGCTTGCCGATGTAATTTTGCCACTTTGATTTGCAAAATCGAAAAAAGTAGGTTAATTTAGTACCATTCAAAAGTTGAATTATGCGTAAAAATATCCTAAACGAAATCTCGCCGCTCTCCGAGCAAGATTGCTTCTATATCGTCGAGCGACACAAGACCGAGTTTACCTATCCGCTCCACCAGCACCGCGAGTTCGAGCTCAACTTCATCGAGGGCGGGCGGGGCATCACGCGCGTGGTGGGTGACTCGAGCGAGGAGATTTCGGACTACGAGCTGGTCCTGGTCGGTGGCGAGGAGTTGATTCATGGCTGGTTGCAGGGGAGTCGGCCGCCCCTCTCGGCCGACGAACGCCCCATTCGTGAGATTACCATTCAATTCTCACCCGAGGTGTTGCCGCCGTCGCTTTTGGCCAAGACCCCCTTCTCCTCAATCGCCGCGCTGTTCCTGCGTGCAGCCAACGGAGTGAGCTTCCCGCTCTCGGCCATCATGCGTGTCTATTCGCGCCTTAACCGATTGAGTTCCATCGAGTCGCGCTTTCAGCAGGTGCTCCTTATTTTAGATATTCTGCACGACTTGTCGCAGTCGGAGGGGAGCCGTATGCTCTCGTCGAGTACCTTCGCTCACGCCCCGGGTCGTGTGGCCGATTCGCGTCGTATCGGGCGTGTGGAGGAGTATATGCAGAGCCACTACGCCGAGCCGATACGCCTGCATACGCTGGCCGATATTGCAGGCATGTCGCCCATTGCCTTCAGCCGCTTTTTCAAACTTCGCGCAGGTCGCAGCGTCTCGGACTACCTGATTGATATGCGCCTCGGGGTCGCCTCGCGTCTGTTGATCGACAGCTCGAAGTCGGTGGCCGAGATCTGCTACGAGTGCGGATTCAACAACCTCTCGAACTTCAACCGCATCTTCAAAAAGAGAAAAGGAATCACCCCCAAAGGCTTCCGCGAGAGTTACAGCAAGAAGCGAATTATTTGTTAAAAAAGTATCATTTGGGTGGGGAGAAATTGACCGTTGCAAGGGTCAGTTTCTCCCCATTTCCTACATTATTAATAGTCATCTCTTGCCCGAAGTGGTTTTAATAGTGTAATAAATGGATAAGATAATACCATTATTACCTGCACAAATTTCTTAATTTTGTATTCAGATAATAAAATTGAGTTGCCGTGCGAATTTTTACCCTTCTGTTCTCGTTGCTCTGCCTGATGTCGGGCTGCGCCTCCACTTCGTCGGAGGCTGACTTTGTATCGGTCCGTGAGGGACAGTTTATCCAAAATGGCGAGCCCTGCTACTTTGTGGGGAGCAACTTCTGGTATGGCGCCATCCTCGCCTCCGAGGGCGAAGGGGGCGACCGTGCGCGTCTGGAGCGCGAGCTCGACAAGTTGCAGGCCTGCGGCGTAAACAACCTGCGCATATTGGTGGGTGCCGATGGCGAGCCCGGCGTACCGACCAAGGTGGAGCCTACGCTCCAGCTCGCCCCGGGTGAGTATAACGACGAACTGCTCGACGGTCTGGACTATCTGATGGCTCGTCTCTCGGAGCGCGGCATGAAGGCGGTGCTCTACCTGAACAACTCGTGGGAGTGGTCGGGGGGCTACGGCCAATACCTGATGTGGGCCGGCGCCGGGAAGGCTCCCATCCCCCTGATTGACGGCTATCCCGCCTTCATGGAGTATGTCGCAGGTTTTGTGGTCAACGAGCGAGCCAAGGAGCTCTTCGCCGACCATGTGCGCTTTATCGTGGGGCGTACGAATCGCTATACGGGTCTCAAATACACCGACGACCCGGCCATCTTCTCGTGGCAGATCGGTAACGAGCCCCGCGCCTTCAAGGCCGAGCACAAGGAGCCCTTTGCCGAGTGGATTGCCGAGGCGGCCGCATTGATTCGCTCGCTCGACAAGAACCACATGATCTCGACCGGCTCGGAGGGTATGTGGGGCTGCGAGAACGATTGGGAGTTGGTGGAGCGCATCCATGCCATCCCCGAAATCGACTATATCAACCTCCACATCTGGCCCTACAACTGGAGCTGGGTGGCCCCCGACCGCATGGCCGAGATGCTGCCGCAGGCGATAGTCAACACCGGAGAGTATATCGACCGTCACCTCGAATTTGCGGCCCGTCTGAACAAGCCGGCCGTCATCGAGGAGTTTGGTTTCCCGCGCGACGGCTTCGCATACGAGCCCGGCTCGGCCACCGAGCTGCGCGACACCTACTACGACTACATCTTTGGTCGTGTGGTGAAGTCGAGCGAGGAGGGTGGTCTGTTGGCCGGCTGCAACTTCTGGGGTTGGGGCGGTGAGGCTCGACCCGAGCACGAGCAGTGGCAGCGTGGCGACTGCTATACGGGCGACCCGGCCCAGGAGGCCCAGGGGTTGAACTCGGTATTCGATTGCGACTCCACGGTGGAGGTCGTGCGCCGGGCAAATGAAAAGTTGAACAAGTAAGTGTAGCGATATGAAGCGTTGGTTTTTTACGACTCTGCTCCTGGTCATGGTGGCCGGAGGCGTGCAGGCCCAAAAGTGGGAGGGGTTGGCCGATCGACCCCCGATGGGTTGGAATTCGTGGAATAAGTTTGCTTGCAACATCAACGAGGAGTTGATTCGCGAGATAGCCGATGCGTTGGTCGAGACGGGTCTTGCCGAGGCGGGCTACATCTATATCAACCTCGACGACTGCTGGCACGCCCCCACGCGCGATGCCGACGGCTTCCCGCAGTGCGATACGCTGCGCTTCCCGAGCGGCATGAAGGCGCTGACCGACTATGTACACGCCAAGGGGCTCAAAATCGGCATCTACTCGGATGCGGGTCGCCGTACCTGCGGCGGTCGCTTCGGCAGCTATGGCCACGAGTATCAGGATGCTTTGCAGTATGCCCGTTGGGGCTTCGACTACCTGAAGTACGATTGGTGCGAGTCGGAGAACATCAACCCCGTAGGTGCCTATACGCTGATGCGCGATGCTCTGCGTGAGGCGGGCCGTCCGATTCTCTTCTCGATGTGCGAGTGGGGCTCGAACAAGCCCTGGGAGTGGGCTGCCGAGGTGGGACACATGTGGCGCACGACGGGCGATATCGGCCTCTCGTTCCGTGAGCAGATTGTTCACGACACCTGGGAGCAGAACTCCGTGCTGCGCTGCATCGACCTGAATGCCCCGCTGCGTAAGTATGCAGGCCCGGGCCATTGGAACGACCCCGATATGTTGGAGGTGGGCAACGGCCTCTCGTTCAACCAGGATCGCGCCCACTTTACGCTGTGGTGCATGATGGCCTCGCCCCTGATTCTGGGCAACGACATCCGCTCGATGAGCGATCAGACCGCCTCGATACTGCTGGAGCGCGAGGTGATTGCCATCAACCAGGATGCGCTGGGTGTGCAGGGTCTGCGCTACCGCGTGGAGGACGATTTGGAGATTTGGTTCAAGCCCCTCGAAGGGGGTGATTGGGCCATGTGCCTCTTCAATCGCGGCGTGGAGCCCATCCGCTATACGATCGATTGGCAGACGATGAACCTTACCGACGAGGAGGTCTCGGGCCGCTCCACCTCGTTCGATACCATCTGTTACGAGGTACGCGACCTTTGGCAGGGCGGAAAACCCTTCCTCACGCGCAAGAGCCGTGAGGTGGTGATTCCTGCCGAGGATGTCATCCTCTATCGCCTGACCCCCAAAAACAAGTAATTGCCTATGAAACGACTCCTGCTCATACCCCTTTTGCTCCTTTCGATGGCTCCGCTGGCTGCCCAGCAGGTGGTCATCGATGAGGCGTCGTATGGGGTCTTTGCGGCCGATAAGCCCGTAGAGATTGGGGTAGAGGTTACCTCGGCCGAGGATGCCCACCTCGAGGTCTCGATTACGGCCGAGAGCGATGTGGCCGACGGCTACCATGCCCTGATGCACAGCCTCGACTTCGAGGCCGGCAAGCCACGCCGCGTAGTCCTGACGGGCGATTTTCTCCCCGGATTCTACCGCGCCACGGTACGGGTGGGCGACTTCTCGGAGTCGTTTAACTTCGGCGTGGAGCCCGAGTCGATCGTCTCGGAGAGGGATGCCACCCCCGATTTCGACCAATTTTGGCAAAAGACGCTGGAGGAGCTTGCTGCGGTAAAACCCTCCTACAAACTCAAGGAGATGAAGGAGCACTCCACCGCCAAGCGTCGTGTCTATCGCGTGGAGATGCAGTCGCTCGGAGGTGAGACCGTGCGCGGCTACTACCTCGAGCCGACGGGCAAGGGTCCCTATCCCGCCCTGCTGACCTCGATGGGCTACGGCTCCGAGGCGTGGTTGCCCGGGGCCGACGACTCCCCCGAGCGTGCCGAGTTCATCCTCTCGCCGCGTGGTCAGGGGCTCAACAACCCCTCGACCAAGAAGCAGCCTTGGGTCGTGGAGGGCATCACTTCGCCCTACACCTATTATTATAGGGGCGCCTATGCCGATGTCGTGCGTGCCCTCGACTTTATCTCGTCGCGCAAGGTGGTGGACAAGGAGCTGATCTTTGCCGACGGCGGGTCGCAGGGGGGAGCCCTCACCCTTGCCCTCTGTGCCCTCGATGACCGTGTGGCGGCAGCAGCCCCCTATGTGCCCTTCATGAGCGATTTTCCCGACTACCTGCGCATCGCCTCGTGGCCGGCCAACGAGCTGCTGCCCGCTGCCGAGGCGGCCGGCATGTCGCAGCGAGAGCTGTTGGATATGCTCTCCTACTTCGATATCAAGAATTTGGCGCCGCGTGTGAAGTGCCCCGTATTGATGGGCTTCGGTCTGCAAGACGATGTATGCCCGCCCCACACCAACTTTGCCGGCTACAACCAACTGCGTGTCGAGAAGCGCTGGATGGTCTTCCCGCGCCGAGGTCACGATGTACACAACGAACCCTCGTGGTATGCAGCTCGCGAAGCCTTCTTTGAGGAGGTGATGACGCAGATACGCGCAAAAAGAGAGCAACAGAAACAACAAGATAATTAACCTATATATTAACTAAAAACAGCCTTTTTATGAAGAAGTTTTTACTACTCTTCGCGGCGCTCTGTTGTAGCGTCCAGCTCATGGCTCAGTCACGCCGAGTAACCGGTACGGTTACCTCGACCGACGGAGTGGCCCTTCCGGGCGTGAGCGTAATTGAAAAGGGAACGACGAACGGTGTTTCGTGTGATGCCAATGGCCGCTTCTCGATGGAGGTCAAGGGTCAGAACGCCGTTTTGGAATTCTCGTTTATCGGCTACGATTCGGCCGAGGTGGCTTTGGCACCGGGACAGACCTCGGTGTCGGTGAAGCTGGCCGAGGACTCGCAGCTGGTCGATGAGGTGATTGTCGTGGGCTACGGTACGATGAAGAAGTCGGACCTGACCGGTTCGGTGGCTTCGGTATCGACCGACAAGCTCAAATCGACCGTGATCACCAATGCCGACCAGATGCTTAAGGGTAATGTGGCCGGTGTGCAGGTAACGCAGAACTCGGGTGCCCCGGGTGGTGCTGCCTCGATTCGTATTCGTGGAGCCTCGTCGATCAACTCGTCGAACGAGCCCCTCTATGTGATCGACGGTATCCCCTTCTCGGGTGATGGTACCGAGACGGGCGGTTTCGCCTGGGCCGGTGGTACGAATGGTCAGAGCAAGGTGAACCCGCTGTCGACCATCGCTCCCCAGGATATCGTTTCGATGGATGTCTTGAAGGACGCCTCGGCTACGGCCATCTATGGTGCTGCCGGTGCCAATGGTGTGGTTATCATCAACACGCGTCGTGGCCAGAAGGGCGATGTTCGTCTCAACTACGACGGCTATGTGGCTTGGGCCCAGCTCGCCAAGAAGATCGAGATGATGAACCTCTCGGAGTATGCCCAGTATCAGAAGGAGCTCAACGAACTCTACCCCTCGGTCGAGGTGGACGACTCGTTCCTCGATCCTACGCTTTTGGGCGAGGGTACCGATTGGCAGGATGAGATTACGCGCACGGCGCTGACCCATTCGCACGCCGTATCGCTCTCGGGTGGTTCCGACCGCTTTACCTTTGCCGCTTCGGGTGGTTACATGAACCAGGATGGTACGATCTACGGCTCGAACTTCGAGCGCTACAACGGTCGTTTCAATGGTGACGGTGTGGTGAACAAGTGGCTCAAGGCCGGTGGTTCGCTCGCCTTTACCCATACCGAGGAGACCATTACGCGCCAGGATGGTTCGGATGGTGTGATCATGCAGGCCCTCTCGATGCAGCCTTCGGTGCCCGTCTACGACTTCGAGGGCAACTATGCAGCCCCCTCGTCGATCTACGGCTCGTCGGGCTACAACCCCTTGTGGCAGGCCGAGATGCAGAACAATACGCTCGACCGTAACCGTACGATGGGTAACTTCTATGTGGCCATCGACCCCTTGAAGGTGCTTAACATCCGCGCCGAGTTCGGTTTCGACCTCTCGGACAACCTCAACAAGAGTTTTATCCCGACCTATGATTTCGGTAACGGCATCGCCAACTCGATGAACATGATGATGCAGCGCGAGGATCACTCGAAGTTCTGGATCTTCAAGACCTACGCTACCTGGAATCAGACCTTCAACAAGAAGCACAATATCTCGCTGATGGCCGGTTTCGAGGCCCAGAAGAGTGCCTGGGAGGGTATCTCGCTCATCAAGAAGAACTTCTCGACCGACGACATCCATGTGATGACCCAGGATGGTGAGTTCGACAACAACTCGGGTTGGAAGGATTCGGCTACGAAGGCTTCGGTCTTTGGCCGACTCAACTACAACTTCGACGAGCGCTACCTCTTGACCCTGACGATGCGTGCCGACGGTTCGTCGAAGTTCGGTCCCGAAGAGAAGTGGGGCTACTTCCCCTCGGCAGCCGCCGCTTGGCGTATCTCGAACGAGGCCTTCCTGCGTGATTCGGAGGTGGTATCGAACCTGAAGCTGCGTCTGGGCTACGGTATGGTGGGTAACGACAACATCGGTACCTATAAGTATGGCTCGAAGATGCGCTCGGTAATCACCTCGTTTGGTACGGGCTACTTCGTGGAGAACATCTCGAACCCCAACCTGCGTTGGGAGGCTTCGGAGCAGTATAACATCGGTTTGGATGCCGGTTTCTGGGACAACCGCCTCGCCTTCACGGTAGATGCCTACCAGAAGGATACGCGCGACCTGCTGCTGCAGCTCTCGGTTCCCTCCTACCTCGGCACCTCGGGTAATTCCGACAAGGCCGGCTGGGAGATTCAGATGCCCTACTCGAATATCGGTAAGGTACGCAACCGTGGTGTCGATATCGCGCTGAACGCCGTACCCGTCGAGACCAAGAACTTCCGTTGGACCTCCAACATCAATGTCTCGATCAACCGCAACGAGGTATTGGCCCTCAACGACGACGCCCAGGTGCTCTACTACGGTGTGGGTACCTACTTCTCGGCCGCCTTCTCCACCGCTTCGATCGTGAAGGTGGGTCAGCCGATGGGTGTATTCTACGGCTATGTAACCGACGGTTACTTCCAGAACGAGGAGGATGTCCTCTCGTCGGCCGTACAGATTGAGGATGGTGCCAACCCCGGCCAGAACCTCTTCAACAAGACCTCGGGTGTCTATGTGGGCGATATCAAGTTCAAGGATCTGAACGAGGATGGTGTCATCGACGCCAAGGACCAGACCGTGATCGGCGACCCCAATCCCGACTTCACCTACGGTTGGAACAACACCTTCACCTGGAAGGATTTGGAGCTCAACATCGGCTTGAACGGTGTTTACGGTGGCGATATTCTCAACATTGCCCGTTACCGCACCGAGGCCCTGAACAACCAGTGGGATAACCAGTCGGTACGCGTCATCGACCGTGCCCGCATCGCCACCGATGAGCTGGGTAACCCCTACCTGGCCAACCCCTCGACGGCTCGCACGCCCCGCGCTGCGATGAACGACATCAACGGCAACAACCGTATGAGCGACCGTTGGTTGGAGGATGGCAGCTACCTGCGTATTCAGAACATCACGCTCTCCTACAACCTGCCTCGCAAGTGGATTTCGAAGGCCGGTATGCAGAGCCTGAAGATCTACTGCACGCTGCAGAACCTCTACACCTGGACCAACTACTCGGGTTATGACCCCGAAATCGGTTCGTTCAACCAGTCGGCTGCCATGCAGAACTACGATATGGGTCGTTATCCGACGCCTCGCATGTATATCGTAGGTTTGAATATCGGTTTCTAATTTAACACGACAATTCGATGAAAAAGTTATCATATATTCTGGCTGCCTTGGGGCTCAGCTGCTCGCTTGCGAGCTGTGAGGACTTCCTGACGGTTGATCCCGTAGACTCTACCTCCAAGGAACTCTATTATGTGTCGGCCGATGCCGTGCGTGCCAATACGGCGACGCTCTACGGCTCGACCACCTGGTTCGACTACACCTGCCGCTTCATGTATATGGGTGGCGACATGCTCGCCGGCGACCTCTACTACACCTATGCCGACGAGGGTCAGTTCTATCTGAATACCGTAACGCAGAACAACCAGTACTCGCGTGATGGTTGGAACTCGCTCTTCCGCCTCATCTCGTTTGCCAACTCCATCATGCTCGACATGCCCGAGATGGCCTCGGCCAATGGCGTATCGAAGAGCGTGATCGACAACGCTGTGGGTGAGTGCTACCTCTTCCGTGCCTTGGGCTACTACCTCTTGACCGAGTATTGGCACGAGGTGCCCATCGTGATGAATCCCGAGGCGCTCGTAACTTCGGGCAATCCCGAGGATATCTATCTGAAGAAGAATACCCGTTTGAGCCTCTATCGCTTCATCTGCGAGGATCTGGAGAAGGCCATCGAGCTGCTGCCCGAGAGCGATCCCCAGCCCGGTCGTGTGACGAAGTGGTCGGCCAAGGGTCTTCTGGCCAAGGTCTATTTGACGCGTGCCTGCTATGAGAAGGGCTCGGGTCAGAGCTACGACAATGAGGACTACTTTGCGCTGGCACAGCAGACCGCCGAGGATGTCATCAACCACGCTCCTCACAAGCTGGTCAACGACTACGGCTCGATGTTCGAGGCCGGCACGGGTGACTACCACTCGGAGTCCCTCATCTCGATTATCTGCACCACGGGTGGTTACGGTTGCGGTAACTCGCGCTCGACGGAGTGGGGCCGCCGTGATGCCCTGACCGGTATCAACTGCTGGGGCGCCGGCAAGGGCCCGACCCTCTCGCTGCGTTCGCTCTATGAGGACAACCCGCTGCTGGCAGGTGCCGAGGATGGCCGTCGTAAGGCTGTCTACATGATCCAGGGTGATGTATATCCCACGCTGGGTATCGGCAACGAGCTCTATCCCAACGGTTATGTGTATCGCTACTTCCTCGAGCCCGTCGATGGTGTTTATGACCTGACGACCGAGGCTCCGATGGAGATGCTGGCTCACCTGAAGAAGTATGTCATCAACGCCGACGGTGGTAACATCGGCTCGTCGCAGGATGCCTCGAACGACCTGCACCTGCTGCGTCTGTCAGATCTCTACTTCGTATGGGCCGAGGCTTCGCTCAAGGGTGATCTGTCGGCTACGCTTTCGGGTCAGGCCGTAACCTACATCAACGATGTACTCTCGGCTCACGGTGCCAACTACCAGGTTTCGGATGGCGATCTGAACTATGTAGGCCTGCTGAAGGAGCGTCGTAAGGAGTTCGCTCTGGAGGGTATCAACTGGTTCGACATCCAGCGTCTGGCTTCGCTCAGCGAGCAGGCTGCCGTCGATTACCTGAACTCCATGTACCGCGATATGGTTTGGATTCCCAACTGGACCCGCATCGGCGAGGAGTTCGGCGAGTCGATTACCGACGAGCAGACCTACACCTGCCGTAGCGACAACAGCTACTATGTACGCACCTGGAACACGCGCGTAGAGGAGGTTTATGAGGATGTATTGGGCGAGGGTACCCTGGCCGAGGGCGCAGTGCCCGACACCTCGAACCGAGCTGCCGCCATCGTGATGAACGCCTCGAACCTGGTGATTGCCGTTCCGTCGGATGCCCTGACCAAGGCTCCCTGCCTGTTGGAGGCTGCCGTCGATTACTACGGTGCCGCTTCGGAGGAGACCCCGGAGGCTCCCGAGCAGGATAATGGCGAAGTGCAAGAATAATCCTAAAACTCAAGAACTATGAAAAAGATATTTCGAATTTTGGCTTTGTCGCTCGTAGCCGTTACCGCGCTTGTGGGATGCAAGCAGGAGGAGAGTGTCGAGAGCGATTCGCAGCCGGTAGTGAAATATATTCGTTCGACCGATCCCGAACAGCAGGATGTCTACCTCACCAGCGCCGCCATGGGTCAGATGATTGCCCTGATTGGCGAGGGGCTGGAGGGTGTCTGCTCGGTGAAGTTCAACGATGTGGCTGCCAAACTGAATCCCACCTATATCACCGCTACGAGCATCGTGGTGCAGGTTCCTGCCACGCTGCCTACCGAGATTACCAACACCATCACCCTCACGACCGGCAAGGGCAAGAGCTGTGTGGTGGAGAACTTCGTGAGCATGGCTCCCGCTCCGCTCGTAAGCTCGATTTCGTGCGAGTGGGCGCTGCCCGGCACCGAGGTAACCATCTCGGGTAACTACTTCTTCGACAAGGCTGACGGCTCGCCCATCGAACTTACGATTGGCGGTCAGGCTGCCGAGCTGAAGTCGGTGACGAGCACCGAGATCGTGGCCGTAGTGCCTGCCGGTATCGACACTTCGACCAAGCAGCGCGTAATTGCGATGAACGATAACGGCACCGGCCGTTCGTCGTTCTACCTCTACGACAAGAGCGATGTCTTCATGGACTTCGACGATATTTCGTGGGACTGGTGGGGTCGTTGTACCAATGACCTCTTCACCGAGGGCGGTATCGACGGCCAGTATGTGAAGCTCGTGGGCAAGGCAGCTGCCTGGAATTGGGACGAGAACCTCTCGCTCTTCTTCTGCAACCTGCTCGAGGATGGTTCGGCCCCCAAGGAGCTGATTCCTGCCGATGACAATGTGGGTGACTACAACCTCAAGTTCGAGATCAAGGCGGTAGCCTGGAACGATCTGAAGATGGCGATGTGGTTTACCGATGTCTACAACGAGTTCTCGATCGACGGTGCCCAGGCACAGTGCCACTGGGCCGGTTACAAGGCCGGTCTGCCCGCCGACAAGTGGACTACCGTGACGATTCCTCTGACCGACTTTAACACCAACAAGGAGGAGAACGAGGATCGCACGCTCACCACGGCCCAGATGAAGAGCTTCTGCATCTTCTTCTTCGGCAATCTGGAGGATGAGGCCCAGGCCAACACCCCGATTGAGCTTTGGATGGACAATGTTCGTCTGGTTAAAAAACAGTAAAACACGACAGCTATGAAAAAGATATTCAGATTTCTGGTTGTAGCCCTGGTGGGCATGCTGGCCATCACCTCGTGTAAGGAGGATGATACGGTGGGCTTCTCGCTCTATGGCTTCAATCCCAATCCCGCTACGCGCGGCGAGGCCATCACCTTCTACGGTGAGGGTCTGGATGCCATCCATACCGTACGCTTTGTCGGGGGTGCCGAGGTAACCGATATTACCAAGGAGGGCTCGTCGATCAGCGTAATTGTTCCCATGACGGCACAGCCCGGTACCATCGAGTTGTGCTACAACGGTGGCAGCTATATTACCAAGTCGGCCATGATGCTCAACGAGCCGCTCGCCTCGGATGCCGTGCTGAACGGTTATACCGACTACGAGAACAAGAGCAACACCACCACGATGGTGGGTCGAAAGTACTACATCGAGACAGCCTCCGACCGCGACTACCTCTCCGACATCGTGAAGGTGGAGTTCGCCGGCGATGAGGCCGTGGTGGAGTACGACGAGGCCGCCTTCCTCGCCGCCCTGGGTGAGGAGGAGCTCACCATGGAGAAGCTCCTGGAGCTCTCCGAGGAGCTCGACTTCGTGCGCAGCCAATACCTGGTAATCGTGACGATTCCCCAGACGGCCAAGAGTGGTGCCGTCTATCTCTACAACAGCACCGACGACCGTTTCACGGCTTCGGATATCCTGTTGGCACAGTCGATGGCCGAGAGCGTAGAGCCCGCCACCGACATCATCGCCGGTCAGACCGAGCTCACCATCACGGGTGAGAACTTCGACCTGGTGGTATCGGCTGCCTTTACGGGTGGTCTTACCGTCGAGTCGGATGCCCTGACCATTGCTGCCGACGGCAAGAGCCTCAAGCTTAAGACGGTGCTCGGCATGCAGGATGGCCCCATCTCGCTGACGACCAAGTCGGGCGATGTGATTGTTACCCCCGAGGTCAAGACCATCGTTCCCGCCGTCTTCTCGCTTTGGGCCGAGAATGACCTCTACAAGGCCGGTAAGCAGATGACCCTCTCGTGCAACGATACGGAGGATGCCGAGACCAACTTCGCCATCCTGTCGCAGATCGAGTCGTTGAACTTCGTCAAGGCCGACGGCTCGGCCCTGGCTTGCGACTTCGAGCTCAATAGCGAGTACAGTTGCATGAACATCACCATTCCGGCCGAGGCCGCCGATGGCAAGATCGAGGTGACGACCTACGCCGGCAAGACGGCCGTAGCCACCGAGAGCCTTGTGCTGGTGAAGGCTGCCGTAACGGAGTGCGCCACGGAGGTGAATGGCGGTGAGAGCTTTGTGGTGAAGGGTAGCGACCTCGACCTGATTTCGGAGGTGCTGCTCGGCGACCAGAAGTGCGAGTATGAGGTGAATGCCGAGGCTACGGAGCTCACGGTGAAGACCGAGCGTACCTATACGAGTGGTGCTGTGGTTGTCAAGCAGGCCAACGGCCTGGAGCTGACGGCCCAGAGCAACCTTGAGGTGCTGGCCGTAGGCAAGGTGCTGGTAACGGCACAGCCCGAGGCTGCCGTACAGGGTACCGAGATGACCATCGAGGGTACGGGCTTCAACCACATCGAGTCGATCGAGATGGGTGGTGCGAAGGTTACCTCCTATACGGTGCGTACCGATACGCAGTTCAGCTTCATCGTGCCGCTCGATGCACAGTCGGGTGAGACCTACCTCACCTTCCACCTCTTCGACGGCTCGGTAGAGACCTCGATCAACCCCTTGATGATTGCCCAGACCCGTCTGGTTGAGGTAACCCTCTGGGAAGGTAGCGTCGATCTGGGTAACTGGAGTGGTAATGTAACGCTGCCCGCTTCGACCTTTGCGGAGGCTACGACCGAGACCCTCTTCACGATTCACTACGAGAATCAGGGTGGTGGTCAGTTTAAGATCATGGATGGTACTTGGGCCAACCTCGAGATGCCCGACAAGTCGCCCTATTGGGAGGGTATTGATGCCGTAGAGGGCTCGACCTCCTACAGCTTCACCCTCTCGGCCGATCAGCTCGCGCTGGTACAGGCTACGGGTATGGTATTGGCCGGTCAGAAGATGATTCTCACGAAGCTCACCCACATGGTAACCGAGTATGTCGTGATTATCGAGACCGTGACGACCATCTGGGAGGGTAGCGTCGATTTGGCAGGCTGGGGTGGCAATGTTACCCTCTCTGCTGCCGACTTCGCCGGCTATACCACCTCGACTCGCTTCACCCTCTACTACGAGAATCAGGGTGGTGGTCAGTTCAAGGTGATGGATGGCAATTGGACCAACCTCGAGATGACCGACAAGTCGCCCTATTGGGAGGGTGTAGATGCTCCCGACGGCTCGACCTCGTTTGAGTTTACCCTCTCGGCCGAGAACCTGGCAGCCGTACAGGCTACGGGTATGGTATTGGCCGGTCAGAACCTGATTCTCACGAAGCTTACTGCCACCGATACGAAGGATGGAGGCAGCAAGGTGGAGGAGATTCTCCCGACCGATATCCTGCTCAACGACTTTGAGTCTCACGGCGACCACAACTCGAGTTGGGACAGCAGCTGGTCCGATGCCGCTGCCACGGAGTTCCCCACCGAGGATGGTAACACCTTTATTCGCACGGTTGCTGCGCTGACGGGTTGGTTTGTGAACTGCAACCACGACTCGGGTGGTGCCTTTGGTGCCGCCATCGACGACCTGTCGAAGTACTGCGTGAAGTTCGACCTCCGCATTGAGGAGGGCGTAACGGGCCTCTCGGCTGTCGAGATGCAGGTAGTATTGGCTGACCAATGGTTTTGGTATGGTGCCGGCTTCTTCCCCGAGACCACCGATGGCGATTGGATGACCGTAACGGTTGATATGGGCGATGTGTTCACCGGTGCAGTCGATTGCACGGTCAACACCAACGGCCTCTTCTCGGGCGGTCCCATCCCTGCCGGCGTATCGGTCGACAACTTCCGCTTGTCGCTCAAGTAATTTGATACCTTTTTAGAATCTCGGGTCGGGCTTCGACCCGACCCGAGATTTTTCTATTTTTTTACCTGCTATTCCCATCTTCATGAAACGGATAATTTTTGCTATGACGCTTCTTGCCATGACTGCCTGCTCCCATCCCGAAACGCTGCCCTACAAAGATGCCTCTCGCTCTGTGGAGGAGCGCGTGGAGGATCTGCTGGGTCGCATGACCCTCGAGGAGAAGGTGGGTCAGATGAATCAGTTCGTCGGAGTTGAACACATCAAGGCCAACTCGGCCGTGCTCAGCGAGGAGGATTTGAAAACCAATACCGCGCAGGCCTTCTATCCCGGCATTACGGCCGACACCGTACTTCGCTGGACCGAGGAGGGCCTCATCGGCTCGTTTCTGCATGTATTGACGCTCGAAGAGGCCAATATGTTGCAGGAGCACGCCATGCGTTCGCGCTTGGGAATCCCTATCCTCTTCGGAATCGACGCCATCCATGGCAATGCCAATGCGCCGGGCAATACGGTCTATCCCACCAACCTGGGTCTGGCCTGCTCGTTTGATGTGGAGATGGCACGCCGCATCGCCCGCCAGACGGCTCGCGAGATGCGTGCGATGAATATGCATTGGACCTTCAACCCCAATGTCGAGGTGGCCCGCGATGCCCGTTGGGGGCGTTGTGGCGAGACCTATGGCGAGGATCCCTACCTGGTGGGGCTGCTCGGCATGGCCACCACCGAGGGGTATCAGCGCGACATGAACACCGATGAGGATGTGTTGGCCTGCGCCAAGCACTTCGTCGGAGGCTCGCAGCCCCTGAATGGCACCAATGGTGCCCCGTGCGACATCTCGGAGCGCACGCTGCGCGAGGTCTTCTTCCCGCCCTTCGAGCAGAATATCGTCTTGGCGGGCGCCGGCTCGCTGATGACCTCGCACAACGAGCTCAACGGCGTGCCCTGCCACGAGAACGAGTGGCTGATGGAGGAGGTGCTGCGTGGCGAGTGGGGCTTCGAGGGCTTCGTGGTGAGCGATTGGATGGACATCGAGCACCTGAACGACCTCCACTGCACGGCCGAAAACCTCAAGGAGGCCTTCTACCAGTCGATTATGGCGGGTATTGATATGCACATGCACGGTCTTCATTGGAACGAGTTGGTGTGTGAGCTGGTGCGTGAGGGGCGTATTCCCGAGCGTCGCATCGACCAGGCCGTACGCCGCATCCTGCGCGTGAAGTTTGCGTTGGGTCTCTTCGAGCAGCCCTTTGCCGACGAGGCACGCTCGGCCGAGGTACGCCTCTGCGAGGAGCACCGACAGACGGCTCTGGAGGCGTCGCGCAACTCGATTGTCCTGCTCAAAAACGAGGGGCTGCTGCCACTCGATAAGGGCAAGTATCGCCGTGTGATGGTAACCGGCATCAATGCCGACGACGAGAATATCATGGGCGACTGGTCCGCCTCGCAACATCCCGACGATGTGGAGACCATCCTTGAGGGGTTGCGTCTGGTGGCTCCCGAGGTTGAGTTCGACTTCGTGGATCAGGGCTGGGACCCCCGCAATATGGATCCCCGCAAGGTGGAGGAGGCTGCCCGTCGTGCCCGCAAGGCCGACCTCAATATCGTGGTGGCCGGCGAGTATATGATGCGCTGGCGCTGGGAGGAGCGTACGGGCGGTGAGGATACCGACCGCGACAATATCGCCCTGGTGGGTCTTCAGCAGGAGCTCCTGGAGCGTGTGGCGGCCAGTGGCAAGCCGACGATTCTTATCCTGGTCAATGGCCGTCCGTTGGGTGTGGAGTGGGCTGCCGAGCAGCTGCCCGCCATCATCGAGGCGTGGGAGCCCGGCATGCGCGGTGGTCGCGCCGTAGCCGAAATCCTCTATGGCGAGGTGAACCCATCGGCCAAGTTGGCCATCACCATCCCACGCCATGTGGGTCAGGTGCTCAACTACTACAACCACAAGCCGAGCCTCTACTTCCACCCCGTGGTGTGCAGCGACTCCACGCCGTTGTACCCCTTTGGCCACGGCTTGAGCTATACCACCTACCGCTACGACGACTTGACCCTCTCGGCCACGGAGATCAAGGCCGACGGCTCGCTCAACGCCTCGGTGCGCGTAACCAATACGGGCGATAGAGAGGGTGTCGAGATCGTGCAGCTCTATATCCGCGACTGCTACTCCTCGGTAACGCGCCCCGTGAAGGAGCTCAAGGGCTTCGAGCGTGTTGCATTGAAGGCGGGCGAGAGCCGCGTGGTGGAGTTTACCATTACGCCCGATCAGTTGATGATGCTCGACAAGAAGTTGCGGCCGGTGGTCGAGGCGGGCGAGTTTTGTGTGATGGTGGGCCCCTCGAGCCGCGATGAGGAGCTCCTGACTAAAACTTTTTGCGTATGCGACTAACCCCTCTTTTTGTAACGCTGATGGTGGCCGCGTGTCTCTCTTCTTGCCGTGAGCTGCAGCCACAAAACACTCCTGCCGACGAACTTTACAGCCGCCTGGAGCAGTGTGTGGAGCAGCAACTTGTGTTGCTGGGCCATCAGGACGACCTCTTCTATGGTAAAAATTGGAACCGCTGGAGCGCGGGCGAGGGCTCCGATATCAAGGCCGTTACGGGCGACTATCCGGCTATCCTAGGGGTCGAGATTGGCGGCTTGGAGCTTGGCCGCGAGGCCTCGATCGACAAAATTCCCTTCGAGATGATTCGTCGGGGGATTATCGAGCACGATGCCCGTGGCGGCATCATCGCCATGAGCTGGCATCCGTCCAATCCCCTTACGGGGGGTAACTCGTGGGATACCTCGGCCGAGGGGCCCGTAGAGGCCCTCTTGGAGGGGGGCTCGCACCATGAGCTCTTTGGCGAGTGGTTGGTGCGTCTGGGCGACTTCTTCGACTCGCTGCGCGATGCCGAGGGGCGTCATATCCCCATCATCTGGCGACCCTGGCACGAGAATGTGGGGGGCTGGTTCTGGTGGGGCGTTCCCTACTGCGGTGCCGAGAGCTTCAAGGCGCTCTGGGCCGAGACCTACCGCTACCTGATGCAGGAGCGTAAGTTCGACCACCTGGTGTGGTCCTTCTCGCCGAGCTATCACGCCAACTGCCCCACGGTCTATGAGGAGTATTGGCCCGGCGACGAGATGGTCGATTTGGTGGGTGCCGACATCTACCAATATGCCCCCGACGAGGAGTTCATGGCCTCGACGCGCGAGCAGCTGACCCGCCTGGTCGCCTTTGCGCGTGAGCACGGCAAGATAGCCACCTTGAGTGAGACGGGTGTGGAGGCGATTCCCAACCCCCGTTGGTGGAGCGAGGTCTTCGGCCCCGCCATCGAGGGGCAGCCGATTGCCTACCTGCTCCTGTGGCGCAACGCGTGGGATCGTGAAGCCCACTACTACGCCCCCTTCGAGGGGGAGCACTCGGCCGAGGATTTCGTTTCGTGGATCGAAGCGCAGCAGATCGGTCTGCTTGATGACCTGAACCAACTTTGCAAATAAGACCTTAAACAACTCAAAAAGATGAATAGCAAGAGTTTTCAAGAGCGATTGAGTGAATTGACGCTGGATTATGAGGAGCTTGTCGGTCGAAAGAACATCCCCGTGGAGCCCCACAATGGCATCTATCGCCGTTATCAATATCCGATTCTTACGCCGGCCCACGCGCCCCTCTTTTGGCGCTACGACCTCGATGAAAAGAGTAACCCCTACCTCATGGAGCGTATCGGCGTAAATGCCACCTTTAACTCGGGTGCGATGAAGTGGGGTGATAAGTACCTGCTCGTGGTGCGTGTCGAGGGCAACGACCGCAAGTCCTTCTTTGCGGTAGCCGAGTCACCCAACGGCATCGACAACTTCCGTTTTTGGGACTATCCCATCACGATGCCCGAGACCGACGACCCCGCCACCAATATCTACGACATGCGCCTTACGGCCCACGAGGATGGGTGGATTTACGGCATCTTCTGTGCCGAGCGCCACGACCCGAAGGCCCCCGAAGGCGACCTCTCGTCGGCCGTCGCCACGGCCGGCATTGCCCGCACGCGCGACCTGAAGCATTGGGAGCGCCTGCCCGACCTCATTACGCGCAGCCAGCAGCGCAATGTGGTGCTTCACCCCGAGTTCGTGGGGGGGAAGTATGCCCTCTATACCCGTCCGCAGGATGGCTTCATCGACGCCGGTAAGGGGGGTGGCATTGGCTGGGCATTGGTCGATGACATGACCCATGCCGAGGTCAAGGAGGAGAAGATCATCAACCTGCGCCACTACCACACCATCAAGGAGGTGAAGAATGGCGAGGGCCCGCACCCGATCAAGACCGACCGCGGATGGTTGCACCTGGCTCACGGTGTGAGAGGCTGCGCCAGCGGTCTGCGCTATGTGCTCTACCTCTACATGACGGCCCTCGACGACCCCACGCGTGTCATTGCCGAGCCGGCGGGCTACTTCATGGCCCCCGTAGGCGAGGAGTACATAGGCGATGTGATGAATGTCCTCTTCTCGAATGGCTGGGTGGCCGACGAGGATGGGCGTGTGTTGATCTACTACGCCTCGTCGGACAGCCGCATGCATGTGGCCGAATCGACCATCGACCGCCTGGTGGACTACTGTCTCAACACTCCGGCCGACGGCCTTACGACGGCTGCCTCGGTCGAGACCCTCAAAGCATTGATTGACAAAAACCTGAACAGATAATGGCTGCATTAAGCGAAAAGATAGGCTACGGCTTGGGCGATATGTCCTCGTCGATGTTTTGGAAAATCTTCTCCTACTACCTCCCCTTCTTCTACTCGAATGTCTTTGGGTTGAGCCTCGAACATGCGGCCCTTTTGCTGCTTATCACCAAGTTGTGGGATGCTGTGAGCGACCCGATGATGGGTATCATCGCCGACCGCACGCGCAGCCGTTGGGGACGCTACCGCCCCTATCTGCTCTGGATTGCCATCCCCTTTGCGGTAGTGGGTGTGCTCACCTTCACCACGCCCGATTGGGGTGAGGGGGCCAAGCTCGTCTGGGCCTATGTAACCTACATCCTGATGATGACGGTCTATACAGCCATCAATGTCCCCTATGGGGCGATGTTGGGCGTGATGACCGATTCGCCCGAGGAGCGCACGGTCTTCTCGTCGTTCCGCATGTTCTTCGCCTATGGTGGCTCGTTTGTGGCATTGGCCCTCTTTGAGCCCCTCTGCAACCTCTTCCGCGACCACTTCTCGGCCACCGAGCCGCAGGCCTGGCAGTGGACAATGATGTTGATCGGTACGCTGTGTGCCCTGCTCTTCTTTGCCTGCTTTGCTCTCACGCGCGAGCGCGTACAGCCGCAGGAGAGCCCCAAAGAGGAGGGCTCGACCATCCTGCGCGACGCCAAGGCCCTCGTCAAGAATGGCCCCTGGTGGGTACTGCTCGGTGCGGCCATCGCAGCCCTGTTGTTCAACTCGATTCGTGGCGGTGCCGCCGCCTACTTCTTCAAGGATGTGGTGGGCGACAGCCTCCCCCTGTTCGGCAATGTACTCTTCAGCTGCGCCCTCTTCCTGGCCGTGGGTGAGATTGCCAACATGGTGGGTGTGGTGCTGGCCGTGCCGGTTGCCAAGCACCTCGGCAAGAAGTGGACCTATATCCTTGCCATGGTGGCTTCGGCCCTCTTGAGTGTGCTCTTCTATTGGGCTCCGGCGACCCCCGCGGGGTGTTGGATGATGCTTCTATTGCAGACCCTTATCTCCATCTTTGCCGGTATGACCTTCCCGCTCCTGTGGTCGATGTATGCCGATGTGGCCGACTATGCCGAGTACCGCTTCGGAAGCTCCTCGACGGGACTTATCTTCTCCTCGTCGTCGATGGCCCAGAAGTTCGGCGGAGCCTTTGGCTCGGCGCTGATTCTCTGGCTTTTGGCCGCCTACGGCTACGATACGGGTAGCGACGCGGTGCAGCAGGTCGAGGCCCTCGACGGGTTGCGCATGTTGATGAGCTGGATTCCTGCCGCAGGGTGTGCCCTGGCTGCGCTGATTGTTCTTCTCTATCCCCTGGGTGAGAAGCGTTTGGAGGAGATCTCCTCCTTGTTGGCCGAGCGCCGCCAAATGGTCGAGTAGCGATGAAAAGAGTCGATTTCTACCGCGAAGTGGAGCAGTGCCTCCACCACGATATTCTCCGTTTTTGGCTCGATCGGATGGTCGATGCGGAGCGCGGAGGCTTCTATGGTCGTATCGACGGCTGCGGAGCGGTCGATGCCGAAGCCCCGAAGGGGGCCATCCTCCATGCGCGTATTCTGTGGGCCTTCTCGGCCGCCTATCGCGTAACTAAGCGCGAGGAGTACCTCGAGGCTGCCACGCGTGCCAAATGTTACCTGGTCGAGCACTTTGTCGATGGGGAGTATGGCGGTGTCTATTGGTCGCTCACGCCCGAGGGTGAGCCCCTCGATACGAAGAAGCAGATCTATGCCCTCGGCTTTGCCATCTATGGCTTGAGTGAGTACGCCCGCGCCACGGGCGATGAGGCCTCGCTCGAGGTGGCCCGTTCGCTCTACCGCTCGATCGAGGAGCATAGCTTCGACCCCGTGCAGAATGGCTACTTCGAGGCCTTCACGCGTGCGTGGGGCGAGTTGGGCGATATGCGCCTCTCGGAGAAGGATGCCAACGAGTGTAAGACGATGAACACCCACCTCCACATCCTGGAGCCCTATACCAACCTCTATCGTGCATGGCCCGACGATGAGCTGAAGGCCCGCCTTCGCAACCTGGTGGAGCTCTTCCTGGAGCGCATCTACAACCCGACGACCCATCACCTCGGCCTCTTCTTCAACGAGGCGTGGGAGAGTCGCGATGCCGGTTTCAGCTACGGACACGACATCGAGGCCTCGTGGCTGCTCCTGGAGGCGGCCCTGGAGGTGGGGGATGAGGCCCTCATCGAGCGTGTGAAGCGGACTACGGCCCTCGTTGCCGAGGCCTCGTTCGAGGGTCTTTGTGCCGATGGCTCGATGAAGTATGAGAGGCATGCCGACGGCCATTGCGACGAGGATCGCCATTGGTGGGTGCAGGCCGAATTGGTGGTCGGGTGCCTCTGGTTGGAGCGCTACCACGCCGATAAGGAGGCCTATGCGCGTGCTGTGAAGGCCTGGAACTTTATTCGCGACCGCTTGGTAGACCGCGAAGGGGGTGAGTGGTGGTGGAGCATCCGCGCCGATGGCTCGATCAACCGCGCCGACGATAAGGCGGGATTCTGGAAGTGTCCCTACCACAATGCCCGCATGTGTCTCGAGGCGATGGCGCTCTTGGGCGAGGAGTAGGGGTGTAATATCCCAAAAATAGAAGCGAGGAGTCTGCTTTGAAGCACGCTCCTCGCTCTTTTGTGGCTATTTTACGCGTTAGAAGAGGTAACGCTCCTTCTTCACCTTCTCGACCAGACGGAAGATATCCTCCCAGGCATCCTCTCCGAAGGTGGTGCCTACCACTTCGATTACCTTACCGGCCGTAATGGCTCCAATCGTGCCGCACTGACGCAGGTTCAACCCCTCGCAGAGGGCGGCCATAAAACCGGCGGCGTAGAAGTCGCCGGCACCCGTCGTATCGACGCGCTTGGCAGCGGCCATGATACCTACATGAACCACCTCCTCGTGGCGCTTGATCAGGGCCCCCTTCATGCCGATCTTCACAATCGTAAGCTCGACATGCTCCGAGATGGTGTTCAGGGCGTTCAGCGGCTCCTGCTCTCCCGTGAAGGCTCGCGCCTCATCCTCGTTGGCAAAGAGGATATCGACATAGTCGCGCACCAGCTCGCGCAGGAACTCCAGATTCTCCTCCACCACATTGAAGCTTGCCAGGTCGATGGCTACCTTCAGTCCGCACTTTTTGGCCGTCTCGACGGCGGTGCGAATCAGCGAGTGATCCTGTACCAGGTACCCCTCCACATAGAGGCAGTCGTAGCCGTCGAAGATGGTGGGGAGAATCTCCTCGGCCTTCATCTCGAGGGCGGCACCCAGGTGGGTTACCATCGTACGCTCGCCATCGGGTGAGATGAGCGATACGCACTTACCCGACTTCTGCTCCCCGCGGAAGATGATGGGCTCGACGCCCAGATTCTCGAGGGCCTGCTGGAAGAAGTCGCCCGTCGTATCACGACCTACCTTGCCGATAAAGCCCACCTTCGTACCCAGGCGTGCCATGGCTCGAATCGTATTGCCGGCCGAGCCACCCAGCGAGAGCGAGTAGGGCAGACCTGCCACCGACTTCGAGATTTCGGTCTGCAACTGCGTGTCCACCAGGCTCATCGAGCCCTTCTTGAGCTGAAAACGGCCCAATACCGAGTCGCTCTTCAGGTTGACGAGCATGTCGGTCAGCGCATTTCCTATTCCGATAACTTTCTTCATTTTTCTTGGGTTTTCTTATTATCTTTTTCTTTTTCTTTTTCTTGCATTTTTAAGTTGAGGGGCGGGGGTTAAATCGAGAGGATTTTGACCAGGTCGAGCGCCTTGCGATTCACCGTCTTGTCGTGATTTACCGCCTTCGAGATGGGGACATACTGCAACTCGCCGTTACGGATGCCGATCATCACATTGCGCTGCCCCTCCATCAGGGCCTCGATGGCCGCAGCACCCATACGCGAGGCGAGGTTGCGGTCCACGGCCGTGGGCGAGCCTCCACGCTGAATGTGGCCCAAAATCGTTACGCGGGCGTCGTACTGCGGGAACTCGCGCTTCACACGCTCGGCCAACTCCATCGCGCCGCCCGTCTTGGGACTCTCGGCCACCAGCACGATGGCCGAATTTTTGCTCTTGCGGAAGCCCGTGCTGATCAACTCGGCCAGCTGATCCACCTCGGTCTCAATCTCGGGGATGATGGCCGCCTCGGCCCCCGATGCGATGGCCGAGTTGAGGGCCAAAAAGCCGGCGTTGCGCCCCATCACCTCCACAAAGAAGAGGCGCTCGTGGCTCGATGCCGTGTCGCGCAACTTATCCACCGCCTCCATGATGGTGTTCAGTGCCGTGTCGTAGCCGATGGTCGAGTCGGTGCCGCCCAGGTCGTTGTCGATGGTGCCCGGCAGACCGATGACCGGCACATCGAACTCGCGGGCGAAGGTGAGGGCGCCGGTCAGCGAGCCGTCGCCACCAATCACCACCAGCGCATCGATGCCGGCCGCCTTCATGTTCTCGTAGGCCAGCTCGCGCCCCTCTCGGGTCTCGAACTCCTTGCAGCGGGCCGTCTTGAGAATCGTGCCGCCCAGCTGGATGATGTTGCTCACGCTGCTCGACGAGAACTCCTCGATCTCGTTCATCACCAGACCGCGGTAGCCGCGACGAATGCCGCGTACCTCGAAACCGTTGTAGATGGCCGTGCGCGTCACCGCGCGGATGGCCGCGTTCATGCCGGGAGCATCACCGCCCGATGTTAAGATGCCGATACATTTGATTGCCATAGCTCTCGTTATTATCTTTTAGAAAAGACCCCCAAAGGTAGAAATTTTTCACGATTCATACAAAAAGAGCGCCGACTTCTCTCCAAAATGGGGAGGTCGGCGCCCGTTTCGGCTTCATGAAGCGCTAATCTATATCGCCCAGGTTGACAATCACCTGCTCCTTTTCGCCACTCTCTTTGTCCGTTACATCAATTCGTAGTCCGCTCTTGGTAACCTTGATGTCGGCATCCCCCTCGGGAGTTCGGATTTGAATCCCCGGGTTGCTCACCTCTTTGGCCCCCTTCTTCATCTCTTTGCCCGCCTTGTCGATTCGCTTGTTTGCCTCATCGAGCTGTTTGGCTGCCTCCTCCATACGCTCCTCGGCGGCCTCCATCTCGGCCACGGGGTCGTTCAGCAGGTTGAGGCTGTTGTAGGTAGGGGCAGGCATAATCTGCTCGTAGAGCTCCTTGTGCAGCCCATAGCGGATGGAGAGCACCAGCAAACCAATGATGATGAGAATCCAGCCGATGAAGGTGGCCAGGACGGTCTTGCCGCTCGGACGGCGCGAGGCAATCAGGCACATCAGCACATAGATAATCAGCAGGCAGGGGATCAGCACGGCGAGGATGCCCAACAGCGGAATCCACGAGCCAATCTCGCCAAGCGCCTCGCTCACCTCGGGGAGCAGGAAGAGGGCAAAGGCCCCGATAATCAGGCTGCAGGCTCCGATGACCAATCCGAAGAGCATCACTCCGGCCAAAATCTTCAGCAGGATGAGCAACACCTGCCCGAAGGTCGATACCGTGTTCGAGACCACCGCACGCGAACGACCGTCGATGTCGGTGTGCGATTGGGCCGTGGCCTGACCGATCGAGTCGGCCGTGATGCGTTCGCCGCGCATCTCCAGACGCTGACGCGCCGAGCGAGCCGAGGGGACCACAAACCACATGATCAGGTAGCAGACGATGATAACTCCAAAGATGTTCTCTGCCACCGAGTTGAGCCAATAGGGGAACCAGTGGTCGGGCAGCAGCAGTTCGATGAGGATGGGGGCAAAGACCAAGAGGCGCACCCACACGGGGTCGATGTCGAAGTAGTTGGCCAGGCCGGCACATACGCCGCCCAACTTCCCCTGCTCGGCATCGCGGTAGAAGCGTCGCGGAATACGCGGCGAGGCCGACTGTGTGCGCGGCTCCTCGCACTCCTCGCGGTTGCCCTCCGAGCCAATCTCGGCGGCCGAGCCCAGTTGGGCAATGATATTCTTCACCAACGGCAGGGCCACCGTGCGCTCGTTGTTCTGCGTCGAGAGGATCAACTCTGCGATGCGGGCCTCGATGTCGGCGATAATCTCCTCACCGTCGGGGTTGTTGCGGTATTGTTCGTGCAGCTCGTTGAGGTAGCGCGAGAGCTCCTCCCACGCCTCCACCTCGAGCGTGAAGGCTATGCCCGAGATGCTGCATCTCTTTACATCGTTCATGACAACTTCTTTTTTGCGGGTTAATTCTTCTTGCGTACACTGCCGGCCGACGACTCCTCTACCTCGGCCACGCAGTTGCCGTGATACTCAATCTCGGCGGCCGAGGTGGCCTCGGCTCGCAGTACGCGGCTGCAGTAGATCTCGACCGATGAGGCCGACGAGGCGTTCACCTCGCACTCCTCGCAGATCAGCTCCTCTGCCTCGACTTCGGAGGCCGAAGTGGTCAGCAGCGAGGCCTTGTGGCAGCTCCCCTTCAGGTCGGCCGATGCCGACGAGGAGATGTGTGCCTCGAACTCCTCCACCTCGAGGTGCAGGTCGGCCGAGGCGGCCGACGAGAGGCTCATCGTGAGCTTCGGGGCGCGGATGCTCCCCTCCAACTCGCCACTCGAGCTGCCGTCGATCTCCAGGGGGTGATTCAGTACCAACGGCTGCGCCCACTGAATCTCACCGGCCGACGAGGTGCGCAGTCGGGTGATGCGCTCGTTGGCGGGCACCTCGACGACGACATTTGCATTGCCGATTGCGATGATGGCTCGGTCGATGGTGATGCGCAGTACGCCCGACTCGCAGGTGACCACCACATAGGGCATCACATTCTCGTCCGCCGTCACGGTGAGCTGCTTTTGGGTCGGGTCGGTCAGCACCACCTCGATGCCGCGATCTACCTCCAACTGGGTGTAGTTGGGGGCCTCGATGCTCTTCGAGACGATGACGCCGTTTCCGTTGAGTTGGTTGAAGGTGCCCACCTTGCCGTCACGGACGGTGATGCACGAAGCCAGACTCATGCCGACAACCAACATGCTGATAATCAAAACCAATGATTTTGTGATATTCTTCATGATAAATACGCTTTTTTAGGGTTGTTACTCGCGGCCACGGATGCAGGCAATCTGCTCCACCAGCTCGCTCCATGCTTCGTCGAAGTAGCGCAGTTGCTCGCGCCCCTTCTCGGTGAGGGTGTAGTACTTGCGGGGAGGGCCCTGGGGCGACTCCTCCCAGCGATAGGTCAGCAGACCCGCATTCTTTTGGCGGGTCAAAATAGGGTAGAGTGTCCCCTCCACCACGATCATCTGCGCGCGCTTGAGCTCGGCAATGATTTTGGGGGCGTAGGAGTCCTCGCGCTCCAGGATGGCGAGGATGCAATACTCCAGGATTCCTTTGCGCAGTTGCGCCTTTACATTATCTTCTGCCATAGTTATCAATTTTGCGGTCAAACACTATCTCTCCAGGGGAGTTTCGGGCTCCTCGGGGATGACAATCCAAAGGAGGATGTAGATCCAGATGGAGAGTCCGCCGAAGAGGAGCAGGAAGAGGGTTAAGAGGCGCATCAGCGTGATGTCGAGCCCCAGGTAGATGGCCAGGCCGGCGCAGATGCCCGCTATCGAGCGATTCTTGCGCGAGCGACGCAACTGCTTCGGGGCCTCGGGCTGCGGCTCCTGCTGCGCACTTTGGTCGTTGCGTACCTCGCCGAACTCGTCGGGTCGCCCCATCTGATTCATCGCCTCGGTTACCTGCTTCAGGGTGAGTACCATCATCGGCGAGGTGAGCTTCTCGCGGAAAATTTCGGCCAGGCGATACTCGATGTCCTCCAGCGTCTCGCGGTCGGCGAGGGGCAGTCGCGATGCGATGTCGTCGAGATAACCCTTCAGGGCCTTGTAGGCATCCTCCTCAAATACAAACGATTGCGAGGCAAGACTTGCGTTCCGTGTCTCCTTCATGACTGTAAAAAAGTTGGGTTATTGTTGATTGCTATTACTTTTCTGTTGCAAATATAATTCAAATTTTACTACCTTGCAATACAAAGTATATATTTTTTGCAAATTTCCTCGCATTTTTTTTCGCAGGCGGGCCGAAAATGGGGATACCATATTATAAATAGAGAGTGTGAAGTCAGGGGCCTATTGGGTTGAAATTTGCAAAAAGAGGGCCTTTTTAACGAAAAGTTTTGCATATTCACAAAATGTTTGTATATTTGCACTCCGAAACGAAGGGTCTGATGGCCGAGTGGCTAGGCAAAGGTCTGCAAAACCTTGTACAGCGGTTCGAATCCGCTTCAGACCTCAAAGGGCGAAAGGCCCGAGAACCTCTGCTTTTGCAGAGGTTTTTTTGTTGCGCGAGGTTTGCGCGAGTGAACTCCCTCCCTCCTCCCGCAACAAATCATGCTCCTTCGGAGCTCTCGGGCCTTTTGCATCGCGGACTGCTCACCTTTTGGATTGGGGTTGCGGGGATAAAGGAGGTTATTGCTCGGGCTTACGCCCTGCGCATAAGGTATCCCTGCGAGGGCTAAAGCCCTTCGAATCCGCTTCAGACCTCAAAGGGTGTAAGGCCCGAGAACCTCTGCTTTTGCAGAGTTTTGTTTGTTGCGCGTGGTTTGAGCGAGTGAACTCCCTCCCTCCTCCCGCAACAAATCATGCTCCTTCGGAGCTCTCGGGCCATTTGCATCGCGGACTGCTCACCTTTTGGATTGGGGTTGCGGGGATAAAGGAGGTTATTGCTCGGGCTTACGCCCTGCGCATAAGGTATCCCCGCGAGGGCTAAAGCCCTTCGAATCCGCTTCAGACCTCAAAGGGTGTAAGGCCCGAGAACCTCTGCTTTTGCAGAGGTTTTTTGTTGTGCGAGGTTTGAGCGAGTAAACTCCCTCCCTCCTCCCGCAACAAAACACACTCCTTCGGAATTTTTATCCGACTTTGACGAATGATGCGATAAATCTCTTACCTTTGTGGAAAATCGTCGATTATGGTACAGATTGAGTTTACGAAGGAGTTTTTGGCGCGGCTGCTGATGACCGAGCCCGAGCGTCTGAATTTTTGCCTTATCTCGCGCATCTACCACAACCCCGATTACGGCACCTTCCGAGTGCCCGGCTTGCGCATCGAGGGTATCTCCGACTTTCGCTTTTCGCTCTTCGACGGGGAGTTTGTCTCCATCGGCGAGTTGATGTACGACAGCCGTATCGAGGCCGAGGATGTCACGCTCGAGCCCTCGGCCCGGGGTTGGCTCTTCCGCACCCCCTCGGGTGGCGAGCTCGACTGTAGCGAGGAGCAGCTGATCCACTTCGCCCGCCGCCGCGTGGTAAACGAAGCGCTGACGGCGTAATTTGGCACTATTTTGCCCTTTCTCGTTGGATTAGTGGGGCAGGGTGTTCTCATATTCCCAATCCTCGCCGTCAAAGAATCAATTTTGAGGGAACAAAAAACCGCGCTCGAAAGGAGCGCGGTTTTGTTAGATGTTGATATCGAGAATCTCGAAGTGGAGGGTGCCGGCGGGGACGACGACTTCGACATGTTCGCCCTTCTTCTTGCCCAGCAGGGCCTTGGCGATGGGGGTGCCGATGGCCAACTTGCCCTCCTTGAGGTTGGCCTCGTGCTCGGCCACGATGGTGTAGGTTACCTCCTTGCCGTTGTTGTGGTTCTTGAGCGTTACCTTGCTCAAGATCTGCACCTTCGACTTGTCGATCTTCGTCTCGTCGATCACGCGGGCGTTGGCCAGCGTATCCT
Source organism: Alistipes sp. (assembly GCA_045605785.1). Lineage (GTDB taxonomy): Bacteria > Bacteroidota > Bacteroidia > Bacteroidales > Rikenellaceae > Alistipes. The sequence goes on along the minus strand of JAZUQP010000032.1, from coordinate 24,919 downwards.
CCATCTTGGCGATGCGCATCTCCAACAGACCCTGTGCCTCACGCGCAGCGTCGTACTCGGCGTTCTCCGACAGGTCGCCCTTGTCGCGCGCCTCGGCGATAGCCGCCGAGATGGCGGGGCGCTCGACCGAACGCATGTGGTCGAGTTCGTCCTTGAGCTTCTTGTAGCCCTCGGCCGTCAAATAGATAATCTCTTTTGCCATATCTTCGTTTGTTAATTTTTTTCGTTACAAAACACAGAAAAAAGAAAGAATCCTAACCCGAAGGTTAGAACCCCTAACTCCTTTTTTCCGTGTACAAAGGTAAAAAGGAAAAGCCAATTTTCCAAATTATTTCGAGTCGGAAATCAAAAAGTCGCTTTGTGCTACTATTTATTCCGACATAAGACCCCCTATGGCACAAACTGTGCCATAGGATGGGGGGCAAGGCGGGAAATTGTTGGTCGAAAAGGGGAGTTGTCGGGTCAGACCTTCCCCTGTGGACCACTGCAAACGCTAAATTTTCTACCTTTGCCGCGCTACCTTATTTTATTGGTGAGTCATGTGTAGAGAGATCGAAGAGTTGGTTTTGGAGCGTTGCGGAGGGCGACCTACGCAGGGCAACCGTGTCACGCTGCTTAACGACGGCAGCGAGATGTATGCTGCGCTGATTGCTGCGCTGCATCGTGCCCGCCACTCGATTCTGATGGAGTACTACGCCTTCGACGACGACCGCATCGGACGCGCCATCTCCGACCTGCTGATACGCAAGGCGCGCAACGGCGTCCGGGTCCTCTTCATCTACGACCTGGTGGGCTCGTGGATGCCGCCCCACGGGGTGCTGCGCCGTCTGAAGCGGGCAGGGGTCGAGGTGCGCCCCTTCCGCTCGTTCGATATCATGCATCCGCTCGACTCGCTTCGGGTGCGTAACCACCGCAAGGTAACCATCATCGACTGCCGTATCGCCTTTGTGGGGGGCATCAACATCGCCCGCCGCTACCTCGAAGGCAACGAGCTGGGGCGTTGGCGCGACGAGCACCTCTCGTTGGAGGGGGAGGTGGTGGCCGAGCTCTACGACCTCTTCCGCCGCGATTGGCTCCATGTGGGGGGCCGTTGGCCGCGCGAGATTCAGCCCCTGCGCCATGTGGCGACGGAGCGCGACCTCGCCGTGCAGCTCATCCGCAGCCAGGCGGGCCCCACGCGTCGCCATATCGAGCAGGCCCTCCTCTCGCTCCTCGACGGAGCCCGTCGTGAGGTGCTGCTCACCACCCCCTACTTCGTGCCTACCCGTCCCCTGCTTGAGGCGATGTGTCGTGCGGCAGAGCGTGGTGTGAGGGTGAGGCTGATGCTTCCGGCGCGGGGCGACCTGCGCGTGGTGGCCTGGGCCGCCGAGGAGCCCGTTCGGCGCCTTCTGCACGCCGGTGGCGAGGTGCTCCAATACGAGGGGGGCTTCCTCCATACCAAGATGGCGGTGGCCGACAGTAGGGTAGCCCTGCTCGGCACGGCCAACCTCGACTACCGCAGTCTGCGCACCAATTGGGAGGTGGCAACCCTCATCTTCGACGAGGCGTTCGCCCGCCTCGCAGCCGAGACCTTCACCCGTGACGAGGCCCACTGCTGCCACCTTACGCTGCCCGAGAGCAGCCGTTGGTACAAAAAAATCCGCACCGGTATGGTACGGATTATTGCGCGGGCACTTTAAGGCCCTGTCAGCTCTTTTTTAGCGCCTCACCTATTCGGCCTTCTCGGCAGCCGCGGGCTCGGGGAAGTCGATCATATAGACCAGATGCTCGACATCACGCATGAAGTTGCGCTTGTTGAGCTTTGGCGAGTAGATGTAGCAGTCGAGCGTCAGCACCTGCATCGTCGCCTCGTCGAGGGTCGTATAGCTCACAAAGGGGCCTCCCATAAAGTCATTCTCCACATCCCAGAAGCCACGCATCTCGGCCCAGATGCGCCCCTCGATCTCGACCAGACGATACAGGGGCGGAAAGACGGGCGAGGTGGTCATGTAGGAGCCGTCGGAGGGGCCCGGAATCTCGGCCGCAAACTTCAAGCGGGCCGCCAGCAACTCCCCCTCGGAGAGCGACATCTTGCCGCGATAGGGGCGTTTGTAGAGCATAAATCCCTTCGAGGCGGCGGGGTACTCGTAGCGTATCCACATAAAGTCGGATGTCTCCTTTGCCAGAATATACCCCTTCGGAACATGCATCTTGATGCCGAAGAGCTTCTCGATCTGCTCCTCGACGAAGGGCTCGCCGTGGCGCTTGGCATAGGCGATCGAACGGTCGCGCTCGGTCTTCTCGAGCAGTTGCAGCAGGCTCTCGCGGTGTTCGCCCAGGTAGTTGGCAATGGCGCGCTCCGAGGGGCCCTGGAGCGTGATGATAATCTGCGGCGAAGCCGTAACATCGTAGCGTACCCCCGCCTCGGCTGCCGAAAGAGCCGGGTCGATCTTCACCTCAATCTGATTGCGGTGGTCATCGACGATTTTTGTTACATGCTGGGGCGTTACCTGAAAGAGGTCGAACATCGACTCCTTGGCGTTGAGGTAGGGGTCTTGTTGGCGCAGAATTACGCGCAGCGAGTCCCCCACGGGGCCCTCCCAGATGGGCTGGTTGCAGATGGTTACCACCTCGTAGGGGGAGCCTTGCGAGGCGTAGCGTTTCGAGTCGGAGAGGGTCTTGAAGGCGTCGCAGCCTGCCAGAAGCAGCGCTCCACAAAGCCCCATAAGGGTAAATATCCGTGATTTCATAGCCATAGGATTGACTTTTTAAGTGAAAATATCGCTTGACAAAGTTAAAAAAAAAAGTGTATCGCACAAATTGTCCGGAGTTTTTTCCTACATTTGTCCATTCACACGCCCCCGAGGGGGATGAATTGAACCGTTATGCGTATCAAACCGCCCAAGATATTGCGTCGTCTGATGCCGAGCCTGATCTGGGAGATCGAGGATAAGGAGGGTATCTTCCTCACCTTCGACGATGGCCCCACCCCTGGTATTACGGAGTGGATTTTGGCCACCCTTGAGAAGTACGACGCCAAGGCCACCTTCTTCGTGCTGGGGAAGAATGTGGAGCTCTATCCCGACCTCTTCCGCAAAATCGTCGAGGCGGGCCACCGCGTGGGGAACCATACCTACTCCCACCAAAAGGGGTGGCGTATGTCGCTCGAGCGCTATGTCGAGGATGTCGATTTGGCCCACGACCTGATCCAAAGTGACCTCTTCCGTCCCCCCTATGCGCAGATTACGCCGGCCCAGACCCGCGCCCTCTCCACGCGCTATAAGTTGGTGATGTGGGATGTCATCTCGCGCGACTACAACCGCAACCTCTCGCCCCGCACCTGCCTGCGCAATGTGATCAAGTACCTCGAGCCGGGCACCATCGTCGTCTTCCACGACAGCGAGAAGTCGTTTCGCAATATGCGTTATGCCCTGCCGCGTACGCTGGAGCGCTGCCGCGAGTTGGGGCTGAAGTGCAAGGCCATCGAGTTGTAAAATTCAAAATTTAGAATTCAGAATTCAAAATTAGAGCGTGTCCAACAACTAATTGGGTGCCTCTGTTTTTGCAAGAAGATGTTAATGTCAAAACGCTGAAATTAAGCATCTCTTGCGCATATTAGCGAGGGGCTGACTATAATTTAGTCAGCCCCTCGCTCTATTTTCTCTTCACTCCTCGCTCCGTTTACGCCTCTGCCATCGAGCAGTAGCGGCGGTAGCGACTCATCACATCGCGCACATAGGCGCTCGTTTGGCGATAGCCGGTAAAGCGGCCGCACTTGACGACGCTCAACTCGTAGTAGGCGGGCTCCGACTTGAGCATCAGGTAGCGCGATACCACCTCCCACGAATTGGGATTTTCGCCGTGGTAGCGGGCCAGGCGGCGCGCATCGCTCACATGGCCGATGCCTCCGTTGTAGGCGGCCAGCACCAGGCTCATGCGCTCCTCGAAGGGGGTATCGGCGGGGATACCCATCATCTTGTCGAGCTTCTTGAGGAGGCGGTTGGCGACCCGCACATTGGTTACAGGGTCGAGCAGCTCCTCCTGCGGAACATCGAACTGACGCGCCACGACGGGCATAATCTGCATCAGGCCACGGGCTCCGCGGCGCGAGACAATGTCGGGCGTAAAGCGCGACTCGTGGTAGGCGATGGCGCTCATCAGGCGCCAATCGGTACCCTCCTCGCGGCTGATTTCGCGCATCAGGTTGTCGTAAGCGGAGATGCAGCAGGCCCCCTCGTCGAGCAGGGCATAGCGGCTCTCCTGTGCGACGACCGCAGCCATCCCGGTGGTCGCCGTCTCGTGTTGATCGGCTTCGGAGTGTCCCTCCGACGAGTGGAGGGTCATCAGAAGCGTGAGTGAAATAATAAGCAGTACTCTTACTTCTCTTTTGGGTTGTAACATAAATAAGTGGGTTGCGGGCTGCTTTTCGGTTGCAGAGGGGCGCACTTAATCATAGAAACCCCACGAAATACCCATCTTGAACATCCCCGGATTCAGAGGATAGTAGGCAGCCGAGAAGTAACGATTGCCTCCGAAGAGGTTGTAGTTCACATGCTGGTACTTTAAGAAGATGCGCATTCGTTTCCATTTCGCCATGATGAAGGCGTCGGTGTAGGGATAGTTACCTACCTCGACCTCTCGCTGGTTGTAGAAGGCGCCAAGTGCCGGATTGTAGCCCGGAGCGTAGTACTCGGTGTTGTAACGACAATCGACGCCAATCTGCATACGGAGCACATCTCGCTTGACCCAAAACTCGTAGTAGTACGAGAGATAGGCACTCGCGAGGGGTACAGGGACTACTTCCTGATTTGAGCTCCACTGCAACAATACCCGATGGTCCAAGTGAAGTCCGGCTATGCGGAAATCCTTTCGCAGATACACACTCGTCAGGCTCACTGCCTCGTCCGCCTGGGTGATGTGGCTCGTGGGGCCGTAGTAGATCTTGTCGCTTACTACTCCCTGACGAGCTACCACCTCAAAGGCTTGATTCGGTAGACGCAGTGCCACCTCGAAACGGGTGTCATTCTCCTTTCTCAAAGGAGTAAACCACACATAGTGGTTTGAGAATAGATTCTCCTCCCAGAAGCCCGGGCTGCGGCTCTCCGTGCGGAACGAGCCTTCGAGAATCACGGGACTACGGCGAATCTTCGCCTTCAGGGCCAGGTGGGCCCCGATCGAGAAGTCGCCTCCACGATACCCCGAGGGGTAGAACTTAACATCGCCACCCCAATCGACATATCGTCTGATTTTGCCATCAATCGAGCCATAGGCGTAATAGCTGCTCTTGTTGGTCTTTTGGTATTCGCCCGTGAGGTAGCTGTCGAGGGCGAATTGTGAATAGGTGTGCAGGTCCAACCCCACACCACCGGTCAGTGTACCCACCACTCCGTCTCGATTCCAGGGTTGCGCCTGTAGGAACAATCGGTTCGAGATGCGGCGCTCGTAGATCGAGTCGCGCGAGGCCTCGGGGTTGATATACCAATCGCGGTAGTAGGTGTAGGTCTCACCCTCGAAGCGCCCATCCTCGCCACGGTGGTCGCGCTCGTTGTAGTAGGTGGCATACTTGTCGGTGTAGCTCTTCGACCAGATGCTCATGTCGAACGAGTGGCCGATATAGAAGGCGGGCAGGTGCGAAATCGAGAAGTCGCTCTGCGTCACGGGCAGCAGCGGAATACCGTAGCTCTGGACGACAAAGAATCCGTTGTTGCGGTAGGTGTTCTGCGCCTCGGCCTTCGACAGGGTCATCGGCACACCCGAGGGCATCTCGAAGATGGTATCGGTGATGGCCCATTCGCCCACCACGCCGCCATTCTCGCGCTGCTGAATCATGTTGTTGTAGTAGGCCGCATGGACTGAGTAGCGTTTGCCGGTGTGGGAGAAGGCGACAGAGAGGTTGTGGTTCTTCGTGCGCGACCAATCGTATTGCCCCTTCGTACCACGCGCCTTGTAGTTGATGTTGAAACCCGTCGAGGGGGAGACATTCTGCGCCAGGGTGAGCTCGAAGTGCTCCTCGCGGTACTTCTTCTGTCCCGATTCGAGGTAGGTCATGTGCATGAAGGGCTTCTTCACATTGTAGAAGGGGACATTCTCCATGTGGTAGGTGTAGGCGTCGTAGCTGTTGGCAAAGGTCGCCTCCTTCGAGGTGGGGCGCTCGAAGTAGTCGAACGCCACGGAGGATTGTCCCAACCCTCCGAGCGTAATGTCGCCCACCCCTTTGCGGTAGATGGGGTAGTCGATGCGCCAATCCGTGAGGGTGGTGTCCAGAGGCTCGATATCCACCTCGTTGTAGTCGCGCTTGACATGCCAGAGGAAGTTGTTGAGGGCACGAATCGAATCGTTGAAGAAGTAGGACTCGAGGGGTTTGCGCGGCTTCTTCTCCTTCTGGTTGGTGTCGGCAGGCTCCATCTCTCCCTCCTGCTCATCGCCCGAGGCGAAGGGGTTGTTGCCATAGAGGCTGTTCTGTGTGCCATCCTGTGCCCGTATCTTCCCCTGGTCGCGCATCTGCGCCATCGCAGGAGTCGTCGCCAGGAGCAGGAGCACCCACACCATCATGAACCGTATGTCAAACCTCTTGTGCATCTGAAGGGTTAATCGGGCCGCAAAGTTAATAAAAAATTTTAATATCCCAAAAATCACTCTTTTACACCCTTGCAGAACACCTTGCGGAGCAGTGAAACGACCACATAGAGCAGGATGATGAGGGGGATGGCTCCCACCTTGAGCCACACGAGCAGCAGGGCCGACCCCACGAGGAAGAGGTAGCGCAGGGCGTTGCCTCTCCACCCAAAGTGGCTGAACTTAAACGAGAAGAGGCGCACGCGGGCCACCAACATCAGGGCTGTGAGGAGGGCCACAACCACCAACACCTCACGCGAGAGGGTGAGGTATTGGCTCTCCACGAGCCAGCCTATCGAGCCGATGAGCAGGGCTGCAGCGGGGGTGGGGAGTCCCTCGAACTCCTCGTGCTGCGTATCATCGACATTGAACTTGGCCAGGCGCAGGGCCGAGAAGGCGGCCACCAAAAAGAGGGCCACGCTGCCGGCCATGATCACCCCTTCGCTCCACGACCAATGGCAGAGCGAACGCTCGTAGAGGGCGTAGAGGATGGCCGAGGGGGCGAATCCGAAGGAGACCATATCGGCCAACGAGTCCAGCTCCACGCCGATCCCCGAGTAGGAGTTCAGCATGCGGGCCGAGAGGCCGTCGAGGAAGTCGCAGAGGGCAGCCGCCACCAACAACCAAAAGGCCATCCGAAGGTTGCCCCCCGTGAGGGCGGTTACGGCGGCCATGGCTCCGCACATCAGGTTGCAGAGCGTGATGAAGTTGGGGATAGTAAAGAGTTTTATTTGCTTCATATTCAGTCGTTTGTTGGCAGTCTCGCATACATATGCGCGTACGCGCAGCCACACAATAGGTCGCAAAGTTACGAAAATTTTCGCAACCTCCTATCACTAAACGAATAAAAGCGACTTTCAGTGTATGGAAAGTCGCCTTTATTGCTATCTTTTTGACTGTTTAGCCGTTCGCCGTGCCTCAATTTGAGAAGTGCATCTCGTCGAGCAGGTAGTCGGCCTCGGCATAGCAGTCGATGAGCCACATCACATAGCGAATATCGACCACCACGGTACGCGTCAGCGTGGGGTGGTACCACAAATCGCCGGCCATCGACTCGCGGTTGCCGTCGAAGGCCAGACCAATCACTTCGCCCCGACCGTTGAGTACGGGCGAGCCGGAGTTTCCTCCCGTGATATCGTTGTTGGTCAGGAAATTGACCTGTACGGTGCCCCCACAGCTCCAATCCCGCGAGGCCCCCTTTGCGGGGTCGGTAATCAGCTCCTTGAGGCGGTCATCCACCTCGAAGTCGTAGTTCGAGGGGTTCTCCTTCTCGAGGTAGCCTTGCAGTGTCGAGTAGTGGTCGTAGAGGATGCCGTCGCGCGGGCTTAACCCCTCGACACGGCCATAGGTGAGGCGCATGGTCGAGTTGGCGTCGGGGTATTGGGGGATACCCATCGCCTCGCGGTAGTCGTACTGCAGTTGGCGGTAGCGGCTCTCGCTCTTATCGACATCGACCCCCACGGCAGCCTCGGCATCGAGTACCGCCTGGGCAAAGGGAGTGACACCCACCGAGTGGGCCATCGCTACCAACGGATCGCTTAGGAGCTCCTCGACCGAGTGGTCGCGGCTGAAAAAGTCGCGGTAGGTGGCGGCATCGCGGCAGCACGAGTGGTCGAAAGCCCCTCCGGCTATCGCCTCCACCTCGTGGTTGTGGCCTTCCCAGCAGGCCCGAAGGTGTTCGCCCCACATCTTTTGGGGAACCTCGCGCGTGAAGTGGGTGAGTCCGCGGATAAGAAGTTCACGATCGGTCGCCGGGTCGTAAGCGTCCTCCAGGTGGCTCACGGCGCGTTGCAGCACCCGCGCGGTGGAACTCTCGGCATGGAGCGAATCTTTGCCGTCGCGCTCAAGGCGTGCAGCGAGCGAAGCGATGCGGTTGGCGGCAATCAGAGCGCGGCTCGGGCCGAACCACGACTCCTGGTACCAGGTGCGGATATCGACCGCCTCACGACGCCCTTCGTAGCCGCGCTCCAACATCGTAAGGAGCTCGCCATGTTGGGCCTTACGCCCCGAGTCGGAGGCGATCCACGCCTCGATGTCGTGCTCGAGTTGGCGACGCTCGTCGGTGACGCCAAAGCGCTCGAGGCACAACTGCTCCCAATGGGTGTAGTCGGCGTAGTTGCTCAAGTTGAAGTAGGCATCGGAGTAGGCAAGGCGAACCAGCGAGTCGGCCTCCATGTGGCTGCGGATGATCTGCATGCGCTCGTGGCGACATTGGGCCACCACGGGGTTCTTGCGCATGCGCTCCTCGACGGCATACGACGAGCCGTAGCGACGCGTACGCCCCGGGAAGCCGATGACCATCGCATACTCCCCCTCCTCGACCCCTCGGGTCGCAATCTTCAACACCCGCTTTGGACGGATGGGTTGGTTTTCGGGGTGGTAGTCGGCGGGTCGTCCCAGCGAGTCGCCATAGATGCGATAGAGGGCAAAATCGCCCTTGTGCTGCGGCCAGCCCCAGTTGTCGGTCTCGCCACCAAAGGCACCGATGCGCTGTGGCGGAGCCCCCACCAGGCGCACATCCCGAAAGACCTCGTACTGATAGAGCAGGTAGAGACGGCCGTCCCACATCGTGGCGCACCAGGGCTCCAGCCCTTCGCGGCGATGGCGACGCTCCATCTCGGACACCAACTTGCGCGGGCCCATGATACCCCAGCGACCCACGCGCTCCAGCGAGTCGCGGTAGGCGGTCGCCTCGGCCGTGATGTCGGTTACGCTGCGCAGGAAGTGGACACTCTTGCCCTTAACAGGAATCTCCTCGTCGGCATTGCGAGCCCAGAAACCCTCTTTCAGGAGGTTTCGCTCGGGGGTCGAGAGGGCGGCAATGTCGCCATAGGCCACATGGTGGTTGGTAATCATCAATCCGCGCTCCGAGATCATGCTGCCCGTGCCCATGCCACCGTCGATGGCAACCACGGCATCCGAGAGGTCGCCATCCGCCTCTGCATGAAGCCCCTCAAGCGGGAGCTCAAGTCCGAGCCCCTGCATGGTGGGGTAGATGGCACGAAGGCGATGGATAAGCCACATGCCCTCGTCGGCTCGCACGCTGCTCACCATAAGGAGCGTGAGCAGCGTAGTAAGGAGTCGCCTCATTACTCCTCGATGGTTTTACCCTCGACCTGGAAGGCGATGCGACGCTCTGCCTCCTTGAAGGTGCCGTCGGCCATGCGCAGGGTCCACATCTCGGTCTGGAAGATTTCGCTCCACAGGCGGGCGTCATCCCACAACGACTTCACATAGGTAATCTGCATGTGGGGCACCTCGTCGCGCAGCACGAAATCGACGGCCAGGATGCCCTCGCGAGTCGAGAGGAAGCTCTTGAAATAGGGGAAGCCCATGCGTACGGGCATCTTCTCGATCCCCGACATCGGTACTTCGTAGATGGCGGTGGGATACTGCGTGCTGTCGCCCCACTTCTCGCCATTCTCCACAAAGCGTCCCTTGAGCTTCTTGATATCCTCGAACATCACCTCGAGGAACTCCCCGCGCGAGATTATCTCGGGCTCGGCACAGGTTACCAGGTCGAAGTGCATCGGGATGGGCTGCGTACCCTCCTTGGCATTGGGTATCAGGTACTCCTTCACCTCGATGAGGGCCTTGAGCTCCTTCTCGGTATAGCCTCGGGCGGGGTTTACGAAGAGCTCCACGCGCACCGGGCAGTCGAACTGCGAGGTGAAGCCGTAGATATCCTCCTCACCCAGGAAGAGAAGCCCGAAGTGAATCATATCCATGCGGTCGCGCAGACCCTCGACACCCAGCACGATGCGGCTCACCTCCGTGACCTCGGCTGCGGGGTTGCGGTACTTGCGAATCGTGGGGGTGAAGAGCAACTCCTGCAGCTTGCGCTCATTCTGCACACGCTTGTCGTAGAGAATCTCGAGGCTGTGGCTGCGGACAAAGGTCTTTACGCCGTAGATGCCCTCCACGCTCTGCAACTTGGCCGAGAGGGCCTTCGAACTGCCGTAGCACTTGATGGTCTGCAGCCCCTCCATGCGGAAGGTGGCAAGGTGTCCCTCCTTCTCCAACTCGATGCGCTCCTCGCCCCACTTCTCGTCGATGGTGGGGAGCTCCCACTTATTGCCCAAGTAGAGGGCAGTACCGAACAGGACCACGGCCAGCAGGGCCGGCAGCCAGCGCAGCGAGCGGCGGCCGCGTACCTGCAAGGCACCCGTTGTGCAGGCCGAGATGCAGTTGCCGCACATCGTGCAGTCGATATGGCGCACCTGCTTCAGGTCGTGCAGTTCGATGTGGTAGGGGCACTGCTTCTCGCACAGACCACAACCGTTACAGGTCTGCTCATCGCGCTCGACAATCAGCACGGGGAAGAAGCAGCTGCGCAGCTTGAGAGCCTCCAGCAGGTAGCCTCCGCCGCACAGAGCGGCCAAGACCCATACCCAGGTGCGCTCCAGACCGAGTCTCGAGAGTCCCCAGGCACCCACCATCATCAGCAGGAAGAAGGGGGTGAACTTGAAGAGGTTGCTGATGGCGCCCAGCGGACAGATGTAGCGGCACCAGAACATGCGGACGAAGAAGCTGCCGAGGAAGAGCACCGCCACCATCGTGGCCGAGAGCCAGGGGATGATCTCCCCCTTGAAGCCGGTAGCCATGGCGTAGTAGGGGTCGAACTTCTTGCAGAAGAGCTCGCTCGAGTCGAGCGTGTAGTAGAAGATCACAAAGAGCAGCACATACTTGATGATGCGCAGCAGGCGGTCGCCCACCGAGCCCGAGCGAATCTCCACTCTGCAGTGGCACTTCGCGCCCAGCTTGCCGATCCACTCGCTCACGGTACCCAGCGGGCAGAGATAGCCGCAGAAGAGCTTCGAGAAGAGGATGACGCCCACGGCAAGGGTGATGCCCATCATGATTTGCAGCATCGACATCGAGCAGGCCAGCGAATTGCTCTTCAGGTAGGTGGAGAGGGCCTCCAAGCCTCCGAAGGGGCAGTAGGCCTCCACATCGACGGGTAGTTCGCTCAAGCGGCGATAGAGAATCGTTCCGACAATCAGGACCAATACTCCCCACTGCAAGAGGTGCTTGGCGTAGTTCGGGTGTCTGTTTTTCATCTTTATTTTGATTTTAGTTATAATGCAAAGTCAATCTCCGAAGCGGGTGTTGCCCCTTCGCGGGTCAGATCCACCACCTCGAGCAGCAGCTCTCCGAAGTTGCCTTCGGCATCCTGGGCTACCCCCATGATGGTATTCACTCCCCAGAAAGCGGGAATCAAGTGGCGTCGCTGGTCAGGCTCGGCGGGGCTCATCAAGAGGTTGTTGATGATGGTGCGGCGCGGGCGATCGGTCAAATCTTCGAGCGAGACATACGACCACCAGTGGACGGCATTGGCCGAGGGCTCCACCTCCAGCTCCACGACGGCATAACTCTTCAAGTTGCCAAATTGTTCGGGGTAGAGTTTGGCCAGCTCGGCACCATCGTACCAGGCGAAGCGCTTCAACTCGATCGTTACATCGGAGGCCACCTCGTCGGGGGTGGTGATGGGCTCGCTCAAGACGAAGTCGGCCGAGGGGTTACCCTCTTCGTCCACCGCCACGGCCCACTGACGATATTGCGTAGCGGGTTTGAAGTTCATCTCATACTCGATGCTTCCCATCAGGGTGATTATCTCTACGGCACGGGCCCGGCTCTCCAGGTCGAGGATAAGCTCCTCGATCAAGCTCTCCAGGGCTTCGCCCATCGCCTCGTTTTGGTCGCCGTTGTGGGCTGCCAGGAGCGTCTGGTAGTCGCTCTCTTCGATCGAGTTGGCGACATAGACCACCGTATTGTCCGAAGGCTCGGTTTTCAGGTACATCTTGAAGTTGTCGAACTCGTGGCTCATTGTAAAGGTGCAGGCCGCGGGGTCGCCACCCTGCTCCATGCGGAAGGGGATGCGCTCTACGGGGGTGGTTACGGCGCCCATCTCATAGCCGAAGATGATCACCTCGTAGTTCCAGTCGGCCTTGCCCAGATGCTCCACGACGGTCTCGCCCGAGTAGGTCATCTGCTCCAAACCGCCCCATGCCATATTGCTCTGAATGATATAGTCGGCAAGCTCCTCGCCGCTCAAATCGACCACGGTGTTTGCCGGCTCGATGGCGACGATGTAGGGGTCGTCGTTGGTGGGGGTAACCATCACCGAGGCCCCATCGACCGTGATGCCCGAAATCTCCACTTCAAAACTGTTCTGCGAGACCTTTTTGGCCGTCGTGAAGAAGCGCTCGTAGACCACCTCGGTAGTCGTCTTACCCTTATCGTCGATACCCACGGCAAAGGCGTAGTATTCGGTCTCGGGGGTGAGAGTCGTGAGGATAAAGCCATCGTTTCCGAACGAGGAGATCCTGTCGACCACCTCGTTCAGGGGCGAGGAGGTCTGCTCCACGAGCGAGGAGGTGAGCCAAGCCAGGTAGTCGTCGAAGCCGTAGGTCTGCGCCTGTTCGAAGTCGCTCTTCTTGAGGACATCGGTGTGGTAGCGGGCCTTTGGATCCGCAGGCTCCACCTCCACCGTGGCGGTTACGGCGGCGATATCGTAGACCTTCAACTTGAAGGGGGCCTCCTGAGGAGTGGGGGACGGAGTCTCGGTCGAAGAGTTGTTGCAACCCATCATCACAAGGGCCGCAAAAGCAAAGAAGAGTCTGAATTTACGCATGGTACTCAATGTGTGGTAATAAAAATTAAACCGAAGGAGATATCTCCTTCGGCTACAAAGATAACACTTTTTTCCGATTCGGCAATCGCCTGCGAAGCTATTCGTCGTAGAGCAGGTAGCGGCTGCGCAGCACTCGATAGGCGGCCACCTCCTCCTGCCATCGGGCCTCGATCTCCTCGGCCGAGGCACCACGGATAATCATCTCGCGGACATAGCCCACGCCGATGAGCTTCTCGAAGATGGGCTTGAAGAAGCTCTCGCCACCGCCCAGGGCACGATAGGCATCGACCAACCACCCCAATGAGAGGTGGTCGGGGGCCTCCGTATCGCGCAGATCCACCCCATAGCAGGTACGCCCGTTATGCAGCGGCTCTTTGGCTCCGTAGCAGGGGTGAGGCGTAAAGCTAAATTCATAAGGCTCAACACCCTCCAAGTCGGGGTGTCCAAAGCAGCTGAAGGGGTGCTCCGTGCCGCGACCTACGCTCAATGAGCTCCCTTCGAAGAGGCAGAGCGAGGGGTAGAGGGCGACGGCTTGGTCGGTGGGGAGGTTGGGCGAAGGGGGAATCGGCAGCGAATAGGGGGTCGAGTGGGTGTAGTGGCGGCAGCGTATCACCTTCAGCGCACAAGCCTTACACCACCCCTCGCCGATGGCCATGTGGGCAATCTCGCCCATCGTCAGACCGTGCAGCACGGGTATCGGCAGGATGCCTACTCCCGATTTGTAACGCTCGGTGTCGAGAATCGGGCCATCGACCTTGTCGCCGTGGGGGTTGGGGCGGTCGAGGATGATGACCTCCTTCCGAAAGTCGGCCGCCGCCTCCATCATGCGCAACATGGCGATGTGGTAGGTGTAGAAGCGTACCCCCACATCCTGCATATCGACCACCAGGAGGTCGAACGACTGCATCGCCTCGTCGGAGGGGCGCAGCGTGCGGCCCTCGTAGAGCGAGCGAATCGGAATACCGGTCTTGGGGTCTACCTCGCTGCGCACCACCTCGCCGGCATCGGCCCCACCGCGGAAGCCGTGCTCGGGGGCGAAGATTCCCGTGACAAGAATCCCGCGTCGGTGCAGCATATCGACCAGGTGCTGGTCGCCTATGCGGGCGGTGTGGTTGGCCAGAAGGGCTACGCGCTTCCCCTCCAACAGCGGAAGGTATAAGGTCGTGTCGGTAGCGCCGACAAGCACCTCTTCGCAGGGGCTCTCCGGGGTCGAAGGCGTGCGGTTGGCCGTGCGACCACAGCCCACCGTCAGGAGCGTAAAAACAAGGAGGGCAAGAAGTCGTCTCATGGCCTCTTTTCTTTGGATTAAATATTGAAAATGAAATGGTTATGACTCGCGGCCGAACTCCATGAGGTAGGCCTTGATAAAGGGGTCCAAATCGCCATCCATCACCGCGTCCACATTGGAGGTCTGGACTCCGGTGCGGTGATCCTTCACACGGCGATCGTCGAAGACATAGGAGCGAATCTGCGAGCCCCACTCGATGCGCTTCTTGGTCGCTTCGAGGGCCTGCTGGGTCGCCATGCGCTTCTCCAATTCGCGTTGGTAGAGCTTCGAGCGCAGGATGCGCATCGCATTTTCGCGGTTCATCAGCTGCGAACGGGTCTCCATGTTTTCAATCAAGAAGTCGATCGACTCACCCGTTTCGGGGTCTTTGCCGTGGTAGCGCAGGCGCACGGCGGTCTCCACCTTATTCACATTCTGACCCCCGGCACCCGACGAGCGGAAGGTGTCCCACTCGATGTCGGCGGGGTTGATCGTAATCTCGATGGTATCGTCGACCGAGGGGGAGACAAAGACCGAGGCGAAGGTGGTTTGGCGCTTGTTGTTGGCGTTGAAGGGGGAGAGGCGCACCAGACGGTGAACGCCGTTCTCGCTCTTGAGGTAGCCGTAGGCGTAGTCCCCCTCAATTTCGAGCGTACAACTCTTCACCCCCACCTCGTCGCCGGCCTGGTAGTTGAGCATCTTGATGCGGTAGTTGTGCGCTTCGGCCCATCGGGTGTACATGCGCAGCAACATCGAGGCCCAATCGAGCGCCTCGGTACCCCCGGCTCCGGCGTTGATGTCGAGAATGGCACTCATCTTATCCTCCTTGCCGCGCAGCATGTTGCGCATCTCGAGCTCCTCGATGTGGCCCACCACCTCGGTATAGAAGCTCTCCATCTCCTCTTCGGTGGCGGCCCCCTCCTTGATGTAGTCGGGCATCAGCTCCAGAATCTCCACCCCCTGGTCGATGCGCTCATACTCCAAAATCCAACCCTTCAGCATGGCGACCCGTTGCAGGCGTCCGCGTGCAATGTTGGGCTCGTCCCAGAAGTCGGGCTCCTGGGTACGCTCCTCCTCGTTTTGGAGGTCGATGCGCATCTGTTCGATGTCGAGGCAGCGATGAATCTCGTTGCAACGCTTTCGCAGCTCTTTTATCTCGTCCGTCGGTATCATATCACGGGCAATAAACGCTATTTTGTATTTTGAATTACTCGTTCACCCCCATCAGCTCCATCAGTCGGTGCGACAGCTCCGTGTTGTCCATCACGCCGTTGATGCGCTCGGCACCACAGCCGTAGAGGTAGACCGGAACGAGGATGCCCGTGTGGCTGCCGGTGCTGTAACGGTAGTCGATGCCACTCTCCGAGGAGGTGAAGTCGCTGTTGCCGCTCGGCATCGTCAGGCCGCCCGTCTCGTGGTCGGCCGTAACAACCAGCAGGGTCTCGGGATGGGCATCCACATAGCGCATGGCGGCGGCGATGGCCTGCTCGAAGTCGCGGGTCTCGGCCAGGATGCCTGCCGTGTTGTTCCCGTGGCTCTCCATGTCAATCTGCGAGGCCTCGACCATCAGCATGATGCCCCCTTTGCGGCCCGCTTTTTCGCTGTTGCGGGTGAGCAGTTGAAGCGCCTTCTCGGTGGCGAGGGTGAGGTAGTTGTCGCGCCCCTCGAGCTTCGAGGGGAGGTGTCCCTCGGCAAGGAATCCCATCACGAGCCCCTCGTCGATCGACTCTGCCTGGTCGAGCGAGTGGATGATGCGGTAGCCCTTTTGGGCGAGCAGCTGCTCGGGAGTCGGCCCCTCGGCGGTGGGGGTGGTCATCCCGGTGCGTCCTCCTCCGAAGGCTACCTCCAACTCGCTATCGACCAATTGGCGCGAGATAGCGGGGTAGTCGCTACGATGGGTGACATGGGCATAGAAGGCTCCCGGAGTGGCGTGCTGTATCTCGCTGGTTACCACGATACCGGTGTGCCATCCGGCGCGAATGGCCCGACTGATAATCGACTCTACGGGGGTGCCGTCGGGGGTTACGCCCAGCATGCCGTTGTCGGTCTTATGGCCTGTGGCGAGGGCCGTGCCGGCAGCTGCCGAGTCGGTTACGCGGTTGTTGGCCGAGTAGGTGGTGCAGAGGGCCACATTCTCCATACGGTCGAAGGCGCTCTCGGTGTAGCCCTGCTCGATGAGCATCATGGCGACATGCGAGAGGCCCATGCCGTCGCCAATCATGTAGATCAGGTTGCGGGGTGCGGGCTCCTTGCTCCGTTTTTTAGCTTCGGCCTGAAAAACGGAGAGGGTCAGTATCAGCAACAAAGCGATACCGCGAAGGAGAAAGTGGGGTGCTTTTTGTTTCATGTTTTCTATTCAAAAATGGGGGTTTGACGAATTTAACCGCAAATGCACTACAAATTTAGCAAAAAATAGTGATGTTCTTCAAATTTTTTTGTAATTTCGCCCCAAAGTCGGATTGTATGGAGGTGAGAATGGCATCGGATTGGAAGGCACTGGTGGGTGCCGAGTTCGAAAAGCCCTATTTTCGGGAGCTTGTCGAATTTGTCCGTCGAGAGTATGCCGCCGGGGAGGTCTTTCCCAAGGGTCGCGACATCTTTCGAGCCTTCGATAAGTGCCCCGTCGATCGACTGAAGGTGGTCATCATCGGCCAGGATCCCTACCACGGGCCCGGCCAGGCCAACGGCCTCTGCTTCTCGGTGGGTGAGGGGGTCCCCTTCCCGCCCTCGCTGCAGAACATCTTCAAGGAGGTGGCCTCCGATGTGGGGAGTCCGATTCCTGCAAGTGGCGAGTTGGAGCGTTGGGCCGAGCAGGGGGTGCTGCTGCTCAACGCGGTGCTCACGGTGCGTGCCCACGAGGCGGCCTCGCATGCCAATCGCGGCTGGGAGCAGTTTACCGATGCCGTGGTGCGGGCCATTGCCGAGCGTAAGCAGGGGGTGGTCTATCTCTTGTGGGGGAGCTATGCCCAGCGTAAGGCCTCGATGGTCGATCCGGCGAAGAACTGCATCCTCAAGGCGGTACACCCTTCGCCCCTGTCGGCCTACCGCGGATTCTTTGGCTGTCGCCACTTCTCGCAGGCCAATGCCTACCTCCGGAGCTGTGGCCGTGAGGAGATTCGTTGGTAAGGGGCCGGGAGGCTGCTCCGAAGGTGCCGACGGTTGGTTGCAGTGGAGGGCCGACGGTTGGTCGCAGTGGAGGGCCGACGGTTGGTTGCAGTGAGGTGCCGACTTAAGGGTTAAGATGATGAGCGATAAGTAAAAAGGAAAATATAAAATTGTTACGAAGATGATAAAGCATTTGAACGCCCTGATTGTTTTGTGTACGATCGCCCTGGTATGTTGTTCTGCGGGGCTGTTGTACTACTTTATTCGCGGACGCTTTACCTTTGCGATTGTTGCTTTGGTGGGGTTGATTCTCTTCTTTGCCCTGATGGTGGTATTGCAGAAGGATCGCCGCGTGGCCCGCATCATGAAGGAGGATGACTACGACAAGGAGCACGAGGTATTCTAACTGAAGCCGAGCGAAATGAAACAAGAAGCTGTCTAACAAGGTGTTTTCTGCGTTACGCTCGCCCTCGAAATCCTCATTTACGCCAAGTAAACTGCGGTTTCTCGGGCTTCGCAAGCCTTAAACCCCCTCTTGTTATACAACTTCTTACAAAAAGTGAGGGTGTCCAACAGAGATTTGGACACCCTCTTATTTTTTTTGGTGTGTGGGATTATCCCAAGTAGGACTTCAGCAACTTCGAGCGCGACGAGTGGCGCAGACGGCGAATCGCCTTCTCCTTAATCTGACGCACGCGCTCGCGCGTGAGGTCGAACTTCTCGCCAATCTCCTCGAGGGTCATCTCTGAGCAGCCGATACCGAAGAAGTACTTGATGATATCGCGTTCGCGCTCGGTCAGGGTCTCCAGCGCACGATCCACCTCGGTCGAGAGCGACTCGTTGATCAGGCCGCGGTCGGCATTGGGCGAGTCGGGGTTTACCAGCACATCGAGCAGCGAGTTGTCCTCGCCATCGGCAAAGGGGGCATCCACCGAGACATGGCGACCGGCTACGCGCAGCGTATCGGTAACCTTCTCCTTCGGCAGCTCCAGCTCGTTGGCCAACTCCTCGGGCGAGGGGGTGCGCTCATGCTCCTGCTCAAAGCGGGCAAAGGCCTTGTTGATCTTGTTGAGCGAGCCCACCTGGTTCAGCGGCAGACGCACGATGCGCGACTGCTCGGCCAGGGCCTGCAGAATCGACTGACGAATCCACCATACGGCGTAGGAGATAAACTTGAAACCACGGGTCTCATCGAACTTCTCGGCCGCCTTGATCAGGCCGAGGTTGCCCTCGTTGATCAGGTCGGGCAGACTCAAACCCTGGTTCTGGTACTGCTTGGCCACCGAGACCACAAAGCGCAGGTTGGCCTTCGTGAGCTTCTCCAGAGCCTCCTGGTCGCCCTTCTTGATTCGCTGGGCGAGTTCTACCTCCTCCTCGACGGTG
Organism: Alistipes sp.; assembly: GCA_045605785.1. GTDB lineage: Bacteria > Bacteroidota > Bacteroidia > Bacteroidales > Rikenellaceae > Alistipes. The sequence goes on along the minus strand of JAZUQP010000032.1, from coordinate 5,936 downwards.
ATGAGCTCCTCCTTGCCAATCTCCTGCAGGTATTTATCCAACGAGGCACTCTCGCGGTTGGTAATCGACTTGGTAATTTTTAATTGACGCATACTCTTTTCTTGCATGGAGGCCCTTTCGGCACTCCCTTTTGGGTTTATCTTATCGTTTAACTCTATGCTATATCGTCGGGTGTGGCCCTTTTATTGCGTGTGCAGCCCGAAAAACTGCCGACAAAAAGGGAGTGCCACCCTGCGGTAAACACTCCCTTCTCCTATCCGCTTGCAACCCTTACTTTACGGTTACATAGCTTGCGGCCCCGTGTTTCAGAAGACATAGCTTGTGTCCCTTGCTCTACGGTCACATAGCTTGTGCCCCTTACTCCATGGTTCGCCCCCCTTACTCCACGGTCACATAACTTGCGGCCCGGCCGTTGGGGTAGATGCCGTCTATCGAGCGGATTTTCTGGGTCAGTTTGCGCAAATCGGCCACCGAATATACCTCGCGGTCGTTGATGTGCGTAATAACAAAACCCTTCTTGACGCGGGCACGGTCGAGGAATCCTCCCTCCTTGATGGCCGTTACCTCTACGCCCCCTCGAATCTCCAATTTGCGGCAGAGCTCTTGGGATGCATCCGAAAATTTGCCACCCAATACCTCCACCACATCGACATCCTCCTTGGTGAGAAGTTCTGTTTTACCGGATACATTACGCAGAGTGACTTCAAAAAGTTTCATGTCGGAGCCTCTTTTTGCCGAAATTTTTACCTTGTCGTTGGGACGATGGCGACCAATCTGCTCCTGGAGGGTCGAGCCGTCGACGATCTTCACCCCGTCAATCTCGGTCAGAATATCCCCCTTGCGGATGCCGGCCTCCGAGGCGGCACCTCCGTCCACCACACCGGCTACATAGACTCCTCCCGGCTCCTTGATGCCGAGCTCGTCGCCCATCGAGTCGATAAACTCCTGATCCACAGGTCGGAAGGTGATTCCGAGCAGGGCGCGCTGTACGACACCGAACTCCTTGAGGTCGGTAACCACCTTGCGCACAATGGTCTCGGGTACGGCAAACGAGTAGCCGATGTAGCTTCCGGTCGAGGATTTGATGACGGTGTTGATACCCACCAACTCGCCACGGCGATTTACCAGAGCGCCTCCCGAGTTACCCGGGTTTACGGCCGCATCGGTCTGGATGAAGGATTCGATGCGGAACTCGTTGGGAATCACTCCCAGCGTGCGGGCCTTGGCACTTACGATGCCGGCCGTGATGGTCTGTCGCAGGTCGAAGGGGGAGCCGATGGCCAAGACCCACTCACCCAGACGCAGGGCGTCGGAGCTGCCAAAGGCGAGGGTGGGGAGCCCCTCGGCCTCGATCTTGATGAGGGCCACATCGGTGGCGGGGTCACTGCCGATGAGCTTCGCCTCGAAGGTGCGACCGTCGTTGAGCGTCACGCGCAGCTTGGTGGCACCATCTACCACATGGTTGTTCGTCACGATGTAGCCATCTTGGGTGAAGATGACGCCCGAGCCACCTGCTCGGCGCTCCTCGTAGCGGGGCTCCGAGTGGGAGTACTCCTGCGGAAAGCCGAAGAACTCGAGGAAGGGGTCGCGCATACGGTGGATGGGCACCTCCTGCACGGCCTCGATGTTCACCACGGCCTTCACGGCGTTCTCGGCGGCGTAGGTGAGGTCGGGATAGTGCTCCTCTTGATAGGCGGTGAAGTGGGCCCCGAGTTGCGGCTCACCTGCCACGACGGGCTTCTCGATGATGGTTGTCGCAGGCTCTGCCTCCGTGCGCCCCATCACGTAGAGGGCGCTTGCTGCTCCGGCGGCAGCCGCTACGGCTACCGTACCGATAAAGATAAAGAGTCGTTTCATTCTTCTACTATTTGGTTTTCGGGAGCAGATTTGCTACATAGGCCATACCATTTTTTATTCTCTTTGCTATCCTAAACGCTCTTTCGTGGCGCTTTATTGTGTGGGCGGAATAAATCAAGAAAGGGTCGCCCTTTGAAGAGGCGACCCTTTCTTTGAATGGTTGTTCGGTTACTCCATGGCGTTGGCCGTGGAGTTGTAGGTGCGGATGCAACGCACGGGGGCTGCGTAGTTGGCCGTCGAGGAGAGGCCGCTTACATTGCCTGCGCTGTCGTAGAGCAGCGTGGGCTGCTCCAATCCGGCCGAGGCAGCACCGAAGGGGTTGGTGAAGAGGCTCGGCGTATAGAAGCTCCAAATCTTGTTGTTCCACTCGCCCCACCACTCCTGGTAGTTGTTGGCGTAGTTCGTGTCGCTATTGCCCTTGATGCCGAACCAATAGCCGTCGAAGGTGTCGTAAACCTCGTCGATGCGGCCCGACGACCAGAGGGTGATGTTGGTGGCGAGCTTCTGCCACTCGCCCTCCTGGGTCAGTACACCCGTGGCGGGGAGGTTGACCTCCTCCATGCCGTAGGCCGACTGGCTTGCCGTGTGGTAGCGACGACCCATCGTGCCGTAGCTCTCGGCGCCCAACTCGTAGTCTACCTCGTAGTACTCGCCGGCGTCGCAGCGCAACTTCACCTCGCCATAGGCGTAGTAGGTGTACTGCGTACCGATGTCATCACCTGCGGGCCAGGTCCAGGGCGAGTCGGTGTAGGCGACATAGGCCCAGGGGTTGTTGTAGTGGTAGTGCACATAACCCAGGGGGCCGTTGCCCGTGGCGGGGGGATAGGTGAACTCGTAGCGGGAGTTCTTCAGGTTGTCCCACTCGCGCGTCGTGGGGAGCTTGTAGCCCGGAGGACAGGGGTCGAAGAGGGTCTTGGTCTGCGTGGCAGCCTGATCGGCATCGTGTACCCAGGCATACTTGTTGGCCTTCGAGCCCATCTGCTCGGCCGTGCGGGCAAAGAGATGGGTGGGGTAGTGGAGGGGCGTAATGTCGCCGCTCTGCGTCTTACCTACCTGCCAGGAGGCTACATTATCACCAAAGACCGTCGTGTTGAACCACGATTCCTGGCGGTTGCCATTGTACCACAAGGTCTCGTAGTCGCCATTCTCGGCTACGGTTACCGTGCTCGTCGAGGAGTCGTAGCTCGGGGTGAGCGTACCGCGGAAGGAGGGGCCTACGAAGGGATCCTTGCGGCCCATCTGGTAGTAGAGACCCACCGAATTGATGCCCAGGCCGGCCTCCTCGGCACCGAGGTTACGGTCCATAATATACCAATCGGAGTTGTTGATGTTGACCGACGGGCGCGTGTTGGCAAAGCTGAAGTGGTGATCCTCGGGCTGTGCGAACCAGAGGAGCCAGGTCCAGACAATCTGCTTGAACTTACCCTCCGAGTCGGTCTCGTAGAGGGCCAGAACCATGTTGCCTAACTTGTGCTCCTGCGGAATCCACTCGGCGATGTTGAACGATACCGAGTTGTTGCTGGGGTCGAAGCGGCAGTTGCGCAGTACCTGATACTCATGGTATGTCTTGAAGAGTGTACCCGATGTCCAGAGCCAGTCGACGGCGTAGGTCTTGCCCTCCTCGATGAGCTTCTCGGAGATGCCCTCCGAGGCGAGATCCGACCACGAGGCGTCGTAGGGGAGTACGCCGTTACCGGGGGTCTCGACCGAGAAGGTGTAGTTACCGCCGGCGGGGATGATGTAGGTGTTGGCACGCTCACCGGCATCGAGGGCCGTGTAGGTGTCGAGCGGCAGGGCGAAGGCTGCCTGTACATCGTAGAGACCGCCACGCTCCACCGAGCGACCGGCCAGGGGGATGTAGCGCGTACACGAGAGAATCATCATCTGCTCCTCCTCATCGCCGTTTTCGTTGGTTACCATCTGCTTGGCCTCGACATCGAGCTTGATCTCCATGAAGCGGTCGGCATTCGCCTCCGGATTCCAGAGAGCGTCGGGCGAGAGGGTAATAAAGGCGTATTGAGCCTCGCTCAGGGGCTGTGCCTCCTCAAACTCGGCCTTCACATAGGTCGAGCCACCGGCCGAGAAGAGCTGCAGCTGCTCCGAGCCGTCGAAGGTGGCCTCGTTGTAGTCCAGGCCCAGGGTAAAGCTTCCCGAGAGGTTTACCTTATCGATCATTTTGTAGCGGGTCTCGCCGTCGATGTCGGTGTACTCCTCACGCTTACCCACCTGCACGGTAACACGCTTGAGGCGGTAGTTGTCGTTGTTGTAGTCGCTATCGCCCACCACCTTGAAGCGGAAGTAGGCGGTCTGGTGCTGCAGGTTGAAGTTGCTCTGCTCCTCGTCGCATACCGCAAAGTCGTAGGCCACGGCGTAGCGCGACATCGCCTTCGTACACTCGGCCTGTCCCAACTCGTCGTTCATCTGCATCTGCACCGAGGGGATACGGAAGGTGACACCCTCCTTCAGGTAGTCGCCACCCTTCTTGTTGGCCACAGCCTGTACCAACGAGGGGTTGTAGGGGTAATATACAAAGGTGTGGAGAAGCTCCGTGTCGCTGTACTCCTGGGGAACCATCGCCTCGAAGTCGAAGCGGGCACTGTTGTGGTTCTCCTCCTTGCGCTCACCGACTGCCTCGTGGTTGCCGGAGGCGGTAGGGATGTTCAAAAGCAGCGCACCCACGGCATCCTGCTCGTCCCAGTGGTAGTAGACCTTCGACGAGGTGATCTCGCCTACCATCATGCGGGTCTCGGGCTCTTCGGCGGTTGTTGCGCTCCCCTTCTCACCCGACGAAAGGGTAACCTCAAGGGGTACATAATCCTCGGGAACAAAGATACCCCCTCCCTCGTCAATTTTGGTCTCAACGCACGATACGGTAGCGAGCGCAGCAACGGCTACGGCCCACACCTTCAGAAAGTTTCGCTTCATGTTCATCGTTTTTGAGGTTAGTAATTTTCGCCGTTTACATTCGTGGGAGCCGCCTCCGCAGCCTCCACCGACCAGGGATTGTAACCACCGCTGCCGGCACCTCCCGATGCACCAAAGCCACTCTCCACCTCCAGCTCATATACATCGAGCATGGGGCGAGTGTAGTTCATACACTTCATCTCTCTTTTCATCTTTGATTCTTTTTTGACCCTCCCGTCTTTGTCAATCAATGGACAGTCGGTTGATAATACATCACTTTCCGCGACAAAGGTACACCTATTTTTATAATCTGCAAACTCCAATCGGGAGTGATTTTTCAACATTTGGACGCTTGGTTATGAACAATTTATCAACATATTAACACTCAATGGCTTTTTGGGTCGAGTTTTTAATCGATTGAAAATCGGTAAAAAAGCGCATGGTAACAGATTTCTGCGTTACCATGCGCCTCGGTTAGTCCCAAAATGTACTCTCGAGGAGCTGCTCTTTGAAAGAGGGTGCTTGCGGCTCGAATCGACGATGGCAGACCGGACAGTAGAAGGGGGCCTTTTCGTCTTGGGACTCGCCGCAATCACGGCAACTGCAATAAAAATGGTTGCCCGCCTGATGTTCGAATGTGGTGTTGCACTCCTTGCAGAGCACCTTGTAGATTACGCCCATAATCGCTGTTTTTTTTGGTTTTACACTTGTTTTCGTAGCAAAAGTAGGGCGGTGTAGTGTCAATTTCTGACACAGAAGCGGTTTTTGACTCGAAAGTTGTGGGAGGTATGGGAAGTATGGGAGGTATGGGAAGTATGGGAATAATAGAAATACTATCTCCTATTTCCCATATCTCTCCTATCTCTCCTTTCTCCCAACTCCTTGCGTCGAGTCAAAAAAGAATTTTGAATTCTAAATTCTACATTACTACCGATGCGATAAACTTTGCAATGCCGTTTGTCGCTTTTTGATTAGAAAAACCTTTTACCGCACCGGCCTTTCGGGCTGCAATTAGGAGCAGTGATTTATCACTGCGACAAGTCCCCCTTTGTCAACTGCGGTGCCAGCCGAGCGCAGAGCCAAACTTGTTTGAGCTATGCCGAGGCGCAGCAGCAGAAACGGCGACTTATCGCCGTAAAGGGGGATTTAGGGGGAATGTCAATATATTTTATTAT
>JAZUQP010000031.1:0-41749 GCA_045605785.1 Alistipes sp. | reverse complement strand
GCTCTCGCAAGGCCGACCGTGAGGTCAAGGTGCTCATTGAGTGGCAGGAGTGTACCGACCAGACTTGCCAGATGGGCGAGGAGGAGCAGAGTGTTGTGCTCAGCGGCTCGGTTGCAGGCAAGGGTAAGAAGAACGAGGCTACCGTGGCTCCTGCCGAAGAGAGTGGGGCTCCTGCTGCAAGTGATGGCAACTTCTGGAGCATCATCATCGAGGCCATCCTGTGGGGCTTTGCCGCACTGCTGACCCCCTGCGTATTCCCGATGGTGCCGATGACCGTATCCTACTTCCTCAAGGGTGAGGGCGGTGCTGCAATGGGTCGTGTGCGTGCTGCACTCTACGGCTTCTTCATCGTAGCTCTCTACACGCTGCCTATCGCTGCCATCATCATCATTACCCGCATCCTGGGTGGTGATGCCGTGACGGCCGACATCTTCAACTGGCTTGCTACGCACTGGTTGCCCAATATCATCTTCTTCGTAGTCTTCATGGTATTTGCCGCTTCGTTCTTCGGCGCCTTCGAGATTACGATGCCCTCGTGGCTGGTGAACAAGACCGACGAGAAGGCCGACACCAAGGGTATTGGCGGTATCTTCTTCCTGGCCTTGACGCTGGTGCTGGTATCCTTCTCGTGCACGGGTCCCATCGTGGGTTCGGTGCTTATCAAGTCCACCTCGGGTGAGTTCTGGACTCCGATTATCACCATGCTGGCCTTCTCGCTGGCCTTTGCACTCCCCTTCACGCTGTTGGCCCTCTTCCCCTCGCTCTTGAAGAAGATGCCCAAGAGTGGTGGCTGGCTCAACTCGGTGAAGGTCGTTATCGGCTTTATCGAGGTGGCCCTCGGTATGAAGTTCCTCTCGGTAGCCGACCAGACCTACCACTGGGGTCTGCTCGACCGTGAGATCTACCTCGCCATCTGGATCGTGGTATTTGCCCTGCTGGGTCTCTACCTGCTGGGTAAGATCAAGTTCGCTCACGACAGCGACATGCCCTACCTCGGCGTAGGTCGTCTGACGCTCGCCATCGTGGTATTCTCGTTCGTGGTCTACATGATTCCCGGTATGTGGGGCGCTCCCCTCAAGGGTCTCTCGGGCTACCTGCCTCCTCTGACCTCGCAGGACTTTGTCATCAACCCCAATGCGGTGGCGGTGTCGACGACACCCAGCGCTCCTGCCTCGGGTGAGGTACGCAAGTACAGCGACTTCCTCCACCTGCCCAACGGCTTGCAGGGCTTCTTCGACCTGGAGGAGGCCGAGGCCTATGCTGCCGAGGTTCAGAAGCCCATCTTCATCGACTTCACGGGCCACGGTTGCGTGAACTGCCGCGAGATGGAGCAGCGTGTATGGTCCGATCCCCGCGTGCTGGAGCTCCTGGCCAACGAGTTTGTCATCGTGGCCCTCTACATGGACGACAAGACCGAGCTTCCCGAGAGCGATTGGGTGACGACCGATAACGGTAAGGTACTCAAGAGCCTGGGTAAGATCAACTCGCACTACGCCCTGAAGAACTATGGCGTAAATGCCCAGCCCTACTATATCCTTCGTGGTGCCGACGGTGAGAACCTGGTGGCTCCCCACGGCTACGACCTTGAGGTGGAGAACTTCATCAACTTCCTCAAGTCGGGTATCGAGGCTTACAAGGCACAGCAGGCCGAGTAGTAATCCAATCCCAAAGAGGGTGGAGGGGGAGCCCTCTGCCCCCTTTTTCGCGAAAACTGAATGAACCAATAAAAATAATAACTTAAAACAAAAAACGATTATGGAAATCCCATTTGCAGAAGCGTATCGAATTAAGATGGTAGAGCCCTTGCGCAAGAGTACGCGCGAGGAGCGTGAGAAGTGGCTCAAGGAGGCTCACTACAACCTCTTCATGTTGAAGTCGGAGCAGGTGTATATCGACTGCTTGACCGACTCGGGTACGGGTGCCATGAGCGACCGTCAGTGGGCCGCCATGATGACCGGTGACGAGGCTTATGCCGGTTCGAAGTCCTTCTTCGAGCTCAAGGAGACGATTGGTCGCCTGACCGGTTTCGAGTATGTAATTCCTACGCACCAGGGTCGTGCCGCCGAGAATGTGCTCTTCTCGCACCTGGTAAAGGCTGGCGACATCATCCCCGGTAACTCGCACTTCGACACCACGAAGGGTCACATCGAGTTCCGCAAGGCTACCGCTCTGGACTGCACGATCGACGCTGCAAAGAATACCCAGCTCGAGATTCCTTTCAAGGGTGAGGTAGATTGCGCCAAGTTGGAGAAGGCTCTGGCCGAGAACGCCGAGAAGATTCCCTTCATCATCGTAACCGTAACGAACAACACGGCCGGTGGTCAGCCCGTATCGATGAAGAACCTGCGTGATGTACGCGCTCTGGCCGACAAGTATCAGAAGCGCGTGGTATTCGACTCGGCTCGTTTCGTGGAGAATGCCTACTTCATCAAGACCCGTGAGGAGGGTTATGCCGACAAGACCATCAAGGAGATCGTAAAGGAGATGTTCTCGTATGCCGACGGTATGACGATGTCGTCGAAGAAGGACGGTCTGGTGAACATGGGTGGTTTCATCGCTACGCGTCATGAGGATTGGTACGAGGGTGCCAAGCGTTTCTGCATCCCCTTCGAGGGCTTCCTGACCTATGGTGGTATGAACGGCCGTGATATGGCTGCTCTGGCTGTTGGTTTGGATGAGAATACCGAGCTCGAGACCATCGAGACCCGTATCAAGCAGGTGCAGTACCTCGCCGCCAAGCTCGACGAGTACGGCATTCCCTACCAGCGTCCCGTGGGTGGTCACGCCCTCTTCGTAGATGCTGACAAGGTGCTCTCGAACATCCCGAAGGAGGAGTTCCCCGCCCAGACCCTTGCCATCGAGCTCTACCTCGAGGCCGGTGTGCGTGGTTGCGAGATCGGTTACATCCTGGCCGACCGTGATCCCGTGACGCGTGAGAACCGCTTTGGTGGTCTCGACCTGCTGCGTCTCTGCATCGCTCGTCGCTCCTACACCAACAACCACATGGATGTGATTGCTGCTGCCCTGAAGAATGTTTACGACCGTCGTAACGAGATTACGCGCGGTGTGAAGATCGTATGGGAGACGGAGTTGATGCGTCACTTTACGGTGAAGCTCGAGCGCCTCTAATTTTCGATTTTATACTTTGTCGTGAAAAAGGCCTCTCTGCGGCCGCTAACTCTAAAACCAACAATGGGCAGTACCAAAAAGTACAGCCCATCGTTGTTTTTAGGGCCGAGCGTAGTGACAATTCAAAATTTAGAATTTAGAATTATTTTCTCATAACTCCCATAATTCTCATATTTCCCATAAAATTGGTATTATATGCGTCATTGCGAGGAGCGTAGCGACGCGGCAATCTCAAACCCGAGGGTACGAGAGACGGGTATTAAAAAAGATACCCGTGCGACCGGTGGGGTACGCGTGCAGTCAGCCGCAGGCTGACAATTAATTCAAAATTCAAAATTGTTTTTTTTGCTCGGTGCAATGGAGATTTGGGAGATATGGAAGAGTCTTCTCATACCTCACATGACTCCCATATTTCTCATATCTCTCATAATTCCCAATTCCCGCTGTCAAAGTATCAATTTTGAATTCTAAATTCTACATTTTGAATTTGTAATCGGGTGGCGGAAGCCGCCCGATTACTGTTGGTGTCGGATGCTCTCCACATGTACAGCCTCCAAGACCGTACGCAGAAATTCGGGGCTTAAGTGCCACTCCTCGGCGCGCGCGAGGACTCGCTCCACAATTGCCTCCCAGCGCTCGCGTTGCAGGATGACCACATCGTTCTCGCGCTTGATGCGTCCGATGCGATCCGAGACCTGCATGCGGCGGCTCAAGAGTTCGAAGAGGTCGTGGTCGAGTTGGTCAATCTCGGAGCGGCAGCGTGCCAGCTCCTCCATATAGGCCTCGTCACTGCTTCGCTCCGCACGCCAATTGAGCCCCTTGAGCAGCTCGCCTAGCGCCTCGGGAGTCAGCTGTTGTGCGGCATCACTCAGCGCCTTCGAGGGGTCGCAGTGGCTCTCGATAATCAGGCCGTCGTAGTTGAGGTCGGCAGCCATCTGGGCCACCTCGTGCAGGTAGTCGCGACAGCCGCTGATGTGCGACGGGTCGCCAATCATCTTCAGGTCAGGGTGGCGTCGCTGCATATCGAGGGCCAGGTGCCACATCGGGTCGTTGCGGTAGCGCCAATGGCCGCTAATCGAGAAGCCGCGGTGGACCAAAGCGAGGCGGTTGCGGCTTACGCCGGCGCGCTCGAAGCGGGCTACGGCGCCCGACCAGAGCTCCACATCGGGGTGCATCGGATTTTTAATCAGCACCGAGACCCCGCTACTGCCCACGGCCTCGGCAATCTCCTGTACCAGGAAAGGGTTTACCGTAGTGCGGGCACCAATCCATAGCAGCTCGATGCCGGCTTTGAGGGCCGCCTCGACATGGCGTGCCGAGGCCACCTCCACCGCTGCGGGAAGTCCCGTGCGTTCGCGGGCCTCTGCGAGCCAGGCAAGTCCCTCTTCGCCCACCCCTTCGAAGCTGTCGGGGCGTGTGCGGGGCTTCCAAAGACCGGCACGCAGCACATCGACCTTACCGAGCCGGGCCAACTCGTCGGCCGTGCGGAGCAGTTGCTCACGGCTCTCGGCACTACATGGGCCGGCAATTATCAGCGGGCGTTTCGATTCCAACAAAAACATCGCTATTTTTTTGGTTGTCTATCTTTTTAAGGTGGTGAGGGGTTCTTTTTAGGGCTCCTTTTTTAGAACTCTTTTTTTTAGAAGAGCAGGGGCAGGAACTCGCCGAGGTAGATGCGCCAATTCTTCCAGGTATGGCCCCCCTCACTCTCGCGGAAGGTGTAGGGGAAGCCCATCTCGTCGAGCAGGGCGCGGTAGTCGAGGTTGTGCTGCCATAGGAAGTCGTTGTTGCCACAGGCGATCCAATAGAGGCGGGGCACACCCTCCATCTGGCGACGCAGCGTACCCTCGATATCCTCGTAGACGGGCGAGCCCACGGCACGCTCGGGGCGAATGGCGGCCGAGAAGAGACCGACATAGTCGAAGGTGTTGGGGTAGTAGCGTGAGATGTGCATCGCGTGGAAGCCACCCATCGAGAGGCCGGCGATGGCACGCCCCTCGGCTTTGCGAATCGTGCGGAAGTGCGAGTCCACATAGTCGATGATATCGCCAAACGAGCGCTCGAACGACCCCTCCATCGTCTTTGGCAGGCGGAAGTTGGGCTTATAGAGCCCCCGGGCCGTCTCGCCCGGAGCAGCCTCCAGCGCTGCATTGCCGTTGGGCATCACCACAATCATCTCGCGGGCCTTGCCCGAGGCGATCAGGTTGTCCAAGATCTGTGCCGCGCGACCCAAGCCGAGCCACGCCTCCTCATCACCACCCATGCCGTGCAGCAGGTAGAGTACGGGGTAGCGCCTCTTCCCCTTCTCATAGCCGGCGGGAAGATAGACCGAGAGGCGGCGCTCCATCTCGAGGGTCGGCGAGGGGTACCAGCAGCGCAGCACCGTGCCGTGGGGCACCTGCTGTACGCCGTAGAGGTCGCCCTGACCCCCTCCCACCAGGAAGATGTTGGCTACCGAGGCGACATCGCGTACCTGGTAGACATTGCTCACATCGTCGGCCTTCACGCCATCCACATAGAGCGAGTAGGCGTACATCTCCGACTCGAGGGGTTCGCTGTGGTACTCCCACACCCCTTGTTCGTTGCGATTGAGCTTCACCTTGCCCGGGGCATCCCACTCACCATCGGGGGTCTTGATCTTCTCGGTCGGCAGGAAGTCGCCCGTCAGAAACACCTCTTGGGCGTCGGGGGCGTAGTAGCGGAACGAGACCGTGCGGTCGGCGTGTACCTCGGGGGAGGTGAGCTCCGAGGCGCTCCATACGGCCTGCTGGGCCGAGAGGCGGAACGAAAATCCCGCCATAGCGATGCAGAGCAGCAAAACTCGATACATTTTCATGGTACAATGTTTTCTGTTTAGTAGGTAAAGGTGCTGCCTCCGATAAATTCACGCAGCACGGAGGTCGGGGGCACATCCTTCGTGTCGTAGAGGGGTAGGAAGTTGTCGAGGAACTGCATCAGGCGGCGCGCCTCGTCGTATTCGGGTACCGTGTCGGGCACCTCGCGCAGAATAGGCTCGGCCAGCGGGCGCAGCATCGAGAGCTCGTAGAAGAGCGACGAGTTGAACATCACATCGGCATTCTCCTGGTAGGGGAAGATGTGGCGCTCCTCGCCTCGGCGGACACTCGCCCAACGCGAGAGCGTAGAGCGTGCATCGCTCCCTCGGTGCGTGTAGTCACGAATCATGCGGCGCAACAGACGGTTGTCGGTAGTGGCGATGCGCGAGAGGTTGTCCATCGAGATGGAGGTGAGGCACGAGACATAGATGCGGAACTTCTGCTCGTCGGGAATCGAGGGGGTGAGTCGCGGGTTGAGTCCGTGGATGCCCTCGATGATGAGTATCGAGCGCTCATCGAGTTTCAGTGGCTGCTCGTGCCACTCCCGAAGCCCCGTGATGAAGTTGTAGCGCGGGATGGTAACCTCGTCGCCACGCATCAGGATCTGCAGGTGGTCGTTGAAGAGCTTCAGGTCGATCGCTTCGAGGGCCTCGTAGTCGTAGTCGCCCGACTCGTCGCGTGGTGTTTGGTCGCGCTCCACGAAGTAGTCGTCGAGCGAGATGATCTGCGGCTTGAGCCCAAGCACCTGCAACTGCACCACGAGTCGCTTGGCCGTAGTGGTCTTGCCACTCGACGAGGGGCCCGAAATCAACACCAGGCGGGTACCGTGGTGGATGTTGGCCGTGTAGATGCGGTCGGCTATGGAGGAGAGGCTGCGCTCCTGCACCGCCTCGGCCACGCGCACCATGTCGCCGATGCGCCCCGCGAGAATCTGTTGGTTGATCTGCCCCACATGGGCTACGCCGATAATCTCGTTCCAGCGCTGGTAGTCGCGGAAGACATCAAACATCTTCTCCTGCAAGTGGTCGTTGTGTACCCGCGAGGGGTTGGTGCGCAGGGGGAGCTCGATACGAAATCCGTTGTAGTAGGGGTAGAGCTCGAAGAGACGAATATAGCCTGTCGAGGGGGCCAACGAGCCGTAGAAGTAGCCGATGGCGTTGTCCATCGTGTAGAGGACGCTGTAGAGACGCGGGCGGCTCTCCAGGAGGGTGATTTTATCCTCGTAGCCGCGCTCCTCGTAGAGGCGGCGCACCTCCTCGGTAGGGAGCTTGCGGCGGCGAATCGGATAGTCGGCCTCCACAATCTCGCGCATGCGCCCCTCCAGTGCGGCAAGCTCCTCCTCGCTCGGCGAGGTTACCCCCTCCAACTCGCAGTAGAAGCCGCTCTGCCCCAGCGAGTGGCGGATGTGCAGCTTGCGCTCGGGCCATAGATCCTCGACCGCCTTTTGGAGGATAAACCATACACTGCGCTGGTAGAGGCGGAAGCCGGCGTAGGAGGTGATGTCGGCGAAGCGAATCGTGACGGGCCGGTAGATGCGGTAGGCCAGCTCCTTGAAGCGGTTGTTCACATAGGCGGCCAAAACGGGATACTCTCGCTCTCCGCCGTAGCGGTTTGCGAGCTCGCTCAACGGGGTCCCCATCGGAACCTCTATGCACCTCTTCTCGGGCTCTATGATTACCCGAATCAACGAATCGCACTCCATCTTCCTCTGCATTTTGTTTCGATTTGTAAAGATAAGAAAAAATTTCATTGCATACCCCACTACTTTTTATTATCTTTGTAAAAAGAGAACCACAAAGCATCCGAAAGTGCTTATGATTATGAGTAAAAGAGTCTTGTTAGCCTTGATAGGCAGCCTTGTGATGGTGGCCTGTGCCCCCTCTGCGAAGGAGGTCGTGCTGCTTACCACCAACGATATTCATGCCCAAATCGACCAATTCCCCCGCCTGGCAACCGCCGTGGAGCGCTGCCGTGATACGGCCGAGGTGATTCTGATCGACGCCGGCGACCGCTGGACCGGCAATGCCTATGTCGATTTGGCCGAGGAGCGTCGCCCCATCATTGAGCTGATGAATCGGTTGGGCTACGACCTGGCGGCCCTCGGTAACCATGAGTTTGATGGCGGACAGGCCCTCTTGGAGGCCTCGGCTGCCTATGCCGAGTTCCCGATTCTGTGTGCCAACATCCACTGTGGCGAGGGGGCCCTGCTGCGCCCCTTCGAGGCCAACCGCTTCCTTACGCGGGGCGGCATCCGCTTCGGCATTACGAGCGTGGTTACCAACTACGGTCCCAACAACCATCCCGATGGCCACGACCACATCTTCGAGGGACTCTCGTTTGACGACGCCGTCTCGACGGCTGCAGAGCAGCAAGCCCTCCTCTCTTCGCAGAGTGACATCACCATCGCATTGACCCATATCGGCCTGGAGCGCGACCGTGAGTTGGCCGCCCTGGCTCCCGACTACGACCTCATCATCGGAGGACACAGCCACGACAAAGCGGGCGAGCAGGTGGGAGAGGTGTTGGTTACGCAGGCTGGTAAAAATCTGAAACAGATAGGTGTTACCGTGGTACGCCTTTCGGAGGAGGGCAATCGGGAGCTCTCCTTCCGTCTCCTGTCTCTCGAGGACTACGAGCCCCATCCCGACTATCAGGCGATGGTCGAGAGCTACAAGGCCGACCCCTCGCTTCAGCGCCCCGTGGGGCATTTGGCTGCGCCCGCTTCGCGTATCGGATTGGCCAACCTCTTTGCCGAGAGTGTGCGCCGTGCTACTGAGGCCGAGATTGGCCTCTACCACTACGGCGGTGTTCGCCTCGACACCCTCGCAGCGGGGGAGGTTCCCATCCTGGCGATTTATAACCTCGACCCCTTCGCCTCGCAGGTGAGCACCCTGAAGATGACCCCCGAGGAGCTGCGCGATCTGATTCTTACAAAGTTTAACGATACGGTAAAACCCAGCGAGGCCCACTGCATCGACCTCTTCGCGACGATTCCCTACACGGTGGTGCGCGATGCAAAGGGCGATGCGGCAGATGTCGTATTCCCCACCCTCGACAAGGGGCGCCGCTACACGGTGGCGATGGGCGACTATGTCTATAAGACCTACCGCGAGGTGCGGGGGGAGGAGGGTACCACCCTGCCCATTTTGGTGACCGATGCCCTGCAAGCGCTGCTGGCCGAGGGGGAGTACACCCCTACCAACTCCTTTATGCAGGAAATTCGATAAGCCGCGGCCCTCTTTTTGGTATTCTTAACAAATTGACTTATCTTTGCTGACCCCAAGGCCCGATAAGGTGGGGGAGGGAGAAAATCAAACGCCGGCTTCCCGATCATCGGGGAGCGCGGAGCCCTTAAAAAGAGGTAAAACCAAAATAGAAAAATAGGAAAATGAAAGTAGCACAGAACAAGATGGTGAGCGTAGATTACAAGCTCACCGTAGATGGCCAGATTGCCGATCAGTCGATGCCGGGTCAGCCCCTGGAGTTTATTTTTGGTACGGGTATGTTGCTTCCCAAGTTCGAGGAGGCCATCCTGGACAAGGAGCCCGGTGAGAAGGTGAGCTTCACGCTCGCTCCCGAGGATGGTTATGGTGAGTTGCACCCCGAGGCCATCGTCGATCTGCCCAAGTCGATCTTCATGGTGGATGGCAAGGTCGTTGAGGAGATTCTCTTCGTAGGTTCGCAGGTGCCCATGGCCGATGCCCAGGGTAACCGCATGATGGGTACCATCCGCGAGGTGGGTGAGGAGACCGTGAAGATGGACTTCAACCACCCGATGGCCGGCAAGACCCTCAACTTCGAAGTGGAGGTGGTTGCCGTACGCGATGTAACGCCCGAGGATTTGGCTCCGAAGGGTGGTTGCTCGTGTGGTTGCGACTGCGAGGGTGGCTGCGAGAGCGATTGCGAGAGCGGATGCGACTGCGGTCACTGCAACTAATTCGAGAGCGACAACGAACAAATGAGGAGGAGTCCTTTTGGGGGCTCCTCCTCATCTTTTGTGTTGTCGTACGGCTACTCGATCTCCTGAATCGAGTCGATGCCGTTGCGCGTCATCATCACGCGGAAACGCTTGTAGTCGGTCTTGCCGTCGTACTGATACTGCATGACGATATTCAGCAGGTAGACCTTCTTGCAGTTCACGCGTCGGAGGTTCTCCTCCTCGTCGAGCGTCGGCAGCGAGATGTAGGGGTTGTCCATCTTCTGAATAAAGCTGTTGATATTCAGGCGGATGATGTCGTTGATGCCGTCGGTATGGTAGGCGTTGTTCTTTATCATCTTCTCGCGGTCGATATGCACCCACTTGCGGTAGAGCAGCACCTTGTCGTCCTGGATGAAGTGCTCGGCCGGGATGAAATTCATCTTCTGGCGCAACTCCAGCACCTCGTTGGGCAGCTTGCTGCGGTCGATGAAATCGACACCCTCCTTCATCCAGCCGATGTTGCGCTCACCGATCGAGATCTTCGCCTTGTTGTCGTAGAACTTGCGGTTCTTGTGGTGGGCGAAGTAGTAGCGAGCCAACTCCTTGATGCGATCCTTGCCCATGTAGCTGATGACAAGAACCACGAAGAAGGGCCAGGTGAAGTTACCGTAGCGCTGCTGGAAGTAGAAGCTGATGATGGTGGCAAAGATCATCGAGAGGCCGGCAGCAATGCTCAAGTAGAGCTGCTCCACCATGACGCCGTCGCGCTTCTTGGGTACGCGCAGGTAGAGGGCGCTCTCGACATACTTCTTCAGCACACCGTGCGAGTATAGCAGGTCGCGGTTGTCGTGGGGCTCGTCGGCCACGAGGGCCAGGTAGCCCATGCGTGTGCGGTACTCCTGCTCGTCGTGAATCATGGCAATCAGCTCCCTCTCGCGGTCGGGATGGTTGCCCTCGCGCTTGAGCCAACGAATCAGACGCATGGTGTACTGGTTGAGCATGTAGCTCATAAACTCGTCACCATAGTGGAAACTGTTGCGGGTCTGCTCCGTCACGCTCGGCGTGTTGATAATCTGTCGCAGTTGGCGATAGACCTTCAGGATGTGGCGGGCGTTGCGGTGATACTCGCGGCAGAGGTAGTTGATATCCTCGTCGAACTGCGTACTCGAGGTGATGTGGGTAACCTCCTCGCGCGTGGCGCTCTTAAAGATGGCGGCGAAGAATTTGATTTGTCGCTCAAATTCGGCGATTGCCGTGCGTGTCGGATCGCTGGCCAACTGCCTCATCGAGGCCTCCAACTTGCGGGCGGGCGACTCCTCACCCGAGGCGATGTCGCGCAGCAGGTAGCGAGGCGTGATAAGGCGCACATTCGACTTCACATCGCGGTAGAAGTCGGCCTTCGAGTAGGTCGAGGGGTTGATATCGAGCGAGTTGGGCACGAAGATCCACATATAGACCGAAAAGTCGTTGTGACGCATCTTGCGACGCGTAACAAACCCCACCTTGAACTCGATGGAGAATTGGTCGTGTATTTTGGTCATGATATCGATCATCGCACTCCGAATTATAAGTGGTCGTTAGAAGAAGAGGCCCTCGGTGTAGCCCAACCAGCGCAGTACGGTCTCACCCCAGATGACGATCATCACCCAGCCGATAAGCATCATCGTAAAGCCGAAGCGGAAGGTGTCGCTCCAACTATAGTGGTTGGTGGTGTAGAGCAGGGCGGCCGGCTTCGAGTTGAAGGGCAGCACATAGACATGCTCGATAAGCAGGGCTACGGGGAAGGCGAGGCTCATCACCGGATAGCCGAACTTCTGTGCCACACCAATTGCAATGGGGATGAAGATGAGCGTACGCATCGTCTTCGACTGGAACAGCAGGGCCGAGAAGAGCATCATGCCGGTCAGCAGTAGGTAGAGCACCCAGAAGGGGGTATTCTCCGTTACTCCCAGGCTGTTGAATATCACATCGACCATACTCTTCGGCAGGGCCGTGGCATCCAATCCGGCGCCAATGGCGTAGGCTCCGGCCGAGAAGAGCATCAGGTGCCATGGAATATCGACATCGTTCCACTTCACTACGCCGATACCCGGCAGCAGGGCGATCACGGCACCGATAAAGGCGACCGTCGTGGCGTCGATGCCGTGCAGCTTGTCGGTGGCCCACATCGCCAGCACGCCGACGAAGATGGCAATCGACTTGACCTCCTCCAGATTCATCTTACCCATCGAGTCGAGCTCGGCGCGCAACTTCTCCAGACCTCCCTCGATTTGGGGCTTCTGCTCCTCCTTGGGGATGGGGAAGATGAGCTTGGTGCCGACCCACCAGCCGATGAGCAGCAGGATGATGGCCAACGGGAAGGCGGCAGCAAACCAATCGCTGTAGCTGATGGAGGTGATACCCAATGCACCTCCGATGAGCGAGGCAGCCAAGAGGTTGGCTCCCGAGCCGGTGAGGAATCCGCTGGCGCCGATATTTACCTGGAAGAGGTTTTGCAGTACGATGTTACGGCCAAAGTTGTTGCGATTGCCATTCGAGGCGCCGTAGACGGCTGCCACCACCATAAAGATGGGGAGCAGAATGGCCGCCTTGACCGTCGTGGCCGAGATAAAGGCCGAAAGTATCACATTGATGATCAAAAAGCTGAAGAATACGCCCGAGGCCGAGTGACCGAACTTCAGGACAAACCAGAGGGCAAGACGCTTGGCGGCTCGTGTCTTGACCAGCATCGAGGCCAGGACAAACGAGAGAATGTTGAGCCACATGACGGGGTGTCCGAGCTGGGCGAAGGCCTCCTTTTGCGAGGTTACCTCCGTGAGCACCAACCCCAGAATCACCAGCAGGGCTGTCAGGTAGTTGGGCACCGACTCACTGATCCAGAGGATGATGGCCGCCACAAAGATGGCCAACATGGCGTAGTTGGCGCGCGTAAAGTCCTCGAAGCCGCGCGTCTGGATAAACTGTACGGCCTTCTTCAGGTTCTTGTCGGGAGCAGGTTGCACCACCGTCATGGTGCCGTCGTCAGCCTCTACGACCACCTCGGCGGGGATGAAGTTGCCCTCGCTCAGGTTGTCGATAAAGGGGATATCAACCACCCAATAGATCAGCACAAAGGCCAGGATGGCCAGTGGACCTCCCAGACGAGCCATCCATCGCTCGAACGATGATTTCTCCATCTTGGGAAGTTTTTCGATTTTGTAGTTGTTCATATCCAGCGGATCGAACGGTGTCGCTTTCAATTCCTGCTCCATGTTTTTGGTACTAATGGTTAAAAAATCGGAGGGGCGATATTACCCCTCCGAATCGTTTTGGTGTTATTTCCAATTTTTATAGGGGTTCTTCATCAACATCGAGTTGTAGTACTTCACATCGCCCGTAACCTCCTCGCCCAACCAGGCAGGCTTTACGAAGCTCTCCTCCTCGGACTGAAGTTCTACCTCGGCTACGGTCAGACCGTCGTTGTCGCCATAGAACTCATCCACCTCGAAGGTGTGCTCACCCGACTTGACCAGGTAACGCGTCTTGTCGATCACGCCCGGCTCGCAGATGGCCAGCAGCTGCTCGGCCTCGGCGGTAGGAATCTCCTTCTCCCACTCAAAACGGCTTGCACCGCTCTGATTGCCAATACCCTTGATGGTGATAAAACCCTTCTCGCCCTTTACGCGTACGCGCACCGTGCGCTCGGGTACCGAACTCAAATAACCCTGAATAATGCGGGTTGCCTTCGTAGCCTCGGCCTTGAAGTCGCCGGCTACCAGGAACTTTCTTTCAATCTCCTGTGCCATATCGCCTACTCGTTTGCAAGGGGTTTGTTCGACATACCGATGACGCGCTTGATGGCCTGCAGGTAGTTGATGTTCTCCACACCCTCCAAACCTACATCGGCGATGGTCTTCTTGATATCCTCGATTTCGGTCGACTCGGAGTTGATGGTAACCACCTTGGCGCCATTGATGAGCACATTGCCCACCTCGCAAATCGTATCGTTCACCATGTAGCCGAAGCGCTGCTTGTGTACGCGCACGGCGGCCAGGTCGGGGTGCTGCTCCACCATCGAGATAAACTCCTCGTAGGTGTAGGTCTCCTTCTCGAGCTCGGGCATCTGGACCATGAAGGCGGGGAATACCTCCTCCTTCAACACCTTTGCCGAAATGGGGAACTCACCCTTCATCAGGGGATTCCACTGCTCCAGCCCCTCTACGGTCTGTACATAGGTCTTGATATCCATCTTGCCGTCACGAATCTTGGTGTTGTTGATGTCATTCGTGCGCGAGATGATGTAAATTTCGTCGCTGTGGCGCTCCCACACCTTCTCGGGTACGGGGGCCGACAGGCGAGCCATACGCTTGTGTGCCTCGCAGAAGCACTGTCCGAACGAGCGGAACTCGAAACGCGGTTTGGAGATTGCACCAATCTCCATCTTCTCTTTTGCCATTTTTCTAACTCTCTTTCAGAAAATTAAACGCTCTATTGGTTATCTGTCGGGAAGAATGAGGGCCGTCTTAATGACAGCCCCATTCGTTGTCTCCGATCTATTTTACATCGGCAGCCTCCGTAGCACCCTCGCCGTTGTTGGCGGTACCCGGGGTAGCCGTGGGGGTCAGCATGAACTTACCCGTACCGTCGGGAACACGGCTCCACGAACCCTCTACGGCGTCGAGGCCCTCGCCCCATTCGGCGCCCTTATCGCCACGCTGGAAGGTGTCGAGCTTCGTGCCATCGGCAGCGAAGAGCTCAACAATCACCGTCTTCTTGGCCGAGAAGCCCGACGAGAAACCATACTCGGTCGTGCCCTTGGCACCTACGATGGCGAAGAAACCCTTGGCAGGAATCACATCATCCTCCTGGGCGGTCCAGCAGAGCTCCTCATCCTTGTTGATGGTTACGCCGGCCAGGCTGTAGGGCTCATCACCGGGGTTGTAGAGCTCGAAGAACTTCTCCTCATCCTCACCGACGCCACACAGCTCGTTCAGCACGGCCGTAGCGGGCGTTACCTCGGGAGCCTCTACATCGCCATTGCCTACCAGGTCGGCAGCCTCCGTAGCACCCTCGCCATTGTTGGCAGCACCCGGGGTAGCCGTGGGGGTCAGCATGAACTTACCCGTACCATCGGGAATACGGCTCCACGAACCCTCTACGGCGTCGAGGCCCTCGCCCCAGCCGGCACCCTTCTCGCCACGCTGGAAGGTATCGAGCTTCTCACCCTTGGGGTTGAAGAGCTCAACAATCACCGTCTTCTTGGCCGAGAAGCCCGACGAGAAGCCGTCGGCCGTGGTACCCTTGGCACCTACAATGGCGAAGACACCGCCGGCAGGTACCGTTTGACCCTTCTTACCGGTCCAGCAGAGCTCCTCATCCTTGTTGATGGTTACACCCTCGAGGTCAATCGCCTCCGAGCCACAGTTATAAAGCTCGATGAATTTCTCGTTATCCTCACCGACACCGCAAAGCTCGTTAAGCACCAACTTCGAGTAGTCGTACTCTACTTTGGGAGCCTCTTCGGGAATCAGCGCGTTGGGATCCAACTCATCCTTCACACAGCCACTGAAAGCGGTCAATGCCAATGCAGCAAACAGTATCTTTTTCATAATTTTGGTCGTATTTAGTGTTTAGTTAAACTTTTGGTACAATTAGAAGGCTACCTGGAAGCGAAGAGCCAGCATGTGGTAGTCTACACCACCCTTACCGTTGGCAGCAACCACCTTCGAGGGGTTCTTGGTGGGGGCACCATTCAGGTCGTATCCTACATAGGTGTTACCCTTGGCGTTGGCGTAGCGGTCGTTGTTGTTGTACTGGTAGTTGAGCATGATCTTCACATTCTTGATGGGATAGTAGTTCAGACCAATGGCCACGGCCTCGGCGCTACCACCCAGGATATCCGAGTCGGCGGCATTGAAGTTGAAGAGATCACCCGTGTTGAAGTCGCAATACTCGTAGCGAGCCGTCAGCTCGAGGTTGCCCCACTTGCGGTCGCTGGTCGTGCGGGTGTACTTTGCACCACCGGCGTCGTAGTTCTGCGAACCGCCGAAGAGCAGGAAGCCGGCCTCGGCATACCAACCCTGAGCCCACTGGGTGGACTTCGGATTCACAGCCTGGTCGAGATACATACCGCGAGCGATGAAGGCGCTCTCGAAGCGCAGGAAGTCGTAGTGGGCAGCCAACTCAACGGTCCAGGCGATCTCGTGGTCCAGACCCTTTACATTGTTGGTGTCGAGGTACTTCTTGCGGTTGATGTTGGTCGAGTTACGCGAGCTGAAGCGACCTACGAAGTAGCCATCGGTCGAGGTGAGCTTGGGATTGCGATACGAGAAGGCACCGCCGATGTGCAGCGAAGCGTTCTCCTTCAGCAGGGGACGGAACACCACCTTACCGGTGTACGACAGACCCTCGTTGTAGCCGTAGTCCTTGTTACCATCCTCCATGTAGGTCATCTCCTCGGCACCCTTGAGCTCGGGACCGAAGACACCGCCCGATACCCACAGCCAATTGTAGTCATACTTCACATTGAGACCCAGGTGACGCGAGGGGGCCAACGAGGTAACCATCGGGCGCTCCATGAACATCAGGTAGCGCGAGGTGGTGTTGCGGCTCAGCGAGAAGTTCTCCTTGAAGTTACCGGCCTTGATCTCCAGACCCTTCACGCCGTTGAAGGCGAGGTAGGCATCCTTGATCTCGGGCAGACCGCTCGTCCAGTCGGTATCGATCTCACCGTACCAGTTCTTCGAGAGCTGGGCCTTCACGGCGAAACGGGCGCGACGGATGCTCATACCGTTACCGATATGGCTCGAGTTGCTCTTGCCGCCAAGCTCCTTGGCGCAGAAGTCGGGTGCGCCGAAGTAGACGGCAGCGTCGGCCTGAATACGCACATCGAACCACATCTTGTAGTTCTGCTTCTTATTTTGGAATACCAGGATACCATCCTGCACGGATGCCTCAACGGGAATCGACTCCACCGTCTGGCCATACTGATTTACATCAGATTGCTTCGTGGGTTCCTCTGCAAATGCACTTGCGCAGAAGAGTACCAATGCCAAAGAAAGTAAAGATTTTTTCATTTGATTGGGTTTTTTTGTGAATAATTATTGTTAATAGTATCTTTTTTTGCGGACTTAGGATCCTTTTTGTGGGGAAAATCCCCGCGAAAGAATCATCTTCTCCTACACAAAATTAGGAATCTTTTGCAAAAAAACCAATTTTTTTTGTGTGAAAGTTCCGTTAAAATCAACGAGAAACCCGATAGTTAGCATGAAATGGCCCTCTTTTTGCTCCTCCCTACTCACAAATTAGTTCCATGTACTCCATGAAAAGTGTGATTTCAACCCTTTTTGCCATGACAGCCATCTTCACCACCACGGCGCAACACTTCGAAATGAAGCCGTTGCCCTACCCCTCCGATGCCCTTGCACCTGCCATCTCGCAGCAGACCATCGACTACCACTACGGAAAACATTATGCCGGCTATGTGAAGCGGCTTAACGAGTTGGTAGCCGGCACCCCCTTTGCGCACCTCTCGTTGGAGGATCTCATCCGCGACAGCGAGGGGGCCATCTTTAACAACGCTGCGCAGATATGGAACCATGACCTCTACTTCGCCCTCCTATCACCCGCGCCGCGTCCGCTGCCCGAGGGGCCCTTTAAGGAGGCCGTCAAGGCGCAGTATGGGTCGCTCGAAGGGCTCAAAAAGCGACTCACGGAGGCCGCTTTGGCCCTCTTCGGGTCGGGATGGGTGTGGCTCGCCGAGGAGGAGAACGGCACCCTTACCATCCTCTCCGAATCCAACGCCGGCAACCCCCTGCGTTATGGGATGGAGCCCCTGTTGGGAATCGATGTGTGGGAACACGCCTACTACCTCGACTACCGCAACAACCGCGCAGCAGCCATAGAGGCCCTCTGGCCTCTGGTCGATTGGGCTGCCGTAGCCGAGCGTTACAGCGCGGAGCAATAGCATCCCTCTTGCCGACACAAAAAATGAGGTGCCCCTTCAGGACACCTCATTCGTTTATTGTTTCATCCGACCGTTAGGCCCACTTCACCAGAGCGAAGTCCATACGGTGGGGCAGACGCGGATTCTTCGGGAAGATACGCAGGGCGTAGTCGAAGGTACCGGCGTGGTCGGGCGTGTAGTCCAGGGCGTAGGTTACAACCGAACCCTCCACCTTCTTGCACTCCAGGCCGATGGTAGCCATCACATTGGCGGCGTGGCCATACTCGATCTGGTTGGCGATAACCAGCTCGACGCCGATATCCTCCTTCGAGAGGTTGTCCACATTGACAGCCACCTCGAAGTGGTACTGCGAGCCTACGAAGATGGCCTCGTTGTCCACCTTCACGCGCTGTACATCCACCACCTTCACCTTGTCCCAGGCAGCCGAAACCTTACGCTTCCAGGCGGCAATCTCGCGGGCCATCATATAGTCGCCGGCGATGATCTCCTTCTTGCGGTCGCGCAGCTTGTAGTAGAAGCGATCCTCGTAGTCGATCAGCTGACGGTTCATCGTGAAGTTCGAGGCGATGTCGGCGATACACTTCTTGATCGAACCTACCCACTCGTAGGGGATATCCTCGCTGTTGCGACGGTAGTACTTCGGTACGATCTCCTCCTCGATGGTGTTGTAGATCATCTCGGCATCCAGCTCATCCTGGAACTTCTGGTCGGCGAAGGTGCGCTCCATCGGAAGGGCCCAGCCGGCACCCTCCTTGTAGCCCTCAACCCACCATCCGTCGAGTACCGAGAACTGCATGACACCATTCATTACACACTTCTCGCCCGAGGTACCCGAGGCCTCCAACGGACGGGTCGGCGTGTTCAACCATACATCGACACCCTGTACCATCTTGCGGGCCAGCTCCATATCGTAGTTCTGCAGGAAGAGAATCTTACCCACGAACTGCGGCATGGTCGAAACCTCGACGATACGCTTGATCAGATCCTGACCGGGCTTGTCGTTGGGGTGGGCCTTACCGGCAAAGATGAACTGCACGGGGCGCTCCTTGTTGTTTACAATCTGCGACAGACGCTCCAGGTTGGTGAACAACAGGTAGGCACGCTTATATGTGGCGAAGCGGCGGGCGAAACCGATGGTCAGCACATCGGGCTTGATACCCTCGGCAATCTGTACCATCTGACGGGGCGAATCCAGACGCACCTGGTTGGGATCGCTGTAACGCTTGCGGATGTGCTTGATCAGGCGGCGCTTGAGGAACATGCGCTCCTCCCAGAGCTCCTTGTCGGGCACATTGTGAATCTTCTGCCATGCGGGGATGTTGTAGACATGACCCTCGAAGCCCTCGGGGAAGTGACGGGCATAGAGGCGACGCAGGTTCGAGGCTACCCAGGTGGGGAAGTGTACACCATTGGTTACATAACCGATGTGGAGCTCATTCTTGAAGTAGCCGGGCCACATGTTGCCCAAAATCTCCTTCGATACCTCGCCGTGGAGCCACGACACACCATTCACCTCCTGCGAGAGGTTGCAGGCCAATACCGACATCGAGAACTTCTCGTTGGGGTCGTTGGGGTTGGTCTTACCTAGGTTGATGAACTGCTCCCAGGTGATACCCAACACATCGGGGTAGTGCGACATGTACTGACGAATCATCGACTCGGGGAAGGCGTCGTGACCGGCCGGTACGGGGGTGTGGGTCGTGAAGAGCGACGAGGAGCGGATGACCTCCATAGCCTCCGAGAAGCTCAACTTCTTGCGACCTACCAGGTTGCGGATGCGCTCGATGCCGATGAAGGCGGCGTGGCCCTCGTTGCAGTGGTAGACATCCTGCTTGATGTTCATGGCACGCAGGGCACGAACACCACCGATGCCGAGCAGAATCTCCTGCTTCAGACGGTTCTCCCAATCACCACCATAGAGGTAGTGGGTAATCTGACGATCCTCCTCGAGGTTGGCCTCGTAGTCGGTGTCGAGCAGGTAGAGGGGCGTGCGACCCACCTGGCACTTCCATACGCGTGCCGAGAGGGTACGACCCGGGAAGGCGATCTCCACGGTGATCCAGTTGCCCTCGGCATCACGCACGGGCGAGATGGGGAGCTTATAGAAGTTCTGGGCCTCGTAGGTTGCCTCCTGGGCACCCTGGGCCGAAAGACGCTGCGTGAAGTAGCCGTAGCGGTAGAGCAGACCTACACCCACCATCGGCACATTCTTGTCCGAAGCCTCCTTCAGGTAGTCGCCGGCCAAGATACCCAGACCACCCGAGTAGATCTTCAGCGACGAGTGCAGACCAAACTCCATCGAGAAGTAGGCAATCGAGGGGATCTTCTCCTCGGGCTTCTCGTTCATGTACTCCGTATACTGTGCATAGACGCTGTCGAGCAGATTGAGGAACTTGCTGTCGTTCTCCAGCTCGTGCAGACGATCCATCGAGAGGCGATCCAGCAGGGCAATCGGGTTGCGCTCCACCTTGATCCAGAGTTCGCAGTCGATATACTCAAACAGATCGCGGGCACCCTGCGTCCAGCTCCACCAGAGGTTCTTCGAGAGCTCCTCCAGGGGACGCAGACGGGCCGGAAGCGACTTCTCGACCATCATGCGATTCCAATTCGGACGCTCCGATACGAGCTGCTGACGCACGAAGTTAATCTGCTCGGTCTGCGAGCCGCCATCGTCGAGGATGGCGCGGTTCGTACGCGAAATCGAGCGCTCGATAGCCTCCGAATAGGCCTCCTCGTAGGCCGAGAAGAGGTTCTCCCACAGGGCCGTGTTGGCTACATTGGCCGCCGACTTGCGCACCTTCTTCAGGGCGTCGGCCGAGAGCTGCGTAAAGCGAAGCAGCGCATCGGCAATCTTCGACACGGCCTCCTTGTCGTTGTAGTCGTCGCGGTTGATGACCTCCACGCCCGCGTGCTCCTTGAGCTTGTTCACCCACAGACCGAAGCCGGCCAGCGTGGTGGTGATGGTCGGTACCGAGAAGGCCACCGACTCCAGCGGCGTATAGCCCCAAGGCTCGTAGTAGGAGGGGTATACCGTTACATCCATACCTACCAACAGCTCGTAGTAGTTCTTGTTGAAGATGCCGTCGGCCTGGTTCAGGTAGGTGGGGACAAAGATCACCTTTACCTTCGACTCCTCCGAGGCGAGTACCGAGCCGTTGATGGCATTCGATACCTGATCCCAGGTGGGGTTCGCAAGGTAGTGGGTCGAGAACTTGTACTGCGAGCCGTCGATGGGCTTCTTCTTATCCTGAAGGTGGGCCTGCAGGTCGGTGCGGGCGCCGTTGTTGGCGGCAGGTACCGTTACATAGGCCAGAATCTCGCGGTCGAGTTTATCGTTCTGTGCCAGCTCCTTGAGCGAATCGAAGAAGAGGTCAAGTCCCTTGTTGCGGAACTCGTAGCGTCCCGAGGTGCCGATAATCAGCGGATCCTTCTTGAACTTCATGCCCAGGCAGGCCTCGGCCACCGTAATCATCGCCTTGCGAGCCTCCTTGCGCTTCTGGTCGAACTCCTTGCCGCTCCACACGAAGTCGTTCTCGAAGCCGTTGGGCGTTATGCAGTTCACCTCGCGGCCCAGGAGGTACTTGCACTCGTTGGCCGTGATATCGCTGACGGTGAGGAAGGCATCGTGGTAGGTGGCGGCCATCTTCTCGATCGAGTGCTTGGCCATCACATTGAACTGGCGGGCCAGCTCGTCGGCGTTGAACTTCTCCAGGTCGTTGTAGAGGGGCAGGCGGTTGCCGGCAATGCAGCGGCCCATCACCGTGGCGTGGGTCGTGAAGAGGGTAGCCACATAGGGCGAGTGCTGACGCAGGTAGAGACCGCCGGCAGCCGTCATCCACTCGTGGAAGTGGGCAGCTACCTTGTCGGTCGAGGCGCAGAAGTTATCCACATACGACGAGATAACCATACCGGCGGCATAACCGAAGAGCACGGGCTCCACATAGTCCCACTGACCCGAGAGCGAATCAACATGGTAGGTCTCCCAAAGCGACTTCAGAATCGCATCCTTTTTGGAGAAGAGCGAGGTGAAGTCTACGAGAATGGCAATGGGGTTGCTCTGAATCTTCCATCGACCAATGCGGATACGGATACCCTCCTGGTATAAGTTCTGTCGCCAAGCCTTCAGCAGCTCGGTATCCTCCTCAAATTCGGGATTCACGCCCTCGTGCGAGAGGTCGGGACCGATCAGCATGTAGCGGTCGCCAAGACGCTTCGTCGTGGTAAGGGCTTTGGTCGAAATCACGGTATGAATACCGCCGACCTTGTTGCATACCTCCCAGCTGGCCTCAAATAAGTAGTCGGGAGAGAGTTTTGCAGTTGTCATAAATATTCGTTTGTAATTATATAGTAAAAATCAACCTAACTGACTTTCAAAAAGTCGTCGCAAAGGTAATACATATTATTTAATTAGCCAAGCCCTATCGCTTTGACTCGATGAGTATGCCTCTTCAAGCTCTGTTTCGGGCTTTGGCGGAGCGCCTACTCCATCAGGCACTCAATGACCCAGTCCGACAGCAGAAAACGCTCTGCGGGGATGCGCAGCGTGGTGCCCTCGAGCAGCAGATTTCCTGCCGCGAGGGCCGCTTCGGCCCGTTTCAGGGTCTTGTCTGCCCGCTCCTTGCCAAATCGGGCGGCCATCTCCTCGGTCGAGATGCCCTCGGCTGTGCGCAGGCGGGTCATCAGGTACTCGCTGAAGTGGTCGTGCTCGCTGAGCAGCTCCTCCTCGAAGCGTCGGGCTCCCGCCTCGGCATAGCTCTCCACCGTATCGACCGACCAGATGCGTCGCTCTCCGTCGTAGGAGTGTGCCGCAGGCCCTATCCCCAAGTAGGGAACCCCCTGCCAATAGGCGCTGTTGTGGCGTGCGCGGTGCCCCTTGCGGGCGAAGTTCGAGACCTCATAGTGCTCGTACCCTGCCCCTGTCAAGGCGTTGTGTATGCGCAGGAACTCCTCCTCGCTGGTCTGCTCCTCCACGGCTTGCAGCTCCCCTCGCGCCTCCTTGCGCCCAAAGAGCGTATTGGGCTCGATGGTCAGATGGTAG
Organism: Alistipes sp.; assembly: GCA_045605785.1. Classification (GTDB taxonomy): domain Bacteria; phylum Bacteroidota; class Bacteroidia; order Bacteroidales; family Rikenellaceae; genus Alistipes. The sequence goes on along the minus strand of JAZUQP010000031.1, from coordinate 18,884 downwards.
GCCGAGATGTGCTCCACATCGAGAGCCAGCGCCTGCTCGATGCTGCGCTCCAGCACCTCGCCCCCGAAGTTCGGAAGGCCGAAGATCAGGTCGATGGTCAGGCGCTCGAAACCCGCTCGGCGAGCCGCCTCGACCGCCTCGATTGCCTGTCGGGCCGTGTGGCGGCGATTCATCCACTTCAGTACGCGGTCGTCGAACGACTGAATCCCGATCGAGAGACGGTCGATGCCCCCCTTGCGTACCCCCTCCAAAAATTCGGGGGTCAGGTCGTCGGGGTTGGCCTCTAAAGTAACCTCCTCAAAATCGGTATTTTCGCTCGCTTCTCCATCCCCAATCCGAAAGAGCTTTCGAGCCGTCTCCACCAAGCCCGAAATCTGCTCGGGGGAGCAGAGTGAGGGGGTGCCTCCGCCCAAATAGAGTGTCTTGACGGGTTGCCCCTTCAGAAACTCCTTGCGCTCCTCCATCTCCTGCAACATCCTCTCCACCACGCGGTCAAGCAGCGAAGTGCGGGCCGACTTGTAGAAGTCGCAGTAGCCGCAGATTCGCTTGCAGAAGGGAATGTGAAGATAGATTCCTGCCATTGTCGTACTGCTTACCCCCGACCCCGAGGGGTTTGCGAGTGGTTATATTGGGCAAATTTGCGAAAAAAGTTTCAATAAGGCAATATTTTTGGGATGAATGGTTGAACGAAACGGATTAACGGTAGAAAAGTAGGGATGAAAGTTTGGATATGTGGTCCAAAAGGGCATAAGTGTCGGCTGCACTCCCCGTGGCATGCCTATTTAACTCTTTATAAATGAATCAAATGGCACGGTAGATAAAAATAATTAAAAAAATTGAATTATTTTGTGTTATTTATTTCACAATCCTAAAACTTTTCGTATCTTTGCAGCGTGAAGGAGCGCTTTGTCTTCAGGGAGGAGTCGGCTCCGATGGTTAGTGATGGTAAATCTGTCCGAATTTTTTGAGGTTTTAATATAACAACTTGATTAACTATGGCTAAAATTGATTTGAAAAAGTACGGTATCAAGGGGGTAACCGAGGTGGTTTACAACCCTTCGTACGATGAGCTCTATCGTGAGGAGACCAAGAAGGGTCTGCGCGGTTTTGAGAAGGGTCAGCTCACCGAGATGGACGCCGTGAATGTAATGACCGGCGTCTATACGGGTCGCTCGCCCAAGGACAAGTTCTTCGTCATGGACGAGACCACGAAAGATACCATCTGGTGGACCTCCGACGAGTACAAGAACGACAACAAGCCCGTTACGAAGAAGGCTTGGAAGGAGCTCAAGAAGATCGCTTCGGACGAGCTCTCGGGCAAGAAGCTCTATGTAGTAGACACCTTCTGCGGTGCCAACGAGAATACCCGTCTGAAGATTCGCTTTATCATGGAGGTAGCCTGGCAGGCCCACTTCGTGAAGAACATGTTCATCCGTCCTACCGACGCCGAGCTCGAGACCTACGGTGAGCCCGATTTCGTGGTTCTGACCGCCTCGAAGGCCAAGGTAAAGAACTACAAGAAGCTAGGTCTGAACTCGGAGACCGCCGTGGTGTTCAACCTCACCGAGAAGATGCAGGTGATCATCAACACCTGGTATGGTGGTGAGATGAAGAAGGGTATGTTCTCCTACATGAACTACCTGCTCCCGCTGCGCGGTATCGCCTCGATGCACTGCTCGGCCAACACCAACGAGAAGGGCGAGACCGCTATCTTCTTCGGTCTGTCGGGTACGGGTAAGACCACCCTTTCGACCGATCCCAAGCGTCAGCTCATCGGTGACGACGAGCACGGCTGGGACGACGACGGTATCTTCAACTTCGAGGGCGGCTGCTACGCCAAGGTTATCAACCTCTCGAAGGAGAACGAGCCCGACATCTGGAACGCCATCCGTCGCAACGCGCTGCTCGAGAATGTAACCGTGGACAAGAAGGGTAAGATCGACTTCTCCGACAAGTCGGTAACCGAGAACACTCGCGTATCCTACCCCATCTACCACATCGACAACATCGTGAAGCCCGTATCGAAGGCTCCTGCCGCCAAGAAGGTTATCTTCCTCTCGGCCGACGCCTTTGGTGTGCTGCCTCCCGTTTCGATTCTGACCCCCGAGCAGACCAAGTACTACTTCCTCTCGGGCTTCACCGCCAAGTTGGCAGGTACCGAGCGCGGTATTACCGAGCCTACCCCCACCTTCTCGGCCTGCTTCGGCGCCGCATTCCTCTCGTTGCACCCCACCAAGTATGGTCAGGAGCTCGTGAAGCGTATGCAGCAGTCGGGTGCCAACGCCTACCTCGTGAACACGGGTTGGAACGGTACCGGCAAGCGTATCTCGATTAAGGATACCCGTGGTATCATCGACGCCATCCTCGACGGCTCGATCGACAACGCACCCACGAAGCAGATTCCTATCTTCGACTTCAAGGTGCCCACCCAGCTGCCCGGCGTAGATCCCGCCATCCTCGATCCCCGCGACACCTATGCCGATGCCGCCCAGTGGGATACCAAGGCTCAGGATCTGGCTGCCCGCTTCATCAAGAACTTCGTGAAGTTCACGGGTAATGAGGAGGGTAAGTCGTTGGTGGCTGCCGGTCCCAAACTCTAATTTTCGATTTTATACTTTGTCGTGAAAAAGGCCTCTCTGCGGCCGCTAACCCTAAAACCAACAATGGGCAGTACCAAAAAGTACAGCCCATCGTTGTTTTTAGGGCCGAGCGTTGCATAGTGACCCTTTTGACGACAAAGTGCGGTAAATTCCGCACCGCCTCGCTTAAAAGTCAAAAATGGGTGGGGCCTCCGATCGAAGTATTTAAGGAGTTTAAGGAATTTAAGGAGTTTAGGGAATTATGGGAATTATGGGAATTATGGGAATGCTCTCCCATATTTCTCATATCTCTCATATCTCCCCACTCTTTGCGTCGAGTAAAAAAATAATCGTGAATTGTGAATCGTGCATTGTGAATTGCAAAAAGCTGACCCGAAGGTCAGCTTTTCTAATTTTGAATTCTAAATTCTAAATTCTGAATTTGCGATAAGCGACTTATCGCTTATCGATGGCCTCGACCAGGCGTGCGAAGACCTCGTCTACCGTACCCAGGCCGTCGATGGCGACATACTTGCCCTGGGCGGCGTAGTAGTCGGCGACCACGGCGGTCTGCTTGTTGTAGGTCTCGATGCGGTGGCGAATCACCTCCTCCGAGGCGTCGTCGGCGCGACCCGAGGCGATGCTGCGCAGCAGGATACGCTTCACGAGCTCCTCTTCGGGTACGGCCATATAGACCATCAGATCCACCTTCAACTCCTTCTCCTCGAGCATCTTGTCGAAGGCCTCGGCCTGCGGTATCGTGCGGGGGAAGCCGTCGAAGATGTTGCCGTTGTCGTGGCAGTGCTCCTTGATGTAGGCTGCGATGATGTCGATGACCAACTGGTCGGGGGCCAGCTGCCCCTTGGCGATGCACTCCTCCATGCTCTTACCCAGGGGGCTGCCGCTGCGAATCTCCGCGCGAATCACCTCTCCGGTCGAGATGTGGTTGATGCCGTAGTGCTCTTTCAGTCGTGCCGCCTGCGTTCCCTTGCCGCAGCCCGGGCCACCAAAAAGTACAATGTTCAACATGTCGTATCTCTATTTTTTATAAATCTCGTTTAACCTGTGGAACTTTTCGTCCAAAATTGAGGCAAAAGTAACCCTTTTTTTTGATTAACGCCAATGTTTTAGTAATTTTGTCAAAATTTTAAGATAAAATGGCCGAGGAACAGGGAAAAAAAGGACGCACCGAGATTGCCTCGTTGGGGGAGTTCGGATTGATTGACCACTTGATGCAGGGGTGCGAGCCCCACAACCGCTCCACACTGATTGGTGTGGGCGACGATGCGGCAGCCGTGGCGGCGGGTCGCAAGGAGGCGGTGCTCTGCACCACCGACATGTTGCTAGAGGGTATCGACTTCGACTTGACCTACTTTCCGTTGCGCCACCTCGGTTACAAGGCGGTGACGGTGGGTGTGAGCGACCTGCTGGCGATGAATGCCCGTCCCGAGCAGCTGATGCTCTCCATCGGCCTCTCGTCGAAGATCTCGGTTGAGGCTCTCGACGACCTCTACGAGGGGGTGAAGTTTGCCTGCCGCGAGCTCGGGGTCGATTTCGTGGGTGGCGATACGAAGCCCTCGCTGACGGGTCTGGTGCTCCATGTGACGGCCATCGGTCGTCAGGAGCGCACGAAGGTGGTGCGCCGCAGTGGGGCACAGCTCAACGACCTGATCTGCATCACAGGGAACCTCGGTGCCGCCTATATGGGCCTCAATCTGTTGGAGCGCGAGAAGCGTGTGCTGCGCGATGTGGAGCACCCCGAGCCGCAGTTTGCCGGCTATGAGTATCTGTTGGAGCGCTACCTCAAACCGCGCGCCCGCAAGGATATCATCGACGCCCTGGCCGACGAGGGGATTCTCCCCACGGCGATGATCGACCTCTCGGACGGCCTCTCGAGCGACCTGATGCAGCTCTGCCGAGCCTCGAAGTGTGGTGCCCGCATCTACCTTGAGCGTATTCCCATCGCCAAGCAGACCACGGCTCTGGCCGAGGAGCTGCACGCCGACCCCGTAGTGGCGGCTCTTCATGGTGGGGAGGATCACGAACTCCTCTTCACGGTGCCCCTCTCGATGCAGGAGCAGGTGATGAAGTTGGGAATGGTCGATGTGATTGGCCACATCACGGCCGAATCGACGGGTTGCTTCCTGGTGACGCCCGACGGGTCGGATATCCGACTCAAGGCGCAGGGCTTCGTCGAGAAGGAGTAGGTTGAGATAGAGATCGTAGAGAGGAGTGGCTGTGCTACTCCTCTTTTTTGTCGAGGTAGCGCTCCATAAGCCGCGATACGGCGTAGTCGCCCAACTCCTCGATGCGGATGGTGCGACACCCCTCGATGGCGGGGAGTTGCTCCACGGCCAGGTGGTAGAAGCGGGCGTGCAGGCGCTGGTGGGAGAGCTGGTGGGGTGCCATGCGGCACTCCCTCTTTAATACATAGGTGTGCCCCTTGAGCCACCTCTCTGTGGAGAGTTCCTCGAACTCGACTTCACAAGGGGTCTCGATAAGGGGAAATTCGTAGAGCCCGCGCCAGATATCGCGCCCCTCACGGCGATGAATCAGCGTGTGGGTCGGCGTGGTGAGGTGGAGGTAGTTCAGGTAGCGGTCGCGAATCTTGGTGCGCCCCTGCTTTTGGGGGCGTAGGGCCACCGTGCTGTTGGCGCGCGCCTGACAGCGATGCTCCAGGGGGCACCCCTCGCAGGCGGGCGAGGTGGGGGTGCAGTGCAGGGCCCCGAACTCCATGAGCGCCTGGTTGTACTCGCCCGGGTGGTCGTGGTCGAGCAGCTCCTCGGCCAACTGCTTGAAGGCTTTGACACCGGCCGTGGTGTCAATCGGGGTCTCGATATCGAACAGACGCGCATAGAGACGATAGACATTTCCATCGACCGCCGCCAAGGGTCGGTTGGCCGCTATCGAGCCGACGGCCGAGGCGGTGTAGTCGCCCACGCCGGGCAGGGAGCGCAGCGCCTCGTATTGGTCGGGAAATTGCCCCCCGAAGTGCTCCATCACGCGACGGGCAGCCGCATGGAGGTTGCGAGCTCGTGAGTAGTAGCCCAACCCCTGCCACAACTTCAGGACTTGGTCTTCGGAGGCTGCGGCGAGGTCGTTCACCGTGGGGAAGGCCTCCGTGAAGCGGTGGTAGTAGGCGGCACCCTGCTGTACGCGGGTCTGCTGCAGGATGGTCTCCGAGAGCCAGATGAGGTAGGGGTCGCGCGTGTGGCGCCACTCGAGGTCGCGTTTGTGATCCCGATACCAGGTGCGCAGCAGGTGGCTCAACTCCTTCTTCATCCTCTTGTCGTGATAAAAAGGGAGGCAGACCGATGGGTCCGCCTCCCCGTAGTTTCAGAAAACTTTATGCAAGCTTGGCTTTTGCCTTTTCGATTTGGCGTTTCAGTGCATCAATGGCGTTATCAACGGCCTCCTCAAAACTCTTGGCCTGACTGTCGGCCACCAGGTCGTCTCCGGGAATATGAAGCGTAATGGTGGCTACCTTGTTGCCCTTTTCGTGGTCCTTGTCCAACTTAAGGATCACATCGGCTCCGGTTGCACGCTCGGCGAAACGATCGAGTTTAGCCATTTTGTTCTCTACGAATTCGATAAGACGCTTGTCGGCATCGAACTTCACGGACTGAATGTTTACCTTCATAACCTTGATCTTTAATGTGTTAATAATATATTTACTCCTTGGGCACCACGCTTTCGCCCTTTTCGCGCGGGTGGGCCTTCAGGTAGGCTTTCTGAAGTTGCGTAATGGTGTTGTGGGTGTAGACCTGCGTGGCTCGCAACGAGGAGTGTCCCATCAGCTCCTGTATCTCGCGCATATCTGCTCCGTCGTTGAGCAGATGGGTGGCGAAGGTGTGGCGCAACACATGCGGGCTCCGTTTCCCCTGAATATGCTCCTCGCCCAGCTTGCGTCGCACGATGCGATAGACCGCCGAACGAGATATTCTCTCACCTTTGTTGGATAAAATTAGTGCTTTTTTTTGGTCTTTGCAAATATTTTGCCCCTCAAAAAGCGAGGCGTAGTGCAAAATTTTCTCGCGCAGAGGCTCCACAATGGGGATCAGACGCTCCTTATCTCCCTTACCCACAACGCGTAAGGTGCGGTAATCGTCCCGAAAATCGCCCCAATTGGTCGAGATGAGCTCCTGCAGTCGCAGCCCGCAGCCGTAGAGCATTTCGATGATCAGGGCGTCGCGCAGTTCGGCGTAGTCGCGACTTTCGCTCTCGGCCTCGTGGCAATGGTCGAGCAGCTGCTCCATGCGGCTCTCGGGGATGTAGACGGGCAGACGCTTCGGCGAGCGCTGCTTGGGGATGCGCTGAAAGAGGTCTCGCTTGATGACCCCCTTCTCGAGCAGGTAGCCGAAGAAGCTGCGCAGCGAGGCGAGTTCGCGGTTGATGGTCGAGGCTCCGATTCGGCGGCCCCGATTCGCTTTCAGCCGCCCATCCTGCTGCGTGGTGCGCTCCATGAGCCACTCGCGCAGGTCGTTTGCCTCGATCTCGGTGGCCTCGAAGCAGCGCGAGGTGTCGCCCTCCTCCTCGTACCAGCGTATAAAACGCTTGAGGTCGCGGAGGTAGTTGGCCACCGTGCCCGACGAGAGGCGCTTCTCGGCCTCGATGTGCTCGGTGTAGTCGCGGATAAGCTCGGCTGTCTGCTCTGTCATAGGACAAATGTAGCAAAAATGGGGCGAATTTGCAAGTGAAGAAAGCGAGGAAAAAAAACGAGGCACCCGACAAAAAAACGAGACACCCTTTCGGATGTCTCGCTGTGCCCAGGATAGGACTCGAACCTACACGGTATTGCTACCACTAGTACCTGAAACTAGCGTGTCTACCATTTCACCACCTGGGCGATTCGTGGAACACGGGTGCAAAGGTAAGAACTTTTTTTCTAAATGCAACCTTTTTTCGATTTTTTTTCAAAAAAAGTGCTTTTGCCCGCTGTAATGAATTTTGTGTGCGAATATCCTTTCTTGTACCCGATGGGTCGGTAAGCTTCCTGTGCTCCCGTTACGGGATAGTGGCCAAAGATATGAAATACCTCCCTGTACCCGATGGGTCGGTAAGCTTCCTATGCTCCCGTTACGGGATAGTAGATAGAGGTACGAACACGCCTCCCTGCACCCGATGTGCAAGGTAGCACTCCTACTTCCCCACAGTTAGAAATTTTTGTTGAAGAATCGGAATTGGAAGAGCAGGAGGTAGACGACGGCGACGGAGATATAGGCGTCGGCGAGGTTGAAGATGGCGCCGAAGAAGTAGTTGCGGCTGTCCACCAGGAATCCGAGCCATGTGGGGCAGTTGTTCCACTGGAAGAGGGGGAAGTAGAACATGTCGACCACCTTGCCCATGAGGAAGGGGGCGTAGCTGCCGCCGAAGTGGGCCACCGTGGTGGTGGTTGAGGCGGAGAAGATAAGGCCGTAGAGGGCGCTGTCGATGATGTTGCCGATGGCGCCGGCCAGGATGAGCACCATGCCCACGATGGCGCCCGTGGGGGCCTTCATGCGGATGAGCTTGTTGATGAACCACCCCATGAAGCCGCAGAGGCCGATGCGGAAGATGCTGAGGGCGATTTTTCCCCAGTCGAAGCCGCCGGCCGAGCCTATCTGCATGCCGAAGGCGGCGCCGTTGTTCTCGATGAAGCGCAGCTGAAACCAATCGGGGAATACGATGATGGCCTCGTCGAGTGCGAGGTGGGTCTTAATCCAGATTTTGAGCGCCTGGTCTGCCACCAGCAGGATGACAAGCAGCAGCGATATCTTTTTCCAATTCATTGTTTCGGAGTTTCGGTTTGAGTGCAAAGATAGTAATGCAAATTAAAATTCACAATTCACATTTCACATTTCACGATTATTTTTCTTGAAATGGGTCTGCTTGAGCAGTGGAAATCCCTGTTCAATCTCGAATTTTTCGGGATGGATATAGCCCTAAAAAGGCTAATTCTGTCCGAAAGGGAGATAAACAAATTGAAATATCCCCATATTTGGGTATTGTGAAATGGGCAAAAAGGGGCTATCTTTGCCGTTGAAATGGGGGGATAACCTAAAAATCTCCCAAAGAGCGTAAAATTGGTAGAAAAGGATGACTTTGGCAAGACGATATGCAGTAACGGACCGCATGAGTGAGTTGGTGGGTGAGAACTACACGATTCTGCTGGTGATGAGCCGTTTTGGGATTGCCCTCGGTTTTGGTGATCGCACCATCGAGGAGGTCTGCGCGCGCAGTGGGGTGGATGCTCCCACCTTTTTGGCCATTGTCAATACGATGCTCGACCCCTCCTATGTGTTGAGCGAGGAGGAGGGCCCCATCTCGGTGGAGTCGTTCCTGCGCTACCTGCACAACTCGCACGACTACTACTTGGAGTACCGTCTGCCCGAGCTGCGCCGCAAACTGATCGAGGCAATCGATTGTCGCCATGGCGATATCGCCTTTGCTGTGCTGCGCTTCTTCGACGAGTATGTCGATGAGGTGCGCAAGCACCTGGCCTATGAGGAGCATAAGGTCTTCCCCTATGTGCGTCGTCTTCTGGCGGGCGAGCATGAGCCCGACTACAGCATCGACGCCTTCTCGTCGCAGCACGACCAGATTGCCGACAAGCTCACCGAGCTGAAGAACATCCTGGTGCAGTACTATCCCGCCGAGGATAGCTTTGAGTTGGGCGGTGTGCTCTTCGATATCTTCTCTACGGAGGCCGACCTGGCGATGCACAACTATGTGGAGGATCACCTCTTCGTGCCGGTGGTGCGCCACCTGGAGCAGGAGCAGGCCGAGCGCCTGGCCCGCCACAAGGTGGAGGCGGAGCCGCCCCGCGAGGTGTTGAGCCAGCGCGAGAAGGAGATCATCGTTTGCGTGGTCAAGGGCATGACCAACAAGCAGATCGCCGAGCAGTTGTTTATCTCGGCCCATACGGTGATTACCCATCGCCGCAATATCGCCTCGAAGTTGCAGATCCACTCGCCCGCCGGCCTGACTATCTATGCAATTGTCCATAAGTTGGTCGAGCTCGATGAGGTGAAGGAGGGACTTAACGCCGGGAGGGGAAATTAAGGAGGAGCAGGAAAAGGTGGAATGAGAAATTCTGCGGCAGGTAAACCCAACCATGCGCGGTTGGAGTGCTTCCTGCCCCGGATTAGAGAGATAGGAGATAGAGATATGATTCTGCGGTAGGTAAACCCAACCACACACGGTCGGAGAGCTTCCTGCCCCGGATTAGAGAGATAGGAGAAAATGGAGTGATTCTGCGGCAGGTAAACCCAACCTCGCATGGTCGGAGTGCTTCCTGACCCGGATTAGAAAGATAGGAGATAATGGTGAGATTCTGCGGCAGGCAACCCCAACCTCGCATGGTCGGAGTGCTTCCTGACCCGGATTAGAAAGATAGGAGATAGAGGAGTGATTCTGCGGTAGGCAAACCCAACCTCGCACGGTTACGATTCTCCTTACCCACAGTTAGAAAAGTTTGTAAAGTGTGTTTTTTCGGCCTGCTGCCTTCCCGATAGGGGAGGTGGCGGGTTTTTTTGTTGTGATGGAGGGTTGGTTTTGAAAAAAAGAGGGGTGGATTTGAGGGGGATATAAATTAAAATTTATATCTTTGTAGGGTGTAACCTTTTTGGACCCGGGAGGGTCGTTGTCAGACAGATAGATTACAAACAAACTAAACCAATAAAAACCCGTAAAACGATGAAAAAGTTGTTTTCCATGTTTGCCGTGCTGTGTGCGATGTTCGCCATGACGGCATGTTCGAATGGTCCCGACGAGACGCCGGAGCCTGTGAAGCCCGTAGAGAAGGGTCAGGAGATCGTAATTCGTGCCCAGATGGCCGATTACACGCGTGCCACCGACACCGCCTTTGAGGAGGGGGACCAGGTGGGCCTCTATGTGCTGCTCTCGGAGGAGCACCTGGCAGTCAATGCCAACCTGATCAAGGCTTATGTGAATAATGGCCTCTTTGTTGCCGATGCCCAGGGCAACCTGAAGGCCGGTGATGTGAATGCCGATGGCGTGGTCAATGACCAGGATAAGTACTATTGGTATTCGGAGGAGTATAGCTCGACGCTGGTGGGTTACTATCCCCGTCAGGAGGCTTGGGACTATGCATTCCAGGATGATGTGAACTTCGTGGTGAATGCCGACCAGTCGACCCACGCCCTCTATACCGCTTCCGACCTGATGCTGGGTGTCGCTACCGCTTCGCCTTCGGAGTCGGCGGTGGCTCTTCCTTTCAAGCATGCGCTTTCGAAGGTGGCCGTGGAGGTGGACAATCGCTCGGGCGAGGAGATTGCCAATGTATGGCTCTCGAATGTGCTGGGCAGCGTGTCGTTCAACTTAGCCGACCCTACGGCTCTCGAGGCCAATGGCTCGAAGGGCACCATCAAGATGGCCCCCACGACCAATGTGGCTAACGAGGAGGCTTGGGTGGCTGTGATCGTTCCCCAGGCCGATGCCGAGCCCGAGTTGATCATCACCACCGTTTCCGAGAAGCAGTACACCTATAAGCTGGCCGAGGTGATAACCTTCGAGTCGGGCAAGCAGGTGACGGCCGGTGTAACCCTCTCGGCCCAGAATATCTCGACTGCCTTTACCCCCACCATCAGCGATTGGACCGATGATAACGATCTGAACTTCAAGAAGGAGGATGGCTCGGAGGATGATGATCCCGTGGTGGATGTTCCCGCCGAGGAGAATTGGGGCGTTGTGGGTGACTTCAACGGCTGGGGTACGGCCGAGGATGGCAGTGCGTCCGACACGAAGATGACCTACGACAATGGTATCTATACCGCCGAGATTGTGATGTACCGCGCTATGGGCTTCAAGCTTCGCAAGGATAATGCCTGGGAGGTGAACCGTGGCTCGGCCGTGCTGAACGAGGAGGGCTATGCTTCGCGCATCTTCGGCGATAAGAAGGGTGAGTTCCCCGTGGCTGCCGATGGCGCCGACATCTTCGTTTCGGAGCCCGGTCTCTATGTGATTACCTGGAATGCCATCAAGGAGACGATGACTGTTGTGGCCAAGGCCAATGAGCCGGTTGCCGACAGCTGGGGCCTGGTGGGCTCGTTTGCCGCCTCGAATTGGGAGAGCGACATCGACATGACCTGGTCGGCCGAGAGCGTGGAGGATATGCACTATGCGGTAGAGGTTGAGCTCGCCGCCGGTGATGAGTTCAAGTTCCGTCAGAACGACGCTTGGGAGCTTGATTTCGGTGGCTATGAGCTTCCCGCCACGCTGAAGCTCGATGAGAACTATTCGCTGACGAAGGGCGGTGCCAACATCGTAGCTCCTGCCACGGGAACCTATACGATCTACTTCTACCTGAATTGGCAGTCGCCTAGCTTCAAGCTCGTGTGCGAGAATCCGACCTACCCCGAGGGTGGCGATCCTACGGAGCCCGTCATCGAGAATTGGGGTGTTGTCGGCGACTTCTGCGGTTGGGGTGACGATGTCGATATGACCTGGAATGCCGAGACCTCGTGCTACGAGGTGGAGTTTGAGGTTACCGCTTCGACGACCGGTGCCTTCAAGCTCCGCAAGGATGACGATTGGAGTGTAAACCGTGGCTCGAACGATCAGCTCACCACGCTGCCCATTGGTCAGGCCATTGCCGTATCGCATAACGGTCAGAATATCCCCGTTCCCTCGGCTGCCGGCAACTACCTGATTGCCTACTCGGCTGCCAACGAGACTATCACCGTGACGCTTGTGTCGGGTGGCGAAACGACCGATCCCGATCCCGAGACGCCCGTTGTAGGTGAGCGTTCGGAGTGGGGCGTTGTGGGTGCCTTCAACAATTGGTCTGCTCCCGATGCTGCCATGTACACCACCGCCGTGGCCGGCCTCTATGTAGCCGAGGGTGTTACGCTGTCGGCCTTCTCCGACTTCAAGTTCCGCACCAACGAGACTTGGGGCACGGAGCTCACCTCGGATATTTCGGGTATTCAGCCCAACTCGTGGGTAGTAGCCGGTACCGGCTCGAACAACACCTCGGTAGGTGTGGAGGGTACCTACGATATCTACCTCGACACGACCAACAAGCGTATCTATGTGATGGAGCCCGGTGCCGACTATACCACCGCCAAGCAGCAGACCCAGTCCTACCTGCCCGACGCTTCGAGCTATGTATGGGGCGTTGTGGGTGACCACAACAATTGGTCTGCTCCCGATGTGACGATGGAGTGGGACGGCATGAAGTACTATGTAGCCTACAATGTATCGCTCACCGCCGGCAAGGGCTTTAAGATCCGTGCCAACGAGGAGTGGAACAACGCCGCCAACTACGGTGTATCGTCCGGCGCTACCATCGCTGTAAATGGCAGCGTGGATGTATATACGGATGGTGGCTCGGGCAATATCGTGGTACCTGCCACGGGTGTTTACGACATCTACTTCGATCTGGCCGGTCTGAAGGTTTGGCTGATGACTGCCGGCACGAAGCCCGCCAACTAACATTGCCCAAATAGCGCTTATATATAATATAGGTATAACTCCTCGGTGGGGCCGAAAATCCCCACCGAGGACAAAAACAAGAGAATATGAAAAAGATATATCAACTCTTCGGTGCCGTGTTGATGGCCGCCGCTCTGGTGGGATGTACCGATACCCCCGATGAGCCGCAGGGTCCCGTAACCCCGACCCGAATGAAGATGAACTTCTCGACTTCGGTGGGTGATTACACGCGTGCTACCGATACCGCCTTTGAGGAGGGCGACCAGGTGGGTCTGCACCTCTACTACGGCGATACCTACTACCTTCAGAATACGCTTCTGACCTATTCGGGTGGCAACCTGAAGGCCGGCAGTGACCTCTATTGGTACGAGGGTGAGGCCTCCTCGAACATTGTAGCCTACTATCCCTATACGACCGCTTGGAACACCTTTGATCAGGGCGGGTTCTATTGGTGGCAGGTGGCCCCCGATCAGTCGACCGAGGAGGGAGCCGCCATTTCGGACTTCATGTTGGCCGTGACAACCGCCACGCCGACCGAGGAGCCCGTGGCTCTGAACTTTACGCACGAGATGTCGAAGGTGGTCTTCAAGTTCGACAACCGCCTGGGTGAGGCGCTTCGCGAGGTGATGTTTGGCGAGGTTTGTACCTTCCTCTTCTTGGAGATGGATCTCTCGGCCACGACCCTCGACGGGGTGGTTACGCGCCGTGCCCCGGCCGAGGTGGATGGCTCGGAGCAATACTCGGGCATCATCATGGCCTCGAACATGGCCGATACCGACAGCTACGACACCTGGCAGCTGCTTCTGCCTCCGCAGGGTAATGTAAACCCCAAGTTGGTGGTTGTTACCGAGTCGAATAAGGTGTATGAGTATGTGCTGGAGGGTGCTACGACCTTCCACGCCGGCAAGCGTTCGACGGCGACCCTGATCCTTGAGGCAGACGAGGAGCCCGAGCCCACGCCCGAGCTTATCGAGGCAAATTGGACCATCGGTGAGTGGAACGAGGGTGGTGAGCTGGCCTTCGAGCCCGTACTCGACCTGGATGAGGAGTAGCTCTCCGCAGAGGAGGGTGTGCAACTTGGTGGTGTGAGCGCCAAGAGCCGACGCATCGCCTGCCATGCTCCCTGCACCGCACATTGAAAGAGAGAATTTCAAACAAATACAAACAAATAGAAAAATGAAGAAGTTATTTTCGATTTTCGCACTCGCTGCTGCAGCGTTTGCGCTTACCTCGTGCCAGAGTGAGGCAGACGAGGTGAACCCTGCTCCGCAGCAGGGTAACGAGATTCGCATCTCGGCCCAAGTGGGTGACTATACCCGCGTGGAGGGTACCTCGTTTGAGAATGGTGATGAGGTGAGCCTGATTGCCTACAACGGCGAGGCCAAATACATCGACAACGCCCTGTTCAGCTATGCCGACGGCGCCTTTACCTCCGAGAAGAGCTACTATTGGCCCGAGCAGGAGGGTGCCGAGCTCGACTTCTATGCCATCTATCCCTATGGTGAGGGTTATGGTAACGAGCTGACCATCAGTGCCCAGCTCGATCAGACCGAGCACGCTGCCTACTCGCTGTCGGATGTGATGGTTGCCTACACGAAGGCCGCCTACAACGGTAGTGCCGTAAACCTTGCCTTTGCTCGTCAGAATGTGAAGCTCGTCTTCAACCTTGACAACAAGCTCGAGGAGGGCATCGCCTCGCTGAAGGTGAGCAACCTCTATAACGCTGCTGTGGTGGCTCTGGATCCCGCTTCGGAGAAGGGTTATACCCTTACCGAGAGTACGGACAACGGCGCGGTAGAGTTCACGGCTGCCAAGCTCTCGAACGGTGAGTGGGTGCTGATTGTTCCTGCCCAGAAGGCCGCCAAGCCCGTGCTTACCGTCGTTACCGCTTCGGGTGTCGAGTACAAGTATGAGGTAACCAACGGTCAGGATCTGGCCTCGGGTTACTACTATACGGCCAACATCACGATCGAGGCCCCCGTAACTCCCGATCCCGGTCCCGGTCCCGAGCCCGAACCCGATCCCATTGCCATCGAGATCACCTGGTCGATTGCCGATTGGGAGGCCGGCGATGAGCTGGAGTTTATCCAGGAGGGCGTAGAGCAGGAGCCCGAGCAGCCCGAGGTGATCAAGGCTACGGTGGCCGAGTTCCTGGCCGCAGCCGAGGATGCTACCATCTACGAGCTGACCGGTACCATCACCGGCACCTACAATATCGAGTATGGTAACTTCTATCTCGAGGATGAGACCGGCAAGGTGCTGGTTTACGGTCTGCTCTCGCCCGATGGCCAGGCAAAGGTACAGTATGCTGCTGCCGGCCTGCAGGATGGCTACAAGCTGACGATTCAGGGTGCCCGTACCTCGCATAATGGTACCGCC
This sequence comes from Alistipes sp., assembly GCA_045605785.1. Lineage (GTDB taxonomy): Bacteria > Bacteroidota > Bacteroidia > Bacteroidales > Rikenellaceae > Alistipes. The sequence goes on along the minus strand of JAZUQP010000031.1, from coordinate 3,492 downwards.
CAGATGAAGAACGCCACCTATGTATCGCACGAGGTGGTTGAGGTAGAGAAGCCCGATGCCGACCTTACTGCCAAGAGCGATGACTTCGGTACGCTGACCAATAGCTCAAGCTATGGCACCTTTACGACCGTCAATGGTTGGGTAGGTGAGAACTGCGCCGTACAAAGCGGTGGCTCGGGTGATTCGAATCCCGTATTTGAGTCGTTGCTCGGCAGCGATGCTTCGGTGAAGGGTCTGACGATGAACGGTAAGACCTCGGCCGTGGGTAAGATTACTTCGCCCGTGCTGCCTAACGGTTGCGGTACGCTGTCGCTTAACTATGGCTACTGCTTTAGCGAGGCCAATGGTGTAAGCTTCAAGGTGGAGATTATGCAGAACGGTTCGGCTGTTCAGTCGTACGATGTAGTTGACAAGTCGTTGGCCAAGTTGGCCAAGGGTAGCTGGAGCCAGGAGGTGAATGTGACGGGTGACTTCCAGATTGTCATCACGAACAACAGCCCCTCGGCAAGCACCAGCAACAAGGATCGTTACACGATTTTCAACATCGCTTGGACGGCCGCCGAGTAATTTTGCTCGATAACCGAAACAGCCGAGTCCCCAAAAGGGCTCGGCTGTTTTTGTTTCCGATACTCTATTTTTTCTGTTGGGCAGGGGGTGTTTGTCGATTTTTTGGTGAAATGGATTGCATATTCGTAAAAAAAGAGTATCTTTGAGCCACAATATTTTTAATTGCATTGTATGAAACGCTATTTGTTCCTCTTCGTCTTCGCCGCCCTTATGGCTGCCTGTACGAAGGATGTAGATGAGAAGATGGCACTCACGCCCGAGCAGGAGCTTGCCTATTCGAAGATTTATGCAACCAACGGTCTTGCCGACAAGGGCCTGCTGATTCTGGAGGTCTCGGAGGAGGTGGCCGACCAAATCTCTGCCAACGCAACGCGTAGCGGCGGTACCCGTTCGGGTATTGATAAGATTGACAACTGCCTGGATGCTATCCGCAGTGTGGAGTTCCACCGTGTATTCCCCGAGGATCCCATCTATGAGGAGCGCCACCGTGCCGAGGGCCTGCACCTCTGGTACTATGTCGCATTCGACAAGCGTGTCGATCTGATCGAGGCTGCCCGTGCTTTGAGTATGGCCGATGAGATCAAGCGCATCAACCTGGCCCACAGTATCACCAACTTTGCCGAGGCGGGCGAGCCTGCCATGAGCTTTGGTGGCGGTGAGGCGACCCGTGCTACGGGTGAGATGCCCTTCAATGATCCGATGCTGCCCCAGCAGTGGCACTACAACAACACGGGAGAGATTTCGCCCCGCTTCAAGGCAGGTGCCGACTGTAACCTCTTCAATGCCTGGAAGCTCTGTACGGGTGACTCGAACAATGGTAAGCAGGTGGTTGTGGCCGTGATGGATCAGCCCGTGCAGTACACTCACCCTGACCTTGAGGCCAATATGTGGGTAAACCCCAACGCCTCGGAGGTGGAGGCAGGTCTCGAGCATGGTGCCTGCTTCGACTATGGCGGTGACGAGAACAGCTGGAACGACCTCTCGGGGGTATACCCCTTGAATTGGGGTCGCAGTTTGAACGATCGCGGTGGCTACGAGTATTACGACCACGGTACGCATGTCGCAGGTACGATTGCTGCCGTGAATAACAACGGTATCGGCGTCTGCGGTGTTGCCGGTGGTAGCGATGGCCAGGGTGGCGATGTGAAGATTATGTCGTGCCAGATCTATCGTGTCCTCAAGCAGGGCGATACACACTCGCAGATCTCGGCTGCTCGTGCCTTCGTGTGGGCCGCCGATCGTGGCGCCTTGATTGCCAACAACAGCTGGGGCTTCAGCCAGTCGGGCATGGAGAGTGAGGCCGACTTCACTTCGGGCGCCGGCTATATCGCCAAGGGTATTGACTACTTCATCAAGAATGCCGGTGGTGCCGACCAGCCGCTGAAGGGTGGTCTGGTTCTCTTCTCGGCAGGTAATACGGGTGATATTCACATGGATGGTCGCACGATGTGGCCCGCCGCTTACCAGCCGGTATTGTCGGTGGCCGCTACGGGCCCCGCCTATCAGCCCGCCTTCTACACCGATTTTGGCCAGATGTGGTGCGACATCGCCGCTCCGGGTGGCGACTACAACTACGACCAGGCAGGCTCGCAGAGCCCCTTCACGGGTCAGGGTAATGGTTGCGTGCTCTCGACGGTACTCGACCCCAGCGTAGCATCGAAGGATGCCCAGGAGGGTATCATCGTCAATGGCCTCTCGTCGAATCGCAATACGGGTTACGGCTGGATGAACGGAACCTCGATGGCTTGCCCCCACATGAGTGGTATTGCCGCCCTGGGTCTTATCTATGCCAACAACCTCGGTAAGAGCTATACGGTGGATGAGTACAAGTCGATTCTCATGGCAAGTACTACCCCCATCGAGCCCTACTTGGAGAGCACCAAGGAGGAGATCTATAAGAATCAGTTCGGTGCCGGCAGCATCGACGCTCTGAAGCTGTTGGCCAACATCGGTGGTCTTCCCGTGATTACCATCCCTCTCACCTCGACCCAGATTCGCGTCGATCTCTCGAAGGTGCTCGGCGGTGTAGCCCCCGCTTCGGGTAAGAGCTGTGTGGTTGAGGCCGATGACGCCAAGAGCCGCCTGGGGTTGAGCCATGTGCCCGACGCCGTGCGTGGCAGCTGGGCCATCCTCTCCTGCAAGAAGCCCGGTGCGTCGCTCATCACCATCAAGGCCCAGGTAGCCGGTACCAATGTCGAGTACAAGGTACTGCTCGTTGCCAAGGAGAGTGTAGCCGCAAATGGTGGTTGGTTGTAATCGACGGATTGTTTGATTCAAAATTCGAGTCGCCCTCTTTTGGGGGCGACTCTTTTTGTGGCTGCGTGTCGGCAGAGACCGCACGAGCGAGAGAATCCCCTTTTCGCGGGATGAAACAGGCCTCTATTTATTATATAATATAGGTATAGGGGGTATTTGGGCCCTGTTTTGCGGAAAATTGTAAAATTTTTGAAAAAAACTTTGCGAAATATTTGCAGGTAAAGAAAAAGTCGCTACCTTTGCACCCGCAATCAGAAAATAACACGCTCCGAAAGGAGATGACCAATCGAAAGAGAGGGGCTCGAAGAGGAGATGTTAAAAATTTGTTTGCAAAAAGTTCTGAAAAAATTTGCAGGATAAAAAACTTTGATTTATCTTTGCAGTCCCGATTCACCCCAAAAGTGAAAGGGTTTTCAAAACGAAGTTCTTTGATTTACTGGTTATATTGAGAGAAAAGAAATGTAGTATTTATCTGTCATTTCCTTTGAAGGAAAGATAAGTAGTCAGGACTCTAAACGAAACATTCAATTTTTTACAATGGAGAGTTTGATCCTGGCTCAGGATGAACGCTAGCGGCAGGCTTAACACATGCAAGTCGAGGGGCAGCGAGGATGTAGCAATACATTTGTCGGCGACCGGCGCACGGGTGCGTAACGCGTATGCAACCTA
>JAZUQP010000030.1:0-83335 GCA_045605785.1 Alistipes sp. | reverse complement strand
ATTCAGCCCTGCCGTAAAATTCGAAGAACGGCGGGGATTTCAAGGCTTGCGAAGTGAGAGAAACCGCAGCATACTTTTCGTATGTGAGGATTTCGAACACGAGCATAACGCCGAAATCATCCCGTTATTCAGCCCTGCCGTAAAATTCGAAGAACGGCGGGGATTTCAAGGCTTGCGAAGTGAGAGAAACCGCAGCATACTTTTCGTATGTGAGGATTTCGAACACGAGCATAACGCCGAAATCACCCCGTTATTCGAATTTTACTTGAAGTCGAGGTACTCTTTAGTATACTTAATCTCCTCAAACGAATAGGTGCGGGTCACCTTGACCAGCTCCTTACGCTTCTTGCCCTCGACGGCCTGCTTCTCCTCGTAGCTGAGGGTCAGATGGTCGTCGGTCACCTCGTCGAGCAGGGCCAACACCTTGACGCCACTCTTGAGCAGCACCTCCACCGACTTGCCCACCAGCTTGCGATACTGACGCAGGCACTTTAATTCGGAGCCGATGCCTGCCGAGGCAACCATCAACTCAAAGTCCTCCACATCGCGGTCAAACTCGGCCTCGATGGCACGACTCAGGGCCATGCAGTCGTCGATGGCCACCGACGAATCGCTGTCGATAAGCAGCTCCACCTCGTTTGCAGGCGAGACCGTACAACTCACCACAAACAGCTCCGACCCCTCCAAATGACGGGCCGCAATCTCCTCTATTTTTTTGGTATCAATCATAGACTTAAAGCGTATTGACGAGGGAAATATATCCTACGAAACGAGGGGACTCAAATCGTCCCCTCGTCATTCGCGCTCGTTTACGCTGCAAATATAGGTATAAATCGCCGAACTGCAAAATTATTTTCCCATTTTTTGTCCATCTTTTGGCTCTTCGGGTCACATTTCGCTCCGCCAACACTTCGACAACAAATAAAGGCGACCTGCGGGTCGCCTTCATGACAAAAACAAAGCCGCTATTCACGCTCCGAGGAGTAGGGCTTGATGATGCCGCGCTTCGACGAACGGATGAAGTTGAGCAGGTAGTCGCGCTCCTCGCTCTGGGGAATCTGCTTCTCCACCTCGTCGCAGCCGTTGATGTAGTTCAGACCGCTCTGGAAGAGGATACGGCAGGCCTCGTGAATCTCGGCGATGCGCTCGTTGCTAAAGCCGCGACGGCTCAGACCCACGCGGTTGATGCCGGCAAATCGGAGCGTATCGTTGCGCACGATGACATAGGGAGGCACATCCTTGCCGAGCAGGGCTCCGCCCTGAATCATCACATGGGCTCCGATATGGGTCCACTGGTGGATGGCGGCATGGCCACCAATCACAGCCCAATCATCGACATGAACCTCACCGGCAAACGATACGCGGTTGGCTACCACGCAGTTGCTGCCGATTACGCAGTCGTGTCCCACATGCACATAGGCCATCAGGAGGTTGTTGCTGCCCACGATGGTCGTACCGGTCGAGGCGGTACCGCGGCTGATGGTTACATACTCGCGGATGTCGTTGTTGTCGCCGATGACGGCGGTGGTCTTCTCGCCGGCAAACTTCAAATCCTGCGGCAGGCAGGCAATCGAAGCTGCCGTATGAATTTTGCATCGCTTACCGATGCGGGCACCATCGTGAATGACGGCTCCGGGGCCGATCCAACACTCGTCGCCAATCTCCACATCACCGGCGATGTAGGCAAAGGGCTCTACGGTTACATCCTTACCCAACTTGGCATCGGGATGTACAAAAGCTAACGGACTAATCATATTCGGATGTCATTTACTTCTTGTTTTTAACAATCTGGGCCATCATGACCGCCTCGCAGGCGAGCGTATCACCCACAAAGGCCTTACCCTCGCAGAGGGCCACACCGCGGCGGATGGGCTCCAGGAGGTTAATCTCGAATTGGAGCGTATCGCCGGGCACCACCTTGCGTTTGAACTTCACGCCGTCAATCTTCATGAAGTAGGTCGAGTAGTTCTCGGGATCGGGCACCGTACCCAGCACCAGGATACCCGAGCACTGCGCCATCGCCTCGACAATCAGCACGCCGGGCATCACGGGCTCCTCGGGGAAGTGACCCACGAAGAAGGGCTCGTTCATCGTCACATTCTTGATGCCGGCCACCGAGGTAGCATCGAGGTGGAAGATACGGTCCACCAGGAGGAAGGGGGGACGGTGGGGCAACATCTTGCGGATGGCGTTGATGTCGTAGAGGGCCGGACGGCGGCAGTCGTACTTGAAGCGGGGCTTCTCTCCCTCCTTACGGATGGCGCGCTTGGTCTGCTTCATGAACTCGGTATTGGCGAAGTGGCCGGGGCGGGTAGCCCACACACGACCCTTGATGCGACGGCCCAGCAGGGCGAAGTCGCCGAGCAGGTCGAGCAGCTTGTGGCGGGCGAGCTCGTTGTTGAAGCGGAGCTCCAGGTTATTCAGATAGCCGCCCGTAATGCGGATATCCTCCTTACCGAAGATCTGCTTGAGGTGCTGCAGCTGTTCGTCGGATACAGGATTCTCCACCACCACAATGGCGTTGTCGAGATCACCACCCTTGATGAGGTTCATCTTCATCAGGGGCTCCAACTCGTGGAGGAAGACGAAGGTGCGGCAGGGCGAAATCTTCTCGGCATAATTATCGCCGGGGATGAAGGTGGCATACTGGTTACCAATCACCTTCGAGTTGTAATCGACATGGAGCGACACGGAGAACTCGTCGTCGGGATAGAGGATGATGGCGACCCCCTTCTCGGGAATCGTGTAGACCATCTTCTCGGTCACCTGGTAGTATTGACGCTCGGCGGGCTGCTCCTCGAGACCCGTCTCCACGATGGCGGCGGCATACTCGCGGGCCGAGCCATCCATGATGGGGGTTTCGGGGGCATTGATTTCGATTTCGGCGTTATCTACTCCGAGGGTCCAGAGGGCCGACATGATATGCTCGATGGTGGAGACACGCGCAGCACCATTCTCGATGGTCGTACCGCGCGAAGTATCGGTAACATAGTCACACAAGGCGGGAACGGTGGGTGCTCCTTCAAGATCGACACGACGGAAGATGATACCGGTATTCTCGGCAGCCGGTTTCACCGTCATAGTCACCTTGAGGCCCGTATGAAGGCCCTTACCCGAGAAGGTAATGGGCGCCTTCAGCGTTTGCTGTTTCAAAGACATAACTGTTCGTTAAAATTTATTTGAGGGCAAATATAGCTATTTTTAACTAAAAAATTGTACTTTTGCTCAAAATTATGAGTACAACGACACCACAGCAACCCGAGAATCGCACGCCACGGGGGCCGAGAAGGCCGCCGAGACTCCATCTGCCGTTTGAAAACAAGCGGAGCGATGTGGGCGAATGGGCCTACGATCATCGTCTGGGGCTCTGCATCACGCTGGTGGTCTATCTTCTGCTTGCCATCGCCTTCGTAAGCTCGAAGATTGTGGTCGGAGGGCGCGCCACCGAGACTACGGTCTATATCGACCTCAACACGCTGGCCGACCTCGAAGCCGAGCGCGACCGCCTCGAAGAGGAGGTGCGCCGCCGACAGCAGGAGGAGCAATTCGATTGGGAGAAGGTGCAGAATACCACCTCGAACGAGAATGTGCTGAACGAGAATCTCAAGACCGACCGCGGAAACCACGCCTCGGAGCTCAACGCCGACGCGGCGGCGGCGGCCGAGCGCATGCGTGCCAACCGTGCCGCCTATGAGCAGGGGCTCTCCGAGGCCGAGGCGATTCGTCAGGGGGGCGACAAGGGGGAAGGGAACGACAAAAAACGCGAGGACAAAAAGGTGGCGGGCTATGTCACCGTAAGACTCGACATCAAGAATCCGGTGCGCCACGAACGCGAGCTGCTCACCCCCGCCTTCCAGTGCGAGGGGGGTGGTGAAGTGGTCGTCGAGGTGGAGGTACGCCCCAACGGAGAGGTAGCCTGGGCCCGCGTGGTGTCGGGTGGCGACGAATACATGCGCGAAATCGCACTGCGTGCCGCCCGCTCTTCGACCGTCAACATCGACCCCACGGCCCCCGAGCGTCAACGAGGCACCATCACCTATATCTTTATTCCCCAATAAGCGGAGATTTTGCCCCTTTTCGGCTTGGTAATTTCTCCATTTTAATGTACCTTTGTCGCTGAAGGTATATCTGCTATGTTTTGGCTTCGTTTCATACTCTCGCTGTTGCTCATTACCCTCATCCACACGGGTAGTGCCCTCGAGTGCGGAGCCACACAAACGAAGAGCACGGGGCGCGGCAGTTACTCCGAGGCCCATGTGGAGCAGCTGCCCTTTGTTGCGCAACAGCTACGCACCTCGATGGAGTTGCCCGCTGTGCTGCGCACCCTCAACACCCCCACTCTTCAGCTGCGCAGCGAGCAATCTTCTGAGCAGACTCCTCGCAAAAATCACGCTCCCACACCGAGCAGCCGTCCCTCGGGCAGCTTGCTCTCGAAGGTGAGCTGTCGTTATATTTTGTCGTTCTTTGCCGACCCTGCACCGGCGCAAATCCGCCTTGTGCTGCGTCGGCTTCGTATTTAGCGGCCGGGCACCTTCGGGTGACCCTCCATCTCCGTTCCGAACCTGCGGAACGCTCCACGAAGGGGCCTCTCGAACAATGGGAGGCTCTCCGCTCGTGGCACTCATTGTGTATAAACCGCTAAAAACGAATTTAAAAAATGGACAAAACAAAGATGAGCGAAAAGCTCTGTGCTCTTTCAAATAGTGAGATTATCAAACGACGCAAGCCCCTTGCAAAGCCCATACTGACAGCCATAGGAGGAGCTGCCGTGCTGGCAATCAACGCCCTGTGGGTAAACCCCGAGTGGGACAGCATGCAAATCGGCCTCGGCCTTTTGGGGTGGAGTCTGCTGCTGATCGGTGGGGTCATCGCCTCGAGACGCGCCTTCGACAGCGAGGGGGTTCCCTACGACACCCTAACGGGCGACTATGTACGCTACGAGGAGCTCTACTTCCCGCGCGAGATACAGCGCCGTCTGCTGGAGTGGAGCCAAAAGGGGGAGGTCGAGCAGTTTCGCCGCGTGGGACAGAGTGCCGTTTCGGCGCTGGTAGTGGCCTGCTATACCACCTCCGACGGCCGACTGACGGGCTACCAGCTCTTCGAGTATGTCGAGTTGGAGTACCGCCCGCTCGATGAGTTCCGCCTGCAGCGATAGTCTCGAAATGCAGGATTCGGGAAGCCGAGGCAGGGCCCCGAAGCGAGGGCACACAAAAAGTGAATAGAAGGATAAATACATTGGTAAGATGATTGAGATAGGAACCGAGAACTTTGTATTGGTTGGAGCCGTACTGCTCTTTATCGCCGTGATGGCCGGTAAGGCGGCCTACCGACTTGGAGCCCCCTCACTGCTCCTCTTCCTGGGTGTCGGCATGCTCTTCAGCGGCCTGCACATCATATCGTTCAACTCGTTCGAAGCCACGCAATTTATCGGGATGATTGCCCTCTGCATCATCCTCTTTACGGGCGGTATGGAGACCAAGTACTCGCAGATACGCCCCGTGCTCGGACCGGGTATTGTGCTTGCCACCGTGGGGGTACTGCTCACCGCCCTCATCCTCTCGGCCTTCATCTACCTGATTGTGCCCTGCTTCCATCCGGGAATCAGCTTCGCGGCAGCCCTGTTGCTCGCCTCGACGATGGCCTCGACCGACTCTGCCTCGGTCTTCTCGATTCTGCGTACCAAAAAACAGGGGCTCAAGGAGAACTTGCGCCCGCTTCTGGAGTTGGAGAGTGGTTCAAACGACCCGATAGCCTATATGCTTACCCTGCTGCTGATCAGCGTCGTGACGCAGGGGAGCGGTGGCAGCACCTCGATTGGTGCCGGCCTGGTGATGTTCCTCGTGCAGATGGTTGTGGGTGCCGCATCGGGCTACTTTGTCGGCCGCCTGGCGGTGTGGGTCATCAACCGCATCAACCTCTCGAACAAGTCCCTCTACCCCATTCTGCTGCTCGCCTTCGCCTTCCTGTCGTTCGCCTTCACCTCGCTGATTCGAGGCAACGGCTACCTGGCCGTCTATCTCTCGGGGCTGGTGGTCGGCAACCTCAAGCTCGAGCAGAAGCACGCCATGACCGACTTCTTCGACGGTTTCCAATGGCTACTGCAAATCATCATGTTCCTCACGCTGGGTCTAGTGGTCAACCCCTGGGAGCTCATCGAGCCCCGAGTGCTCGTCCCCGGCCTGCTGATTGGCGCCTTCATGATGTTTGTGGCCCGCCCTGCCGCTGTATTCATCTCGTTGGCCCCCTTCCGCAAGTTCACCACCAAGGCCCGCCTCTACATCTCGTGGGTCGGCCTGCGCGGTGCCGTACCCATCATCTTCGCCACCTACCCCATGCTGGGTGGTGTCGCCGAGGAGGAGGCGCGCCTGATCTTCAACATCGTCTACCTGATTACCATCCTCTCGCTGCTGGTGCAGGGCACCACCGTGAGTGGCATGGCCAACCTGCTGGGACTCGCCTTCAAGGAGCGCGAGAGCACCTTCAACATCAAGATGATCGACAGCATCAACTCCGCCTTTACCGAGGTGGAGGTCAATAACTCGATGCTCGCGGAGGGCAAGACCCTGAAGGAGATTACCCTGCCCGAAAATACGCTGGTGGTGCTCATCTGCCGCGACGGCAGCTACTTCGTGCCACAGGGCAACACCGAGCTCTATCGGGGCGACAAGCTGCTGGTCATCTCCGACCGCCACGAAGAGCTTCAATCCACCTACGAGAGCCTGGGCGTAAACGATGTGATTCACCTGGGCAAGTAGCACTCCAAGGGGATGCAAAGTCGGTTTTGAGGTATCGGAAAGGGGCAAGACGCTATTTTTTTTGAAAAAAAGAGGCGAAACATTTGCAAGTTGAAAACTTTTGACTACCTTTGCAACCGCAAATGGGGGATTAGCTCAGTTGGCTAGAGCGCTTGCATGGCATGCAAGAGGTCACGAGTTCGAGCCTCGTATTCTCCACAAACTCTGAAACAAAGCGACTTAAAAAAAGTCGCTTTGTTTGTTTTTGATGATGTATACCTTGAGTAAGCTCGACCCAACCTCCCACTACTCGAAGGGGATGGTTTGCGGACGCGAGGGGCGGAAACGCCGCTGTTCGAGGGCCTCCTGGCTTGTCAGCTCTATCCATTCACTATCTGCCCATCCCCCCTTTCCGAAGGCGATACCGAGTTGAAATTGTATGGCGCCGAAGATCAGGCGCTCGTTGCGGATGCGGACACCGATGCCGACCGAGCCGTAGAGGCTGTTGCGGAAAATGTTGTCCGAGTGTCCGATAACACCCATGTCGGCAAAGCCATAACAGGTAAAGCGGAAGCCCCAGGGCTGAAAGGGGGTAAAGACCACCGTCTCGGTGTTGATTGAGAGTCGTTGAATACCGTCGAAATCCTCATCAAGGATGCGCAGGCCGTTGTCGCTCGTAAAGTCGACAGTCTCGTTGTATCCCGATAAGCGATTCCATCCGTGGGTATAGTTCAGCGTAACGAACTGTCGGAGGTGGCACTTGCGCACCGGCAACAGGTTAGAGAACCAATTGAGGTCGAAGTCGCCCACCGTACGATAGCGACTGCCGTCCACCAGCGAGAGGTAGCTACCCACCTCTACCCCGGTCGAAAAGAAGCCTGCCGAGGTGAAACGCCCCCCACGCAGACGCCCTCCGAGGTAGAGTCCTTCACGAAACTCGCCCCAATTATAGCCACTCACCAACTCGGCGCGAAACCCCGTGGGAATATATTCGCGCGTACCGTAACCATAAATCATGTTGGCCGTATAGAATCGTTCGCGGTAGATACCCATACTGCCCAAGAGCTCCTCGCGCCGATGGTAGTAGGGGTTCAAGTCCGGAGTAACAGCGGGGCGATCCCTGTAGTTGGAGTGGCAGTATCGCAACGCCGCGAAGAGGCTCATCTCCAGCCCCTTGAGTTCGTAGGAGTAGCCCGCCCACAGATTAAATTGGCGATTGAGCGTCGTGGTGAGATCGGGATAGTTGGCATCCTCAAACTCGGTGCGCTCACGCTTGTAGGTGATGCCGAACATCATATCGGTGGGGCGGATGAACGATTTGGTCACCTCGGCGATAAACTCCGACTCATCGAACTCGCGGCCGGCCGAGATACGCCCCTCGATAAAGGTGCCCCACATATTGGGCATTCGGTACTCGACAATGGTACCTCCGTAGCCAAATGTACGACGGTTGAAGTTGGTCTGCACCTCAAGACGATTACCCCAACCGAAGATGTTGTCATCGGAGATGGCCACCATCGTCTCGCCGCTACCGCCCAAATGGCCGTCGAAGGTGATGGTCCAGCTGTCGCGCGTCTTGACCTTGAGGTGGACAAGCATGGGATTTACGGAGTCGGGCTCGAGCACGATTTCGGCATCGGAGATGTAGCGACGGCTGCGCAGCAACTGCATATTACGCACCAGCTCATCGGCATCGACCGTATCCCCCACTTCGACCATCAGATCGCGGCGTATCACGCGCTCGCGCGTCTCGATGTGGAGGGTATTTCCTGCCCTCTCGAGCCAATTTCCGTCGCGGTCGAAGACTCCGGCACGCACAACCTCGATGGATGCGATGCGTCGCCCATTGAAGCGCCAATAGCGGTTGCGCTCATTGACGGCACGCCCCGTGGAGGTGTACTCATGCGACGGTGACTTGACCAGCAGGTCAAAAAGCAGGCGTGTAACGGTTTTGCTGCGTGACTTGACCTTGAGCGAGTCGTAGAGCTGACGGGTACGCTCCTCGGCCTCCTTGTCCTGATTTTCGTCGAGAATCACCTTATACTCCCGACGCACCGAATCGGCCCTCGGTGAGGCCGAGAGCGGTGGGCAGAGCAGAACTCCGCACCACAGCAGAATCAACAGGCGTACAAGGCTCTTCACAACGGGAAAATTGGGGTTACAGCGAAAAAAGAGAGGCTCTCTGCAACCTGCCAGACAGCCTCCCGAACCATATTTCCCTTTAAGCGACTACTTGCGGGCCTCCTTTGCCTCGATGGTCTCGGTGGCATGAGGAACACGCATCAAACGCTCCTTGGGAATCAACTTACCGGTCGTCTTGCAGATGCCGTAAGTCTTGTTCTCGATGCGGATAAGAGCCATTTCGAGATTGCGGATAAACTTCATCTGATGGGCAGCCAAACGCTCGTTCTCCTCTTTGGAGAGCGTGGCTGCACCCTCTTCGAGCACTTTATAGGTGGGCGAAGTATCCTCCGTATCGTTCGAGGTGGCGTGCGTAATGGTGGCTCGCAACATCTCGTAGTCGGCTCGTGCGTTGGCGAGTTTTTTCAGAATCAGCTGCTTGAACTCCTCCAACTCGGCGTCATTGTATCTGGTTTTTTCCATCTCTGCCATAGCAATAATACAATTCGTTTTTATTTATGTATGTAAAATTAAACAAATTTTTCGGAACTTCCAAATATTATGCACCTTATTCAGAAAAAAGATGGGGCGTACGACCCAAATTCGTACGCCCCACACCATCGGAATCACTCCGCTAAAGCTTCGTAACGGCCAACTTCAGCGGCTCCTCGTCGATCTCCGAATCGACCACAAACTGACCCTTGGGCTCCTCCACGAAGCAAACCTCCAGGGCCTGAATCTGCTGGGCGATGTAGTCGGCATAGCGCTCTGCGGGGAGAGCAATCTCACAACTTTGGATCTCGACACGAATCTTGTCGGTCACCTCCAGACCCGAATCCTTGCGGATGTTCTGGATACGGTTGACCAGCTCACGGGCCACACCCTCCGAGCGCAGCTCCTCGGTGATGGTTACATCGAGGGCGATGGTCAGCTTACCCTCCGAGGCCACCTGCCAGCCGGGCATATCCTCCGAAGTGATATCGAAGTCGGCAGCCGAGACGGCGAGCTTCTCGCCATCGATCTCCAGCTCGTTGAGCTGACCGCTCTCCACGGCGGCAATCTGCTCCTGCGTGAAGCCTGCCACCAGGGCGGCAATCTGCTTCATCTGCTTGCCATACTTCGGGCCCAAGGTCTTGAAGTTGGGCTTGATGCGCTTGGTGATGATACCCGTGGTCTCCTCGATGAGCTCAATCTCCTTGACATTCACCTCGCCCTGAATCAGCTCCTTCACCGCCTCGATATGGCGTGCCATGGCGGCATCGAGTACGGGGATGAGAATCTTCTGCAGCGGCTGACGCACCTTAATGTTCACCTTGCGGCGCAGGGCCAACACCATCGACGAGGCCTGCTGGGCCAGACCCATCATCACCTCCAACTCGGGGTTAATCAGAGCCTCATCAGCTACGGGGAAGGTGGCCAGGTGTACGCTCTCCACCTCGTGACGGCCGCTTGCCGCGTTCAGGTCGCGGAAGATGCGATCCGAGATGAAGGGGGCAAAGGGGGCGGTCATCATCACGACGCTCTCCAGACAGGTGTAGAGGGTCTGGAAGGCGGCCAACTTGTCGGCCGACTGACCCTTGCTCCAGAAACGCTTGCGGTTCAGACGCACATACCAGTTCGAGAGCTCCACATCGACGAACTCCTGGATGGCACGGGCCGCAGGCGTGGGGTCGTAATCCTCCAACGAAGCGGTAACCTCCTTGATGAGCGAGTTCAGGCGCGAGATAATCCAACGGTCGATCTCGGGGCGCTCGCTCACGGGAATCTCCGCCTCACGGCCCGTAAAGCCGTCGCCGAGGTTGGCGTAGAGGGCAAAGAAGGAGTAGGTGTTGTAGAGCGTACCGAAGAACTTGCGGCGCACCTCATCGACACCTGCCGTATCGAACTTCAGGTTGTCCCAGGGCTGCGAGTTCGAGATCATATACCAGCGCGTAGCGTCGGCGCCATAGGTCTTGAGCACCTCGAAGGGATCGACGGCATTGCCCAAACGCTTCGACATCTTGTTACCATTCTTATCGAGCACCAGACCATTCGAGATGATATTCTTGAAGGCCACCGAGTCGAAGAGCATGACGGCAATGGCGTGCAGCGTGAAGAACCAGCCGCGCGTCTGATCCACACCCTCGGCGATGAAGTCGGAGGGATAGACCTCGCTGAAGGCCTCGCCATTCATCTCGAAGGGGTAGTGTACCTGGGCGTAGGGCATGGCACCCGAGTCGAACCACACATCAATCAGGTCGCTCTCGCGCTTCATCGGCTCGCCCTTCGACGACACCAGCACAATCGAATCGACATAGGGGCGGTGCAGGTCGATGCGGTCGGTCGAGTAGTTCTCCTTCGACATATCGCCCACCACAAAATCCTTGAAGGGGTTCTCCGTCATCACGCCGGCGGCAATCGACTTCTCGATCTCGGCCATCAGCTCCTCCACCGAGCCGATGCACTTGAGCTCCGAACGATCCTCCGTGGCCCAAATCGGCAGCGGGGTGCCCCAGAAGCGCGAACGCGAGAGGTTCCAGTCGTTCAGATTCTCCAGCCACTTGCCAAAGCGACCCGAGCCGGTCGATTCGGGCTTCCAATGAATCGTGCGGTTGAGCTCCATCATACGCTCCTTGAGGGCCGTGGTGCGGATAAACCACGAGTCGAGCGGGTAGTAGAGCACCGGCTTGTCGGTACGCCAGCAGTGGGGATAGTTGTGGACATGCTTCTCAATCTTGAAGGCCTTGTTGTCGGCCTTGAGCTTGAGGCAGATGTAGATATCGAGCGACTCGGCAGCCTGGGCGGCAGCCTCGTCGTAGCGGCCATCGACCGTAAACTGCGGATCGTAGGCATTCTTCACCCAGCGACCCTCATACTCCTTGTAGGCCTCACGGTCGATGCACTGCTCCACGAACTTCTCGTCGAGCTCCTCCATCAGGTAGAACTTACCCTGCAAATCGACCATCGGGCGGGTCTCTCCGCGCTTGTTGATCATGAAGAGCGACGGGATGCCGGCCTGACGCGCCACGAAGGCGTCATCGGCACCGAAGGTGGGGGCGATATGTACGATACCCGTACCATCCTCCACCGTCACATAGTCGCCCGGGATAACACGGAAAGCCTTCTCGGAGGCCTCCTGCCAATTCCCCTCGCTGTCCAACTCCACGGGCTTCACCCAGGGAATCAGCTGTTCGTAGTGCATGCCGACCAGCTCGGGGCCCTTCCACTCGCCGACAATCTCGTAGGGAACGAGCTTGTCGCCGGGCTTGTAGCTGTCGAGCGCCAACCCCTCGGCCTTCTTATTGAAGTGGGCACCCACCAGCGGCTTGGCCACGATGGCGGTCATCTTCTCGCCCGTATAGGCGTTGTAGGTGCGCACGGCCACATAGTCGATCTTCGGGCCAACGCAGAGGGCCGTATTCGAGGGCAGGGTCCAGGGAGTGGTGGTCCAGGCCAGGAAGTAGGGGGTACCCCACCCCGTCATCTCGGGCTTGGGATCCAGCACACGGAATTGGGCCACCATCGTGGTATCCTTCACATCGCGGTAGCAACCCGGCTGGTTCAGCTCGTGGGTCGAGAGACCCGTACCAGCGGCCGGCGAGTAGGGTTGAATCGTGTAGCCCTTGTAGAGCAGACCCTTCTCGAAGAGCTGCTTCAGGAGCCACCACAGCGACTCGATGAACTTATTGTCGTAGGTGATATAGGGGTCGTCCATATTGACCCAATAACCCATCTTGCGGGTCAGATCCTCCCATACACCCGTGAACTCCATCACCGCCTCGCGGCAGGTGCGGTTATACTCCTCGATGGTAATCGTCTTGCCGATATCCTCCTTCGTGATGCCGAGCTTCTTCTCCACACCCAACTCGACAGGCAGACCATGGGTATCCCATCCCGCCTTGCGGTGTACCAGGTAGCCCTGCTGCGTCTTGTAGCGGCAAAATACATCCTTAATCGTGCGGGCCATCACATGGTGAATGCCCGGCATACCGTTGGCCGAGGGGGGACCCTCATAAAAGACGAAGGTAGGCTTGCCTTCGCGCGTCGTGATGCTCTTATGGAATGTATCCTCGGCATCCCACAATTTGAGGACCTCGTCGGCTGTGCCGGGAAGGTCCAACCCTTTATACTCCTTGAATTTCATGGCAGTAATTATTTATTGTATTTCGTCTCGTTGTTTCAATTTAAGTCGGCTCTTCTACTCCAAGCTCTGCATCTCGATCAGATGCTTGTAAATGCCTCCGAGCTGCATCAACTCGGCATGCGTACCCGTCTCGGCTATGCGACCGGCGTCGATGACCACAATCTTGTCGGCGTTGTGGATGGTCGAGAGGCGGTGGGCAATCACCACCGAGGTGCGACCGTGCAACAGCGTATCGAGCGCCTCCTGCACCAACTTCTCGCTCTCGGTATCGAGGGCCGAAGTGGCCTCGTCGAGAATCAGAATCTCGGGATTCTTCAGGATGGCGCGTGCAATCGAGAGGCGTTGGCGCTGTCCGCCCGAGAGCTTCATGCCGCGGTCGCCGATATTGGTCTGGTACCCCTCGGGGGTTGCCATGATGAAGTCGTGGGCGTTGGCAATGCGGGCCGCCTCCTCGATCTCTTCGAGAGAAGCCCCCGGACGACCCATGCCGATGTTGGCGGCAATCGTATCGTTGAAGAGCACCGTATCCTGCGACACCACGCTGATGTGGCTGCGCACACTCTCCTGTTCATAGTCGCGCAGGTCGATGCCATCGATCTTGATTGCACCGCGCTGCGGATCGTAGAAACGGGGAATCAGCTCACTCAAAGTGGACTTTCCGCCACCCGACGGGCCGACCAACGCCACCGTCTCCCCCTTGCGAATCGAGAGCGAAACGCCATCAATAATCTGTCGGTCGCCATCGTACGAGAAGCAGACATCGCTCAACTCGATCTGCTCCTTGAGCTCCACCATTCGGTGGGCCTCGGGCTTATCGGTAACCTCCGAGCGCGTATCGAGCAGCTCGAAGATACGCTCACCGGCGGCGATACCCTGGTTGATGTTGGCAAACTGGTCGATAATCGAGCGCACGGGGCGGGTAATCTGCGAGAAGATACCGATAAAGATGATGAAGCTGCCGGCGTTAATCGAGCCGTTCAGCACCAACATACCACCAAAGACAAGCACCACGCCCACGGCCGTAATGCCCAGGAACTCGCTCACGGGCGAGGCCAGCTGCTGACGGCGGGCCATCGAGACCAACAGGCGCGAGTAGTCGGCATTGATGTCGTAGAACTTGCGACGGATATAGTCGGCGGCATTGTAGCTCTTGATGAGCTTCACACCCGAGAGCGACTCATCGAGCACCGAGACCATATCGCCCATGCGCTGCTGGCAGATGGCTGCCGGACGGCGCAGGCGCTTCACAATCGAGCCGACAATCAGGGCCACCACCGGCAGGAAGAAGACGGCAAAGACCGACAGCTCCCACGAGATATTGATCATCGCCACCACATAACCAATGATGAGGAAAGGCTCGCGGATTACCACCTGCAAGGTATTGGTGATGCAGTGCTGCACGAGCGACACATCATTCGTGATACGCGAGAGGACATCGCCCTTACGCTGCTCGCTGAAGTAGCCCAGATGCAGATCCATCGTGTTGGTAAACAAATCATTACGAATCTTCTGAAGCGTCGTGGCACGCAACTTCTCGATGATCCAGGCGCCCAGGTAGCGGAAGAGATTCGAGAGGAAACTGATCAGAACAATCAGCGTGGCAAGCATGGCGAGCATACGCATCGGCGAGAACTCGTCAAAAATCTGCGAATAGATATACGAGATTGCCTGGGTCATGAACTCGCTATTGAACTCCACAGGCGGAAACTTCTCAACGGGCTGCCAGGCAAACTCGGGGTCGAACATCGACTGGATGATGGGGATGGCCGCCACATAGGTGAAAGTGTTAAAGACCGCGTAGAGTACCGAACAAAAAAAGTACGGTACAGCAAAGCGGCCCCACGGACGAGCAAACTCCAACAATCGAAGATATACCTTAAACATTTCTAACTTTGGTTCAGTTTCTAATTACGGCGTTGCGCTTTTGTGTTGCGCTTTTGTGTTGCGCTTTTGGGTTGCCGGGACCCAACTACTCCCCACGCACACCTCTAACCTTGGTTCGGTTTCTAATTAAAAAATTCGGGCAAATATACGATTTTTACCCCATATTTCCAATAAAAAACGGGGATAGTGGCCCCCTAAAAGAGCAATTATCCCCGAGAAGATGCCATTTTAGCCACAAAAAGAGGCTCTTACCCCTCATTTTCAAAGCAATTCGCAGAGCGTGGCGTGGGTAAAACCCACCAAATCAGCCGGCGAAATCCGCAACTGAAGACCTCTGACGCCGGCACTGATAAAGATATGATCGAACTCCATGGCCGTCTGATGGATAAAGATCGGGAAGGGGCGCTTCAAGCCGATGGGCGAACAGCCACCGCGGATATAGCCCGTCGTGGGCAGCAGCTCCTTCATCGCTATCAGGTCGCACTTCTTGTTGCCCGAGATGCGGGCCGCCGCCTTCAAATCGACCTCCCCATCCCCCGGGATGACACAGACGAAGTGACCCGTACGATCCCCCTTCAGCACGAGCGTCTTGAAGACCTGCGCGATATCCTCGCCCAGCTGCTCGGCCACATGAGTAGCGGCCAGATTCTCCTCGTCCACCTCGTAGGGAACAAGCTCATAGGCTATTTTTGCGCGATCCAGCAGACGCGCGGCGTTGGTCTTTTCGATTTTTGTGCGTGCCATGGTGCAAAAATAGAGAAAGTCGGAGAATTTAGCTATCTTTGCCGCCACAAATTACGAAAAATCATGGTTAAGGGAGCCCTTTTCGACATGGACGGCGTGTTGGTCGATAACGCCGAGATTCACTTCCGCGCCTTCGAGCGCTTCTGCGCCCGCTATGGCGTCGATGATTGGCAACAGAAGTTTAGCTCGGCCTTCGGCATGGGGAACGACGACATCATGCGCCTGCTACTCCCTGCCGAGGTGGTCGAGGCACGCGGCACCGCGGCCCTCTCCGACGAGAAGGAGGCTATCTACCGCGAAATCTACGCCCCCACCATCCGCCCCGTCGAGGGGTTGCGGCCCCTGCTCGAGGAGTTGCGCCGCAAGGGGATTCGCTGCGCCGTAGGGTCGTCGGGCTGCCGCGCCAATGTCGAGTTTGTCCTCGAGAAGTGCGGCATCGCCGAGTTCTTCGCCGAGGAGGCGCGCGTGAGTGGCGACAGCGTGACGCGCTGCAAGCCCGACCCCGAGATCTACCTCACGGCCGCCGCCCGTCTGGGCCTCGCCCCCGAGGAGTGCCTCGTATTCGAGGATGCCAAGGCCGGCATCGAGGCCGCCACACGCGCCGGCGTGAGCCATGTAATCGCCCTCGCCACCTCGCTCTCGGCCGACGAGCTGCGCACCACACGCGCCAAGTACATCGTCAGCGACTTCCGCTCGGTCACCGACTCCATGCTCTAAAACAACCCAAACAGATGAAAGGTATTATCGCAATTCTGATGCTCGTCTGCTCCAACGCCTTCATGACGCTGGCCTGGTACGGACACATCGTCTTCAAATCCAAATTGGAAAAGTTCGGCATCGCCGCCATCGTACTCCTGAGCTGGGGCATCGCACTGTTCGAGTACTGCTTCCAAGTCCCCGCAAACCGCCTCGGAAGCGCCCAATACGGAGGCCCCTTCTCGCTCTGGGAACTCAAAGTGATTCAGGAGGTTATCACCCTTGTGGTGTTCACAATCTTTACCGTGTTCTTCATGAAGAGCGAGACCTTGAGGTGGAACCACCTGGCGGGCTTCGTCTGCCTGGTACTGGCCGTCTACTTCATCTTCAAAAAGTAGAGAAGACCCACTACCCCACAGCGCCAAAAGCAACCCCCTCACAAAAGAAAAGTGGGGAAACATTTGCGATAACGAAAAAAAGAGTTTATCTTTGCACTCCGAAAACCAACGGGGTGTAGCGCAGTCCGGTTAGCGCACCTGCTTTGGGAGCAGGGGGTCGTGGGTTCGAATCCCGCTACCCCGACAATCTTAAAGGCTAAAAACGGTTTTCAGAGAATATTGTTCGGGGTGTAGCGCAGTCCGGTTAGCGCGCCAGCTTCGGGAGTTGGAGGTCGCTGGTTCGAATCCAGTCTCCCCGACAAATAGGGTTTAGCCCGAGTCTCTGCTGATATCTCAGCAGAGATTTTTTTGTCTTATAGGCCGCATAGCGAATAAACTCGCTGCGGCCTATATGACAAAAAAACTCCGAAGGAGCTCTCGGGCCTCTCCCATTTCTCAGTGAGGTTGGTATTCTTGATTTGGTGGTTGCGGGGATATATTTTTTATTGCTCGGCCTTCAGCCTCCGCTCAGTGGTATCCCCGCGAGCTTGGGCCATATCTGGCCCGGCGCTTCGAATCCAGTCTCCCCGACAAATTTAGACGACATGGCTTGGGCTGTGTCGTCTTTTTTTTGCAGGCTGCAATACCTAAAGGTATATTGTTTCAAAGAGTGAGGCTTTCGTATGCAAGCATACAACTCCTCTCACTTTGAAACACAACTCCGTTGTCGCAGCCTGAAATCAGCTTTTGTCGGTGAGGTTGGTATTCTTGAATTGGTGGTTGCGGGGATAGAAGATAAAAATTCAAAATTTAGAATTTAGAATTATCTCATTTACCACCTAAATAGCTTATATTCTTCTGGCTACCACTCCCATAATTCTCATATCTCCCATAATTCCCACAGCTCACTAAATACTACGATCGAAAACCCCACTACCAATTTTTGACTTTTAGAGGAGCAAATTTTGTCTTAACGAAGTAAGCCCCGGATGGGATGTACTAAAGCGTACTTCCCATTCGGGGCGAACAAGGCAAGGCAAAATTTGCCCTATAAAATCGAAAATTATTGCATAACCTGCGAAATAGCCACAGCCACAGCCACAGTAGCACCCACCATGGGGTTGTTACCCATACCCAGGAAGCCCATCATCTCCACGTGAGCGGGCACCGACGACGAGCCGGCGAACTGGGCATCCGAGTGCATACGGCCCATGGTGTCGGTCATACCGTAGGAGGCGGGACCGGCGGCCATGTTATCGGGGTGCAGGGTACGGCCCGTACCACCACCCGAGGCTACCGAGAAGTAGTTCTTGCCGGCGAGCGTACGCTCCTTCTTGTAGGTACCTGCTACGGGGTGCTGGAAGCGGGTGGGGTTGGTCGAGTTACCGGTGATCGATACATCGACATCCTCCTTCCACATCACGGCAACGCCCTCACGAACATCGTCCGAGCCATAGCAGCGCACATTGGCACGCAGACCCTTCGAGTAGGGGGTCTCGTTTACGATCTTCAGCTCGCCCGTGTAGTAGTCGAACTCGGTCTGTACATAGGTAAAGCCGTTGATACGCGAGATGATCTTGGCAGCATCCTTACCCAGACCGTTCAGAATCACGCGCAGGGGCTTCTGGCGCACCTTGTTGGCCATCTCGGCGATCTTGATGGCACCCTCGGCAGCGGCGAACGACTCGTGGCCGGCCAGGAAGGCGAAGCACTCGGTCTCCTCGCGGAGCAGACGGGCAGCCAGGTTACCGTGGCCGATACCCACCTTACGGTCGTCGGCTACCGAGCCGGCGATACAGAAGGCCTGGAGGCCCTCACCGATGGCCTCGGCGGCCTCGGCAGCCGTCTTCACGCCCTTCTTGATGGCGATGGCGGCACCTACTACATAAGCCCAAGCAGCGTTCTCGAAGCAGATGGGCTGGGTCTCCTTACACATGGTGTAGGGGTCGATACCCTTGGCATCACAGATGGCCTTGGCATCCTCCACGCCGTTAATACCGTACTGGGCCAAAACCGCATTGATATGCTCTATGCGGCGGTCGTAACTTTCAAACAAATTAGCCATATCTTTCTATTTTTTTCGTTTTTTCGTATTATAAAACAAAGCGTGGGGGATTACTCCTGACGGGGGTCAATGTACTTGGCGGCATCCTTGAAGCGGCCATAGCAGCCCTTGGCCTTCTCGAGAGCCTCCTCGGCGGGGGTACCCTTCTTGACCATCTCCATGAACTTACCCATGTGTACGAACTCGTAGCCGATTACCTCGTCGTTCTCGTCGAGAGCCATGCGGGTGCAGTAGCCCTCGGCCATCTCCATGTAACGGGGGCCCTTGGCCAGCGTACCGAACATGGTACCCACCTGCGAGCGCAGACCCTTACCGAGGTCCTCGAGCGAAGCACCTACCACGAGACCGCCCTCCGAGAAGGCCGACTGGGTACGACCGTAAACAATCTGGAGGAAGAGCTCGCGCATAGCGGTGTTGATGGCATCGCATACCAGGTCGGTATTGAGAGCCTCGAGGAGCGTCTTACCAGGGAGAATCTCCGAAGCCATGGCGGCCGAGTGGGTCATACCCGAGCAACCGATGGTCTCGACCAGGGCCTCCTGGATGATACCCTCCTTCACATTGAGCGTGAGCTTGCAGGCACCCTGCTGGGGGGCACACCAACCAATACCGTGGGTAAAGCCCGAAATATCCTGAATCTCCTTGGCACGGACCCACTTACCCTCTTCGGGGATGGGAGCCGAAGCGTGCGTAGCACCCTTCTTTACGCAACACATGTGTTGCACTTCGTGTGAATAAATCATAATACAGTTGAATTTAGTTTATGTGTTTTCGCGAACTATCTTTGTTATTTTTCTAACACGGCGCAAAGATAACTAAAATTTTTTAGTAAAACAAGCACAAACCGAGCCATTCCCCAAATTCAAACGAACAACAAAACGGCGGAGAATGAGTGGGGAGTGATAGCGGAAGCGAAGTGTCGCAGCTCTTTCATATTTTTCGTTGAGAAAGTGGTGTTGTTTGCCAATTTTTCGTTACTTTTGCAGATGACTCACGACCCATAGGCAAGACCATGAGCGCTTACACGCGAAAACACATTAAACGATAGTAACATGAAGAAAATTGCAATTGCATTGGTTATGATGCTGGCCCTCACGGGGGTGGAGAAGGCATCGGCACAGAGTTGGTTGGACGCCCTGAAGGGGGTTGCCACCGAGGTGATCGACGAGGCTACGGGTGGCAAGCTCACCGAGGCCGCCATCATCGGCAAGTGGCAGTACACGGCACCGGGTGTACGCATGGGCTCGAGCGACACGCTCTCGAACCTGGCGGGCGCCGCTGCCGAGACGACCATCGAGGGCAAGCTCGCCTCGGCCTACGAGAAGATCGGCCTCAAGGAGGGTTTCTGCTCGATTGAGTTCAAGGAGGGCGACACCTTTCAGATGACGGTGAAGCTGACGGTGATCAACGGCACCTACACCTACGACCCCGCAACCCACGCCATCACGATGAACATGGGCAAGATGAACATCCCCTTCACGGGCTATGCCTACATTGACGGCGGTAACTTCGAGCTCGTATTTCCGGCCAACAAACTCGTACAGTTCATGACCACCATCGGCTCGAAGGTATCCTCGTTCTCGACGGTAACCTCGCTGCTGAAGAACTACGACGAGGTCTACCTCGGTTTCAAATTCAAGAAGTAATAGATACAAGGCATGAAGATTGCTATTCCTACACGCGAGGGTCGTGTGGATGACCACTTCGGCCACTGCGACCACTACACCCTCTTCACCGTAGAGGGCTCCGAGGTACTCTCGACCGAAACATTGGCCTCGCCCGAGGGGTGTGGCTGCAAGTCGGGCATCGCCGCCGACCTCGAAGCGATGGGCGTAGAGGTGATGCTGGCCGGCAACATGGGCGATGGGGCCAAACGAAAGCTTGAGAGCCACCACATCCGCGTCATCCGCGGCTGCAAGGGGGATATCGAAGCGGTACTGAAGGGATTCCTCTGCGGCTTCATCCTCGACTCGGGCGAGGCCTGCGATCACCACGAGTGCCCGGGCGACCACCACTAAAAGCCCTCAAAAACGAGCCTACGGATCTCGGGCCCGAGATTCGGAGGTTTTCTATTTGGCTGATACTTGGAGAATTTCCATTTGGCTGATACCTGGGGAATTTCCATTTGGCTGATACTTGGAGAATATACCGATGAATAGGAGCATAAACGACCCTACGGGGAGTCGATGGGACGGGCTGCCGATGCCGGCACGCCTATGGGCCATTGTGGCGATCGCCTTTGGCGTAGGCCTCTCGGTCCTCGATGCCACCATCACCAATGTGGCACTCCCCACCATTGCACTCTCGTTGGGGGTAAGCGAGGCGCAGTCGATTTGGGTGGTGAACTCCTATCAGCTCGCCACGGTGATGACGATGCTCTCCTTCTCGGCCATTGGCAACCGCATCGGCTACCGCAAGGTCTACACCTTCGGCCTCACGCTCTTCACCATCGCCTCGGTGGTGTGTGCGCTGGCCCCCAGCCTGGGGTGGCTTGTCGTGGGTCGTGTGGTGCAGGGCGTAGGTGCCGGTGCCGTGACGAGTATCAACACCACACTGATACGCATCATCTACCCCAAGATGCACCTCGGGCGCGGCATGGGTCTTAACGCCACCATTGTAGCCATCGCCTCGGTAGCGGGCCCCACCATCGCCTCGGCCATCCTCTCGTTGGGCGACTGGCCCTGGCTCTTTGGCATCAACCTCCCCATCGGTCTGGTAGCCGTAACGCTGAGTTGGCGCTTTCTGCCTCCCAACCCGGCGCGCAGCGTAGAGCGCCGCTTTGACTGGCGCAGCGGGCTGATGAACGCCCTATTCTTCGGGTTGCTCTTCTCGACGGCCGAGGCCTTCATCGGGGAGACGACGACAACCTGGCGATTGGCGCTCACGACATCGCTCCTGGTTGTCGGTTGGCTCTATGTACGACGCCAACTGCGCCAGGTACACCCGATGCTCCCCTTCGACCTGCTGCGCATCCCCATCTTCTCGATGTCGGTGGCTACCTCCATCTGCAGCTACCTGGCCCAGATGTCGGCCATGGTAGCCCTCCCCTTCTACTTCCAATACCGCCTCGGCTACAGCGATGTGGAGACCGGTCTGCTGATGACCGCCTGGCCCTTCGTCATCATGTTTGCCGCCCCGATAGCGGGTCGCCTGGTCGAGCGCGTTCATGCCGGTCTATTGGGAGGCGTGG
Organism: Alistipes sp.; assembly: GCA_045605785.1. Classification (GTDB taxonomy): domain Bacteria; phylum Bacteroidota; class Bacteroidia; order Bacteroidales; family Rikenellaceae; genus Alistipes. Next base: position 61,401 of record JAZUQP010000030.1, on the reverse strand, counting down.
GGCTCTTGGTGATGGCCACCGGAGCCCTGCTGACCGCCGTCCTCCCCTCCGAGGCCACATCGACCGACATCCTGTGGCGCCTGGCCCTCACCGGTATCGGCTTTGCGGGCTTCCAATCGCCCAACAACAGCATTCTGGTCGCCTCGGCACCCCAGGCGCGTAGCGGAAGCGCAAGTGGCATGCAGGGCACGGCACGCCTTATCGGTCAGACGGGAGGCGCCACCCTCGTGGCGGCCCTCTTCCGCCATTTCGGCACCATCGACGGTGCACTCTACGCCCTCTACGCCTCATCGTTGCTGGCACTCATGGGGTCGATTATCAGCTTCTCACGCCTCAATCAACCCCTCCCCGAAGCGCTGCGCAAGCAATAAAAACTCAAGGCTTTTATTGCTTGCGTAATTCAAAATTTAGAATTGTTTTTTAGCTATTTGTTATCAGCCATTAACTCATTGATTATTACGATTGCGCTCCTCCCATAATTCCCATAATTCCCATAATTCACATACCTCCCACACTTCCCACTGCACCAACAACCCCAACAAAAAAAAATCGAGGTTTTCCCCGAAAGGAAAACCTCGATTCTGTTTAGCGGTTAGCGCTTATCGCAGTACCACCATGTTGTTTGCCTGGGCCTCACGGATGCGCTGCATCTTGGGGGTCTCGGCAACGCGCTCCTGAAGGTTAGCCTCCAGACGAGCGGGCAGCTTCTTGCTCATGTTGAAGCTCTGGGGCGCAGCCTCGGGAGCCTCCTCTACAACCTTCTCAAGCGTGTAGTCACCCAACGAGAGAGCCTGGCCCTTGATATAGGCACCCATGATATTACCGTACTCATCCAGAGCGAATACCGTCATACCTGCATACTTACCATCGAAGGTCTCGTAAACGAGGTCGCCATTCTCATCGTAGTGGGTAGGAAGAGTCAGCTGAGTCTCCAAACCAACTACCGTAGCCGTGCCATCCTCGGCAACAGCACCCTCCATGCAGACATCCTGCTCGGCGCTCTCCATGAAGTTTTCATTATCGTAAACGAACTCAAGGCCCGTGTAGGTCTCCTCCTCACCGGTCTCCTCGTTCACCTCGGTAAACTCGTAGGTAGCCCATGCAGAGAAGAGAGCATAGTAACCGTAGTTACCGAAGAACTGGTTGTTGGGGAAGAGAATCTTAGCATTGGCAGCATCCCAATCAATATGGGTACCGTACTCAATGTTCTCGCTATCCCAACCATCGAGGTAGTAGGAGTTGTCCAAATCCTTCACCGAGAAGGTAACCTCAAAGGTCTTGGGCGAGCTCAACATCTGATTGGAAGCAAGGTTAAATGCAGCATTGGAGGTAACCTTCCAAGTACCCAGCCACTGGTTGTAGGCCTCCGAACCGCCCTCGGTAGAGGGAGTCGTGAAGGTATCCACCACAACAGGACCGGAAGGCATACCCGTCTTCAAGTTGATGGGATATACGAAGTAGGTGTACTCGGTTTCGGAATCCAAACGACGCAGATCATAGCTATCATAACCCTTCGATGCGATCATCGGCAGTACCTCCTCCAGCTGGTAGATGTAACCGGTCTGGTTGTTGAGCATCTCGATATAGTCACCGAAGTAGATGTTGAGCAGCGTCTCGAACGAGCCGTCAGCAGCGGCCATCATCTCCTCATACTCCTCGGTAGTCATAAAGTCAAAGTAGTAGGAGATCTTGTTCGAGTTGGGGGTAATACCTATATTAAGCTCCGTGGTGCTCACGGTCGTAAGCTCAATGTCAAACTCTGCATCGGAGGGCGAGAGCTCGGTGCTCAAGTCGTCGAATGCCAGGGCGTAGGGAACACCTACCGTCTCCTCATCCTGACCGACAGGCACGAAGAGGAGCGTGTAGTTACCGCCACGAGGATAGGAGAGGGAGAGCTCACCCGAAACCGAACTCTTCACAGCCTCCTCCTTATCGCCGGCAACAATCTCGGCAGTCAGGGCCTCAATGCGCTCCTGATCATCCGTAATGTTCTCGTCTACCAAGAGGTAGTAGTAGTAGAGGCAGTCATCGTTCATCTTCACCTTCACCGTAACCTTACGGGACATGTCAGCCGAGAGCGACAGACCGACAAACTCGGCCGTTACCTCGGGGCTCTGCCATACACCACCGGGGAGTACGATGCGGGTCAGCTCACTGTTATTTACCTCAAGACCACCCAGGTCGCAGAATACAACGATACTCTCCATGGGGAAGGTAATCTGCTTGGTAGCGGGATCGTAGGTACCATAGTTATCGGCGGAACCATTTTGATACTGCTCATCGGTATAGGAGGCCACATAGGTCTCACCCAGACCGGGGCCAGCCAGTGCATCGAGATTTACACCCACCAGCTGCTCCTCAAACTTACCATCGTTGTTGGTATCTACCAGGTTGAAGTAGACGCTGTTGTCCTCTCTGATGACAAACTGCAGGTAGTTCACCTCGGGCGAAGCAAGGCCATACATGGGAACCAGAATCTCATCTATGCCAAAGATCTTCGAGAAGAACGAGGCCGAGAAGGGCTCCACCATACGATAGAGCGTAGGATCAACGAGGCTGCGCTGAATCTCCACAGGAGTCTGCAGACCTACATTGGCACCAATACCCAGACCTACCTTGTAGAAGGTCGATACCATGTCATCACGGAAGTAACCCGTACCGAGCACCTCCCAGGGATCATACTTCACCAAAAGCTCCAATACCGACAAGCCGTACTCCGACACATTGGTCTCCTCGGAGAAGAGCTGCAGCACGATGTCATAGGGATAACCGGGCTCAATATCGTCGAAATCGAAGGTGATGTTGAGCATGGTCTCGGTCTGACCGGCAGCAAAGCTGGCTACATAGGGAATCGTAAATATCTCCTCGTCATACTGAGCCACAACGCTGATCTCGTAGGGCTGATCGGCACCCCTCTTCGAACGATAGACGGGAACCTGTACGCTCGTCTGACCCTGCTCGAGCTCGTATACTACCTCCGAGTCAATCGAGAAGTAGACACCCTGACCCTCGTAGTAGGAGCCGTTATCTACATCATCCTCCGAGCAGGAGGTGGCAAAACCACCTACTGCCAACACGAGGAGCATGTAAAACAAATTCTTCAAATTTTTCATATCTAATCTCTCTTTTTTCGCTTAAAAATAGGTTGCGTTCTCAAAGACTACTGAGCCAAAGGCACCTGACCCGAGGGATCGGGGTTGTTCATCTCATCCGAATCACCCAAACCGGGGTTGGCCTGGAACTCACCCTGCGGAATCACAATGTTCCACCAGGGAGCTACGCCCTCCACATTGAACTTCATAATGGTGTGCCAGTTCGTGCCGGCATATGCACGCATCACACCGGCCTCCAGTCGCTTGTAGTCAAAGTAGAGCTGACCCTCACCCCAGAGCTCGATACGCTTCTGCTTGAAGATCTCCTGCTGGAGCGACTCGGCGTCGGGAATATAACCCATCGAGTAGGAGCCGTCGGTGATACGGGTGTTCATGAACTCCTGCAGGAGCTGCTTACCCTGTGCCAGGTTGTACATACCCGCAGCCTCGGCCTCGATGAGCATCATCTCCTCCACACGCATCATGGGCACATCGCTTGCATTACCGGTCTTGGGGTTCAAGCAGTCACCACCTGCGGGACGGAACTTGATCGAGGTGTAGGCGGGAGCGGCCTTGAAGAAGGCGTCACGATCGGGAGCGCAGAGCGGATAGTTGTAGACCGTCGGATCCGGATCGATGTAGCTGTACTTACGGAAATCGGAGTAGGGAATCATATCGTAGAAGGCCTTGCTGGCTACGAAGCAGAACATACCCTCGGTAATAGCGCAGTAACCGTAGGTCTGCTCGGGAGCCATGAAGCCCGAGAACGACACGATGTTGTTCACATTCTCCGAAGTCTGAATCAGACCCCACATCCACGAATTCTGACCGTTGCTGCTGTTGAAGCCGCTCGAAGCCGACTGCCACTCCGACTCGGTGAGCGGGGTGCAACCCGACTCATCGATAGCCTTGCGGGCATACTCGGCAGCCTTCTTGTAGAGCTCGGCATCATACTGTGCCAACTCGAGGTAGGCACGAGCGTAGAGACCGTATACTACGGCCAACGAGGGCTGCGAAATGTTGGCAGGCACGAAGTCGGCCAGGTACTCCTCGGCAGCTGCAAGGTCTACGAAGATGCGGTTGTTGTAGATATCCTCGCGGGTGGCGCGGGGGTTGTTGGCAGCCTGAATCTCGGTAGTCTCCTCCGTAACGATGGGTACCGTCAGACCCTCGATGGGACCCTCGGCGGGCACATACTCGTTGGGCTTGTACTCATACATACGGGCCAGGTCGAGATAGAACGAAGCACGGTAGGCATAGGCCATACCCAGAGCCTCCTTGCTGGCCTCTACATCTACGCCGGCGGCGATATTCTGCTTGGCCAACAAAATCACATCGTTACAAGCCTTGATCCAGGGATAGTAGTAGGCCCAGATAACCGTATTGGCACCGGTCTTACCCTGGCTCTGGTTCTGCACCCAGCTGAACCACATCCAAGCGTAACCAATCTCACCACCGAAGGTCATATCCTCGAGCATCAACTCGCGGATAATCATCAGCGCGGGATAACCGAAGTCGTTGTGATCCGAACCAATGGCAATCATGGAGACAGGGATACCGTTGACCATCTCGGTCAGATAACCCTCCTTAACCTGCTCCGAAGTCAAGCCGTCGGTAGGCACGACATCCTGGATGCAGCTGCTGAAGAGCGCCAAGGAGAGAGCAGACGCCGTAATGAATTTTAAGATATTTTTCATAGTTTGTCTCTTTTAATCGTCGAAATGTTAGAACTGAACCGTCAAACCACCCGAGATGGTACGAACGGGCGAGTAGGATACATTGTCAGTACCACCCGAGAAGGACTGACGGGGATCAAGGCCCTTACGGTACGACCAGTAGAATACATTGTCGCAGGCCAGGTATACGCGGAGCGAACCCAGACCCAGCTTCGACATCCACTTCTTGGGGAAGGTGTAACCCAGCTGCAAGTTCTGAATGTTCAGGTAGCTTGCATCCACCAGGAAGCGATCCGAAGTTGCGGTAGCATACTGATCGCTGGTAGCAACGGCATAGTACAGACGCGGTACATTGGTTACATCACCGGGCTTCTGCCAAGCATTGAGGATATCCTCGTGCATGTTGAAACCGGTACCACCGGGCGACGGAGTAGCCATCAACGAAGCGTAAGCCGAGTCATAAACCTGTCCACCAATCTGGTAGGTGAAGTTGATGCCGAAATCTACGCCGTAGAACGATACGCTCGTACCGAAACCACCATAGAGGTCGGGAATAGCGTTACCCGAGAGGTAGTAGTCGGCCTTCGACCACTCGGTGGTCGTAGCGCGCTCACCCTTGTCATTCTGGTAGTAGAAGCGAGCCTCACCGGTATCGGGATCTACGCCGGCATAGTGGGGCATGTAGAAGCTGTAGAGCGACAGACCCTCACCATAATAATATGCACCCGAGATATAACCGCGGTAACCATCCTCGTTCAGGTCGAAGGTCTGCGTACCGGTAGCCTTCGAGATATTGGTATTACGGAACTGGTCGGGCAGACGCGTAATCTTATTCTTCATGTGGGTCATGTTCAAGTTAGCCATCCACACCACATTCTCCGTAGCGAGCAGCACACCGTTCAAGTTCAACTCGATACCCGAGTTGCGCATGTCACCCACATTGGCATAGTAGGAGGAGTAACCCATCGAAGGAGCCACGGGGATGGTAAAGAGCATGTCGGTGGTCGTACGGTAGAAGTAGTCGAACGAACCCGACAGACGACCGTGGAACATCTCAAACTCAACACCGGCATTGAGGTTACCGTTGGTCTCCCAGGTGATATTCTCGTTACCCTTGCGGTTGAAGGTCGTAGCGGCCTGACCACCCAGGTTGTCAATCAGATAGGTATCGGTGTAGAGGTACGAAGGAATACCGTCGTTACCCTGCGAACCATACGAAAGCTTGAGCTTCAACATATTGAGCCACTTAACATCGTACCAGCTCTCACGGTTGAGCAACCAGGCACCACCGACCGACCAGAAGTTACCCCAACGGTGATCGGGGTGGAACTTCGACGAAGCGTCGCGACGATACGAAGCGCTGGCGAATACGCGGCTGTCGAAATCGTACTGCAGACGAGCGAAGTAACCCTCGACATTGTACTTACCCGTGTACGAACCGGTCGAGTAGGTAGCCAACGCATTGGCCAACTCGTAGTTATCGTCGAGCAACATACCCATCTTCGAGCCATACAACATGGCCGAGGTGTTAACATAGTACTCATGACCCAACATCACATCCAGCGAGTGAACATCGGCGAACACCGTATTGTAGTTCAAGAGCTGCTGGAAGTTGTAGCTCAGCGTACGGCCGTGCTGCTTCGAGATCACACCACCCATCGTGGCAAACTGACCATAATACTTGTTGTTAGTCGAGGTATAGCGCGTCTCGTCGAGGTTTACACTACCATTCACCGTCAGCTTCAAGTTGGGCAGGAAGTTGATGTCGGCATAAGCCGAACCGATGAAGGCGTTACCCTCCGAGATGTTCTTATCGAGCTTCGACGACTGCAAGGCGTTGGCCTGCGTCATCACGGGACGCGTCAGGCCGGCATTGGCGCCATCACCATAGTCGTATACCTGGTAGCCGTGCTCATCCACCATGATGTTACCCTGGCCATCACGCAGATAGACGGGATAGATGGGGGCAATAGCCGAGGTGAAGGCGAAGACATTGGCGGTCGAACCCGACGAACCCTCGTCCGAAAGCGAGTTGTAGTCGAAGTGCGTGTAGCTGGCGTTCATACCCACCTTCAGCCACTTCTTGGCCTGGAAGTCGGCCTTCAAGCGAGCCGTCAGACGGGCCATATCCGAACCCTCGACAATACCCTTGTCGTTCAGATAGCCGGCCGAAGCGTAGAAGTTCGAGCGATCGGTCGTACCCGAAACGCTGACATTATACTCCTGACGCAGCGAGGTGCGGTAAGCCTCGTCATACCAATCGTCCGAGGTGAGGTAGTACTCCTGACCGTCAACCGTCACCTTGCGACCCAGCGTAGCGTTGGGGTTCACCTTACCGTTGGGGCCGATAAAATACTGACCCTCGGGTACATCGAAAATCTGATAACGAAGACCGGCCTCGGCATCGTCAATCATGACATCGTTGGCCCAGAGCATGGCCGTATTGGCGTCGGCACCGGCACTCATCTGGTAGTTGTAGAGAGCTGCATAGTGCGTCTCGTAGTAGGTAGCGGGGTCGGAGATGAAGTCGTAGGTGCGCAGAGCACGCGAATTCACACCCCACTTGGCGTCTACCGTAACGGTAGCATCCTGACCCTTGGCGCGCTTGGTGGTAATCATAATCACACCGTTGGCACCACGAGCACCGTACAGAGCATTCGAAGCGGCATCCTTCAACACGGTCATCGACTCGATATCCGAGGGGTTGATGTTACCCAGGTCACCCTCGTAGGGAGCACCGTCCACGATGTAGAGAGGCTCCTGGCCGGCCGAAATCGACGAGAAACCGCGCACACGAATCGAGGGCGAGCTACCGGGCGAACCCGAAGAGTTCGAGATCTGCACACCGGCCACCTGACCTGCGAGAGCCTGGGCCACATTCGAGGTCTGCACCTTCGAGATGTCGTCCGACTTCACCACGCCGGCCGAACCGGTAAAGGCCTCCTTCTTGGCCTGACCGAAGGCTACCACGATCACATCGTCGATGGCCTCCGACTCCTCTGCCAGAACGACCTCGATCATCGTCTGACCGTTGATGGCCACGGTACGGCTCGTGTAGCCGATAAACGACACGAGCAGATTGCCGTTGGCGGGCGCCTTGAGCGTAAAATCACCGTCGATACCGGTCGATGCACCGGTAGTGGTACCCTCGACCAGCACAGTGGCTCCGATAATCGGAAGGCCATCTTCGCCGATAACTCTACCCGATACCTGCAGATTCTGAGCCATTGCCATGCCGGTCATGCTCAAAACTGCAACTAACGATAGTACAAGTTTTCTAATCATAAGCGTTAATTTATTAAATTATTGGTTGTTTTTTGTATTCTTTTCTTAAAGAATCAATCGCAAATATAGTTATATATTTTTTAATAAAAAAATCTTCCGCTTAATTTTTCGAACAAAAAAGCGGGGGTTTTCGTAAAGATAAAAAGCAAATTGCAAATTATTAAAATTATTTATTTTTTGCTTTCGATTTGCAAACTTCAAGCGTCGTTTTTCGACAATTTGCCACATCTCTAAAAATGAGAGGGTTAGAGCTCGTCAATGGGGCGGAATCGGCGAGAGCACGAGTGGATTGGGCCACAAAAAAAGGGCTGTGCGAAGGGCAAACAGAGTTAAAAAATTGTGGAAAAAATTTTCATATTTTTAGTGTGTTAGTTCAGTCGGGGCCAATCGAAGGCACAAAAAAAGGAGCCCCGCCGAGGGACTCCCACAACATGGACGACGCTCATTGAGTCGTTAGAGCTTCACCTTAACGATGGCCTTGCGGATGGGCCCCTCGCCCACCAACGGAGCGTGCGCATCTTCGGGCATCAGGATAGTAAACTGACCCGGCAGAAGCGTGTAGTAGGTCTGCGGCTCATCGGCAAAGAATTGAATATCACGCTCTTGGTCGAAAGGGGCCGTGGGTTGCTGCATGGCCGAGCGCTCGCTCCAGCCGAAGCTCTCCTTGCCGGCAAGCACGATCTGCACATCGAGGTAGTCGTTATGAACCTCCAATTGGGCCTCCGTGGGGCGTTTGAGTTCACGCTCCACGATATTGAGGAAGATGGTGCGGCCGTCGAGTTCGTAGGTACCCGTCTCGAGGGTCATCAGGTCGAGCTTTGCAAGGTGACGGAAGGCCTCTTCGAGGCGGGTTGCCACACCGTAGTAGAGCGGTGCATTTTTCAACGAATCAAGAATCATGATATCAATGAGTTAGGATATTTCAAAGGTTACTTTCGAGGGAGGGCAAAACGGGCCATGATGGGGCGATGATCCGAGAAGTTTACCGTATCCTCCCGATACTCGAGCAGCTCGATTTCGGGATCGAAAAAGAGGTAGTCGATACGCAGCAGGTTGTGGAATCCGTGGAAGGTATAGGAGCGACCACTGCCCACCTCTCGGAAGGCATCACGGAGTTCGCCACGCAGGGTGCGGTAGGTGTAGGAGAGGGGGACATCGTTGAAGTCTCCCGCCACAATCACCCGATAGGGTGAACGCGCGATGGCAGCAGCCACCGAATCGGCCTCGACAGCACGCGCCACACTGCTCCGCCCCAGACGACTGACAATCGAGAGAATCTTCTCCTCGCGGGCCGTATCCTGCAGGAACTGTTCGCCCGTGAGGAAACGGCCGTCATCGCTCGTGATGGCCGTACTGTGGAGATGGTTATTGAAGAGACGAATCGTATCTCCTCTGACGAGCAGGTCGGCCCAAATGGAGCGCAGCGCCTTGAGCGAGCGACAGGTACGACCCGAGCGAAGTATCGGATAGCGCGAATAGATGATATTTTGGGTCAGCGTATCGCCCGTCGTGGAGGCGTACTCCTCGCCCATAATCGAGTCGGCCAACTCGCGCGAGCCCTCACCCGTCTGGGGAGAGAACTCCTGCAGGCAGACCACATCGACTCCCGAGCGGCGCACCCAGTTCAAGAGCGAGTCGCGGCTAGACTCCTCGTCGGGCCCGTAGAATTGGCGCACATTATAGCTCATCATCCGCACCGTACCGCGACGGTTGGGCTTCTGGGCGCGGCCACTGCTGAAATCGACCTTGAGATAGAGGCCCAGATGGAGAATGGTGAGCAACAAGGGGAGCGACATCATCGCCACACGCCACCACCGCCAACGGATTACCCAATAGAGCAACAGCATCAGCGAGAGGATGCCCGTGATGGGGGCCAGAAGGGCCAACACGGGGAAAAACCACCCGTCGGGGGCGTGCGATGGGGAGAAGAGGGTGAGAATCGAGGTGATGAGCGTAAGGATGCTCACCCCGAGCAACACTCCATCGAAGAGGAGCATCACCACACTGCGACGGGCCGTGTGGCCGCCGCTGTGGATACCCGAAATCTCACTACGATAGTACTCCGCCATGGCAAGGTGTGGAATGAGCGATTAGTAGTAAATTTTTCCGCGGCTGCGCCAATAACGCAGCAACAGCCATCCCCAAAGCATACCGCCCAGGTGAGCAAAGTGCGCCACACCGGGCTGGTGGCCCGACATGCCGAAGAAGAGCTCGATCAGACCATAAATCAGCACAAACCACTTGGCCTTCATAGGGATGGGCGGGAACATCAGCATGATGGTTGCATTGGGATGCATCACACCAAAGGCGAGCAGCAGACCGAAGACGGCACCCGAAGCACCCACCGTGGGGACCTGTAACAGCATGCGGGCCGAGAGGCTGGCGGCACCATACTGCCCGATGGCGTAGTGGTACTCGATCCACCCCACCCCGAGTTGCAGCAGCGCAGCACCTATACCACACACCAGGTAGTAGGTCAGAAAGCGTTGCGAGCCAATCTCCTGCTCCAACGAACGCCCAAACATCCAAAGGGCAAACATATTGAAGAAGAGGTGGTTGAGTCCTCCGTGCAGAAACATGTAGCTCACCACCTGGAAGGAGTGAAACAGCGGACTTTGCACATTGAAGAGGGCAAAGTAACGCACAATATCATCGCCAAAGGGGAGCAGCTCGGTAGCCAACAACATCACACAGTTGGCGATGATGAGGTTCTTGACTACAGGCGGCGTCTGAAAATAATTTCCATTCATGCAGTTAGGATTTTATTCGTAGGGCAGGCTCAGCCGGCCATTCCGAAAAGCAAAGATATAAAATAATTTCGGCCCGCCGCAACGACGAGCCGAAAAATTCTACTTTTTAGGCCAATTTACTCTTCAAATCATCGAGTGTAAGTTCGGCCATCACCGGCTTTCCCTGCGGGGTGAAGCTGCGCTCGCGGCACTCACCGAGGCGTTCAAGCAGCGCCATCAACTCCTCGTGCGACGAGGGGGCTGCCTTGCGCGATGCCGAGCGTGCCATGGCTGCCGCCATACGCTTACGACGCTCCTCGAGAGCCGACACGGGGGCCTCCATCAGGTGCAGCAACTCGTAGAGCAGCGTGTCGAGCGCCTCGGAGGGCATATCGGCCGGCGTACCCTTCACCTCGATGGCGCAGTTGCCGCGCAGTTCGAGGTCGAAGCCCAGCGCAACAAAATCGACCATATTCTCCTCCAGGAGCGAATACTCACGCTCCGAAAGAACCAATCGCTCGGGAAAGAGGAGCTGCTGACTCACGGCCGAGCCATTCTCGAGTAGCAGCAGGTACTCCTCATAGCTTAATGCCTCGGCAGCACGGCGCAGATCGACCACTACCCCACGCCCTCCGTACAGGGCCACGGCATAGCCCCCCGGAAGGAGCAATGCACGCTTAAAACTGTCGGCCGCGCCCCCTTGCAGAGGCAACTCCACGGCCACCGCCTCCTCCGAGGCGACAAAATCGAAGTCGCTATCCCCCGACTCAAACTCCTCGAAGTGGTCCCAGCCCCCCGAAGCCAGGGAGGTAAATCCGCCCAAAGGGGCGGAGCGAGCTCCTCGTGCGGAGGCGAAGCTTGCGCCTCCTATGTCGGAGAGGTGGTGCGAAGGGTGCTCATCGTCGCGGCCCTCCTCCTCATCCTGCAAGAAGGGGTTATAGTTCAGATCGGAACGAGAAGAGGGCTCGGCATAGTAGGCCGTCTTATCCTGCACGGGAATCTCCACGCGCCCCTCGTCGTTGAAGTCCATCATCGGCACGGCACCCGTCTTACCGAGTGTCTCGCGCACGGCGGCATTCAGAATCTGCCATACGGCCTCCTCGTCGGCAAACTTGACCTCGGTCTTTTGGGGATGTACATTGACATCCACCCGCTCGGGATCGAGCTCCAGGTAGAGGAACGAGGCGGGGAAGGTGCCCTCGGCAATCAGTTTGTCGTAGGCCCTCAAGATGGCCTTTTGGAGGTAGGGCGAGCGGAAGTAACGCCCATTGACAAAGAGGTATTGGTCGGGCTTGGTCTTGCGGGCCGCTTCGGGGCGCCCCACAAAGCCGCGAATACGCACAATCGAGGTATCGGCCTCCACCTCCAGAAGGTTGTTCTTGATCGAGGGCCCCACCACATCGACAATGCGGCCCGCGAGCGACGAGGCCTCGAGGTGGTAGACCGGAGCATCGTTGTTGTAGAGGTCGAAGCGCACCTCGGGATAGCAGAGGGCCACACGCTGGAACTCCGCCTTGATATGACCTGCCGAGACATTGGGCTTCTCCATGAACTTGCGGCGTGCCGGAACATTGTAGAAGAGGTTGCGCACCATGAACTGCGACCCCACGGGAGCCGCCACGGGCTGCTGCGAGTGAAACTCGCCGCCGTTGATCAGGGTCAGCGTACCCAGCTCATCCTCGGCCTGACGCGTGCGCAGCTCGACCTGTGCCACGGCCGCAATCGAGGCCAACGCCTCACCACGAAAGCCGAAGGTCGAGAGGTTGTAGATATCCTCCACCGCACGGATTTTGCTGGTGGCATGGCGGTCGAAGGCCAGGCGCGCATCGACAGGCGACATGCCGCAGCCGTTGTCCACCACCTGAATCAGGTCGCGGCCGCCATCGCGGAAGTTGACCGCCACACAGCTCGCTCCGGCATCGATGGCATTCTCCATCATCTCCTTCACGACCGATGCCGGGCGATTGACCACCTCACCGGCGGCAATCTGATTGGCCACCACCTCGGGTAATAGTTGTATTCGGCTGCTCATGGTTTCTAAAGTCGGGTAAAAAACAGTGGTTGCTACTCCTCGTAGTCGTTGGGAACAATGGTGATGGGGGCCGAGGGGTCGAAATCACCGTAGTAGTCCTCGACAGTCATCGGCGAACGCTTCCCCGAGGTGAAGAGGGCCGTGAGGTTGGGGAGCAGAACTCCCAACAGGAAGAGGATGGCCACCAGGAGCATCACCAAGCGAAGGGTCTTACCCCTACCCCCCTGCTCCTCGGCTGCACGACGGGCATTGCGCGCCTCGCGCTGCGTACGAATATACTTGCCGGGCGTGTACTCCTCGTCACGCTGATCCAGACGCTGACCGCACAACTCGGCCCGTCGCTGCTCACGCGCCTCCTTTTGGGGATCGAAGTAGCGCGGCACATAGTTGAAGCTATTGGCGTGCTTCTTATAAGGCGTAAACCAACCCATGTGTTAAATTCAAAATTTAGAATTTAGAATTCAAAATTATCTCCTTGACAACCAAAAACTTCACAATTCAATACTCCCAATTTGAATTTTGAATTGCAGAAGCCGCAGGTGCGCCACTATCACAACAAACTACCGGAAGAAGTTTTTCATTCGCTCAAATATATTCTGATTCTTCACCGATGCCGCCGCCTTGAAGGAGGGTTGCTCAGCGAGTTTTTCGACGAGTTTGCGCTCCTCGGCGTTGAGGTGATCGGGGATGGTGATATCGACGACAACGAGGATATCGCCACGACCGTAGCCATTGACATCGGGAATACCCTTACCACCGAGGCGGAGCACCTTGCCGGCATGGGTGCCGGGGGCGATTTTGATCTTGGCGCGGCCATCGATGGTGGGGACCTCGACGGTACCACCCAGAAGGGCCGTAGTCACGGTGATATTGAGGTTGTGAATCAGGTCGTTTCCGTCGCGCATGAGCTCCATGTCGGGCTCCTCCTCGATGAGAACCTGCAGGTCGCCGTTGATGCCTCCGCGACGGGCGGCGTTACCCTTGCCGCTTACGGTGAGGAGCATGCCGTCGGCTACGCCGGCCGGAATTTTAATCTCGACCACCTCCTCGCCACGCAGGGTACCCTCCCCACCGCACTTATCGCACGAGGAGGTGATGACACGACCCGAGCCGCCACAAGTGGGGCATACGCCCTGCGACTGCATGCGGCCGAAGAAGGTGTTTTCGACGCGCATCACATAGCCCGATCCACCACAAGTGGAGCAGGTGGAGTAGCTATTGGCATCTTTGGCGCCCGAGCCGCCACACTTGTCGCAGGCGAGCGTCTTGGTGATTTTCAACTTTTTGGTGGTACCGGTGGCTATCTCTTGCAGGTTGAGGCGCACCTTAACGCGGATATCCGAACCACGGCTCACGCGCTGGCCACCACCCGACGAGCGGAAGCCGCCACCGAAGTGGCCGCCAAAGATATCGCCAAACTGCGAGAAGATATCCTCCATCGAGAAGCCGCCAAAGCCGCCTCCGAAGCCGCCTCCGGCCGCACCGCTCATGCCGGCATGACCAAACTGATCGTAGCGGGCACGCTTGTCGGGGTTGGAGAGGACATCGTAGGCCTCGGCCGCCTCCTTGAACTTCTCCTCGGCCTCCTTATCCCCGGGGTTCTTGTCGGGGTGGTACTTGATGGCCGCCTTGCGATAGGCCTTCTTTATCTCATCGGCATTGGCCGTCTTGGCCACACCGAGCACCTCGTAATAATCTCGTTTCTCTGCCATAGCTCTACTCTCCTACTACCACTTTGGCAAAGCGCAACACGCGCTCTCCCAACATATAACCCGTCTGCACGACATCGATCACCTTGCCGCGCTGCTCGTCACCGGCGGGGAACTTGGCCACCGCCTCCATCAGCTCCTCGTCGAAGGGCTGGCCCTTGGCCTCGATGGGGGTAACCTTGTGCTGCTTGAGCGTGGAGGAGAACTTCTGACAAATCAGCTCCACACCACGACGCAGGGCCTCCACATCGTCGCTCTTGCCCATCGCCTCCACGGCACGCTCCACATCGTCCATGACGGGGAGCACCGCCTTCAAGACCTCCTGACCACCGGTCTCGACCAACTCCATCTTCTCGCGCAGCGTGCGCTTGCGGTAGTTGTCGAACTCGGCCTGCAGTCGGATGTACTTATCCTTCCACTCGGCCACGAGGGCCTCGCAATCGGGGGTCTCCGCCTGGTCTGCCATTGTGTCAGTCGGCTCCGAGTTTTCGTCTGCCACATTGACACCCGCAGCCTGCTCCTCTACGGGAGTGTCGGCTGCTTCCCGATTTGAGGCCTTTTCGCTAACCTCCTCATTATAAGTTGCTTTCTTTGTCATATCTCTACTTTTTTCGTTATTTCTCTTATAACCTGCTCTTTAATAGCTCAATTTACATACCAAGCACAAAGATGGCCGGCCGCTTCTGCAAATCGGGCAACTTTTCGCGGCGCCACTCCTCCACGCGCAGCGTGCGGATATACTCCTCGGGGGCCGTGATATCCATTGCAATCGTGAGGCGCGTCGAGGGGTGGCACACCTCCAAGATCTGCTCCACGAGCTTACCGTTGCGGTAGGGGGCTTCGATGAAGAGCTGGCTCTGGTGCTCGCGCAGGGCGCGCTGCTCGAGCGCACGCAGGGCACGAGCACGCTCGGGGGGCTTGACGGGGAGGTAGCCGTTGAAGGCAAACGACTGTCCGTTCAGACCCGAAACCATCACCGCCATCAGGATGGAGGAGGGGCCCACCAGGGGCACCACACGAATCCCGCGGCGGTGGCAGATATCGACCACCCAGGCCCCGGGGTCGGCTACGCCCGGGACGCCCGCCTCGGAGATCACACCCGCCGAGCGGCCCTGCATCAGGGGCTCGACCATCGCCTCCACCTCGCGCTCCGAAGTGGTATGTTCGTTCAGTTCACGAAACTCCAGCTCCTCGATGGGGCGTCCCAGGCGGCACTTCGACAGAAAGCGACGCGCCGAGCGGGTATTCTCGACGATGAAGTAGTCGAGCGAAGCCATCACCTCCCGATTGCGGGCCGGCAAGACCTCCCACACCTCACCCTCGTCGGCAATCGGACAGGGCAGGAGATAGAGTATACCTCTGTTTTGTTCCATCTACTCTTTTATATATACGCGCTTCACGCGCCCCGATATCGAGGTCATGATTTCGTAGGGAATGGTACCCAGCTCTCGGGCCATCGTCTCGAGGTCGTTGCCCTCCTCGGCGGAGAATACCACCACCTCGTCCCCCTCTCTCACCCCGGGGATATCGGTTACATCAATCATACAGCTGTCCATGCAGACACGACCCACAATCGGGGCCGGCATCCCCTTTACGCGCATGGCCCATCCACCCTCGCCCAACTTACGATCCAGGCCGTCGGCATAGCCGACAGGGATGGTGGCCGTCAGCGTGTCGCGCTGCAACAGGCCGGCCCGGCCATAGCCTACGGCATCCCCCGCCGCGAGGTGCTTGAGTTGCACGATGCGGGTGCGGAGCGTCGAGACGGGTCGCAGGGCGGCGTTGTGGCTCCACCCGAAGCCGTAGAGGCCCAACCCCAGACGACACATATCGAAACGCGCCTCGGGGAAGCGCTCGATGGCGGCCGACTGGGCCGTGTGGCGCAAGACGGGGTAGCCGAGCGAGTCGGCAATGCGCCTCGACATTCGGTCGAAACGCGCTATTTGGGCACGGGTATAGTCATCGAGCGAGGGGGTATCCGAGCCGTTGAGGTGGGAGAATATCGAGGCCACCTTCACCTCCGAAGAGGAGGCCAAAGCCTCCAGCAGGCCGTCAATCTCCCCCTCCATAAATCCCAGGCGGTGCATCCCCGTGTCGAGCTTGACATGGATGGGATAGCTCTCCTCGCCGGCACGACGCACCGCCTCGACAAAGTTTTCGAGCGAGCGCAAGTTGTATATTTCGGGCTCAAGGCGGTAGCGCACCATCTGACGGAAGCTGCCCTCGTCGGCGTTGAGCACCACAATCGGCATCGTGATGCCGCGGTCGCGCAGCAGGACACCCTCGTCGGCAAAGGCTACAGCCAGGTAATCGACCCCCTGATGGGCCAACATCTGGGCCACCTCGAAGTCGCCCGTACCATAACCTGCCGCCTTGACCATCGCCACCAACCTAACCCCTGCACCCATCTTGGCGCGGAAGTAGTTGAGGTTGTGAACCATCGCATCGAGATCGACCTCGAGGGTGGTGGTGTGGCTGCGCTGCTCAAGGTGGTGAACCACACGCTCCAGGCGGCTCTTGCGCGAGCCCTTGATGAGCACGACACGCGAGGCGAAGTCGTCGCTCGCAAGGTTGTCGAGCAGTTCGCGCGTAGTGGCATAGAAGCGGCAGGGACAACCGAAGAGGTCGGCCGCACGGCGCAACCCCTCGCCCACACCCAGCAGCAGCCCTACATCGGCACGGGTCACCCACTCGGCCACCTCGCGATAGAGCTCCCGCTCCTCGCGGCCACTCTCTTCGAAGTCGGAGAGAATCAGGGTCGTAGGGCGACCTCCTGCCACGCTGTGCAGGTAGTCGAGGGCTATCTTCAGGGAGTTGGGATCGGCCACATAGGCATCATCAATCAGCAGGCTGCCATTGAGTCCCTCCTTCAGCTCCAGACGCATCGCCACGGGCTCCAAGGCCCCCATATCGGGCTCGACGCCCAACGCTCGGGCAGTCGCCATCACCAACGCAGCATCGACCCGTCCCGCCTCACTGGCTGTCACGGGGAGCCCCTCATCCACCGCATAACAGGCCGCATCGACCACTTCGCACTGCGGGTAGTAGTGCTCCAGGAGCTCTCGCCACAGGGGATAGCGGCTGTGGCAGATCACCTTCGAGGCGCGGCCGGCCAGACGCAACTTCTCCAGGGCCTTCTCTTCGAGCGTGGCAAAATTCTCCTGATGGGCCTCTCCCAGCGAGGTGAGAATCACCCAATCGGGGCGTATCATCTGCTCCAGTCGCTCCATCTCGCGGGGGCGCGAGATGCCCGCCTCGACAATCCACAACGCCTCGTCGCCACGCGCCATCAGAAGCGAGAGGGCGACACCCAGCTGGGAGTTATAGCTCTTGGGCGAGCGGAAGATGCGACATGACGAGCCGAGGGCCTGCACCAGCCACTCCTTGACCACCGTCTTGCCATTCGAGCCGGCGATGGCCACTACCCTGCCTTGAAAACGGTTGCGGTGGTCGGCAGCCAGGAGTTGCAGAGCCTCGATGGCTCCGGGGACAATCACCTGTCCACACCCGTCGGGCAACTCTATCGGTCGCTCCACCAGAAAGGCACGCACACCGCGCTCTACCATCTCGTTCACAAAGGCGTGCGAGTCGTGATTTCGGCCCCGCATAGCGACAAAGAGCACCTCGTCGCCCGCCTCGCAATTGCGGCTGTCGGTCGAGAGGGCGCTCACCTCGAGGTCGGCGCCTCGCCATTCCCCCCTGCATATCGCAGCTATTTCGGAGAGTCTGTATCTCATTATACTTCTTACTTATTTGGTTGCAAGGCGGGTTATCGGAAGGTTACAATCGTGATTCCGGCGCCGCCACGATCGGCATGTTCATCGACGGCCGAGGCGACATCGGGCAGCGTGCGCAGGTAACGACGAATCTCCTCCTTGAGGGCTCCCGTACCCTTACCGTGGAGGATGGTTACCGATCCGGCACCCACCATCACGGCATCATCCACAAAGTTCTGCACCAGCTCCAGAGCCTCCATCACTCGCATGCCGCGCACATCGATGTAGTCCTTGAAATTGAGCTTGCGGGCCGAGATATCGACCGAGACGACCGTGCGCGGTGCCGCAGGGCGCGTAGCTTCGCGGTACTCGTGGTTGGAGACCACCTGCAGTTTCGATACATCGACCATCGTAAGCAACTGTCCGAAGGCGACCTGTGCCTTTTTGCCCTTCACCGAGCGCACCTCGCCCGGGGTCTCCTGACCAATGAGGCGCACCTTCGAGCCAACCACCACCTCGGGCTCCCTCTTCTCCACCACGGGGGCCTTGCTCACCGCCTCGCCCCGACGCTCCTTGCGCTCCTCACGGCGCTGACGCCTGCGCTCGATGCGCTCCATCTCGCGCGCCACCTGCTCGGAACGGGCATGGGCCTCGCTGTCGGCCTTCTCGACCACCTCGCGGAACTCCTCCAACTCCTTGCGGGCCAGGCGCGTAAGTTCCTTTTCGGCCTGCGACTCACGAATCTCCTTGATCGTATTCTCGATTTTGCGGTTAGCCTCCGCAAGAAGCTCTTTGGCCTCCTGCTTGGCCTTATGCAGAATCTCTTTGCGCTCCTCGCGAATGCGGCTCAACTGCTCGGCATAGCTCTGCTCCAGCTCCTCGACCTTGCGGTCGGTGAGGCGGATGCGGTCGCGCTTCTGCTCCCAATAGTGCTTGTCGCGGGCAATCTCGCGCAACTGCTTCTCGATATTGAGGTGGTCGCTACCGGCCTTCTCGCCCGCACGGCGGATGATATCCTCCGGCAGACCGATTTTACGGGCAATCTCCACGGCAAACGAACTGCCCGGCTTGCCTATCTCGAGGAGGAACAGGGGACGGATGTTCTGCACATCGAACATCATCGCTCCGTTGGCAACCCCCTCGGTATTCGAGGCGTAGTATTTGATGTTGGCGTAGTGGGTCGTAATCACTCCGTAGCACCCCTTCTCGATGAGGCGCTCGAGGATGGCCTCGGCAATGGCGCCACCAATCACGGGCTCGGTGCCCGAGCCGAACTCGTCGATGAGCACCAGCGTGCGGTCGGAGGCTCCGGCCAACATGTTTTTCATATTTTTCAGGTGCGAAGAGTAGGTCGAAAGGTCGTCATCGATCGACTGCTCATCGCCAATATCAATAAATATCGAGTCGAAAATCGGCAGTTCGGAGTTCTCGAGTGCCGGCACCAAAAATCCGCACTGGAACATATACTGCACGATACCCGTCGTCTTCAGACAGACCGACTTTCCACCCGCATTGGGGCCCGAGATGACCAGCAGATGCTTCTGTCGGTCGAGCTCCATGTCGAGGGGTACCACCTCCTTGCCCTGGGCCTTGAGGGTCTGCTGCAGGAGCGGGTGGCGGGCACGACGCAACAACAGACGGCCATCGGTCGAGACGATGGGTCTTCCGCCCATGTTCTGCACCGCCCAACGCGCCTTCGCTCGCACCATGTCGAGCTCGGCCAGGCACTCGCCGGCACGCTCCAACTCCTCGACCGAGGGGCGCAGCTGCTCGGTAAAGAGGGTCAGGATACGCACAATCTCGCGGCGCTCGGCATAGGTGAGCTCCTTGAGTTGATTGTTTATTTCGACCACCTCGACCGGCTCGATATAGACCGTCTTTCCGGTGGCCGACTCATCGTGAATAAAGCCCTGCAACTTACGCTTGTTGGCGGCCGACACGGGGATCACCGTGCGGCCCTCGCGCACCGAGAGCGAGGCATCGGCCTCGACGATTCCCGCCTGCTTGGCTCGTTGCAAGAGCTGTTGCAGCCGCTTGGCGGCCTGCCCCTCCTGCTCACGAATCGAGCGACGAATCTGCTGCAACTCGGGCGAGGCCGAATCCTTCACCTCGCCAAAGCGATCGACCAAGCGGTCTATTTCGCGTACAATCTCGGGAAAGGAGCTCACATCGCGCGTGCGAGCATAAAGCGAAGGGTAACCCCCTTCGCCACGGCTGCGGATAAACTCCACCACCTCGCCTATCGAGCAGAGGGCCCGACGCAGCGTCACCACCTCGTCGGTATCGAGAAAGGCCCCCTCCACACGAATTTTGGCCACGATAAGGTCGATGTCGGCATACTCCGAATCGGGGAACTCTCGCTCCAAAATCAGGATGGTGCGCATCTCGTCGGCCATGTCGAGGCGGTGCTCAATCTCCTTGCGAGAGGTCGAGAAGTGCTCACCGAGGAGCCGCT
This sequence comes from Alistipes sp., assembly GCA_045605785.1. GTDB lineage: Bacteria > Bacteroidota > Bacteroidia > Bacteroidales > Rikenellaceae > Alistipes. The sequence continues at coordinate 40,707 of JAZUQP010000030.1, read as the reverse complement.
CACGCCCCGCCTGCATGGTGCAGAGGGCCGCCACCTGCTCACGCAGGCGGTCAAAACCAATCTTCTGTTCAAAGTTACGCGGGTAGATCATCTCTAATTTTGGGTGAATGGCATCCGGCCGTTTTGCGCTGTTTTATTTATTCGCGGCTACTCATTGCTCTTTGCAGCCTTTTTGGCCTCACGCGCCTCGCGCTTGGCCTGCTTGGCGGCCTGCTTCTCTTCGTTCACGCCAAAGACCGAGAGGTGCACATAGCGATTCGGGTGCTCCTTCAGGTCGGCCAACAGCATCGAGAGGTTCTCGCTGGCGGCCGTCAGGTTGGCATAGAGCTCCTCGTCGTTGAGGAGCTGACCGAGCGACCCCTCGCCACCGCGCACCTCGCCCAGCAGGGAGGAGAGCTCGGCAAGCGTACGATCCAGGTTGGCCACCATGTCCGACTCGGCCACTGCCGTCGAGAAGGTCGAGAGGTTACCCACCAGCGTGTCGATGCGCTCGGCATTCTCGCCCAGCGTGCGCGAGAACTCCGAGATGCCGGCCACGGCCTCCTGCAAGCCCCCCTTCTCGGCGCTGAGGATGGCATCCAGATTGGCCGAAATGGAGTTCAGATGGGCCACCAACCCCTCGATGCCCGAGGCATTGTCGGCCACTACACCATGCACCCCTTCGAGGGTCAGAGTCAATTCGTCGATCAACCCCTCGACTTTGGCCATCAGGGGATTGACGGCGTCGAGCATACCGGGAGCCACCTCCGTGAGGAGGGTATCCCCTCGCTCCAGCATCACGGGCGACGAGCCACACTCAATCTCGATGGAGGCACCCCCCATCAGCGAGCCCACGATACGGGCCTTCGTATCCTCGGGGAGCTTATATTGGCGCTTAACGGTCAGACGAAGCACCACCTCGCTGCTCTGGGCCGAGGGGAACGAAATCTCGGTTACGGTACCAATCTTCACTCCGCGCATCATCACGGGGGTGGCACCCTGCACACCGCTGACCGACTCGTAGGCGGCAAAGTAGTCAACATTGCGGCTGAAGATGTCGATACCGCTCAAAAAGCGGATACCGGCCCAGGCACAGCCAATCATCAATACGGCAAAAATTCCGATTTTAACCTCTTTCTTCATACAATTTCTCTCTTACTCGTTCGTTTTATTGCGGGCAGGGAGTCGTTAGCGAATCTCACTGCCCTCGAAGTGTACCACAAAGGCATCCTTGAAGGTCTGTTTTACTTTGGCCAGGTCGGCCGCCGCCTCGCTGCGCGTGGAGTAGCTGCCGTAGCAGTACTTGTAGCGATAGCGACCCGCCGCCGTGAACTCCCTGACACGCCCGCGGTAGCTCTTGAAGCCGGCGTGGTTGATCGAGAGCGAGGTGGGCGAGGCCATCACCTGAATCGTGTAGCCGCTCTTCGCCGCTGCGGGTTTTTCGGGCTTGGGGGCAGGTGCAGGCTTCTCTTCAGGCTTCTCGTCGGGTTTCGATTCGGGCTTCGATTCGGGTTGCTCCACGGGGGTCTCCATGGCGGAGCTCTTGCGCACAAACTCGACATAGTCGCTCACCGCATCGCAGAGGGCACGCGCAATCTCCTGCTGTCCGCTCTCGGAGGTCATGCGCTTGAGATCGACCGAGTTCGACATGAAGCCCACCTCGGTCAGAACGCTCGGCATATCGGTGGCGTAGAGCACCTTCAAGAGCTGGGGCTTGACGCCTCGGCTGTGGTAGCCCGCCTCGGTGTAGTTGCTCTGCACCAGGCGCGCCATCGCCTCGCTGTAACGGCCGTAGGTAAACTGCAGATTCTGGAGATAGGCCCTCACGATGGCCGCCGTACGCTCGTCCGACATATCGAGAAACTCCTCCTTGTTGTTGGCATAGAGCACCTCCTCGTTCATGCGGGTCTCCTTCTCGCTCTCACCCATGATGAGGGTCTCGAAGCCTCGAGCTGCCGTCGAGCGTGCAGCGTTGGCGTGAATCGAGATGAAGAGATCGCCACCGGCCCGATTGGCAATGTTGGCTCGCGCCTGCAAGTCGGTATTCAGGTCGGATGAGAACTGTTTGTCGGTGGTGCGCGTGTAGACCACCTTCACCCCGGGGATGTTCTTCTCGATGAGCTTACCCAACTTCAAGGCTATCTGCAAGTTGATATCCTTCTCGCAGTAGCCCCCATAGGTGGCCCCGGGAAACTTCGGACCGCCATGACCGGCGTCGATGACCACGACCTGCACGCCACGATTTTGTGCCAAAACCGACTCCGGGGAGGTTACCCCGAGAAACAAAAGCGCAAGGAGGGCGACAAAAAGCACCCGACGCGAGGGAAAAGTAGCGAGAAAGTTCATCGTTCTGCAATTTTTTAACTATATTTGCCGCGCGAAAAACAGGCACAGAGATGGCCCGAAAGCCCATCTCGGTTGTTTTTGCCGACAGCGTCGGCAAAGTTACGATTTTTTTTTGGAATTTTGAAGCATTTTAAGGCAAAATACACCCTTTTGGCAGCCATCCTGCTCCTTTTCGGACAGGCGCTGATCGGTCGTAGCGGTACGGCCGAGCTCCTGCACGCCGCCCGACAGGACTCGATTCTACGCGCAAACGAACGGATCGGTGCCCCCTCGTCGGAGACTCCTGCCGAGGAGGCCGCGCGTCGTGAGCGGCGTATGCGCCGTGCGAACCGCCCCGCCGCCGACTCGTCGGCCCAACTCCACAACCACGAAATCGACCACCTGCACGACCACGAACACCCCACCCCCGACACGCTGGGCCGCGACACCCTGCGACGCGATACGGTGCGTCGTCGCTCGGGAGGCGGCATGGGGTTGCAGGATATCATCTCGGGTACCAACTCCGACTCGCTGGTCTACGACCTGCGCGCCAAGAAGGTCTATATCTACAACCAGGGCGATGTTACCTACCAGGATATGAATCTGAAGGCCGACTTCATGCAGATGGATATGGAGTCGAAGGAGATTTATGCCTATGGCAAGGCCGACACGGTGGATGGAGAGTACTCCCCCACCCGCCCCACCTTTACCCAGGGTGGCTCGACCTACAACATGGACACCATCACCTACAACATCGAGTCGGGCAAGGCCAAGATTAAGGGTGTAGCCACGCAGGAGGGCGACGGATGGCTCGTGGGCGGCCATGTCAAGAAGATGAAGGACAACTCGATCAACATCTCCGACGGCAAGTACACCACCTGCGACCACACCGACTGCCCCCACTTCTACCTTCAGATGACCAAAGCGAAGGTCATCCCGGGCAAGAAGGTGATTACGGGTCCCGCCTACCTGGTCATGGAGGATGTGCCCATCTACTTCCTCGGTATCCCCGAGGGCTTCTTCCCCTTGAGTTCGGGCCCCAAGTCGGGACTTCTGATGCCCACCTTCGGCGAGGAGGCCACCAAGGGCTTCTTCATCCGCGACCTGGGCTACTACTTCACCTTTGGCGACCACTTCGACTTAGCCGTGCGAGGCGGTATCTACACCCTCGGCTCGTGGGAGGCCTCGGCCCTCTCGAACTATGTCAAGCGCTACAAGTTCCGCGGCAACCTGAACTTCCAATACTCGAACATCAAGGTGGGCGACAAGGGCGAGCCCGACTACATCAAGCAGAGCAACATCAGCCTGAAGTGGACCCACACGCAGGATCCGAAGGCCAACCCCGGCTCCACCTTCTCGGCCTCGGTGAACTTCGCCACGAGTGGCTACAGCCGCTACGCCGCCACCAACCTCAACGACATGTTGGCGACCCAGACCAACTCCTCGATCTCCTACTCGAAGAGCTGGGCAGGTACCCCCTTCTCCCTCTCGGCCAACATGTCCGTATCGCAGAACTCGCAGAATCAGACCATCTCGATCAACCTGCCGAATGTGGTCTTCAATGTCTCGACCTTCTACCCCTTCAAGCGCAAGGAGGCGATGGGTAAGCCCCGCTGGTACGAGAAGATCTCGATGCGCTATACGGCCAACATGACCAACTCGTTGAACACCACCGAGAGCGAGGTATTCACCAAAGAGTCGCTCACCAAGATGAAGAACGGCATCAAGCACACGATTCCCATCTCGGCCTCGTTCAACCTCTTCAACTACATCAATGTCTCGCCCTCGTTCAACTACACCGAGAGCTGGGTATTCCGCAAGCAGGAGCAGGTGTGGAATCCCGAGAGCGGCAAGGTCGAGATGCTCGATCCGGAGTATGGCTTCTGGCGTCTGTGGAACTACTCGGCCAATGTCTCGGCCTCGACGACGGTCTATGGTATGTATCGAGCCAAAAACAAGAACCGCCAGCAGAAGCTGCAGGCCGTGCGCCACACGCTGACCCCCACCATCGGACTCTCGTACAACCCCGACTTCACAAAGTTGCGCTACGGCTACTACCAGATGGTACAGAGCGACTCGTTGGGCAATACAAAGAGCTACTCGCCCTTTGCCAACAACGCCTACACGGCTCCGTCTAACCGCCTCTCGGCAGCCCTCACCTTCTCGCTCTCGCAAAACCTCGAGATAAAGGTTCTCAGCGACCGCGATACTTCGGGCATGCGCAAGTTGAAGCTCATCGACGACATCAAGGTCAGCGGTTCGTACAACTTCGCCGCCGACTCGTTGCGTCTCTCGAACCTCAGCGTATCGTTCCGCACGAGTGTTATCAAGAACTTCGGTATCAACCTTTCGATGCAGCTCGACCCCTACAAACTCTCGCCCGAGGGTAAGCGCACCAACCAACTGCGTCTGCCGGGCCGTGTCATCAACACGGGTTGGTCGTTTGGCTACACCTTCCAATCGCGCGACAAGGGGGGACAGCCTGCCATCAACGACCTGACGAGTATTCCGCCCGAGTACCAAAACCCCTTCTACGACCCCTACGGGCAGCTCGACCCCAACCTGCGAAGGCAATACATGGCCCAGGCCTACTACGACTTCTCCATCCCGTGGAACTTGAGTTTTACCTACACAGTAAACTACTCCTCATCTCCCTACAACAACGGCACCACGGGTTACAAGAAGAATGTCACACAGACCATCAATGTGAACGGCTCGGTCAACATCACGCCCAAGATGGGTCTGACCCTGCAGGGCGGTTACGACATCATGACCGGCAAGCTGACCACTTCGCAGATCTCACTCACACGCGACCTGCACTGCTGGCAGATGTCCTTCTCGTGGGTGCCCTTCGGCCACTACAAACAGTGGAACTTCAACATCGGCGTGAAGGCGGCATCGCTGGCCGACCTGAAGTACGACAAGAGTCAAAGTATGTACGACAACATGTACTAACTTTGTGAGCAAAGAGGAGGTCGAGCACCTCCTTTTCGCGTCATGAGGGGGTTCCAAGAGGGAAATTGAGAAAAAAATCGACTGAGGAGGCACCTCTTTTGCCATTTTTTCACTATCTTTGAGGTCGAAAGCACAAAGAGAGTTAAGACGCAAACAACAAATACTAAAAAGAGAGAGTAAAGCCATGAAAAACAACAAGTACTCGCTTCCGAAAGATGGCGGACTGATCGCTTCGGCCGCGCCGCGCGACATCATCCATCGCTACGAGAAGATGCATACCCTGGTATATGAGAGTGAATACGAGGGCGTGCAGTATGTAGCCGACTCCATTGTCAAGGCAATCAGCAAGCACAACGCCAGCCATAGCTCCACGCTGATGTACGACGAGGCAACCCCCTTTGTGCTGGGTCTTACCACGGGTCGCACCCCTTTGGGACTCTATCGTGAGTTGGTAAAGCGCCACAAGGCGGGTGAAGTGAGTTTTCAGAATGTGGCTGTCTTCAGTCTCGACGAGTTCTATCCCATTGCCGCCTCCGAGCAGCAGAGCCGCAACTACCGTATTCACGAGGAGTTTTTGAGCCATATCGACATCCTGCCCGAGAACATCCACATCCCCGACGGCACGGTTAGCGAGGATCGCATCACCGACTACTGCACCTCCTACGACCAGATGGCCCGCCACATCGACCTGATGGTTATCGGCGTGGGCGAGCAGGGGCAGATCGGCTTCAACGAGCCGGGCTCCTACGCCAAGTCGCGCACCCGTCTGGTGCAGCTCACCCACGACTCGCGCAAAATCCAGTCGGATGCCTTCTTCGGACTGGAGAATACCCCCAAGATGGCCATTACGATGGGCCTGGACACCATCATGCGCGCCAAGAGAATCATCCTGATGGCTTGGGGCGAGGATAAGGCCGGCGTAGTACAGAAGGTGGTCGAGGGCCCCATGAGCGACATGGTTCCCGCCACACAGCTGCAGGAGCACCCCAACATGGAGGTGGTCATCGACGAGAATGCCGCCAAGTTCCTCACCCGCATCGAGACCCCCTGGCTGGTAGGCCCCTGCGAGTGGACCCCGCGCTTTATCCGTAAGGCAGTGGTGTGGCTCTGCGGCGTTGTCAACAAGCCCATCCTGAAGCTCACCTACAAGGACTATATCGAGAACTCGCTCGGCGAGTTGTTGGAGCAGGACTCCTTCGATCAGATTAACATCAAGGTCTTCAATGACCTGCAGCACACCATCACGGGGTGGCCCGGTGGCAAGCCCAACGCCGACGACTCGACCCGTCCTGCCCCCTCGCAGCCCTACCCCAAGCGTGTGGTAATCTTCTCGCCCCACCCCGACGACGATGTCATCTCGATGGGTGGTACCTTCATCCGTCTGGTGGAGCAGGGCCACGATGTACATGTAGCCTACGAGACTTCGGGTAATGTGGCCGTGGCCGACGATGTGGTACTTCAGAATGTCGATACGGCTCGTGAGTTGGGCTTCGGCGACTATACGAAGCAGGTGGAGGAGATCATCCGCTCGAAGGTGAAGGGCGAACCCGAGCCTCGTGCCCTGATCGACCTGAAGGGTTCGATTCGTCGCGCCGAAGCACGCGCCGCCGTGCGCTCGTTCGGCCTCAACCCCGACACCAACACCCACTTCCTGAACCTCCCCTTCTACGAGACGGGCGGCATCAAGAAGGGAGAGCTTTCGGAGAAGGATATCGAGATTATCGTCAACCTGCTGCGCGAAATCAAACCTCATCAGATCTACGCCGCAGGCGACTTGGCCGACCCCCACGGCACGCACCGCACCTGTATGGAGGCCATCCTGGAGGCCATCGAGGTGGTGAAGGAGGACGAGTGGCTCAAGGAGTGCCACATGTGGCTCTACCGTGGTGCCTGGATGGAGTGGGATTTGGGCATGGTAGACATGGCCGTACCCCTCTCGCCCGACGAGCTGATCAAGAAGCGCCACGCCATCTACCGCCACCTCTCGCAGAAGGACATCATGCCCTTCCCGGGCAGTGACCCGCGCGAGTTCTGGCAGCGAGCCGAGGAGCGCACGCAGAACACCGCCAAGCTCTACGACCGACTCGGCATGGCCGAATACCAGGCTTTTGAGGTCTTCGTCAAGATGTTCTAAGCAACTTTATTTACCACCCTAGTAATATATTTAGGTATGAGACTGATTATCGAACAAAATTCCGCACAAGTGGCCCAATGGGCTGCCCGCTACATTGTCGAGCAGATTCGTCAAAAGGCCAAGCACACTTCGTCGCCCTTCGTATTGGGCCTTCCCACGGGTTCCACGCCCCTGGAGACCTACCGCGAGCTGATTCGCCTGCACAAGGCGGGAGAGGTTTCGTTTCAGAATGTAATCACCTTCAACATGGATGAGTATGTGGGCCTCGCGGAGGATCACCCCGAGAGCTACCACTCCTTCATGTGGAACAACTTCTTCAGCCACATCGACATCAAACCCGAGAATGTGAATATCCTGGACGGCAACGCCGAGGATTTGGAGCGTGAGTGCGCCGACTACGAGGCCCGCATCGCCGAGGCCGGAGGCATCGACCTCTTCATGGGCGGCATTGGCGAGGATGGCCACATCGCCTTCAACGAACCCTTCTCGTCGCTCTCGTCGCGCACGCGCCAGAAGACGCTGACGCAGGATACCATCATCGTTAACTCGCGCTTCTTTGGTGGCGATGTAACGCTGGTACCGAAGACCGCCCTGACGGTGGGCGTCGGCACCATCCTCTCCTCGAAGAAGGTGATGATCCTGGCCACGGGCCACAAGAAGGCTCGCGCCGTACGCCACGGCGTGGAGGGTGGCTACAACCACCAGTGGACCATTTCGGCCCTGCAGGTGCACCCCTGCGGCATCATCGTCTGCGACGATCCGGCTGCCGAGGAGCTGCGTGTATCGACCTACCGCTACTTCAAGGACATCGAGCGCAACAACCTGATTTGCAACAAGTAAGGAGCTCAAACGGGCAAAAACAGAAGGGCAGGAAAACCTGCCCTTTTGTTTTTTGGTTAAAAAAGGCTATCTTTGCCCCGAAATTGGTCAATAATTCTAAAAAGAGTATAGAGATGAAACATGCATATGTATTTCCCGGCCAGGGAGCCCAGTCGGTAGGCATGGGTAAAGACCTCTATGAGCAGGTTCCCGAGGCCAAGGCCCTCTTCGAGCAGGCCAACGAGATTTTGGGATTCCGCATCACCGACATCATGTTCTCGGGTACGGACGAGGAGCTCAAGCAGACCAAGGTAACGCAGCCCGCCGTATTCCTGCACTCGGTCATCCTGGCCAAGTCGCTGGGGGTGAAACCCGACGCCGTAGCCGGCCACTCGCTCGGTGAGTTCTCGGCCCTCGTGGTATCGGGAGCCTTGAGTTTTGAGGATGGTCTGAAGCTGGTGTCGAAGCGCGCCATGGCGATGCAGCAGGCCTGCGAGGCACAGCCCGGTACGATGGCCGCCATCCTGGGGCTGGAGGACAGCGTCGTTGAGCAGGTGTGTGCCGAGATCGAGGGTGTGGTGGTTGCCGCCAACTACAACTGCCCGGGCCAGCTGGTCATCTCGGGTGCCGTAGAGGCTGTGGATGCCGCATGCGCAAAGCTCAAGGAGGCGGGTGCCCGTCGCGCCCTGCGTCTGCCCGTAGGTGGCGCCTTCCACTCGCCGCTGATGGAGCCTGCCCGTGAGGAGTTGGCTCGCGCCATCGCCGAGGCCCCCTTCCACACGCCGAGCTGCCCCATCTACCAGAATGTGGATGCGAAGCCCTATACCGATGCCGAGCAGATCAAGCAGAATCTGATTGCACAGCTGACGGCTCCGGTGCGTTGGACCTACATCGTGAAGCAGATGCTCGCCGACGGGGTGGAGGAGTTCACCGAATTGGGTCCCGGCAATGTATTGCAGGGGCTGATCAAGAAGGTGAACACGGAGGTTGCCGTCGAGTCGAAGGCTACGCTCTAACGAATCACATCTTCAGACAAAAAAACGGGGTGCTCGAAACACCCCGTTTTTTCTACTCCTTTATCGTGATCTTCGGATAGTCCTCAAACTTTCCGCCCGGCGCACATATAGAGCCGGCCGGCAGCACGACCTCATCAAGCGAGGAGCAGTCACGAAAGACATGGCTGTCGATAACGGCCGGCCCCTCGATATGCAACTCCTTGAGATTATTGCAATCGCAAAAGGCATACTCGCCAATGGTTACAGAGCCGTGAATTACCACCTCTTTAAGGTTATGAGCATCCATGAATACGCGGGGTTCGATGGTGGTCACCGAGGCGGGAATAGTAATGCTCTCTACCGAAGTTCTCGAGAAGGCGTATTCTGAAATTTTGGTCACTCCGTCGGGGACAACAACCCTCTTTTTATCACGCAACAATCCATAGAGCACCCCCTCCTGAATAGAGAGGTCGGGGCGCGACTCGTAGATCTCACGAGCACGCCCTCCCACACCAAGCGACTCGGCCTGCTCGACAAGCTCCAAGGCCTCGCTCACCGATACAGGGCGTGTGTAAAGTTGCTTCCCGCGATAGCTGATCAGATGGGTCAGCGCATCGTTCACCAACCAGGCAAAGGCCTCCGAGCTACCCAGGCGCGCGGCCTCCGTATAGAGATTTTTGGTCTGGCAATAGGCATCGTAGTTGATTTTGCCATTGGCCCTAACCATCTTCTTCTCCTGCTTGTGAGCCTCCTCCAAAGCCCTCTCATAGTCGAGGCGACCATCGGCTTCGGCCGAAGCAAGACTCAGGGTGTAACCATAGCTCCACTCCCCGAACATATAGCTTTCCGAAATCTTCTCACCTACGAAGAGTTTTTGGGGACCTCGCACCCCGCGCGAAACGGCGGTAATGCTCACCTCAACAAAGTCGGCACCGAGGCTCTCCACCTTGACCGAGTGGTTGGGATCACCCGCCTGGGGCCAATGCACATATCCTACATGGAGTAATTTGAAGGGGATTGTGTAGGTATCATCCGACCCCATCATCCTGCCGGTAACCTCACACTCCTTCGACGAACTGTCGATCAATTTAAGTACCAATTCTGCAGCCATAAGCAAGCGTTTTATATGTTTCTTCTTGCGCAAGATAGCATTTTTTTTTGAAAAACACAAACAACAGCTCCAAAATTGGCACAGGGGGCGATTCGTAAAAAAATTTTCTATATTCTTAAAATAAATCGCAAACAACCGCTTGTTTTTCGACGATTCTTATTATCTTTGTGAAGATATTATGAAATAACGAAAAAGCAGGCGTAAAAATGAGCTCATTAACCGAATTTTTCAACGGGCAAGGAGACGACTTCCAGCGTGGCATCTCCCATAAGAACAACCTGATCAAGCGCAATATCATCGCCTACATGGCGGTCAATGGCGAGTGTACCCTCTCGGAGCTGACCAAGGAGCTGCACATCAGCGTGCCGACCATCACCAAGCTGGTCCAGGAGCTGGTCGATGAGAATATCGTCACCGACCTGGGCAAGGTGGAGACTCCGGGTGGTCGTCGCCCCAATGTCTTCGGTTTGGCCAACTCGGCCATCTACTTCGCCGGTTTCAATGTGGGCCGCGACAACATGACCTACATGATTACCGACCTGCAAAACAACATCATCAAAGAGCAGATTGATACCGACTTCGAGCTCACCGACCGTCCGCAATGCCTCGAGCGCATCTGCACCAACATCGAGAACTTCATCCGCAACTGCGGCGTGAACCGCGACAAAATTTTGGGCATGGGAGTGAGCATCGTGGGTCGCGTGAACTCCGAAACGGGCCACTCCTACAAATACTTCACCTCGAGCGAGCAACCCCTGCGCGACATCATCGAGCAGCGCATCGGCATCCGCGTACTGCTCGAGAACGACACGCGCGCGCGTTGCTATGCGGAGTACACCTGCGGCCGTTCGAAGGAGGAGAGCGATGTACTCTACCTCCACCTGGGACGGGGCGTGGCCATCGGCATTGTGGTGAACGGCCAGCTCTACTACGGCAAGAGCGGTTTTGCGGGCGAGTTCGGCCACATCCCCTTCTTCGACAACGAGATCATCTGCTCGTGCGGCAAGAAGGGGTGCCTGGAGACCGAGGTCTCGGGCGTAGCCATCGAGGAGAAGATGCAGGAGCTGATTGGCAAGGGGGTCAATACGATTCTGCGCGAGAAGCACGACCGCCACGAGCCGATTCATATCGACGACATCATCGCCGCAGCCAAGAACGACGACAACCTCTCGATCGAACTGATCGAGGAGGCGGGCGAGAAGGTGGGCAAGGCGATTGCCTTCCTGATCAACACCTTCAACCCCGAAACGGTGATTGTGGGCGGTAACTTGGCGGCTGCAGGCGACTACCTGATGCTGCCCCTGAAGTCGGCCACCAACAAATACTCGCTCAACCTGGTCTATAAGGATACCAAATTCCGCCTCTCGAAGATGACCGAGACGGCAAGCGCCTGGGGCTCGGCCATGTTGATTCGCAACAAAATCATCGGCCTGTAAATCATGCTGTTGGAGGGGAGCAAATGCCGACTTCGAGCCCTCGAGCCGAGGGATGCCGAGCAGATGTACGCCTGGGAGAACTCGCCCGAGGTGTGGCACATCAGTGGCACGCTGGCCCCCCTGTCGCTCCACCAAATCGAGCGCTACATCGAGGCACAGCAGTACGACCTCTTCCGTAGCGGACAGCTGCGCCTGGTCATCGAGACCCTGCAAGGCGAGGCGGTTGGTGCCATCGACCTCTTCGAGGTGGAGCCCCTGCATCGCAGAGCCGGAGTAGGAATCCTCGTTCATGGCGACAAAAACCGCCGAAAAGGGTATGCAGGCGAGGCGTTGGAGCTGCTCGCCGATTATTCGCACAAGATTTTGGGGCTGAATCAGTTGTGGTGCAACATCGAGCCCGACAATCGCGCCAGCGTGCGCCTCTTCCGCCGCCACGGATTCCGCCTGGTCGGCACCAAGCGGCGATGGAATTGGTCGGCCGAGGGATGGCATGACGAGGCCCTCTACCAACGGCTGCTTGGCCCCGAGGCGTAACCCCACAACTAAAGAAACAACCTGAAATGCACTCTCCATCGGGAGTGCATTTCTCTTTATACCCCCTGCTTTCAGCAGGAAAGTGGAAAATTGGAGGCTTTAGGCTTGCGATTTGCAAAGGGATTTTGTAACTTTGTCCGATTAAAACGACCATTCTCAACTATGTCAAAGAGAGAAGAGAATATACTTGACACGCTGACCGAAAGCGACTATAAGTACGGCTTTACCACCGATATCGAAACCGAGACCATCCAAAAGGGGCTCTCGGAGGAGGTGATACGCCTTATCTCCGAGAAGAAGGGCGAGCCCGAATGGATGCTCGACATGCGTCTGAAGGCTTTTCGCCATTGGCAGAAGATGCCCCTGCCCACCTGGGCACACCTGCGTATTCCCGAAATCGACTTCCAGGATATCATCTACTACGCCGCCCCCAAGCCCAAGAAGCAACTCGGCTCGATGGACGAGGTGGACCCCGAGCTGAAACGCACCTTCGACAAGCTGGGTATTCCGCTTGAGGAGCAGATGGCGCTGGCGGGTGTGGCCGTCGATGCCGTGATGGATTCGGTATCGGTGAAGACCACCTTCCGTGAGACCCTCAAAGAGAAGGGAATCATCTTCTGCTCCATATCGGAGGCCATCAAGGAGCACCCCGAGCTGATTCGCAAGTACCTGGGCTCGGTCGTACCCCATACGGATAATTTCTATGCCGCACTCAACGCCGCCGTCTTCTCCGACGGCTCGTTCTGCTACATCCCCAAGGGGGTGCGCTGTCCGATGGAGCTCTCGACCTACTTCCGCATCAATGCCGCCGGCACGGGACAGTTCGAGCGCACGCTCATCGTAGCCGACGAGGGGTCGTATGTGAGCTACCTGGAGGGCTGTACCGCACCGCAGCGCGATGAGAATCAGCTCCACGCCGCCGTGGTGGAGATTGTCGTGGAGCGCGATGCCGAGGTGAAGTACTCGACCGTGCAGAATTGGTACCCGGGCGACAAGGAGGGCAAGGGAGGCATCTACAACTTCGTAACGAAGCGAGGCTTGTGCCGTGAAAATGCCCGTCTGTCGTGGACCCAGGTCGAGACCGGCTCGGCCATCACCTGGAAGTACCCGAGCTGCGTCCTGCTGGGCGACAACTCGGTGGGCGAGTTCTACTCGGTGGCGATGACCAACCACTTCCAGCAGGCCGACACCGGCACCAAGATGATTCACTTGGGGCGCAACACCCGTTCGCGCATCGTCTCGAAGGGTATCTCGGCCGGCCGCAGCGAGAACTCCTACCGTGGTGAGGTACGCATGGCCAAGGGGGCCGAGGGGGCACGCAACTACTCGCAGTGCGACTCGCTGCTCATTGGCGACAAGTGCGGCGCCCACACCTTCCCCGACATCAGTTCGAACAACCCGACGGCCGTGGTGGAGCATGAGGCCACCACCTCGAAAATTTCGGAGGAGCAGCTCTTCTACTGCCGTCAGCGCGGACTCTCGACCGAGGATGCCGTAGGGTTGATTGTGAACGGATATGCCAAGGAGGTGCTTGCAAAGCTCCCGATGGAGTTTGCCGTCGAGGCGCAGAAGTTGCTGGCCATCAGCCTCGAAGGGTCGGTAGGATAACCCTTCGACAAGAGATTTCGATCAAAAAACAGAAAAGTAAAAGAAAAAAGATAGGCTATGTTAAAGGTAGAAAACCTGCACGCCTCGGTAGGCGAAAAGCAGATTCTCAAGGGGATTAATTTGGAGGTGAAGGCCGGCGAGGTACATGCCATCATGGGCCCCAACGGCTCGGGCAAATCGACTCTGGCTTCGGTCTTGGCCGGCAACGAGAAGTTCACGGTTACCGAGGGTAAGGTGGAGTTCATGGGCCACAACCTGTTGGAGATGCCCATCGAGGAGCGTGCCCGTCTGGGGCTCTTTCTCGGCTTCCAATATCCGGTGGAGATTCCGGGGGTCTCGATGGCCAACTTCATGAAGCAGGCTGTCAATGAGCACCGCAAGTACCGGGGCGAGGAGCCCCTCACGGCTGCGCAGTTCCTGAAGATGATGCGCGAGAAGAGCGCCGTGGTGGAGCTCGACTCGAAGCTCACCTCGCGCTCGGTGAACGAGGGTTTCTCGGGTGGAGAGAAGAAGAAGAACGAGATCTTCCAAATGGCGATGCTCGACCCCAAGTTGGCCATCCTCGACGAGACCGATTCGGGTCTCGATATCGACGCCCTGCGCATCGTAGCCACGGGTGTCACGAAGCTCCACACCGAGGAGAATGCCACGGTGGTTATCACCCACTACCAGCGCCTGCTGGACTACATCGTGCCCGACTTTGTGCATGTGCTCTACAAGGGTCGCATCATCTACTCGGGCGACAAGACGCTGGCTCTCAAACTCGAGAAGGAGGGCTACGACTGGTTGATTAACGACTACAAGGAGGAGTAATGAGCAGGGTGGAGATGTTATACCGACGACTCGAAGCGATTCCCGAGGTGGAGTTGGTGCGTGCCGGGGAGCTCACCGAGCTGGAGATTCCGGCTGGGGCGGAGCGTCGCATCCTGGTGCTGCACGGCGAGGCGGCCACAACCCCGCTCCGCATCACGCTGGGGGAGGGCGCACGCCTGCAACTGACCGAGATTTTCTGCGAAGGAGGTGGCGTCGAGGCCCATATCAGTCAGGCTTCGGGCTCCGAGAGTGAGATTACACAGGTGCTCCTCGGCAAGGCTCAAAGCCAAGTGACGATTGAGCTCCGTGAGCCCCACGCAGAGAGCCGTCTGCGCGGCCTGTTTCTGCTTGCCGCCGGCGAGGAGAGTGGTGTGCAGATTACGACGCGTCACCTTGCTCCCGAGTGCCGCAGCACGACCCTCGTAAAGGGCGTGGCGAGTGGCGAGGGGGCCAACGGTCGTTTCGAGGGGCTGGTCTATGTAGCCCCCGACGCCCAGCAGACCGATGCCCGCCAGACCAACCGCAACATCGAGCTTACGCCCGGTGCCAAAATCCGCACGCTGCCCCAATTGGAGATCTATGCCGACGATGTGAAGTGTTCGCACGGCGCCACGGTCGGACAGCTCGATGGCGAGGCAATTCTCTATATGCGTCAGCGCGGCCTCTCGGAGAGCCAGGCACGCCATCTGCAAATCGAGGGTTTTGCCGGCGAGGTGGTGATGGAGCACCCATGCGAGGCGCTCATCGAGGAGCTTCGAGCCCTCGTCGAGGAGAAATTAGAAACCATGTAAGATGTTTGATATTAACCAAATACGCGAAGAGTTTCCGATTTTAGGAAGAACCGTTCACGGCCGACCGCTCGTCTATCTGGATAGCGGAGCCACGGCCCAAAAGCCGCGCTGCGTCATCGAGAAGGTGAACGAGTTGCACTGCACCTTGAACGGCAACATCCACCGCGGAGCCCACTTCCTGGCCGAGCAGATGACCGAGGAGTATGAGGCGGCCCGCGAGCGTATTCGACGCTACATCGGTGCTGCGGAGCGGGGTGAGGTGATCTTCACGGCCGGGGCCACGGCCTCGCTCAACACGGTGGCTTACAGCCTCTGTGAGTTGGTGTTGCACGCAGGAGACAATCTGGTGGTGAGCGAGATGGAGCACCACTCCAACATCGTACCCTGGCAGTTGATGGCCGAGCGCAAGGGGGCCGAGTTGCGCGTGCTGCCCTTCGACGACGAGGGGCGACTGATGAACGAGTTGGCCGATACGCTTATCGACGAGCGTACCCGCGTGGTGGCCCTTACGCAGGCCTCCAATACGCTGGGCACACGCCCCGAGTTGAAACCGCTCATCGAGACGGCCCACCGCGTGGGGGCTGCCGTGGTGGTCGATGGTTGCCAGGGCATCGTGCATGGCGGCGTGAATGTCGCGGAGCTCGATTGCGACTTCTACGCCTTCTCGGGCCACAAGCTCTATGGGCCCACGGGTATCGGTGTGCTCTATGGGAAGCGTGCGTGGTTGGAGAAGATGCCCCCCTTCCTCTGCGGAGGCGACATGGTGGAGCGTGTATCGTTCGAGAAGACCACCTACGCCGAGCTGCCGTTGAAGTTCGAGGCAGGCACGGCCAACTTCATCGGAGCCGTGGGCCTGGGCGAAGCAATCCGTTTCTTGGAGGGGCTTCCCCTGCAGGAGGTGGAGCGCCACGAAGAGGGGCTGCTGAAGTATGCCACCGAGAAGTTGGAGGCGATCGAGGGGCTGCGCATCTATGGCCGCACGCCGTCGAAGTGCGCCATCCTGAGCTTCAACATCGAGGGGATACACCCCTACGATATGGGGATGATTCTCGACAAGTTGGGCATCGCCATCCGCACGGGTCAGCACTGCGCCGAGCCGGTGATGAAGCACTTTGGCACGACGGGCATGTGTCGCGCCTCGTTGGCCCTATACAACACCTACGAAGAGATTGACGCGCTTGAGGCGGGCATCCGTCGCGCTGTGCGGATGTTAAAATAGCAACCAATAGAAGAATGTTAATAGTACTCGAAGGGCTCGACGGAGCCGGCAAATCGACCCAGATTCAGCGTCTGCGCCAATACCTCTCGGAGCAGGGGTTGCAGACCGAATACCTCCACTTTCCACGCTTCGACTCGCCCATCTTTGGGGAGCTGATTGCCCGCTTCCTGCGTGGCGAGTTCGGTACGGCCGACAAGGTGGACCCCTACCTGGTGGCACTACTCTATGCCGGCGACCGCCACGATGCCGCCCCCATGATTCAGCAGTGGCTGGCCGAGGGAAAGGCCGTCGTATTGGATCGCTATGTCTACTCGAACATCGGGTACCAATGCGCCAAGCTCTCTTCGACCGAGGAGCGTAAGCGCCTCACGGAGTGGATTCTCGGGCTCGAATACGACTACTACAAAATTCCCCGACCCGACCTCTCGCTCTTTCTGGATGTCCCCTTCGCCTTCACCGAGCGCAAGCTAAAGGAGGTACGCGAGGGCGACGACCGCAACTACCTGAACGGCGGCAAGGATATCCACGAGGATTCGCTCGAACTGCAACAGCGCGTGCGCGAAGTCTACCTCTCGGCTGCCGACGAGGATAGTTCGCTGCGTGTGATCGACTGCGGCGATGCCGACAACCGAATGGCCTCTCCCGACGAGATTTTCGAGCGCGTAAAGGCTACTATTCAACCCCTGATTCAATAAACCATGTCGTCGCGAGCACTGAAATGGGCTGCCACCATCAGCCGTCTGATTATCGCCATCACCTTCGTTACGTCGGGCTTCAGCAAGGTCATCGACCCCTGGGGTACGGCCCTCAAGGTGGAGGAGTACCTCTCGATCTACGGATTCGAGGAGTGGCAAGCGTGGAGCATGGTCTTTGCCATCTGGCTCTGCGGTGCCGAGCTGTTGATGGGCTGCATGCTTCTGTTCAAGGTGCGCATTCGCATGGTCTCGATCTTCGCGCTCTGCTCGATGAGCTTCTTTACGCTCCTCTCGCTCTTGAGTGCCACGATACTTCCGGTCGAGGATTGCGGCTGCTTCGGTGAGGTGCTGAAACTCTCGCCCTGGGAGACCTTCCTGAAGAATCTGCTGCTGATGCCACTCGCCATCACACTCTGGTATCGCTACCGTCGCGATAAAATTTTCGCCTTCAATGCCGTGGAGTGGGCTCTGGCCGTCACCTTCTTCTTCGGAGCAATGGGATTGGGCACCTACTGCAGCCGCCACCTTCCGCTGATCGACTTCCTGCCCTACAAGGTGGGGCTTGACCTGCGCACGGCGCGCCTCCACCCCGATGCCGAGGCCGCCACGGAGGAGGCCGAACAACTTGAGACCATCCTGGTCTACCGCAACCTGAAAAACGGAAAACTCCGCGAGTTCCGCCTCGAGGACGAGGAGTGGCAGGACGAGGAGAAGTGGGAGTGGGTGGAGACCCGCACCAACTTCAAGACCCCCGAGATTCGCGCCTCGGTCGGCGAGTTTGTGCTGCGCAACAGCACGGGAGATATCACCGAGGAGGTATTGCAGACCGAGGGACGACTCCACATGCTCTGCATCAACAGCTTCGAGCGCCTGCGTCGCGGGTGCGCAGCACGCATGGCCGCCCTCATCGAGCGTGCCGACGAGGCGGGAGAGGAGGTGATCTGCCTTACGCCCGACCGTCTGCCCGAAGGGGAGCTCTACTCCTTCTTCGGCAGTCGTCCGGTACGCTGCTGCAACATGGATGTACACACCATCAAGACCCTGCTGAGAGCCAACAACGGCGTGGTGGAGCTCACCGACGGCATCATCACCGACAAGCGCAACTGCCGCGACATCGGCAAGTAGCCGAAGGGGTTTGGTATAAAAATTGACTTGTTCACCCAAAGAACAAGTCATTTTTTATGCCCATACGCCTATCTCTTCTTTTGCTGCTGCTTTGTGGCTGCCAGCAGCGGGCTGCGGAGCACGAGAGCAAGGCTCCGCGCCCCGTGAAGGCCATCACGCTCCACGATTTGACCACTGCCGAGCGCGACTTTGTCGGCCTGGCCACCCCCGACGACGCCGTCAACCTCGCCTTCAAAATCGGAGGTCGCATCATTCGGATTCCCGTCTCGAAGGGGCGCCGCGTAAGCCGTGGCGAGCTGATTGCCGAGCTCGACCCGAGGGAGGTAGAGCTCGAAGTCGAGGCCAACCGCACAGCCTACGAGGAGGCGCAATCGCAGCTTGAGCGCATGAAGCGGCTCTTGAGCCACGAAGCAATCTCGGTACAGGAGTACGAGGTGGCGATGACGCGCCATGCTCAGGCCAAATCGACCTACGAGAGTTCGCTCTCGCTGTTGAGCGACACGCGCCTTACGGCCCCCTTCGACGGAGTTATCGAGCGCACGGCGGTCGATAATTTCGAGCGGGTGAGCGCCGGGCAACTGATAGCCCGTCTGGTCAATCCCGCAACGCGCACCGTCAGTTTCACCACCCCCGAGGGGGCATTACACCTGCTGGAGGAGCCTTCGACGCGCTATCGGGTGAGTTTCGACAACTACCCGGGGGTGGTATTCAAAGCCCGTTTGAAGAACTATGCACGCACCTCGGCCGACGCCTCGGGCTTTCCTACCTCGCTTCTGATCGAGAATCCCGACACGGCACGCTACCCCATCTCCCCGGGGATGTCGTGCCGCATCACACTCCTCTTTAAGGAGCCGTTGCAGGGGGCCGTCTCGGTTCCTCTGACGGCCATCTACGCTCCGGTGCAAGGGGGCGACTACCTCTGGATCATCAACAAAGAGCATCGTGTGGAGCTCCGCCGCGTGAAGCTCGGGGAGCCCTTCGGCAACGACCGCATCCTCATCGACAGTGGCGTAAGGGCCGGCGAGAGGGTTGTCACGGCAGGGGTCTATCGTCTTCAGGCGGGTGACGAAGTACGCATCCTCAACTCCGAAACACCATGAAGTCGCTTGTAGCAAGGGCCTTAAAGGGCTCCAAAGTGCTCCTCTTTCTGCTTGCGTCGTGCCTTGTTGGTGGGGCGGTGAGCTTTGTGGAGTTGGGCAAGAAGGAGGATTCGACCTTCAAAATCAAGAGTGCCGCCCTCGCGTGCGACTACCCGGGGGCGACACCCGAGCAGGTCGAGCTGCTCATCACCGAGCCCATCGAGCGCGAGTTGCAGACGATGACGGGCATCCATAAAATCACCTCCGAATCCCACTACGGGCGCTCACGCATCCGTGTGGAGTTGGAGCCCTCGACACCCCCTGCGACGATTTCGCAGCGGTGGGACGAGTTGCGCCGCAAAGCCCTCAACATAGCCCCTCAACTCCCCGAGGGGGCCTCGAACATCACCGTGAGCGACGACTTCGGCGACCTCTTCGGCATCTACTGCGCCCTGGTAGCCGACGAGGGGTACAGTTGGAAGGAGCTGCGCACCCACGCCGAGGAGCTCAAGCGGCGCCTGGCAACCCTCGAAGGGGTGGCCCAAGTGCGCCTGTTCGGCGAGCAGGAGCCGCAGATAAGGGTGGAGCTCTCACTCTCGGCATTGGCCGCCTTCTCGGTGCGCCCCGAGGCGATTATTCGCGCCATCGAGGAGCAGAATCGGCTGATTCGCGTGGGACAAAAGCAGACGGGCAAGATGGTTATCGAGATGATGGAGGGGGGCAGCTACTCCTCGCTCGAGGATCTGGAGAACCAACTCCTGATGGCCCCCGACTTCCGCCAATTTCGTCTGGGGGATGTGGCCCACATCGAGCGCGGATACAAAGAGCCCCCCACAACGCTGATGCGCGTCGAGGGGGAGCGAGCCATCGGTATCGGCATCTCGACCGAGGCCGAGGCCGACGTGGTGAAGGTGGGGAATCGGGTCCGCGAGGTATTTCGCACGGCGGAGCTACCCGTGGGACTCGAGGTGGTGGAGCTCTACCCCGAGGATCGCATTGCGCGCGAAGCGACCAACGACTTCGTATTGAATCTCATCCTCTCGCTTCTGATTGTCATTTTGTTGATTATGGCCTTCATGGGGCTGCGCGAGGGGGTCATCATCGGCTCGTCGCTCCTCTTCGCCATCGGGGGTACGCTCCTGATGATGGGGCCCCTGGGCGAGGGGCTGAACCGCACCTCGTTGGCGGGCTTCATCATCGCCATGGGAATGCTCGTGGATAACGCCATCGTGGTGGTGGATAACGCCCGACGAGGCCTTCAAAACGGCATGGAGCTACAGAGAGCCTTGATCGAGGGGGCCGAGCGCCCCAAGTGGAGTCTGCTGGGGGCGACGGCCATTGCCATCTTCTCGTTTCTACCCCTCTACCTCGCCCCCTCGTCGGTGGCCGAGATCATCAAGCCGCTTTTTGTGGTCATCGCCCTCTCGCTGGGGTTGAGTTGGCTGTTGGCCATGACCCAGACGCCCCTCTTCTCGCTTTGGATGCTACGCCCACGCACCACAAACGCCACCGACGAGGGGCGCTTCGACCGTGCTTTTCGTCGCCTGCTGACGACCCTCCTACACCATCGCTACGGAGTAGTGGCAGGGGCACTGCTCCTCTTCGGACTCTCGCTTTGGGGCATGGGGCGACTGCCGCAAAACTTCTTTCCGAATCTCGACAAGCCCTACTTTCGGGCCGATGTCATCCTGCCCGAGGGGTACAACCTGCGCCATACGGAGGCTCTGTTGCAGAGCATGAGCGCCTGGCTGGAGGAGCAACCGGAGGTGAAGCGCAGCTCCTTTACCGTGGGGGCGACCCCTCCGCGCTACTACCTCGCCTCGGGGAGCACGGCCGAGCGGGGCAACTTCGGCAACCTGCTCATCGAACTGCACGACAAGCACTCGACCCCGAAGGTGGAGGCTCGCTTTGCGGAGTATGTCGAGTCCCGCTTCCCCGATGTGTGGCTGCGCTCCTCACTCTTTCGCCTCTCGCCCGTGCCCGATGCCGCCATCGAGTTCGGCTTTGCGGGGCCCGACATCGACACGCTGCTTAGGCTCTGCGCCCAAGCCGAGGAGGTGATGTGGCGCAACCCCGAGTGCAATAACATCCGCACGAGTTGGGGCAACCGCATCCCCACATGGCAACCCCGCTACTCACAGATGAAGGGGCAGCGCATCGGCATCTCGCGCAGCCGCATGGCCGAGGGGCTCACCCTCGCCACCACGGGCTACCCGCTGGGCGACTACCGCGAAGGGGATCGGGTACTCCCCATCCTGCTCATGGAGGAGGCCTCGACAAGTTATAACCTCTCCTCGTTGGAGACGATGCCGCTGTTTGCCCCCTCGGGGCGAAGCTACGCCCTGGAGCAGGCGGTCGATGGCACACAGTTCGACTTCACGCTCCCGAAAATCGAACACTACAACCGCGAGCGGGTCATCAAGGCACAGTGCGACCCTCAACGCGGCATCAACACACAGCAGTTCTACCGCAAGCTGCGCGACTCGATGAGCCGAATTGCGCTCCCCGAGGGCTACCGCCTCCTCCCCTTTGGCGAGGAGGAGAGCCGCGCAGAGTCGAACCGCGCCCTGGCCGACAAGTTGCCGCTGACGCTCTTTCTGATTCTCTTCACGCTGCTGCTTCTGTTTGGCAACTACCGCGACCCGATTATCGTGCTGTTGCTTCTGCCGATGATGGTAGTGGGAGTGGTGGCCGGATTGCTGCTGTCGGGCAAGGTCTTCGACTTCTTCGCCCTGCTCGGCCTGTTGGGGTTGGTGGGGATGAATGTCAAAAACGGGGTGGTGATGATCGAGGAGATTCACCACCTGGAGCAGATGGGGACGAGGAGCGAAGAGGCCGTTGTGGAGGCCGCCCGCCGACGAGCCATCCCCGTGCTGACCGCCTCGGGAACCACCATCCTGGGGATGTTGCCCCTGCTGTTCGACGCCCTGTTTGGGGCCATGGCAGCCACCATCATGGGAGGGTTGTTGGTCGCCACGCTGCTCACCATCCTCCTGCTGCCGACCCTCTACACCCTTTTTTACCGAATAAAACCCGCATCACGATGAGCAATTACAACCCCTTGCGCAGGCTTCTGGCCATGGGCCTGCTCTGCCTCTGCACCACGCCCCTGCGGGCACAACTCACGCTCCGGGAGTACCGACGGGAGGTCGTGGCGCACAGCTTTCTGTTGAAGGAGGCCGACGCCCGCATCGAGGAGGCCACGGCCGGAGCTCAGGGTGCCCGTGCAGCCCGCCTGCCCCACCTCTCCGCCTCGGGCGACTTCTCGCTCAATCTGCGCCACCAAACGGGGGTCAAATCCTGGGATGTGGGGCTGCAGCCCGAGATAATCGCCACGCTCTACGGAGCCGGACTTACGGCGGCCCGACGACAGGCCAACGAGGAGTTGCTGGCGACACACTGCGACCGCAACTTCACCCTCTCGGAGCTCTACTACACGGCCGACTACACCTATTGGAATCTCTCGGCCATGCAGCGTTTTCACCGAGCCACCGAGGAGTATGTATCGATCATCCGCTCGCTCAAAGAGGTCATCGACCGCCGTTTCGAGGAGGGATATATCGCCAAGAGTGATTGTCTGATGATCGAGGCGCGCCTCAACTCGGCCGAGTATGACCT
The DNA here is from genome assembly GCA_045605785.1 of Alistipes sp. Lineage (GTDB taxonomy): Bacteria > Bacteroidota > Bacteroidia > Bacteroidales > Rikenellaceae > Alistipes. The sequence continues at coordinate 17,471 of JAZUQP010000030.1, read as the reverse complement.
GCTGATTGCCACCGAAAACCTGGAGGTGGCACTCCACAATTTCAATATCTTGCGAGGCGAGGAGAGCGACACGCAGGTGGAGCTGGCCGAGTCGATTTGGGAGCCGTCAGCCCTGCCTCCCCGTCAGCCGACCGAGGAGATTTTGGCCCGACGCGCCGACATCGAGGCGGCCCAATGGCGCACCTCGGCGGCCAACCGAGGGGTCGAGGCCAAGCGCATGGGGCTCTTTCCGCGCATCGAGGTGGGAGCCACGGCGCTGTTGCACCCCCAATCGCCCAATCGGAACGGGAGACTTCGCCTGGATGGAAATCTCTTCGGGCGTATCTCGATTCCGCTCTTTGCATGGGGAAATCGGCGCGAGGAGGTGCGCAAAGCCGAGGCGACGGTCAGGCGATTGGAGCGTGTGGAGGAGGAGTTGTGCGAAGGGGTGATACTCGACGAGCGCAACGAATGGAGTGCCTTGGTGGAGAGTCGCGCGCGTATCGTCGCAGCCGACAAAGGGTTGCACATCGCGGCCGAGAACCTCGAATTGAGCACCTACTCCTACAACGAGGGGCTGCTCACCATCCTCGATGTGTTGCAGGCACAGCTCGACTGGATCGGTCTCTACACCAACTCCATTACGGCCCATCTGGACTATGCAGTGGCCGTAGCGGCCTACCGACACGCCGTGGGAGCAAGCATCGAGTAACGAGAAGGATCAGATGGCGTAGATTAGGGCCACGGCGTGGGCCGAGACACCCTCCTCTCTCCCCTCGAATCCGAGGCGTTCGGTGGTGGTCGCCTTGATCGATACACCATCGACCTCGATGCCCATCACCGAGGCGAGAAGCTCGCGCATAGAGTCGATGTGGGGGCGCAACTTCGGACGCTGCATCGCAATGGTGCAATCGACATTCCCGACACGATAACCCGCCGTCGCAAGCGCCTCGACCACCCTGCGCAGCAGGATTTTCGAGTCGATGCCCTTGAACTCGTCCGAGGTGTCGGGAAAGAGCTTCCCGATGTCGCCCAGGGCCGCAGCCCCGAGCAGGGCATCACAAATGGCATGGATGGCCACATCGCCGTCCGAATGGGCCACACACCCCTTCTCGTGGGGAATTTTCACACCGCCCAACCAGAGCTCCAACCCCTCGTCCAGAGCGTGGACATCGTATCCGTATCCGATTCTAAAGTTGCACTTCATAAATAAGGTCGCTTCAGTAGGACAAATATAGTAAAATTTTTGTATATTTGTCGAATAGTAAACAGAAACCCACTATGAAACGATTTTTCCACCTGTTCATTCTCCCCTTGCTGCTCCTGGCGAGCTGTTCGGAGGAGGAGTCCCCCAACGAAGTTGTAGGCCCGATTAAAATTCCCGAGGTAATCGGTATCTCGATTGTGGAGGGAAGCACCCTTACGGTCGATGCCGGGACGATTCAGGTCAGCTACTCGACCCCCGTTATCGTAGGCCAGAAGTTAATCACGCTCAACGGACAGCCCCTTACGGCTGTGGCTCGCAATACCAACCTGGTAATCGACTACCCCGAGTTGGAGTATGAGACCCACTACACCCTCTCGATTCCCGAGGGGGCGGTGATCAGCAAGTCGAGCAACAGCCCGGCCAACGCCTTCGAGCTTTCGTTCTACACCGAGGAGGAGCCCTATATGCCCCCCACAACTCCGACCGTAAGGCTCGTCACGCCCGACGCCCTGCCTGCAGCACAGCGCGTCTACGACTACCTGTGGGATTGCTACGGCAAGAAGACGCTCTCGGCAACGATGGCCAAGGTCAATTGGAATCTCTTCGAGGCCGATTGGCTCTATCAGTGGACGGGCAAGCAGCCTGCCATGGTCACCTTTGACTACATCCACCTCCCCTACTCGCCCGCCAACTGGGTCGATTACAGCGACATCACCTTCGTCAAGCAGTGGTGGGAGGCCGGAGGTCTGGTCGCCGCCGGCTGGCACTGGCTCGTACCGAAGTACGAGGGTTCGAACGACTACACCTACTCGCCGACCGAGACTTCGTTCCGCCCCTCACGCGCTCTGGAGCCGGGCACCTGGGAGAATCGCGTGATGATGGAGGATCTGAAGGAGATGGCCGATCTGTTGCTCAAGTTGCAGGAGGCCGGTATTCCCGTCATCTGGCGACCGCTGCACGAGGCGGCAGGCAATGTCTATGAGTACTACGACGGCAAGGCCTGGTTCTGGTGGGGCTACGACTATGGCGACTGCTATGTGAAGCTCTGGCGCACGATGTTCGACTACTTCTGCGAGCGCGGCCTGAAAAACCTGATTTGGGTGTGGACCACGCAGACCAAGGATATCGAGTACTACCCGGGCGACAAGTATGTGGATATGATTGGCCGCGATATCTACAATGTCAATTCGCCCGAGGCGCTGGCGGCTCAGTTCAACTCGGTGAAGGGGCAGTTCCCCCACAAGATTGTAACCCTCTCGGAGATGGGTAATGTCGCCCCCATCGGGAAACAGTGGGACGCAGGTGCGCAGTGGAGTTACTTCATGCCCTGGTACGACAACAACAACGACAGCTCGGAGAACTACCCCCACTACCACGCCACAATGGAGTGGTGGCGCGAGAGCCTCGACTCACCGGTCGTAGTGACGCGCGACGAGCTGCCCGACTTCCGTAGCGAGGTGCAGTAACCCACCCCTTCCAAAAAGAGGAGGGCACAAACCATTACGGAGCGTACAAACCAAAATGGTATAACGCAAAACAGCGCAAAACGAACAAACCAAAAATGGTATTGCACAAACCAGAACAAAACGAACAAACCAAAATGGTCTTGCGCAAACCATAACAAAACAAACAAACCAAAACTAGAAATATGTCAGAGATTACGAAATTGGAGCCGAGACTTGTGTGGGAGCAGTTTGATGCCGTCACGCAGGTACCCCGTCCCTCGAAGCGCGAGGAGAAGATTCATAACTTCCTGGTCGAGTGGGCCAAGAAGCATGGGTTTGAGTATCAGACCGACAAAATCGGCAATGTGGTGATTCGCAAGCCCGCAACCGCCGGTTATGAGGAGCACCCCGCCGTTATCTTGCAGTCGCACATGGATATGGTGTGCGAGAAGAACTCGGATGTGGAGTTCGATTTTGAGAACGACCCCATCCGCACGCGCATCGACGGCGAGTGGGTAAAGGCCGAAGGCACGACGCTGGGGGCCGACTGCGGCATCGGCATGGCAGCAGCAATGGCGGCCCTGCTGGACAACGAGTTGCAGCACCCCGCCCTCGAGGCCCTCTTCACGGTGGATGAGGAGACCGGTCTGACGGGAGCCTTTGAGTTGGGCGAGGGGATGCTGACGGGCAAGTACTTGCTCAACCTCGACTCGGAGGATGAGGGCGAGCTCTTCATCGGCTGCGCCGGCGGTATCGACACGGTGGCCACCTTCCACTACAAGGAGGAGCCCGCACCTGCTCACCACACCTTCTATCGCGTGGATGTGAGCGAGCTGCTGGGGGGTCACTCGGGCGACGACATCGACAAGGGTCGCGGCAACGCCAACAAGTTGGTTGCACGCATATTGTGGGATGGTATGCAGAGTTTTGGTCTGAAGTTGAGCTACTTCAACGGCGGCAACCTGCGCAACGCCATTCCGCGCGAAGCCTACGCCATCTTCGGTATTCCCAACCAATATAAGGGGGAGTTCGAGAAGCGCTTTGCGCTGCTTGCTGCCGACCTGAAGCAGGAACTGAAACTCACCGAGCCCAACCTCAACATCTCGCTCAACGAGATGCCGCAGGTGGACAGCATCATCGACAGCAAGACGCAGCAGGGGCTGGTCTACTCGCTCGTTGCGGTGATGAATGGTGTGGTGGCAATGTCGTTTGCCGTAAAGGGGCTGGTGGAGACCTCCACCAACCTGGCCTCGGTGAAGTTCGAGGCGGGGAACAGCATCGTAGTTACCACTTCGCAGCGTTCGTCGGTCGAGAGTGCCAAGAGCTATGTGTTGCAGATGGTTGAGTCGGCCTTCACGCTGGCCGGCGCCGATGTGGCCCACTCGGACGGCTATCCCGGATGGTCGCCCAACCCCGATTCGCACCTCTTGAAGTTGATGGTGGAGAGCTACCGCGACCTCTTCCACACGGAGCCCAAGGTGAAGGCCATCCACGCCGGTTTGGAGTGCGGCCTCTTCCTGGAGAAGTACCCCGAGTTGGAGATGGTATCGTTTGGCCCCACGCTGCGTGGTGTACACTCGCCCGACGAGCGTCTGGAGATTGCCACCGTACAGAAGTTCTGGGACCTGATGGTCGAGGTGCTCAAGCGCTTGTAATACCCCTTAAAGATTAGCAAAGAGGTTCGGTCTGCAACACCGGACCTCTTTATATTGGCACATCAAAACAGATTGAAAACCCGCAAGCTCTATATACTCCTCACTGCACTGCTTACCCTCAACACCCTCTCTGCCCAAGAGCGGGAAGAGGCGTATTACCCCTATCCGAGTGAGCGTGAAGAGTTTCGGCCCTTCGTCGAGAGCGACACGACGCTCTTCTATCGGGCCGTTCAGCAGCCACGCGATCACTACGAAGAGCTGACGCGCTACGCCTTTGGGCACATCGCAGTGGCGCGACGCGGAGAGCCCTTCTACAAGATGAGGTGGGAGCTCGACGGGCTGGAGGTGGAGTACCGCAACTACGCTTCGCTGCGGGCGCTGGGGCTCACTACGCGGGGAGAGGGGCTTCGGTCGGAGCGCGACCTGATGCCCACTGCGCACCGCATCAGCATACGCGGCTCGCAGGAGGGGTACAACCTGGGGGTGCGCTACCAGGGAAATCTGCATCTGAAGAGCGACTGGCAGGTGGGGCTCTATGCCGACGGACGCATCGGACGCGACCTCTTTGTACACGGTGTGGGGAGCCGGTCGCTACGCATGGCCCTTCATGCCGAGCGGAGATTCTCGGAGCGGTGGCGATGGAGCCTTACGGGGAGTTGTACGCCAAGTTGGGAGGCGAGGGGCGGCAACTCGACCCAAGAGTGCTTCGACCTGGTGGGGAGCAGCTACTACAACCCCTCGTGGGGCTTTGACAACGGGAGGGAGCGCAGTGCCCGCACCCGCCGCGAGTGGTTGCCGATGGTGGAGAGCCGCCTGGAGTACAACGCCACGGAGCAGACCTGCATAGCCCTCACAGCCCTGATCGAAGGGGGCGAGCGACGACAAGGAGGCCTGGGTTGGTTCGATGCCACAACACCCCTGCCGGACAACTACCGCAAGCTCCCCTCCTACTTTGCCGACACCTCGACCTCGGAGGCCGTGGCTGCCCGTTGGCGCGAGCACGACAGCCGCTACACGCAGATTGATTGGCAGCAGATGCGCACCGAAAACCGCCTCTCGGAGGATGGAGCCCGCTATGTGGAGCAGGAGGAGGTGGAACGGCTCATGCAGCTGGGCGTGGGGCTGGAGGCGCGGAGTAGGATTGGCCGCGGGCTGACCCTTCGTTACGGCGGCCACTATCGCATGGCGCGTTCGCGCAACTTCCTGGAATTGAAAGATTTGTTGGGTGCCGAGTGGCTTCTCGACATCGACTACTACCTCATCGACGACGACACCTTCTTCAACTCGTTGGAGAACGACCTGCGCCACCCCTCGCGACGCGTCGTGGAGGGCGACCGCTTCGGCTACGACTACACCCTGATGCAGCAACGCTGGAGTCTTTATGGCGATGCGGAGTACCATCACGACCGTTGGCACCTCGACCTCGGGGCGCGGATCGAGGGTGTGCGAATTTTCCGTGAGGGGCACTTCGAGAAGGAGCTCTTCGCCGGCCGTGGCTCCTACGGGCGCTCGCGCACCATCCACCAATCACCCTACCGCATCACACTATCGGCCGGCTACGCCCTCACACCCCGCCACTACATCGGTCTGCGGAGCCTTGCCGCAGGAGGCACACCCGAAGCCGAGCAGCTATTTCTACAGAGCGAGTACAACAACCGCACAATCGACAACCCCACCTTGGAGCACCTCTACGAGGCCGAGTTGGTGTGGCGTTCATCGGGGCGCATCGTCTCGTGGAGTGCGACCCTCTTTTTGCGCCTGAGGCGCGGAGGGGTGGAGACCGATCACCTCTACGACGATCGGTCGGGGCTCTTTTGCGACCGTGTTACGAGCCGCATCAGCGAGCGCTACATGGGCTTTGAGGGGGCCGCCACCTGCTACCTTTCGAGGCAGTGGCGCCTCAACTTTGCCCTCTCGCTTGTGGAGGCCTCCTATGCCGACAACCCGCTCATCACGCTCTATGCCGACACTGACAACCGCATGGTAGCCTCCCGAATGGAGAGCTACATGGGCGACTGTCGCCCGGGTGGCGTTCCGGCGCTCTCGACCCTGGGCAAGGTGAGCTACTCGGGCAAGGGGTGGGGTGCCGACATGGAGTGCAGCTACGCCGCACTGCGCTATGCCCATCCCGATTTCCAGCGCCGCACGCTGCGCACCCTCCAGACGAGCAACTCACCCGAGGGCTTCGGGCGTTTCATGGAGCAGGAGCGGCTGCACGACGCCCTGCGTCTCAACCTCTCGGCCTGGAAGAGCTTTGCCATTCACGACTACCGCCTGACGCTCTACCTGCGCATCGAGAATCTCCTGGGCGACGACCAAACACCCTACAACAGCTACGAACAGGGGCGCATAAGGCGTACCTATGTGGGTGGCACCTACCGTTGGGAGCCCTTTGAGAATCGGATGAGCTATGCGGCTCCCCGCACGATATATCTCTCTGCATCATTTCGTTTTTAACTCCGCATAAGGCTATGTTAATCACCCTGACCCAATACCTCGAAACACTCCTCACACCCCACGGTCTCTGCCGCCAATTGGAGGGGTTTCAACTCTGCCGCAGGGCGAATGGAGAGCCCCTGTTTCACTGTGGCAACAGCGCCATTCTCTTCAAAATCGTGCTTCGCGGCCGTACACTGCGCCTGCGCTGCTACACGCGACAACCCAAACGCGACCGCTTGGCGGCCATCTATGGCGAGGCGTTATGGCGGGAGGAGCTCTGCATCTTTCGCCACGACAACACGCCCCTTTGGGTCGATGTGGTGGTCGAGGATTGGGTGGAGGGGAGAACCCTCGAAGAGGCGGCATTGAAGGCCATCGCGCAAAACGACCGCCAAGCGTTGGAGCACCATGCCTCGGCCTTCGACCAACTTGCGGCAAGGCTCATCGGCGATGACGAAGCGCACGGCGACCTGAAGCCCGAAAATATCCTGGTGGATCGGCATGGAGAGCTCCACCTGATTGACCTCGACGCCACCTATCGCCCCGACATGGCGGAGTTGGGGGCCTCGGAGCTGGGAACGGCGGCCTACCAGCACCCTGCGCGTGATGCCAAGAGCTATGACCGTTGGCTCGACCACTACCCCGTCGCCCTCATCTCGACGCACCTGCACGCTTTAGCCCTCGACCCGAGTCTCAAAGAGCGCTACCCCGACGAGGAGGGATTTCTACTATTTCGGTCGGAGGAGGTGGCAACCCTTCGCTCTGCTGCGACCAAACCGCAAGCGAGAAGCGGCTGCAAAGCCTATGAAGAGGTGCTGGCCCGCTTTTCGGAGCGGTGCGATGCCCTCCACTACCGCATGGCAAAGCTCCTTCGTGAGCCCGACTACCGCCTCACGGAGCTGGAGCCGCTACTCCAGCACGCCCTGTCTGCCCGACAGCCCGACGAGGAGCCGGAGCTCTACATCGAGCGAGGATTGACGGGCTATCGCTGCGGCGAGCGCGTCGTGATTCCGCCCCTCTACGACAACGGCTTGGAGTTTCACGAGGGGTGGGCAGCCGTTGAGTTGGATGGTCGTTGGCACTACATCGACACTCGTGGAGCGAGGGTCTATACCCCACCCCACTGCGAGGCGGTCAAGTCGATTCGTGGGGGCATGGCCCGCATCCGCATCGATGGGCGATGGCTCGAAATCAAGGTCAAATAGCCCCCAAAAAAGCAAAAAAACTACCCGACCGCAATGGGTCGGGTAGTTTTCTTTTTCGCCGTAAATCGCTTACAGCATAATCGCCTTGGCCGTTGCATTATCCATGCCGGGCATCGTCTCACCGATGGGGGCATTGATATAGGTGGGGTCGCAAATCAGGTAGCGCTTGCCCTCCACCACGATGTAGTCGCCCGGCACCTCCTCGTTGAAGTGTACGGCGGTGGCCAGGTGACCCGGATAGTATATCAGCACCACATCGAGGCCCATCAAATCGCGCACCAGACGCGAGAAGAGAATCGAACGATCCTCGCAATCGCAGAAGGGGTAGTAGAGCGACTCATCGGCAAAGAAGGCACGGTCGCCACCCCACACCTTGTCGTCGTACTCATAGATAAAGGCGGTCTGCACAAAGTTGATGAGCAGATTGGCGGCCTGGGCCTCGCTCTTACCGCGAATCTCGTTGCGCAGCGTGGGATAGAGTCCCTCGCGAGCTGTCTCGCTCAACGGCACCTGGGCGTAGAAGCGCCACTTGGTCAGCGGATCACGATTGACATACGACGAGGGGTAGTCGTTGTAGAAGTTGATCAGGTTCTTATTGGTCGAGACCGAGACGCAGGCCGTGGGATACTGCTTCGACTGCAGCGTACGCCCCTCGGAGGGCTGCACCTTGAAACGGTTCTCGCTCCGGATGGCCAGACGCATCGGACGCTCGTTCGGGTAGCGCTTGGCGAAGATGTAGAGGCTGTTCGTATTGGTGCCGTCGGTCAGGAAGTAGTGCTCATCCTGAATGGTCCAATAGGGGCAGTTGAAGATGTCGCAATCGGAGGCGATGAGCATGTGGAGCTTCGTCTCACCCGAGCGACCCATCAGAATCTTGAATCCCGACTGGTTGAGCATATAGGCCTGCAAGACGGTCGCCTCGTTGCTGCCGGCCGAGTAGATGGTGGCAGCCACCTGCTCCACCAGCTTCACATAGGCCCAATCGCAGAGATCCATCTCGCTGCGCAGAGCCAGGCAGTCGTGCAGCAGGTTGTTGTAGTCGGCACGCGAGAGGCTCTCCCACATATCGGCCACCGAGTTCTCGCGGGCATCGCGCAGCATCACGCGGCGCTCCTTGTCGAAACGCACGCGGCAGGGCGAGCCGTAGTAGACGAAGTCGATCCACTTCTCCTCCACACGGGGACGCGGCACCTCACGAATAGGCTCGATGGGCTCGGGAGCGGGCGCCGGCTCGGGGAGCGGAATCACCTCTTCGATGGGCATCTCCTTCTCCTCGGGAATCTCGTCGATCTCCTCCTCGGGCTTCACCACAGGGGGCACCACCGGCTCCTCAATCTCGGGAATCGGCATCGGCTTCTCACCACGGAACCACTCCCACGAGTCACGCATAAACTGGGTGTACTCCTTGTTGGCCTGCTCGCGGAAATTTTCGTACATCTCGTACGACTCCTTGCGGAACTTTTCGAACTCCTCCTGATACTGCTTGAAATCCTGGGCCGAGAGGGTCACGGGGAGCATCATCAGGGTTACTACCGCGAAGAAAATGCGTCTCATAATCGTAAAATTTTAGCAACAAAGGGGTGCAAGAGTGCCTTCAGGCTCCCCGCACCCCTTTTGTCGGTTGGTTGGTAATCGTTAGAACATAATCGAGATGAAGGCCGAGAGCTTGTTCTGCTTGGTGGCATACTCCTCGGGGTGCAACGACACATCGAGCAGACCGCGGCTCATCATCGCACCGAACTTCCACTTGCCGATGCAGATACCGCCACCTACCTCACCCGAGATGTTGCAGCGCTTGAAGTCAGCCCAATCGGGGTTACCATAAATCTCATCGGTTACGAGCTGGGCCTCATCCAGGCCATCCTCCTTGTAGCCCACCTTGGCATACATACCGATATCGAAGCCCATACCCCCCTGCAGATAGAAGTAGATCTCGTCGGCAATGGGAATCTTGAACTCGATATGGGCCGGAATGTAGAGGTTGTGCTCCTGGTAGGTGAGGAAGTAGGACGAAGTGTCGTACTGCTCGTTGCTCTTGTCGTAGTAGTACTCGTAGTAGAGTCCCGTGTGGACATAGAACCACCAGCCGATGCGGGGCTCGATGCGCAGACCCAACTGCATACCGTTGAGCGACTTCTCGTCGTCGAGCCAGAAGCCGTAGCGCTGCTTGAAGCCATCGCCCTGGAACGACCAATGCTTCTGTACATAGCCAAAAGTTAAACCGATGGGGCGCGGCTCGATATCGGCCGTAACATAGCGCTTACGCACCGTCTTGAGGCGATACTCGAAGAGGTTGCTACGGTCGGTTACATTGATCGAAGTGGAGAGCGTACGGTAGCTCGGTGCCGAGAGCACCAGGTCGTGACGACCGTAGCTGAGGTCGGTGGTGAGGGGCGAGTGTCCCTGGCTCAGACCGTCGATCGAGACCGTGGCACGGCTCGTGTTGGCCTTGATGGTTACCGTCTTCTTGTGCTGCATCTCGATATTGATGGTCGTCGAGCTGCTCTCGTCTACCTTGAACGGGCGGCGCTGTACATCGTTGAAGCCGATGGCCTCGGCACGAACCTGGTGCAGACCGTAGGAGACGGCATAGATATTGAAGGGGCGACCCGCACCGGCGCTCCCCTTGAACTCCTCGTCGAGGTAGATCTTCGCATCGTGCGAGACATTGACCGTAATCATCTTCGAGCCGATCACATCCACAAAGTCGAAGGCCTTGGAGCTGTCCTCGGTTACGGTCACCTCGCGCTCCTCCGACTTATCGCCCTCGACACGGATTTTGATGGGGTGGTAGAGCTTCACACGCGTGGTGAGGGGCGTCAGGCCGACCCACTCGTCGTCGATATAGACACGCGCCTCCTTGTAGTTACTACTCGTGATGTTGATCTCGGTCTCCAGCGCACGAGCGTGGAGCTTCATCGTATAGAAGCGACCGCCCACAAACTCTGTCTGGAAGGTGATGCGCGCCTTCTCGTAGCCCGGGACTCCCACCTCGAGGTAGGTAGCGGCCGGCGAGATGTAGAAGCGCAGGTCGTTGGCCACGGTCGTGGGGCGGGGATAGACGCTACTGCCACTATCCGACGAGAGCGACATCGCCTGCACCTGCTGAAGGGTCAAACCCGTGATTTCCAACGAAACCAGGGCGCAGAGCTCCTTGTTGTCGTCGTACATTTTGTCGATAACTGCCTCCGACAACTCGCTCGAGGCCTCGGGCTTCGAGAGCAGAATCTGGGCTTCGAGGCTCTGCATGCCACAAAGGGCAATCAAAAGAAGTAGAAATTTCTTCATCGGTACTTTTCTTTTTATTCAAATAGTTCGGCTCCTCGCTGCAAGAACTTACGGGCCGTAAAGTTGGGATCCTTCTTCGGATTCCATACGCGCACATGAATCATCGGAGCCGTCGTATCGCGCAAATCAACCAGCAGTGTCAGGTAACCCGTATCGCTGTAGTTCGACGAGTGGTAGTACTGCTTGAGGTGGATGGCGTAGATCTCGCCACTATTGACCATCTTGGCAATATCGACATCCTCGAAGGCGATGTTGATATACTCGTTGCTCTGGAAACTGCGCTTGAGCTGGGCGATATACTGCTCCTTGGTACGGCGTTGCAGCTGCACCTCGGGGTCGCTGAAGAGCTGCGAAGTAACTGCGCTGTCGCTCTGACGGGCCGACTTGAGCATCTTGCCCACGATAATCAGGGCGTCGTCGTGATAGATACTCTCGATGTAGTCGATGCGCTTGAGCGAATAGGCCGTCTGGTAGTTCTCCAAAAAGCTCATCATCAAGAGACGCGAGTTGTTGTCCCAGCGGAAGCCGCTGTCGAAGAGCAGCGCCTCCATCGAGTCGGGCAGCGTAAAGGCAATCGAGTCGATGCGTCCCGACTTATCGAAACGGAACGAGACATTCTGCACAAAGACCTTGTTGTGGCGGAACTTGAACTGCATGGGAATCGAGCGACAGATAATCTCATCGCCATAGGTGATGAATTGGTAGTTGGGCTCGGCCAAGATGGTCGCCTTGCCATAGGCCACAATCTTATTGAACATATCCCAGCCGTCGGTCGTAAAGAGTTTCATCACCGAGTCGTAGTTCTGCTGACGAATCGCCGTCTCGACCTGCTCCATCACCGCCTTGTAGCTGTCGGTCGATGCGGGAGCAGTGAAGGTAACGGGCGAATAGGGCATCTCCTGGTTGCGGGCATAGGCCGAGACACGCAGATCCTCCTGCGTGGCAGCCAGGGCCACCTCCTCACTCTTCTCGATCTGCTTCTGCTGCTTCTTCTCCTCCTTCTGAATCGCCTGCACCTCCTTCATTACGATGGGGATGTGCTTCTGCACCGAGTTGAGCGGCACATTGGGCAGCGAGCCCTCGAAGCAGCCACGCAACTCGGCATCGAGGTTCTTGGCCATCGAGGCGTATTGGTACTCAATCTTGAGTTTGAGCTGGTCGCCATCGGCGAGCTGCATCAGGTCGGCCGTACCTACCCCGTCGTGTACGGAGTGGAGGGCCGAGTAGCGCTGACCGATCCAGTACTGGTAGTCGAGATTCGAGACGGGTGCCGAGTCGTAGGTTACCTCGAAACGCAGGGCGCTGTAACTCGGGAACTGCTGAATGTTCATTACGCGGAACTGAATCTTCTCGACGATGCGCTCAATTTGGCTGTAACACCAGGTGTAGAGCATCACCTCTTTACCATCCACCACGGCCTTGTAGGAGGCTCCCTGGGGCGTGGCGTTCAAGAGCGCCATGGCCCAATAGTAGTACTTCAGAGCATCGCCCAACTGCACCCCCTTCAGGGCACGGTTGGCCTCCTCGACAAAGGAGAGGGCACGCTCACGGCGCAACTGAAAGCTCTTCTCGATCTCGCTGCGCTTCACATAGCGGAATACACGCGCCGGCTCCTCCGAGAGAATCACCTGCTCGACATTCTGCAGCGTGGCAAACGAGAAGGTCTTGAGCTTGGCGGCGATATCCTCTCGCGAGATGGTCTGGTCGTTCAGTCCCATCTGTTGCTCCTCCTGTTCGTAGGAGCTCACGACCGATACCGAGACCTGCTGCACCAGATTCTGCAACGCCTCGCGGTCGGCCTCTTCGAGCGATGAGCCGCCACCCTCGCCCCACTGGTAGGTGGGGTCCTTTTTGATACGCTCTACTGACGGGTAGTCCTGCCCGAACACTGCGCCGGACAGGACTACCGTTATCAGAGATAGTAGAACTCTGTATTTCATCCGAAAGGGTTACTCCTTGAGGTTATCGAAGCCCTCGTTGATAAAGTTCGAGATCTGGTTGCCATACTTCTGGGCCAGCTGGGCCTCCTCCATGGCGAGCTCCATGGCGCGACGACGAGCCGACGAAGCAGCATCCTGGTCTACTACGAAGTAGCCGCGAACATCATACTTGCCATCCTTGTTCTTGCGATAGAGCGTGCAGACGGGCTTCACCTCGCCGTTGATCTCCTTCAGTACCAGACGCTCGTAGCCGGCAATCAGATTCTCCATCTGCTCCCCTGCCACATCCGAGAGGTCGGAGGTCAAACGACCACGAACCATCGTCTTGGCCAACTCGGCGTACTCGTTCAAGGCGTTGTTGCGGGCCGTCGTCTTACCGAGGTTGGGGCTGCGCATACCCACGGCCGTACCTACGATCTCCTGGGCACCGTTTACGGTCGTCTTCACCTGCAGGTTGTAGAAAACCGACTCCATCGTACCGCTCTCAAGCAGTACCCAACCCTCCTTGGCCAGCGTCTTGGCCTGCTCCTTGGCGCTCTTGGCAATCATCTTCTTCTGCTGCTTGGTCTGGGCCGAAACAGTAAATACGCCCACCGTCAGGGCCAGCATCAACATTAAAAGCTTCTTCATAATCTTCTATTTTTAAGTTAGACAAATTCGCAAATTGGGGATATATTCCTCGTTTTCAAAAGCAAAGATAATAAAAAGTCGTCAACTTGGTTCGTTTGTAGCGTAAAAAATGTGATACCACTCGAACAAAAGCGACTACTGCTCAAAAAAATCGTCGTCGAAATTGACCAAATAGAGGCGGTCGGTGGCACGCGTGAGGGCCGTGTAGAGCCAGCGCAGCCAATCACGCGTAACAGCCTCATCGCCAAACAGAAAACGATCGATAAAGACGGCCCGCCACTGGCCTCCCTGCGCCTTGTGGCAGGTGACGGCATAGGCGAACTTGATCTGTACGGCGTTGAAGTGGGGATTTTCGCGTATCTCCTTGAAACGCTTTACTCTGCTCTTGATATCGAGGTAGTCCTGCTCCACCTCGGCAAGGAGCCTCTTCGACTCTTCGCTCGTCAGCGAGGGCGACTCCGAACGCAGCGTATCGAGCAGGATTTTACACTCTATCTCCGTATCGTCGTAGTCGGGGAACGAGAGCTGCGCATTGGCAAAGCGGAAACCGTAGAGCTCCTCAAACCGACGCAGGCGCTTCAGGCGCACGATGTCGCCATTGGCCATGAAGTGAATGGGGCACTCCTCGATGCGCTCCGTGAAGTGGTAGTTGTTCTTCACCACCATCAGCATGTCGCCACTCTCGATCTCCTCCTCGGCGCCGAGGATGTTGCGGCGAATCCCCTCGTTGTAACGGTTGGCGCGCTTGTTCGAGCGGGTGATGACAATCACCTCGTCGCGGCCGTAGCGGTCGTAGCAATCCTGCAAGGTCTCCAAAAACTCGCCCCCCGAGAGCGAAGCAATATCCTCGAACGAGGTGCGGAAACGGGGCTTCTCGCAGATTCCCTGCTCCAGCATACATCGCACGAGTGTGGCGTTGAAGAGGATACCCGACTCGGCCTCCTGACGCACCACCTCGTCCATCGTGCCATAGACCACCTCGCCATAACGCCGCATAAAGTCGGGATTGAGGGCGGGGCTGCACTCCCGTCCGATGGGCGGCAGCTGGGCATCGTCGCCCACCAACATCAGGCGACAACGCTTACCACTGCGCACATAGTTCACCAAATCGTCGAGCAACTCGCCCGAGCCGAAGAGCTGCCCCTCCCCCGATGCGTTGGAGAGCATCGAGGCCTCATCGACAATGAAGAGGGCATCGTGTTCACGGTTCAAGTCGAGCGAGAATTTCGACTCATACTGCGCATTGGTGCGCTCACGATAGATGCGTTTGTGAATCGTGAGGGCCTTCTGGTGGGCATAGCGTCCCAGCACCTTGGCTGCGCGCCCCGTGGGTGACAACAAAATTGTTTTGATATTCAACTCTTTAAGCGCGGCAACGAGGGCGGCGACGAGCGTTGTTTTGCCCGTTCCGGCATAGCCGTTCAAGATAAAAATCTTCGAAAAATCATCCTCCGAAAGATAATTTGCCAACTTTTCGATGATTTTTTTTTGGCTAAGAGTTGGTTTGAAACAAATTTTAGCGTAAATTTGGGTCGCAATATGTGCATTAAGCCAATTTTCGGTACTCTGCATAGTGTGATGTTGTGGTCTAACCGAAGGCAAAGATAGAAATACAAAAACTTAAAAACAATAAAACCCATGATTAAAAAAATTACTCAAGTGGTCCTCGCCTTGGTGATTGTGGCCCTCGTTTACAAGATCTATGATCAGATTTCGACTCCTATCAATTTCGACAAGGAGGTTGCAGTCAAGAAGGCAGAGGTGATTGACCGCATCAAGGATGTTCGCGCTGCCGAGCGAGCCTTCAAGATGAAGTACCAGCGCTTTACCGGCGACTTCGACACGCTGATTCAGTTTGTGCTGAACGAGGAGCTGGAGTACGAGCGCAAGATCGTCGATGAGGATGACTCGGTAGGTATGGCCCAGCTCAAGCGCAAGGGTCTGAAGAATGTCGAGAAGTTCACGATGCGCGTAATCGACACCGTATTCGGCACCAAGAAGCTCACCCCCGAGCAGGTGGCAGAGCTCCGCTACATCCCCGGCTCGGAGAACAAGTGCGAGTTCATCCTCGAGGCTGCCCAGATTACCACCGGTTCGGGTGTGGTTGTACCCGTTGTTGAGTGCCGCGCTCCCTATAAGCTCTTCCTCGACACCGTGAAGTATCGCCAGCAGGTAATCAACTTCATCGACAACGAGGTGAACAACTTCAACCGTTATGGCGGCGTGAAGTTCGGTGATATCAACTCGGCAAACAACGAGGCCGGTAACTGGGAGGACTAATCCTCTCGGCTCGATACCGACAACCCCTGCTGTTCTGTTCTCTGTGCCCGCGGGCCGGTGCAACAGAACAGCTTTTTTATCCTGCACATGAAGATTCTGACCCATAAAACCACCCTCGTGCCCGCCGAGCTCTTCCGCGCGGAGGAGGCCCCCCACTACCTCGAGTTGTGCGGCCTGCCCGCCACAGCTTCGGAGCGTGTGGTGTGGTCGAAGCCGACCGAGGGGATGGTTGCCGTCATGGCCGCCGACCGACTGAGCGTGGAGCAGTGCCCCGAGGGCGAGAGCTTCACCTCGCCCCTGCTCGAAGGCCCCACCGCAATGGAGGGGCCGACACTCCGGCTCGCCCGCTACGGCACGCTGCTCTATGTCAAGCTCTACAACCCCACCCTGCAGTTGGCCGAGGTGCTGCGCGCAGAGTGCGACGAGGATCTGCACTACTACGCCTCGACACTGCGCGACATGCTCCCCACGAAGCGCTGCCGCCTGCAGGTGGAGGGCGAGGCTCCCGAGCGCCTACTGAAAGTTGTAAAACCCTACTTCAAATAGCTTATGCGCATCATCAGCGGCCTCTATAAGGGGAGGGCCATCAACCCGCCCCGCAACCTCCGGGCACGCCCCACGACCGACTTTGCCAAGGAGAACCTCTTCAATGTGCTCGACAACCTGGTCGATTTCGAGGAGTGCGATGTCCTCGACCTCTTCGCCGGCACAGGCTCCATCAGCTACGAGTTCGCCTCGCGCGGTGCAAAGAGCGTCACCTCGGTGGAGATCAACAGCGTACACCACAACTTCATCCGCGAGACGGCCCGCCAACTCGGCATCCGCAACCTCTACGCCGTGAAGGCCAACGCCTTCCTCTACCTGAAGTCGTGCCCCAAGCAGTTCGACATCATCTTCTCCGACGCCCCCTACGACCTGGAGGGCTCCGAGCAGGTGATCGACCTGGTCCTCGGCGGCGACCTGCTGCGTGAGGATGGCTTCCTGGTCTTCGAACACTCACGCGGCATGGATTTCTCGCAGCATCCCCACTTCTGGCAACAACGAAGTTACGGCAGCGTGCAATTTTCTTTCTTCAAAAAGTAAGGAAAAATTTTGCACGGCTGATTTTTTGTATTATCTTTGCAGTCGCAATCAGCAACGGTGCGTTAGTTCAGCTGGTTAGAATACGTGCCTGTCACGCACGGGGTCAGGGGTTCGAGTCCCCTACGCACCGCCAAAAGCAACCGAATTTCGGTTGCTTTTTTTGTGCGTAGGGGACTCCCCAGCCTGTGGCGTAGCAACAATAGGAGGTCGGATGAATGCTACGCATTCTACAAACCAAAGAGAGGATATCGATTTGTGAGTAAACTCCCATCGATATCCCCTCTTTCGTTTCTGCCTCCGGCAAATCCGACCACCCATTG
>JAZUQP010000029.1:0-17011 GCA_045605785.1 Alistipes sp. | reverse complement strand
AGTTCGAGTGGGTTTACTAATCCTACTTGGTGATAAAAAATCGGGTCCGAATTTCGGACCCGATTTTTTTGCTCCGTCGAGATTGCCGCGTCGCTGCGCTCCTCGCAATGACGCCCTTTCCCTTTCGTCATTCCGAGGCTCGGCACGAGCCGTGGGAATCTAAATTTTGAATTCTGAATTTTGAATTTTAAATTTGAAAAGCACACGCCCCCGCCCTACGGGCACCCCCTCTATCTTAGAGGGGGAAAATAAAAAGTGAATTGAGATTGCCGCGTCGCTGCGCTCCTCGCAATGACGACCCCCCCCAAAAAAAAATTCCTCCCCTAAGTTAGGGGAGGTGGTGCGAAGCACCGGAGGAGTATGTAAAATTCAGAATTTAGAATTTAGAATTCAAAATTGTGGAATTATGGGAATTATGGGAATTATAGGAGATAATTCTAAATTTTGAATTTTGAATTCTGAATTGTCAGCCAATGGCTGACTGCATACGCCCCCGCCCTACGGGCACCCCCTCTACCATAGAGGGGGAAAATAAATAGGAAATTGTGAATTGAGCATTGAGATTGCCGCGTCGCTACGCTCCTCGCAATGACGCCCTTTTTCTTTCGTCATTCCGAGGCTCGGCACGAGCCGTGGGAATCTAAATTTTGAATTTTGAATTCTGAATTGTCAGCCAATGGCTGACTGCACACGCCCCCGCCCTACGGGCACCCCCTCTACCTTAGAGGGGGAAAATAAAAAAGGAAATTGTGAGTTGTGAATTTTAATCAATACGGGGCGGAATCTCTTCCGCCCCGTATTGATTAGAAGGGTAGGTCGTCGGGATCCTCGGCCGGGACAGCCACGGGCTGTGGGGCGCTTTGAGGTTGCGCGTAGTTGGGTTGTGCGTAGCTCGGCTGTTGGGGCTGCGCATAGGCGGGCTGCTGCGGGGCCTGGGGCTGTGCGCCGTAGGGTTGTGCCTCGCCCTCGGGACGACGGCCCAGCAGGTTCATCGCGTCGGCCACAATCTCGGTGGTATAGCGCTTCACGCCATCCTTCTCCCACTCGCGCGTGCGCAAGCGACCCTCGACATAGATTTGCGACCCCTTCTTTACGAAGCGGTCCACCACATCGGCCAGGCCGCGCCACAGCGTGATGGTGTGCCACTCGGTATGCTCCTTGGTGGAGTTGGTCGTGCGGTCGAAGAGGCGCTCGGTCGTCGCCAAGCGTACGCGGGCCACCTTGGCACCCCCCTCTAAGGTACGCACCTCGGGGTCCATGCCTACATTACCTACAAGTATTACTTTGTTTACCATATTGACTACAAATTATAAGCTCTTAATCATTTCGCGGAAGAGGATGCCCATCTGCTTGCCGGCCTTGGCGCCCTGGCGCTGCACATCCTCGTGGTCGCCAATCTCGTCGCTCAATCCGCAGTTCGTAATCACCGAGACCCCGAAGACGGGAATCGACATGTGGCGTGCCACAATCACCTCGGGAACGGTGGACATGCCCGCTGCATCGCCGCCGATGGCCTTGAAGTAGCGGTATTCGGCCTGCGTCTCGAAGGTCGGGCCCGTGCCACCCACATAGACACCATACTGCAACTTGATCCCCTTCTCGGCCGCAATCTTGGTGGCGCGGTCGCGCAGCACCTTGTTGTAGCAGTCGTGCATATCGGGGAAGCGGGGGCCAAGCTCGGCCAGGTTCTTGCCAATCAGCGGGTTGGGCATCAGGTTGATGTGGTCGGTGATGATCATCAGGTCGCCCACCGAGAAGCTCGTGTTGATGCCTCCCGAGGCGTTCGACACAAACAGGTACTCGATACCCAGGAGCTTCATCACGCGCACCGGAAAGGTTACCTGCTGCATTGTGTAGCCCTCGTAGTAGTGGAAGCGTCCCTGCATGGCCACCACGCGGCGACCCTCCACCTCACCGAAGATCAGGCGACCCTTGTGTCCCTCGACCGTCGATACGGGGAAGCCCGGAATGTCGTGGTAGTCGATGATATAGCGGGCGTCGATGGTCTCGGCAAAGGCCCCAAGACCCGTACCCAAAATGATACCTACCTCGGGCTTGAAGCCCTCGATGCGGGCCTCAATCGAGGCAGCGCACTCCTTAATTCTCTCCATCATGGTTCTCTCGGATTTTGATTATATCCTCCTCCAAGCGACTCAACAGATCGGTCTCCGAGTCCTCGGTAAAGGCGATATTGATAGGCAGGTAGTAGAACCTGCGCTGTAACTCTTCGGGAATACGCTTGCTGTGGGCAAACTTCACGGCATCCTTCTCCGTGGTGATGATCGTGGCATCCTCGTGCTCCTTTATGAGGGCCATGAGCATCTTTACATCGCGCATCCTGTAGACATGGTGATCCTCCAGCACCACGCGCTCCACCACCTGGTACTCGCGCTCCAACGACTTGTGGAAGGGCTGCGGGTTGCCGATACCCGAGAGGGCAATCACGCGGCTGCCACGCTGCAGCCCCCGCTCACCCGCCACCTCGGGGTAGAGGGGCTTGGGCCTAAAGCTCTCCATGTGGGTGAAGTAGACCTTCTGATAGGCGACGCAGACCAGATTCTTGCGCATCAGGCGGCGCTCGATGGGGGTCATGTTGTCGGGGCACTTCGTCACCACGAAGTAGTGGGCACGGTGCAGCTGACTCACATCGTCGCGCAACGAGCCGTAGGGGAGGAACTTATCCTCGGCAAGCGGGCGCGTGGCATCGATCATCACCACATTGACCTGCGGACTCACCAGGCGGTGCTGGAAGCCGTCGTCGAGGATGATGAGCTCCACCTCGGGGTGCTCCTGCATGATGCGACGGATACCCTCGGCCCGCTTCTCGCAGACCACCACCAGCGTCTCCGGAAATTTGAGCTTGATCTGCAACGGCTCGTCACCCACATCGCGGTAGTGGGCCGAGGTGCTCACCTCGAGGTAGCCCTTCGTGCGACGACCATAGCCGCGCGAGAGGAGCGCCACACGATGACGACGCGACATATAGTCGATAATCATCTCCGACATCGGGGTCTTCCCCGTGCCTCCCACCGTGAGGTTGCCTACACAGATAATCGGAATCGGAAACTTCTCGCTGCGGATAAGGCCTGCGTCGAAGAGGTAGTTTCGCAAGCGAACCACCCATCCGTAGACCCACGAGGCAGGAATAAGCAAAAATCGCAACATGAAATTTCGTCCGTTTATTAGCGTTTGTGTATAAACTTTTCAAAGATAGCGATAAATGCGCGAATTGCCAAACTTTCCTGCCCAAATCTTCGATTCAAAAGGGTAATTCGTCGGGTTTTGACCAATTTTTTCTCTTCCCTCACCCATCAGGGTGAGAATTGGAAAAATTTTCTTAAATTTGTAGCTATGAAACCATATCTCGTAAAAATAGCTGCTCTCGTGGCCCTCGCCCTGGGTGTTGGGGCCTGCTCTTTTGGTGGCGATGCCGCCGACGAAACACAAATCGAAGAGCCCCCTCGTCGTATCCTCTATGGCGTCGATGCCACCGACCTGCGCCTCGAACAGGGCAAGGTGGAGTCGGGTGAAACACTCGGTAAAATCTTGAATCGATACGGAGTCTCGGCCGTCGAAATCGACCGCCTCGACCGCCTCGCCTCGGATGTCTGGCCCCTGCGCAACATCCGTGCCGGCCACACCTATACCGCCTTTATTCACGAGGACTCGCTCCACGCCCCCCACCTCGACTACCTGGCCTACGAACGCAACACCTCGCAGTATGTGGTCTTTGGCTTCCACTCGCTCCACACGGGCCGAGACTCGGTGAGCATCACCCTCGGCGAAAAGGAGTATGAGCTGCGCCGTCAGAAGCGAAGCGCCGTCATCGAGTCGTCGCTCTGGCAGGCAATGGTCGATGGCCAGATGCCCTACTCGCTCGCAGCCGAGGTGGAGGATATCTACCAGTGGACCATCTCCTTCTTCCAGGTGCAGAAGGGCGACAGCTTCACGGTCATCTACGACGAGAAGTTCATCGACACCCTCTCGGTGGGTGTGGGCCGCATCTGGGGCGTGAAGTTCACCCACTTCGACAAGGAGTACTACGCCATCCCCTTCCGCCAAAACAAGAAGGTGGAGTATTGGGAGCAGGATGGTGCCTCGCTGCGCAAGCAGATGCTCAAGGCACCGCTCAAATATACGCGCGTCAGCTCGAAGTTCACCTATCGTCGTCTGCACCCCGTACACAAGGTCTACCGACCCCATACGGGAGTCGATTATGCCGCCCCGAAGGGTACCCCCGTGGTGGCGGTGGCCGACGGTGTGGTTACCTTCAAAGGTTGGGGCGGTGGCGGCGGTAATACGCTCAAAATCAAGCACGCCGGAGGCTACATGACCGGCTATCTCCACCTCAATGGCTTTGCCAAGGGAATCAAGCAGGGGTCGCATGTCTCGCAGGGACAGCTCATCGGCTATGTCGGCTCGACGGGTACCTCGACGGGTCCCCACCTCGACTACCGCGTATGGCGTAACGGCACCCCCATCGACCCGCTCAAAATTCCCGTGGAGCCCACCGAGCCCATCAAGGAGGCCAACAAGGAGGCCTTCGAGTATGTGAAGCAGCGCGTGATGGCCGAGCTCAATGGCGAGGTGAGCGATGAGGAGCGCCTCTTGTTGCGTGACACGGTCGCCTTCGATGCGGCAAATCCCATTGTCCCCGACTTCGGCAAGGCTGTTCAAGACGATGAACACGAGTAATCCCATTCCCGAGGAGATTCTTCGTTTCGTGGGTCGCCACCATGTGCTGACCCTTGCCACGGTACGCGATGGCGTGGCGTGGTGCGCCAACTGCTTCTACGCCTTCGACAAGCAGCGAGGCGTGTGGCTCTTCACCTCCGACCCTGCGACACGCCACGGATCGGAGATGAGTGACAACCCCGTGGTGGCCGCCTCCATTGTACTCGAAACGAGGGTAGTGGGGCGTGTGCAGGGGCTTCAGATTACGGGGCGCGTAAGACCTGCCGACCCGGAGGGGCGCAAGTGCTATCTGAAGCGTTTCCCCTATGCGGCCGTGGCCGACCTGCACCTCTGGGAGCTGGAGCCCACGGAACTCAAGTTGACCGATAATACCCTCGGATTCGGAAAGAAGTTACGATGGAACAGATAAGAACAGGCATCCTTATTGTAGCGGGTGGCAGTGGCCGCCGTATGGGGGGAGAGCTCCCTAAACAGTTCCTCTTTTTAGGCGAGGAGCCCATCCTGGTGCGTACCATCAACCGCCTGCATGAGGCCCTGCCCCAAGCCCCCATTGTGGTGGTGCTGCCCGAGAGTCAGATGCCCTTTTGGCGCAACCTGACGGCCCGTTTCGAGGTGGCTCGGCACACCCTTGCCGTGGGGGGTAAGGAGCGCTTCGACTCGGTGAAGTCGGGTCTGGAGATGTTGTGGTCGCTGGGCGAGGGGGTCGAGTTGGTCGCTATCCACGATGGTGTGCGCCCCTTGGCTTCGGTCGAGATGATCCGGCGTGCCATCGACTGTGCCGCCCAAAACGGTACGGCCATCCCCGTCATCGAGGCGGTGGACTCCTACCGTTCGCTTTGCGACGAGGGCTCCGTGATTGTCGATCGTCGCCCCCTGCGTCTGGTACAGACCCCGCAAGTTTTCGAAGCTGACCTCCTGCGTCGGGCCTATCGCCAACCCTTCGATCCGACCTTTACCGACGACGCTTCGGTCGTGGAGCGTGCCGGACATGGGGTTACCCTCTGCGAAGGGGAGCGTAGCAACTTGAAGATAACCACACGCGAGGATTTGGTGATTGCCGGGGCCCTGTTGGCTGCCGGGTGCGAAGATGGAGAGTCGCCTGCCGATAACGAGTAGAGGTTGAACAATGCAAGAGCAAATTTATAAATATCGCTTTAAGCGCCGCGTGTGGATTCTTTCGCTGGCGGCCATCGTGCTCTTTGCCCTGCTCGGAGTGGGGCTCTACTACTTTACCGCCGGAGAGTACTTCTCGGCCTGGTTTGCCTCCTTTGTGGTGGCACTCCTTATCCTGATGCTGCTCTCGGTGCCTCGTCGCATTCGGCTCGATGCCAACCGTCTGCGGATTGATTGCCTGATGGATATGACCGAGTGGCCCGTGAGCGAGATTCTCTCGGTGCGTCGTATTTCGAAGCGTGAGATGCGCGGTGTGATTCCCCTCTTCGGCAGTTGGGGGTTCTTCGGCTACTTCGGCTACTACCTCGATGTGGTGCAGGTGGAGCGTCTGCTGCTCTACGCCTCCGAGTGGGATAACTTCGTCGAGATTGTCAATATCTACGAGGAGCGTCTGGTGGTCAGCTGCTCCGACCCCGACCGTCTGGTCGAGGCGTTGCAGGGGTTGATTCCCCGAGAGGCGGAGTAGACCGATGGGTATAGAGATAAAAAAAGAGGTGCGCGGGCACCTCTTTTTTTGTTTGTGTGTCGGGATTAGATTCCCTGCACGGCCCCCTCCAGAGCGGCGGCTGCGGCAGCCTCGGCCGGCGTGGGGGTTACGGGCTCTACTACCTTGCTGCTGTGCACGATGCTGTCGACGATAAACTTCGTGAAACCACGCCAGGGCAGTTTGCCGAAGTACTCCTTGTAGTGGAGCTCAACGGTCTTGCCGCCCTGCATCATCAGCTCGCGGGCCAGCTCCTCATCCTCGACCGAGAACTCGAACTCGTAGGACTGAATACCTCCGCCCTGCGAGCGAATACCCGACTGAATG
This sequence comes from Alistipes sp., assembly GCA_045605785.1. GTDB lineage: Bacteria > Bacteroidota > Bacteroidia > Bacteroidales > Rikenellaceae > Alistipes. The sequence goes on along the minus strand of JAZUQP010000029.1, from coordinate 10,332 downwards.
AGCTTGCCCTCATAGGTCTTGAAGAGCATGCCCTTGTAGACCACATAGTTCAGTTCGCCACTCTTCACACCCTCGCCAAAGACGAAGTAGAAGCGCACATAGATAAAGGCTCCCAATGCCAGGATAACCAAAAGTGCGATGATACCTCCAAATTTTTTCATAGCTGTATAGGCTTTATTGGGCGAAGAGACCCTTTGTGGGGCCTCTTCGCAACGGATTGATTAGTTCAGCGTAGGCAGGAACGAGTAGTTCCAGGCATAGTTCATCATCTGATCGGCGTAGTTGGCGGGGTAGCTCACCTTCACATCCACCACCTTGCCATCCTTCTCTACGAGCTCGTACTTGGGGTTCACGAAGCCGCCGTAGGGCTCGATGTTGAGGGCACCGTAGCGCTCCAAAACCTCCTTGTGCAACTCGGGGTCGATCTTCACGGCGTAGCGCTCTACCATGGCGGCACCTGCCTCGTAGTCACCCTCCGACTTGATGCGCTGAATCTCGTGGAGCATCTCACCGAAGAGCTCACGCAGGCGTACAAAGTCGTTCACCACGACATAGCTCTTGCCATCCTGCTTTACCCACTCGATGACATTCTCCTCCTTGCCCTTCTCGTAGCACCACTCGGCAATCAGCTTGCGGTTACGCATGTGCGACTCCTCGACATTCTTGCCCAGCTCGATGCGCGAGTATTGGGTCATCATACCATTCATGATATACTCGGCAAACTGTGCCCAAGCTACATCGAGCGTGGGAATCAGCCCCAGCTCCACGAGCTTCTCGTCCCCCAGGTAGTAGAGGGCGAAGAGGTCGGCGCGCGCCTCCTCCAGCGTCGAGCCGTAGCTGCGCAGCTCACTGCCCGTTACGCCCTCGCCCAGCTGGCCCGAGCCGTGACCCAGACACTCGTGGATATCGGTGTGGAGGTCGTCGCTGAGCTTGCCGTACTCGCGGATGCGGTTGCGGTCCTCCTCACGCAGCATGAACTCTTCGAGGAAGCCGTTGCCCTGGGCTGCCTTGTCGTAGGCGTAGGTGATGTTGTCGATGGTTACCGACTTCGAGCCATACTCCTTACGAATCCAATCGGCGTTGGGAAGGTTGATGCCGATCGGGGTGGCGGGGTAGCAGTCGCCACCCAGCATGGCCACGGTAATCACCTTGGCCGATACGCCCTTCACCTCGGCCTTCTTGTAGCGGGGGTCGATCGGGGCGTTGTCCTCAAACCACTGGGCGTTCTGCGAGATAATCTCCGTACGACGGCAGGCGGCCACATCCTTGAAGTTTACATTGGCCTCCCACGACGACTTGAAGCCCAGGGGATCGCCATAGTTCTCGATAAAGCCGTTCACGAAGTCCACATTCGACTCGGTATCCTTCACCCACATCACATTGTAGCGGTCAAACTCGCGCAGGTCGCCCGTCTCGTAGTAGTTGATCAGGGCTGCGATGGTCGATTTCTGGGGCTCCTGGGCCACAGCCTCGGCCTTGCGCAACCAGAAGACAATCTGCTCGATGGCAGCCGAGTAGAGGCCGCCCACCTTCCAGGTCAGCTCCTCCAACTCGCCCTTCTCGTTCTTCACCAGACGGGTGTTCAGACCGTAGGAGATGGGCTGGGGATCCTTCGGATCAACCTGCGCAGCATAGAAGGCCTCGGCCTCGGCCTGCGTGATGCCATTGCCATAGTAGTTGTTCGACGAGGCCATAATCACATCCACTCCGGCCGACTGATTCAGGCGCGAAGGGGCAAACGAAGCGTCGAAAATCGAGCGCTTCACCTCCTCCTGCAGGGCGGCAAGGTCGGCGGGAAGCTCTGCTCCCAGCTTGCCCATCACCTGGTCGAAGTACTCGACCGAGAATTCGGGTACGAACTTGTCGTTCGAGTAGTGGTGGTGAATACCGTTGGCAAACCATACCTTCTTGAGGTACTTCTCCAGTGCCAGCCACTCGGTCGAGCTCTTATCGCCCGTGTAGTGGGCGTAGGCATGCTCCAGCGTGCGGCGCACGGCAAGGTTATACTTGAAGTTCTGGTCGAAGAGGATGTCTCGGCCACACTTGGCGGCTTCGGCCAGGTAGTAGACCAGCTCCTTCTCCTCGAGAGTCAGCTCCTCGAAGCCGGGAACTTCGTAGCGAATCACTTTGATGTCGTCGAAACGATCGACAATCCAGGGCTGCTCGGTGGCAGCCTCCTTGTTGCAGGCCGTGAAGAGGCCCGAGAGTAGCGTCATAGCGGTAATTACGGTTACTTTTTTCATGGTTGGGTAGTTATGGTTTTTTTGTTTGTCTTCAAGCCGTGGGAGCGTGAACTATTTTAGAAAGATACTCTTCAGAATCAGCGAGGTGGCACCCTGATTTTTAGCCGTATAGTCTTTGGCGATACGGGCTGTGTGGAGGCGCTGTTCCTCGCTCTTGGCCAGGGGCTCAAACCATGCGGCGAGCTCCTCGGCCGATGTTACCGAGGTGGCAGCACCCAGCGAAATCATGTCGCGTGCCTCCTTGAACTTGCGGTAGTTGGGGCCGAAGGCAATCGGGAGACCGAAGGTGGCCGCCTCGAGCGTGTTGTGAATGCCCACGCCAAATCCGCCGCCGATGTAGGCCCACTCGGCATACCCATAGACTGAGGAGAGGATGCCTACCGTATCGAGGACCAAAAGTTGTTGGTTGTCAAAGGTTTCGTCCTTTGCGCACTGCGTATAGCGGATGCCACCGCCGGCGCAGTTGCGAATCAGCTGCTCGATGCGGCTCTCCTCCATCTCGTGGGGTGCCACCACGAAGCGCACATCGGGGTGGTTGGCCATCAGCGGCAGCAGAATCTCCTCGTCGGGGGCCCAGGTCGAGCCTGCCACAAAGAGGCGGTGCTCCCCCTTGAAACGCTCGACTATTTCGATCCGCTTGGCGGCCGATGCAATCGCTGCTACGCGGTCGAAGCGCGTGTCGCCGGCCACGATGACATTGTCAAAGCCCAACTCGGCAAGCAGCTTCTTCGACTCAATGTTCTGCACAAAGAGGCACTCGAAACTCTCCAGGGCACTACGCCATTGCCACCCGTACCACTTGAAGAAGATGGAGTTGCGACGGAAAATAGAGGAGATGAGGAAGGTGCGGATATTGCGCTTACGCAGCTCGAAGAGCATGTTGAGCCAAAACTCGTACTTGACGAAGATGGCGATTTCGGGTTGGAAGATATCCAAAAAGCGGCGGGCATTGTGCGGGGTGTCGAGCGGCAGGTAGAAGATGTAGTCGGCCCCCGTGTAGTTCTTGCGAATCTCGTAGCCCGAGGGGGAGAAGAAGGTGAGCAGCACCTTGTATTCGGGGTGCGAGGCCTTAATCTCCTCGATCAAGGGGCGTCCCTGCTCGAACTCGCCGAGCGACGAGACATGAATCCAAATAATGCGATCGTTGATGCTGACCGACTCGGCCATGCGCTTCAGCAGCCCCTTTCTGCCGTTGTGCCAAAGACGAGCCTTGGCATGCCAAGGCGAGAGCAGTGCAATCAAGGCGGCATAGAGCCGCATCACCAGCGTATAGAGTGGCATCATTGTTTTTCCTTTTTTTTGGAAGGACAAAGATAGCATCTTTTGGCCGAAAAACAAAATAATGGCAAAAATCGTCTTATCCAACGAATTAGACAAGACGATTTTAGCAATTGAGCGGAGCCTCTTACCAATGCGACTCCATGGCCCCCTCCTCCCATCTGACCTCCATGCGGCCGTCGGGGTAGTGCTCCACGGCGCAGAGGTCGAACAGCGGCTCTTCGCGCACCTTTTTCAGGGCCAGGTAGTAGCGTGCGGCGTGGCGCAGGGCTCGAAACTTCGTGTCGGTGATGGCCGACTCGGGGGTGGTCCATCCCCCCGCCTTGCGGGTCTTAACCTCCACAAAGTGAATCTCATCCCAGCGTTGGGCGATGATATCCACCTCGTAGCGGCCGTGGCGCCAATTGCGCTCCAGAATCCAAAAACCCTTGTTGCGCAGGAACTCCACGGCGGCCTCTTCGCCCCGCCTTCCGATATCGGTGCTCTCGGTCATCTCCTATTATATAATAGGTGTTGGCTTCTGCTGTCGGCCGTTGCGCCTCGAAGCATTAAAGCAAAAACTGCAAATCGTCGCCGGGTTGCAGCTCGCGGATGGGCTCGCCCTTCTTGAACAGACGCATCGGACGGCTGCCGATCAACTCCAACTTGCCATCCTTCAGACGCAGCATGCAGCCCTCGCGCAGACCTACTACATAGCGACGCGGATTGGCCTGAATATACTCCAAAATGCGCTGCTCGCGCGTCTCACCGGCGTGGCCTACGGGGTTGGCGTCGAGGTAGTGGGGGTTGATCTGGAACTTCACGGCACCGATGGCGTCGAAGCTCTGGGGCTCGACGATGGGCATGTCGTTGGTGGTGCAGATCGTGGGACAGCATACATTGCTGCCGGCCGACCAACCCACATAGGGGATGCCTGCCTTCAGACGGCGCAGAATGGCGCTCGTGAGGCGCTGCTCCTGCAACTTCTTGGTCAGAGCGAAGGTGTTGCCGCCACCGATGCAGATCGCCTTGGCATGGCGAATCATGATGCGAGGATTGGGCGAACGGTGAATCGAACGAACGCGGATGCCCAGCTCGGCAAAGCGCTCCTGTACCTTCTGCTCATACTCTGCATAGGAGAAGGTAACTGCGGCGTAGGGGACAAAAACCACCTCCTTGACACCCTCCAGTGTCTTGGCAATCTCGGCCAACGGGTACTTCAGGTAGGGCTCTCCGGCATTGGTGGAGTTCGAAATCAGGAGAAGATTCATAATGAACTGTTTTTTAGGTTGTTATAAGTTTTTATTTTTATTGTTTCTAATTTTGAAAGTCATTTTTTTGCTTCAACATGTCAAAAGTAATAAAAAAAGTGTTATTTTTGCCCAAAAATTACGAAGAAATCCGAAAAACGGTAAAAAACGGGTCGCCGGACAGGGTGGGCGTTTTGGAGGGTGGAGTAGGGAAGTTGTCGTGATTTTTATTGGAACTGATAACACAATTTACTAAACATTTGTTTAACTAAAAATTTACAGTTATGTCAGAAGTACAGTCGAAAGTTGTCGAGATCATCGTTGACAAGTTGGGTGTTAAGGAGTCGGAGGTAGTACCCGAAGCAAGCTTTACCAACCACTTGGGTGCCGATTCGTTGGATACCGTTGAGCTCATCATGGAGTTCGAGAAGGCATTCGATATCCAGATTCCCGACGAGGACGCTGAGAAGATTGCTACCGTAGGTGATGCTATCAACTACATCGAGTCGCACAAGTAATATCCGCAACCCCTTTTAATTTCGCACAGGAAGAACTAAAATTTGAATCATGGCAGAAAGAAGAGTCGTTGTAACCGGTATCGGTACGATTAACCCCCTGGGTAAGAGTGTTGAAGAGTATTTCGCTAATCTTGAAAAGGGAGTCAGCGGTGCTGCACCGATTACGCGCTTCAATACCGAGAAGTTCAAAACCAAGTTTGCTTGCGAAGTTAAAGATTACGACCCCAGCGCCCACTTCGACCGTAAGGAGGTGCGTAAGTATGACCTCTTTACGCAGTTCGCTCTTGTGGCAGCCGAGCAGGCTGTTCAGGATGCCGCTTTCGATATGGAGCAGCTCAACAAAGAGCGTGCCGGTGTGATTTGGTGCTCGGGTATCGGAGGACTTAAGTCCTTCTTTGACGAGTGTGTGGGCTATGCCGAGGGTGGTAACACCCCTCGGTTTAGCCCCTTCTTTATTCCTCGCATGATTGCCGATATCGCTGCGGGCTACATCTCCATCAAGTATGGTTTCATGGGCCCCAACTACTGCACCGTATCGGCGTGTGCATCCTCGAACCACGGTATGGTCGAGGCCTTCAACCAGATTCGTTATGGTAAGGCCGATGTGATGATTACCGGTGGCTCGGAGGCTGCCGTCAATGAGCCTTCGGTAGGCGGCTTCGGCTCGATGCAGGCCATCTCGACCCGCAACGACGACCCCGAGCACGCTTCGCGTCCCTTCGATGTCAATCGTGATGGTTTCGTGATTGGCGAGGGTGCCGCTGCGCTGGTGCTCGAGGAGTATGAGCACGCCAAGGCGCGTGGTGCGAAGATCTATTGCGAGTTTGCCGGTGGCGGTTGCTCGGCTGATGCTCACCACTTCACGGCTCCTCATCCCGAGGGCAAGGGTGCCATCCTGGCCATGCGTGAGGCGTTGCGTGATGCAAACCTTACCCCCGACCAGGTGGACTATGTCAATGTACATGGCACCTCGACTCCGCTGGGTGATGTTGCCGAGTTGAAGGCTGTTCAGGGTGTATTTGGCGACCACGCCTACAACATGAACATCTCTTCGACCAAGTCGATGCACGGTCACCTGCTGGGTGCTACGGGTGCTGTTGAGGCCCTCGCCTGCATCATGGCACTGACCAAGGGCATCGTACCCCCGACCATCAACTGCGAGGAGCGCGATCCCCAGATTGACGAGAAGCTCAATCTGACGCTCGGCACGGCGCAGAAGCGCGATGTAAAGGTGGCATTGAGCAACACCTTCGGCTTCGGTGGCCACAACTCGACGGTGATTCTCAAGAAGGTAGAGTAAGACTCTACGCGCATAGTTCAAGGGCTTAAGTTTCGTGATTGTTCACGAAACTTTGCTTTTTTTTAAGAAAACAGGCAGTATGATTGACTTTCTGCTGCGTCCTCTGCGACGCAATTTCGGCCCCGACAAGGAGTATTATCGCATTTTCGACGATATTTTCGGGGTGATACCCAACAACATCGAACTCTACAAGCTGGCTCTGATTCACAAGTCGGCATCCTATATGATGGAGAGTGGTCGTGCCATCAATAACGAGCGTCTGGAGTACCTGGGCGACGCCGTTATCGAGGCCGTAACCTCCGATTACCTCTATATCGAGTACCCCGACTATCCCGAAGGCAAGCTCACGCAGCTGCGCTCGAAAATCGTCTCGCGTCAGTCGCTCAACCGCATTGCCGAGCAGCTGGGACTCGACAAACTGATTGTGGCCCATCAGGGGGCCATCAGCTCGCAGAAGCACCTCTATGGCGACGCCTTCGAGGCGATGATGGGGGCTATCTACCTCGACCAGGGTTACAACTTTGTAAACCGTCTGCTCATCAACCGCATCTACCCCTCGTGTCTCGACCTCAATACGCTGACCGAGGAGGAGACCGACTTCAAGAGTCGTTTGATCGAGTGGTGCCAGAAGAATCACCACAGCGTGAAGTTCCAAACGCGCCACGGCTCGACGGCCGGCACCTTCATCTGCACCATCCTGATCGACAACCTCGAGATGGCGCACGGCCACGGCGGTTCGAAGAAGGAGGCCGAGCAGCATGCCGCCTATACGATGGCCCTCTCGGCCGACGACGAGGCCTGCCTGCGTGTCTTGGATAAGGCGGACAAATTGGGCGCATAACGACCATGACACCGCTCTACGATACGCTGCAACTCAAAGGGGCCTCGGCCCTGAGCGACCGCGAACTCCTGGCCCTTCTTTTGGAGGATGGGGCCGAGGGGAGCCTGGAGCGTGCCGATGCCCTGCTTGCCGCCTCGGGAGGGGCGTTGAGCCGCTTGGGACGCACTGAGTTGGCCCGTCTGCGTATGACGGCCGGTGTGGGCCTGAAGCGTGCTGCACGGTTGGCCGTAGCTGCCGAGTTGGGGCGCCGCATGGTGGCCGGTGAGGCCGAGGCGGCGGTGCCGACCCTCTCATCGAGTGAGGAGGTGGTCAAGATGTTCCGACCGATTCTCTGCGGGTTGAAGCATGAGGAGTGCTGGGTGGCCTACCTCACCTCGTCGAATCGTGTGGTGGAGCATGCCCGTGTAAGCCAGGGGGGTGTGCAGGGTACGGTTGTCGATACTCGTCTGGTTGTCAAACGAGCGCTCGAGCTCCTCGCGCCTCAATTTATTCTGGTGCATAACCACCCCTCGGGTACGGCTCGGCCCAGCGATGCCGACAAGCAGCTCACGCAGCGTATTGCCGAGGCGGCGGCCCTCTTCGATATCCGCCTGGTGGATCACCTCGTTGTGGCACAGAACGACTATTTCAGCTTCAGGGCCGAGGGGTTGCTTCGTTAATTGAGGCTGTGATGCAACAAAAAATCCGAGAAGTGATTCTCGGATTTTTTTGTTGATGCAAGTCGGGGCCTACTCGATAAGCGAAATCGAGCGCTGGATAAAGTCGGTCAGACTCTTGCCCTTGAGCATGCCGTTGGAGAGGAGGGCCAGGTCGATAATCTGCTTTACCAGACGATTCTCGCTGCCAATCTCTTTGAGGCGCTCGTTGCGCTCGTCACGCAGCGTAACGACCTTTTTCGAGAGCTCCTCGCGCATCGAGCGCTCATCGGCCGAGAGCTCCTCCTCCTTCTTCTTGCTGACGAGCTCCTCGAAGCGGCGCTCCTCGGCCACGGCGGCATCAATCTTCTTGGTAATCGACTTGAGCTTATCGCCATAGGCCGTCTCGACCTTGCCGAGGATGTCGATGACGATGGGGTGGTTGCCATTCACGGCGATGGTGAAGCTGTCGGGCATCTGGCCGTAGAACTGCATACCGCTGCCACCCATGCGGGCCATCTCCTTCATGCGGCGCATAAACTCGTTTTGGGTAATCACCACGGGGGCCTCGTTGGGCTCCATCGCCTCGAAAGAGATGGCGTAGTGAATCTTCTCATCCTGTGGCATCTGGCTCTCAAAGACGGGGCGCAGGAGCTCCTGCTGTGCCTCGGTGAGCGAGATCTTCAGGGGCTCGGCCTTCTGAATCAACTTCTCGATGACATCGCTGTCCACGCGGACAAAGCGGCAGTCGGTGTGCTTCGACTCGTACCAATTGATGTAGTGGTTGTCCAGCTGGCCATTCATCTCCAACACATCGTACCCCTTGGCTTTGGCTGCCGTGAGGAAGGCGTGCTTCTCCTCCACATCATCCACATAGAGGAAGATGAGCTGGTTGTTCTTGTCGGTCTGATTCTCCTTGACCAGGGCCGAGTACTCCTCGGCGGTGAAGTATTTGCCCTCGGTACTCTTCCAGAGCATGAAGTTTTGGGCCTTCTCCGAGAACTTCTCGTCGGTCAGGATACCATACTGAATAAAAATTTTCAGGTCGTCCCACTTCTCCTCGTAGTCGGGGCGCATCGTGGTAAAGAGCTCCTGCAGACGGTCGGCCACCTTGCGCGTGATGTAGTTCGAGATCTTCTTCACATTCGAGTCGCTCTGCAGGTAGCTGCGCGAGACATTGAGCGGAATGTCGGGCGAGTCGATCACACCGTGCAGCAGCGTAAGGTACTCGGGTACGATGCCCTCCACCTGGTCGGTAACATATACCTGGTTGCAGTAGAGCTGGATGTGGTTCTTCTGAATCTCGAAGTTGTTGTGAATCTTCGGGAAGTAGAGGATACCGGTGAGGTGGAAGGGGTAGTCGATGTTCAGATGAATCGAGAACAAGGGGTCGTCGCTCATGGGGTAGAGCTCGCGGTAGAACTCCTTGTACTGCTCCTCGCTCAACTCGTTGGGCTTGCGTACCCAGAGGGGCTCAACCGAGTTGATGATGTTGGGGCGGTCGGTATCTTGGTACTTGCCATCCTTCCACTCCTTGACCATGCCGAGCTGAATGGGCACGGGCAGGAAGCGGCAATACTTCTTCAGCAGTTCGCTCACGCGCTCCTCGGTTGCGAAGTCGTGACACTCCTCGTTCAGATAGAGGGTGATGGTGGTGCCGCGGTCGCGCTCCTCGTTCACCTCCTCCATCTCGAACTCGGGCGTGCCGCTGCACGACCAGCGTACGGCGCGGCTCCCCTCGCGGTAGGAGCGGGTGAAGATCTCCACGCGGTCGGCCACCATGAACGAGGAGTAGAAGCCCAGACCAAAGTGGCCGATGATGGCCTGATCCTGGTACTTGGCCATAAACTCCTCGGCCCCCGAGAAGGCGATCTGATTGATGTAGCGATCCACCTCGTCGAGCGTCATGCCGATGCCGCGGTCGGTGATGGTGAGGGTGTGCGCCTCGCTGTCGCAGGCGATGCGGATGGTCATGTCGCCCAGCTCGCCCTGTATCTCACCCTTTGACGAGAGGGTTTTCAGCTTTTGGGTGGCATCCACTGCGTTGGAGACCAGCTCGCGCAGGAAAATTTCGTGATCCGAGTAGAGAAACTTTTTGATGACGGGGAAGATGTTCTCGGTGGTAACCCCAATTTTTCCATTAGCCATACTTCTATTTTTTTGTTTTTTCGTTTTTGTTTGCTTTTTGCAGGGGTTCCGTCAAATGGTATGCCATAACCCCCCGCACTCACAATTTGTCCGTTGCGGGCGGCGGGATGGGTTGGTTCGTTCGGCTTTCGGTCTACTCG
>JAZUQP010000028.1:0-99296 GCA_045605785.1 Alistipes sp. | reverse complement strand
CCCCTTCTCGACCGGTGAGGCAAAGGCTTCGCGTGGCTTGAGCCGTCGTGAGATTGGCCACGGCCACCTGGCTTGGCGTGCCCTGAAGCCGATGGTACCCGTAGGCGACGGGAACCCCTACGCCGTGCGCGTGGTTTCGGACATCCTCGAGTCGAACGGTTCGTCGTCGATGGCTACCGTATGTGCCGGTACGCTGGCGCTGATGGATGCCGGTGTGAAGCTCAAGAAGCCCGTATCGGGTATCGCCATGGGTCTGATCTCGGACTCGGCAACGGGTCGTTGGGCCGTGCTGTCGGATATTCTGGGTGACGAGGACCACCTGGGCGACATGGACTTCAAGGTGACGGGTACGCGCGACGGTATCACCGCCACGCAGATGGATATCAAGGTAGACGGTCTGTCGTATGAGGTGCTGGCCAAGGCCCTCGAGCAGGCTCGCCAGGGTCGTCTGCACATTCTCGGCAAGCTCGAGGAGTGCATCTCGGAGCCCCGCGCCGAGTACAAGCCCTTCGTACCTCGTCTGGTACAGATTACCATCCCGCAGGAGACCATCGGTGCCGTAATCGGCCCGGGCGGTAAGGTAATTCAGGATATTCAGAAGACCACCGGTACGACCATCACCATCACCGAGGATGACAACAAGGGTTATGTAGATATCTTCGGTCAGGACAAGGAGGCCATCGACGCAGCTCTGGCCCGCATCAAGGCCATCGTAGCCCAGCCCGAGGTGGGCGAGACCTACAAGGGCAAGATTCGCTCGATCGTATCGTTCGGTGCCTTCGTAGAGATTCTCCCCGGCAAGGATGCCCTGCTCCACATCTCGGAGATCGACTACAAGCGTTTCGAGACGATGGAGGAGACCGGCCTGAAGGAGGGCGACGAGATCGAGGTGAAGCTCATCGGCGTGGATGCCAAGACGGGCAAGCTGAAGCTCTCGCGCAAGGTGTTGCTCCCCAAACCCGAGGGTTATGTGGAGCGTGAGCGCCGTCCCCGCCCCGAGCGTGGCGAGCGTCGTCGCGACCACAAGGAGTAGTTTTCTATAAAAAACAGCACTAATAATCGAGAGGCGGGGTGGTTTTTTCCTCCCTGCCTCTTGTGTTTGTTGAAAATAAATTTTATATTTGCATCGTCTGTGCGGGGACGAATACCCCGCAGACAGGAGAATAATAGAAACCAAACAACAATAATTAGATTCCTGTATGAAAAACTTTATGAAATTGAGCCTTGTGCTCGCCGCTGTGGCTTTGACCCTTTCGAGCTGCAACTGTTTCAAGAAGATGGCCAAGAATCGCGAGGATATCGAGGTGAAGTGCTCGCCCGAGATGCTCGTACTGAACAACGGCAAGATCAACGCCGAGGTCAGCATCACGATTCCTGCCAAGTATTTCAACGCCAAGGCTGTTGCCAAGGTAACCCCCGTGATGGTATTCGAGGGTGGCGAGGTTGCCGGTACCCCCAAGTACTACCAGGGTGAGAAGGTAGACGAGAACTACACCGTAGTGGCCAAGAAGGACAACGGCGTCTACACTTTGCCCGTTGAGTTCGCTTACGACGAGCGCATGGCCCAGAGCGAGCTCCAGATGCGTATCGAGATCAAGTGCCCGAAGGGTGGTTGCAAGGAGATGACCCTGATCAACGCCAACACCGGTGCCCTGGCTACCGACGAGGAGCTGGCCCTGATGGCCGGTGACAGCGCCGAGGCCCTGGCCCTGAAGAAGAGCTTCGGTCTGACCGTTGCCTACGGCGTGAATACGCTGCAGGAGAGCCTGAACTACACGGCTGCCATGGCCCCCATGGCCAACAACTACAAGCGCGTGACGACCGTAGTTGCCAAGTCGGACATCGTTTACCGCATCAACGACTCGCGCGTATCGAAGGCCGCCATCAAGGGCCTCGAGGATTTCAAGGCTGATGTAGAGGAGACCGCTCTGAACGAGCGCGCCACCCAGCACATCTCGGTGAAGGGTTACGCTTCGCCCGATGGTCCCGAGAAGTTCAACGACAAGCTCTCGAAGGCTCGTTCGGAGTCGGGTAAGAAGGCTGTTGCCAAGCTGCTCAAGGATTCGGGTCTGGAGATCGACGCTGCCGCCTATGGTGAGGACTGGGAGGGTCTCAAGGAGCTCGTTGAGGCTTCGAACATCGCCGACAAGAACCTCATTCTGCAGGTGCTGAGCCTCTACAGCTCGTCGTCGCAGCGTGAGAGCGAGATCAAGAACATGGCCAATGTATTCGACGAGCTGAAGAGCGATGTTCTGCCCAAGCTCCGTCGTTCGCAGGTGGTAAACTCGACCGACATCGAGGGTAAGACCGACGCCGAGATGATCGCCCTGGCCGAGGCCAAGCAGTTCAACGAGCTGACCGGTGAGGAGCTCCTCTTCGTTGCCGAGCTGCTCGAGAACAACGAGCTGAAGGCCGAGGTACTGGACTACGCTGCCAACACCTATGAGGATGCCCGCGCCTACAACAACCTGGGTATCGTGCTGGCCCAGTGTGGTGAGAAGGAGCAGGCTCTGAAGGCCTTTGAGGAGGCTGCCCGCATCGCTTCGACCAACTCGGAGGTAAACAACAACCTCGCCCTGGCCAACCTGGCCGTAGGTAAGGTGGAGGAGGCCGGTGCCTACCTGCAGAGCGCCTCGAACGAGACCAAGGCTCTGGCTGCCGCCGCTACCGGTGAGTACAACGAGGCTGTAAAGAACCTCGAGGGCATGAACGCCGCCATCGCCTATGTCATGGAGGAGAACTACGCTGCCGCCAAGAGCGCCATCGCCAAGGAGACCTCGGCTGACGCCGACTACCTGCGTGCCATCATCGCACAGAAGGAGGGCGACCTGGCCACCGCTCAGGCACAGCTCAAGAGCGCTATCGCCAAGGCTCCCGAGCTCGCCATCAAGGCTGCCAAGGATGCCAACCTGAAGGGTGTACTGGAGTAAGCTGACTCCTATATATAATAAATATGCGGGGCTCCGATGGGTCCCGCATATTTATTGTAGGGGGATGCTATTTGCGCAATTCGATTTTTTTTGTAACTTTGCTATTCGTAGTATCAATTCGTCGGACCCACTATGGAATACGCCAACAAACTTCAAGCCTATGCACCCGCTCCCTCCGTGGAGCAGGTTGCCGAGGAGGTGGCCCGCCTCAAGGAGGCTGCCGCCCGAAACCTCAACCCCGAAGTCTACAAGTTCTGCTACTCGGCAATCGACCTCACGACCCTCTCGTGCCACGACTCGGTGGAGTCGGTGAGCGCCTTTGCCAAGAAGGCCGTAGCTTTCTATCAGGACTTCCCCCATATCCCCAATGTAGCCTCCATCTGCGTCTACCCCTCGTTTGTGGAGACCGTAGGCATCGCCGTGGATGGCTCGCCGATGCGCATCACGAGTGTGGCTGCCGGCTTCCCCGCCTCGCAGACCTTCCTCGAAGTGAAGATGCTGGAGGTGGCCATGGCCGTGGAGAATGGTGCCGACGAGGTGGATATCGTGCTCAATGTGGGCAAGATGCTCACCGGTGCCTACGACGAGGCAGCCAATGAGGTGGAGGTGATTCGTGGCGAGATGGACGAGAGCATCATCCTGAAGGTGATTATCGAGTCGGGCGCCCTGAAGAGCCCCGAGTTGATTCGCAACGCCTCGCTGCTCTCGATGTTCGCCGGCGCCGACTTCGTGAAGACCTCGACGGGTAAAATTGATGTGGCGGCGACACCCGAGGCTGCCGTGGTGATGTGCCAGGCCATCCGCGACTACTACCGGGCAACGGGCCGCAAGGTGGGCTTCAAGGCCGCCGGTGGTGTACGCACAGCCGAGGATGCTGCGCTCTACTACACGATTGTAGAGGAGATATTGGGCAAGGAGTGGCTCACAACCGACCTGTTCCGCATCGGCGCCTCGTCAGCCGCAAACAACCTGCTGACGGCTATCGAGGGAAACAAGGTCTCCTACTTTTAATTAGCACTTCACAACACGGCGGAACAACCCGAAAAATGAGAGGAGGGGGCGGAGAAAGGCGATAGAACCTCCCGCCATTCGGTTTTGCATAAGACCCTTGCCTCTCTCTTGGCCGCGATAAGGGCCGGGCATTTTCAATCGTTGTGCACAAAAAAAGCTAACCTTCGGGTTAGCTTTTTTTGTATCGACTTTTGAATTGGGCACCGCGCTTATCAGAGCCACTTTTTGTAGCGGAAGAAGCCAATCGTAAGGCCCGAGAAGAGAACCATCAGGCCGATGGCAAAGAGGTAGCCCAACGGCAGCGTAAAGCCGTTGGCGAACGTGTAGGTCCAATCCAACTCGGGCATCAGCTTGAAGTTCATGCCGTACATACTTGCAATAAGCGTGGCGGGCATGAAGATCACCGAGGCCACCGAGAAGATCTTCACAATCTCGTTCTGCTCGATGTTGATCAGACCCAATGCCGCATCCTGGATATAGTCCAGACGCTGCGAACTGAAGTCGGCGTGGTTGATCAGCGAATTGACATCCTTAATCATCAGCTGCAGACGCGGGTAGATATCGTTGGGGAAGCGCTCCGAACGCACCACGCCCGAGAGGACACGCTGGCGGTCGAAGATATTCTCGCGCAACAACATGGTGCTCTCCTGCAACGAGTTGATGCGGTGGATTACCTCCTTGTCGATGCTATCCTCCGTGTTGATGTCTTTGGAGAGGGCGCTGACCTGCTTGCCGATCATCTCCACCAAGTCGGCATCGTAGTCGATGCGCACCTCCAAGAGGGAGATGAAGATGTGGTAGCCCGTCGTATAGCTGCGGTAGTTCATCTGCAGGCGCTTCTCCGCCTCGCGGAAGGTACGGAACTCGGCCTGACGCACCGAGACAAGCACACCCTCGTTCGAGATGGTGAACGATACGGGCTCGACGGTGAAACTCTCGCCCGTAGGCACGAAGAAGTTGGCATTCGAGACGATGGTATTCTCCGTCTCGGAGTACTTCGATGTGGACTCGATCTCCTCAACCTGCTGCTTGGTCTGAAGGCTGAACTCCATGAAATTCTCGACCGCCTTCTGCTCCTTGATCGAGGGTTGATACATATCGATCCACAAAATGTCGTCGTAGCCCAAATCATCGAAGAGGGCGGTGTCGGCATTTCGGATAATTTTGTTATACTGCTTTAAGTAGATGGTAATCATGTTGAGCACCCTTTTTTGCGGATTCCCTTTGCTAAGGGGAGATCCCGGTTTCTTTCCTTGTGGTCTTTTGTGTCCGTAAGGGCGGCGCGGCTCAATAGAATGCGCCTACGCTCTTCAGCCGGGGTTGACTCGGGGAGTAATCTTTATCCCCGAATCCCAGAACTTTTGCAGTGCCTTATGCTTTTCGTGGTCGAACAGATAGTCGATGTTGCGTGTGAGGTAGTCGTAAGCGTCGTAGGGCTTCTTGTCGAAGCCATAGTGCAGTACCGCCTCGTAGGTGTGCTCGATGCCGAAGGTGAGGGCATCGGTCAGGGCGTCGGTCAGCTCGTAGGGGGTACCCTTGCGGGCTACCCAGACGGCGAAGGCGAAGGGGAGCTTGGTAGTCTGCTGCCACTCCGAAGCCAGGTCGTAGAGGTAGGGGAAGCGCCCCTCGTAGTCGAAGACCTTGTCGCCAATCAAGAGGAAGGCGTCACCCTCGTCGGGGTGATCGAGTTGCCTGTAATCCTCCATGGCATACCACTCGGGGGTGATGTGCCACTTGTGGGCGGCCAGCCAACCGCAGAGCTGCACCGAAGTGCGCGAATGGGCATCCAAGAAGAGGCGACGGCACGCCTCGATGGGCTGCTGCGACACCACAACGACCGTGCGCACGGGGCCGACGGCTCCGAGGCAGTAGTCGGGCAGAAGCTCATAACCCGTCAGTTGCGGCACAACGGCAGCAGGCAAGAGGGCGATATCGACCTTGCCTTCCATAAAATTTTGGGCACACTGTGCGGGGGGAGTGAGCAGCAGCTCCGCGCCGATGGGATTATCGGCGTGCTCGATACCATAGATGAACGGTATCGTATTGAGATACGAAACGGCCGCTATACGGGGAACCATAACCATCATCCATGGGTATTAAAAGTTGGTAAAACATCCGTTTAATCCCCCAAAGATACGAAAAAGGTTTCTATTTCGAGGCATGGAGAGAGGCTTTTTTCTTTGATAAAATTTTTTCTCGCTGATTTTCAGCAACTTGCACTCCTATTTTTCTACATCTTACGGAAAAAACACGGAAAACTCTTGACAAGGGGGTATTCGGGGTTGTATATTTGTCCTGTCAAAACAGATTATCAACAATCCCGAAGCATTGTTTACAAATTTATAAACAGCCATCAAAGTGCTGTGAGTGGGATAGTTGTGCCCTTTTGACAATCGCTTTTTAACAATCTATCTAACACTTTTCATCATGTTATTCACAAAGACCCCGGGGGATTGTACACCCCTGTACGGAGCCATCGTCTTTGCCTTTGGCGACCAGGAGGCTCCTCGTGACCTGGAGGTGGAGCTCTACGATGACAGAAGCAACCAACTCCTCTTTACCAAACGCTTCAGCCGAACCAATTGTGGGGAGATCAATGTGGCCCCTCTGTTGCGCAGCCTCGTAAGGTGGGAGCCCGAAACGCGCGAGACGGGCTTTGAGGGGGCAGCCGGGCGCGAGCTGCGCATCCGAGTGGTGGTCGAGGATGCCGTAGCGACCTGCACCGTGGTGCCGACCCTGCCCGATGTCGAACATCCCGACGTACTCTTCACTACGCTACCCACCTCGCGGGTGTTGGTGCGTGGCGAGAGCGAAGAGCTCTTCCTGGCGGGGTCGGTCGGGCGTGCCGAACTGCTGCTCTACACCCCGTGGGAGAAGAAGCACTCGCTCTATCGCGCCCCGATGGGGAGTGACATGCGCCTCTTTCACCTCAACTCGTCGGAGTGGCCCGAGGGGGTATGCCATGCCGAGCTGCGCATATTCAACCTCGTGGGGCAGGAGCAGGCAACGATTCACTATACGCTGATAGAGCCCACAAAGGAGTCGCTGCGCGTAGCCTGGGTGAGCTCGCTCGGCTCCATCGAACACTACACCTTTCCGGTGGTCGATGAGGTGATGTTGCTCGACCAGCAGGAGGCGCTCACCCTTGCGGATGGCAGCTGTCGTCGTCTGAAGGCCCGTTACGGTTGGCGACAGCGACTCACCTCGGCCTACGAGCAGCGAGAGGTGATAGGCGCCCTGGCGGAGATTACCACCTCGCCGCAGATTTGGTGGGTCGATGACCGAGGTCTCTACCACCCCGTCTCGGCGCTCCCCGAGCCCCTCACCGTGGCGCGCCGTGGCACCATCTCGACCCTGCAACTCACCCTTTGTTCCCCCGTAAAACAGCTTTCGTTATGGAGTTAATCATCGATGATGTGCGCTGCGATTTGACCCACGAAGAGCCCCTTTCGTGGAGCTGGAACAGCAACCGCCTGCGCTCGGTCGGAGCGCAGCGCCAGGGGTGGTCTTATCGTATGAAGCTCCCGATAAGCCCCACCAACAGCGCCCTCTTCCTCCACGCCGACCAGCCCCATGCCGCCTACCGATTCAACCACACAAACCACCGCGCACGCCTTCTCTTCGAGGGGATGGAGCTCCTTGCCGGCACGGTGGACCTGGTGGCCTGTCGCCCCGAGACCCCCGAAGCGGGGTATGAAATCGTCATCCACAGCGACACGGCCAACTGGGCCCACGCCGCCGCAACCAACCGCCTCGAGGAGCTGGATATCGACTTCGAGATGGTGCTTGACCCCACCGAGATCACCAAGAGTTGGAGCAACGAGAGCCCCGTACGCTTCCTCCCCATCGTCTACGACGACTACTCGCTCGACTACCCCTCGGGGTCACTGCTCCCCTCGTGGCGGATGCTCTCACCCGACAACTATCACCCCTTTCTCCACGCCGCTACACTCGTGCGCTCGATTGTCGAGCAGCAAGGCTATAAGTTGTGCAGTCGCTTTGTGGAGAGCGAGCTCTTCCGCAAACTCTACATCAGCGGGGCCTACCCCCAAAGGCAGGTCGATGCAAAGCGCAAGCGCTACGACTTCCTGGCACGCCGCCTTGCAGATGTGAGTGCCGTATGCGACTTTGCGGGGCGCGTGGGGACCACCCCCGGGGCATCGACCCATACCATCGGCAATATCGTCGATGCCTTCACCCCGGGGCTCGTCGATGCAGAGGGTGGGGTGCTGACCGACTGCTTCTCGGCCAACCGGTGTCTGAAGATGGAGGATGGCGAGCTGGTCTATCGCCCCACAAGCGAAATCGAGGTCGGCTTTCAGTTCGACTTGAGCTACACGACCGACTACCGCATCCTGTCGCGCACCCGACTTGCCGGCTTCGACTCTCTCTTCTTGGGGGGCAGCAGCGATTTCCGCTTCGAGTTGGTCAATCGCTTCGAGGATCGCCGCACAGAGTTGGTCCCCGGTCAGGAGTACCGTTTAGTCATCTTCGACCACACCGGCAGAGGTCGCTATCGGTTGCTGCTGCCCGATGGCTCGGTGGCCGTCGAGACCTCGGACCGTACGGCCCTTATAACCCTTCCCGAGACGGAGCTGACGGGGCATCCGGCCCTCTTCTACGAGAAGGATGGTGGCTGGTTACGCTACGAGGAGGATTGGGCCCTCTACGACGGCTACATCTCCGAGACGGGGCGCATTGCTGTGGAGATCACCCTCACCACCCCTCCCGAGTCGATTGGCCCGAGCCATCCGAAGTATTTCAGCGATATCTACTTCTATGGGGCCGAGCAGGGTATGAGCCTCACCCTCTCGAAGCAGACGGCCTTGCGCCCCCTCTTCTCGGGGCGCCCGGGGGTGGGAAGTCACCTCGATTGGAGCTCGGTGTCGGCACTCGGCATCTACCAGGGGGAGCTGCTCGACGCCCTGGGCCACCTCTTCAACTGGCGCATCTTCACCGACGAGGAGCACCTGGAGGTCTACATCGAGCCCGAGGGGGAGTTCTACGACGAGGAGGAGCTGATCGATTGGCGGGATAGAGTGGTGGAGGGGGAGGAGTCGGTCGTTCACTCGACCGATTGCGCAGAGCACGGCACCCGTATCTATGGGTATGCGGCAGGCGATGGTGCCGTGGAGCGCCTGAATAGTGAGTTGGCGTCCCCCTTCGGGCAGTGGACGACCCGCATGGAGTCGAAGAGTACGCTTCGAGGGGTGGAGCGCCTCTACAACCCCCTCTTCTCGGCGACACTCAACCGCAGCAACTGCATCGAGACGGCCCCCACGGCCTCGCTTCCCGTGGTGGGTGACCGGGATGATACAGCCTCGGTCGAGGAGCTGCGTTTCACACCCCGCATCCTCCGCTACGAGGGGCTGCGCGCACTGCCCGAGGGGGAGCGCTGGAGCTTCCCGGCCCCCGAGGGGCTCTACCCCTTCGCAGCCTTCCACTTCGCGGGCGATGATACGACGGAGGGCTTTACCCTCTGCTTCGAGGATCGTGACGGGGTGACGGGACTGCACCGCTTCTACGACAACGAGCTGCTCCATCGCAACCAGGCCCAACAGCTGACGACTACGCTGCTGCTGACCCCGTGGGAGGTAGCTGCCCTGCGGAGCCGAAGCGAAGGTCGAGGGCCGGGCGTGGAGCGCCTCTACCGCCTCAAGTGGAGCGAAGAGCCCGTACGAGCACGCCTCGAAGAGCTCGAGAGCTACGACCCCGCAAGTTACCGTGCCCGATGTCGTTTCACCCTCTTATGCGACGACCGCCCATGACACGCTTGGAGAGGCGCTGCGTAGAGGCAGCGGCCCGCGCATGCGGGATGAGGGAGGCGACCCTCTGCCGGCTCCTGGAGGCGGGTCTGCTCGATATCAAGGCGGCCGAGCGGCTCGGCATGCGCCAACAGGTAGAGGCCCTCACCCGCGAGGGGGCGGGTCGCTGCGAGGCGATGATTCGCACGGCCGAGGAGTGGGGGTGCTCCTACGAGAAGGTGCGCTCGGCCGCCTATCGCAAAAATTGAATGTGTAATCTGTAACCCACAACCCAAAAATCGAAATCCTGACCTAAAATCGAAATCCTAACCAAAAAACGAAATTCTGACCAAAAATGAAAAGTATCTCTATTCGAAATGAGGCGGAGTGCTGCATCATCGACATCGAGGGGACCATCGGTATCCCCGAGGAGTGGCAATTCGAGCATCCCGATGAGCGTGTAGCCACCTACGAGGGGTTCCGTGAGGCGGTGCAGCGCATTGCCGACCTGCCCAACCGTGAGATTGTGGTGAACATCCGTTCCACGGGGGGCGATGTCAACGATGCCCTGCTCATCTACGAGGCGCTTGTGGCCACCGGAGCCCACATCACGACGCGCTGCTATGGCTACACCGCTTCGGCGGCTACGATTATTGCACAGGCCGCCTCCGAGGGGTGCCGCGAGCTCGCCTCGGGAGCCCTCTACCTGATTCACAACTCGATTTGTGCGGCCGAGGGCAATGCCGAAGAGCTGGAGGCCCAGACCGAGCTGCTGCGTAAGACTGATGCGCGCCTGGCGGATATCTACGCCGCTCGCTCGGGCCGCAGTGCCGAAGAGTTCCGCACGCTGATGGCCGAGAATAGTGGTCGTGGTCGCTGGCTCTCGCCCGAAGAGGCCCTCGAAACGGGGCTTGTCGATCTGGTGGTTGAGCACCACAAGGCCCCCGTGGCCCCCGCAGAGGAGGGGGAGGAGGGGAAGATGCTCACCACGGAGGAGCCCGCCACAGCACCCGACAAGGGGCCCGGCAAGCTCTCCGACGAGGGGCTGACCCAAAATCTGGCGCGTGGCTGGCAGCGTCTGTTGGCCGCCCTGCGCAGTCGAGAGCCCCAAGCGGAGCAGCCCCCTCTGCCCGAAATGCACGAGGAGCACAACTTCCTGCACAAGCCCCTCTTCGAGGAGCCTGTCGTACGCTCGAAGGTGCTCTTCAGCGAGGGCCAGAAGCAGGCCAAGGCGACGACGCTGAAGTCGGTCGAGGACCCCTCGCTGCGCGATGTGAACCTCACGCCCAACGAGCAGGCCTATGCCGCCGACCTGAAGCGCCTCTGCGGTTATCTCTAATTTTTAATGGTGCTTATATACGAGACGACACAATCAGGTGGCACTGTTCGTTTTTGAAAGGCCTTTTTCTCACGGCGGAACGCCGTGTTTACAAGTGCAGACCCACCCACTAAATCCCCCGCCTCGGGCAGGGGACTTAGTCAGCCTAATGGCTGAAAAAGAGGTGATTTTACACCGTGGTGTAAAATCGTATATAAGAGCCTTTTTAATTTTATCCCACCCTTTTTTATTCATCCTAAAAACTTAAAATCGTATGAATCTTATTGAGAGTACCAAGACCTATACGGGTCGTAACATGGAGACCATCTTTTTCCGCCCCATGCTGTCGGGCGAGTCGGCCGAGGAGCTCGGCATTCGAGTGTTGTATAATATACCCACCCCCACCACGGTGCAGCTCTGGACCTCGCAGGGTGATGTCCTGCAGCCCTACACCCAGGCGGGATGGACGGGTGGCAACCCCGCCATCAAGGGGCAGAAGACGATCCACATGACGCGTGTGAAGGCCGAGTTGGGATTCTCGGCGTCGGACTACTTCGCCCAGGTCTACGAGCTTATCGCCTGCCGTGCCGATGTGAATATGGATGATCTGACGGGCAGCGAGCTGGAGCAGGCCGAGACCGAGATCTTCCGCAAGGCGATTGCCGAGAGCCTGCGCACCACGATGTGGATTGGCGACCCCGATTCGGGCAATCCCCACTGCTGCTTCAAGGGCTTCTTGAAGAGCTGTATGGAGCTCAGCGAGCAGGACTATTGTTGCAACTTCTCGATCGACGGCGCCGACCTGTCGAAGGATGATTTCGGCATCAAGACGCTCCGCGAGCTGTGGGTGAATGCCGACGAGCGCCTGCGCCAGCTCAAGCACGAGGGTCAGCTCGCCTTCTTCGTCACCTCGGATATCTATGAGTCGTATGAGAACTACCTCAACTCGCTGGGTGTGGAGAGCTCGTACAGCGGCCTGACGAATGGCCACCCCGGCCTCTGCTATCGCGGTATTCCGGTCATCGACCTCCACCTCACGACCCACCTCTTCGACAGTGAGCTGCCCAACACGATGGGTCTGCTGACCGATCGCCGCAACCTGGTGTTGGCGGTCAATACCAGCGACTTCCCCGGTACGGAGGTGCGTATGTGGTACAACCCCGACGAGATGGAGAATCGTCAGCGTGCCCTCTTCATGGCGGGTTGCGAGATCCTCGACGAGGAGTTGGTCAGCTTCTGCAAGCACCCGATTAACTAACCATTTGTCTGACTTTGGGGCCGGCAAAGTGCTTTGTCGGCCCCTTATAGATTGAAAGAAGTATGAGTAATAAGAAGAGAATAGCCCTAAAGAACCATACCGAGGAGGCGCAACCCGGCCACCTGGGGGCTGCGGTGACGAACAGCAGCTTTTGGCGCTGGGGCGACGACAACCGCCTGCCCGAGGCGTTGGCGCTGCTGGCGCGACGCTCCACCACCCATCGACGCATCATCCACGACAAGGCCGACTACATCTCGGGCAAGGGTTTCGTCTGCGACCAACGAGAGACGGTGCTGGTGCATCTGATCGAAAAGGCCAATGGCGACGGGGAGTCGTTGCGTCAGCTAATCAACAAGTTGGCCTTCGACAAGGCGCTCTTTGGCAACGCCTTTCTGGAGGTGGTGACCGACCCCTCGCACAGCTTCCTCTCGCTCTTCCACCACGACGCCTCCCACTGCCGCGTGGCGAAGGACAACGAGCACATTCTGCTCCACCACCATTGGGCCGCCTTCCGCCCCTCGGAGGCGCTAACCCTGCCCCTGTGGCCCCGCATGGAGCAGCAGGAGGATGGTACGCTGCGCTCGATGGTCCACTACAAGGATTATGAGCCGATGTTCGAGCACTACGGCGTGCCACCCTACATCGCAGGCCTCGATGTCTCGGCCATCGCCTACAAGACCGACCGTTGGAACATCTCACGCCTCGAGAACTCGTTTCAACCCTCGGGCGTGATGATGCTCGACTCGGAGCTTGACAGCGAGGAGGAGGCCGAGGAGCTGATTCGCACCGCCGAGCGTAAGTTTGCCGGACGACCCGGCCAGGTGATGTTTGTCGTCAAGCAGGGCGATGGGGCGGAAAATTCGCGCTTCATCCCCCTTGCCGCCCAAAACGAGGGCGATTGGCGCGAGCTGCACGACCAGGCGGTGTCGGATATCGTGGTGGCCCACTCGTGGTTTCGCTCGCTCAGTGGCTTGGAGTACAGTTCGGGCTTCAGCTCCGAGCGCATCCTGCATGAGTACGAGGTGGCCCTCAATACCGTCATCCTGGGGGAGCAGGATGAGCTCTTGGAGCCGATAAAGAGCATTGTAGGCAAGCTGTTGGGGGCAGATTGCTCCTCGTTGGAGATCATCAACCGCCCGCCTACGCGCTCAAAGCCCATCTACATGAAGGTGTGGGAGGCCCGCAAGGCCGACGGTCTCGACTTCGATGCCGAGAGCCCCGATCAGCAGTACTACCTCTCACAGATTGCCAAGTATAACCTTACATCCATCGAATCCGTATAGCCATGAATCCGCTTATTTCACCGCAAAAGGTCTTTGAGTTGGCCTTTTCGCCGCAGGAGATTCTCCCTGCCGGCAGCCTCTCCCAATCGCTCGTGGTCTTGGCACAAGAGCGCTACCTGCGCCCCGTGGTGGGCGAGGCGCTCTGCGAGGCCCTCGAAGCGGGGAGCTACCCCCGGCTTTTGGAGGAGTTTGTCGCTCCGGTCATCGCCTTTGGAGCCCGCTTGCAACTCCTCCCCTCGCTGCGTCAGTCCCTCTCCACAGGGGGCTTGGTCGAGCCCTCGGGGTCGGGTTGGCGAAGCCTCGACGAGGAGCACTTCGCCTCCTTGATGCGCGCCCTGCGCAACCGTCTGGAGGGGCTTCGTCGCCGCCTCGACGAGGAGTTGGAGCGCCTCGACAAGGCCCACGAGATTCCCGAGTACTCACCCGCGGAGAATATCCGCCGTCGCTGCCGCATCCATGGAGGCTTTGTTCAGGTGGTGTAGCGGCCTGCTGGCCGCCGCCGGGGCCCTCTTCGCCCCCATCGGGCCCCTTCTCACGGTGCTGATGCTCTTCATCGCCATCGACTTCGTTACGGGGGTGGTGGCCGACCGCAGCCGTACACGACAACGGGGCGAAGAGTGGTTCTTCGAGAGTCGGAGGGCTTGGCGCACCATCCTCAAAGGGGGCTTCGCCTCCCTTTCGGTCGCCATGGCCTGGTTACTGGAGAGCTGCGTACTCGGTGAGCCCGAGCTCCACCTGGCCCGCCTCTTTGCCGGCTTTGTCTGTGGCGTGGAGTTCTGGTCCTTCCTGGAGAATGCCGGCGAGCTGTCGGATGCTCCACTCTTTCGGGCCCTGCGCCGTATTGCTCACCGCTCGCTGAAGAGAGGGGGTGCCCGATGAGTCGCGGGTTGCGAAACAACAACCCGGGCAACATCCGCCGCACGGGGGGCTCTGTTCGCTATCGGGGTGAGCGTCGGGAGTGCCACGACCCCCAATTTCGGGAGTTCGTGGCCCCCGAGTGGGGCTATCGGGCGATGTTTGTCCTGCTCTACACCTACCAAAGGCGCTACGGCCTCTCCACGCCGCGCGAGCTGATCGGGCGTTGGGCTCCCCCTTCGGAGAACCATACCGAGAACTACATCCGCGCCGTATGCGACGAGGTGGGGATTGAGGCCGACCGAGCGATTGACCTGCTCGATGGCGGGGTGATGCAGCGCTTCGTGGGGGCGATGTCGCGCGTGGAGAATGGCCAAAAGGCCGACCCCGTGGCGGTTGCGAGGGGTTGGGAGCTCTTTTGGAGCGACTTTGACGAGGCATAGCCGAAAAAAATGCCTATCTTTGTTCCATGAGGTTCTCCCGGCAACGCTTTCGGATGCAGTTGGAGCAGCTCCCCATGTTTCGGGTGCTGCTGCCGGTTGTGTGTGCCATCCTCTTGGTCAATTACCTCTCATTTCCCCTCTGGTTGCTCGTTGCGGGGGTCGTCGTTGCCGGAGTTCTGATGGTTGCCGGAGGCTCCAACACCTATGCCCTCCTCTTCCTGCTCTTTGGCTCCATGCTCTCGGCCGAGCTCCACTTCTCGGAGCCCAAGCCACCCTATGACCAGGTGCTGATGTGGTGGTTGCGCCCCGAGAGCGAGGTGGTGGAGCGTAGGGAGTATGCCTCGGTGGTAGCCGAGGTGGAGGCTTGGCAGGATGTGCAGGGGTGCTGGCACGGCTCCGGAAAGCGCGTGATGCTCTACTGCGACTCCACGCTGCGTCCCTCGGCCGGGGAGCGACTGCTCCTCTGTGGGCCGCTGCGCCCCTTTACCACGCGACACGAGGGGTACGCCTCGCTGATGGAGCACCGCGGATTTGCCGGCACGATGGGGGCGAGCGAGCGGCGCGTGGTCGAACGCGACACCACACCCCGTTTTGCCCTCACCGAACGGATGCATCGGGGCGCCGTCGAGCGATTGGAGCGCCTCGACCTCTCGCCCGAGAGCCGCGCCCTGGTCCTGGCGATGGCCGCCGGCGAGAAGAGTGGCCTAACCGACCGTATGCGCCAAGCCTACTCGCGCAGTGGCACCTCGCATCTGCTGGCCCTCTCCGGCCTCCATGTGGGCATCCTCTTTTTGGTCGTAAACTTACTGCTCGGGTGGCTCTCCCTCTTTCGGGGAGGCCACCTGTTGCGTCATGCGCTGTCGATAGGAGTCATCTGGTTGTTTGCCTTTACGGTGGGGCTCTCACCCAGCGTGGTGCGCGCCGCCTGTATGTTCTCGCTGCTGCAAATCTCGCTCATCTTTTCGCTCCAACGCGACAGCCTCAACATCCTCTTTGCCGTGGCGGTGGTGATGCTGCTCTTTCGCCCTTCGTGGCTCTTCGACCCGAGTTTTCAACTCTCATTTCTGGCTGTGGCAGCCATTTTGAGTTGGGCACAACCGGTGATGCGTCACGCTCCGAGGCGCCTCGGCGGCTCACTCGTGGTGGGACTCTTCGCCACCCTGGCTACGGCCCCGCTGATTTCGCTCCAATTCGGCGTCGTGTCGCTCGCAGGTGTGGTGGTCAATCCGCCCATCATCCTCCTTACGGAGGCTATTGTGAGCCTCTCGCTCGGATGGATGGCTTTGCCCTGGTCGTGGCTTCGGGTGCCGGTCGGTTGGCTTATCGAACACCTCGCCTCGTGGCAGAACGGAGTGGTCGAGTGGGTCGCCTCTCAACCCCTCTCGGCCCTCGATTTCCGCCTCTCGCGGGTTGCGACCCTGCTAATTTATGCGGGATTTGTCGCTTTTACCCTCATTCTATGGGGGTTGGAATCGAAAAAAACGGTATCTTTGTCCCATGATGACAAGCGAGCAGATAGCGACGATGTTGAGTGAGGAGTTTCGGCAGACGGTGGCCGAAAATCGCGGACGCGACCCCCTGGAGGTGGCCCTCGATAAGCGCCTCCCGCACGCTGCGCTTGTTGCTACGCAGCTCAAGTACCTGAAGCGTGCCGAGATGAAACTGCCGCGCTGGGCCGAGGCGGGGTGTATCCTGCCCCAACGCGCCTTCGAGCAGGCATCGAGCGAGGCGGTGGCCGCCTGCAAGGAGCTCTCGGGCGAGCGTGTGTTGGATCTCACCTGCGGTCTGGGAGTCGATAGTACGGCCCTGGCGACCCGTTTTCGGGAGGTGGTGAGCCTCGAGCGCGACCCCCTGCTGGCCGAGATTACACGCGAGAATCTGCGCCGCCTCGGAGTTGGGAATGTGCGGGTCGTGACGGCCTCGGCCGAGGAGTTTGTGGCCTCGACCACCGAGCGCTTCGATTGGATCTATGCCGACCCCGACCGCCGCTCGGCCGAGGGGAAGAAGCTGGTGCGATTGAAGGATTGCTCGCCCAACCTGCCGGCCCTCCTGCCGCGCTTGAAGGAGTTGGCCCCGAGGCTCTGCATCAAGAACTCGCCCCTGTTCGATGTCGAGGAGGCGCTGCGCCTCTTCCCTACGAGCCGCGTGGAGGTAATATCGCTCGGTGGCGAGTGCAAAGAGGTGGTCATCTACGACGACGGCACGGGCCCCTCGTTGGCGGCCGTGGCGGTGGGCGTGGGTCGCGTGGAGCTCCCTGTGGCGAAGATTGACCGCACCCCCTCGGTGGGGCCCTTCGAGCCGGAGCGCTATCGCTACCTGCTGCTCCCCGATGTCGCCCTGCAGAAGGCCCGCCTGGTCTGCCACCATCTGCGCCCCCACGGATTTGTGGCCTCGGAGAATGGGTATGCCCTGCTTGAGAGTCGCATCGAGGGGTTGTTGGGGGAGCTCTACCCGATCGAGCGCATCGAGCCCTACGCCCCCAAGGAGCTCAAGCGCCGCTTGAAGGGGGTGGGTGCCGAGGTGATGAAGCACGACTTCCCCTACTCGGTCGAGGAGATTCGCCGACAGACGGGGCTTAAGCCGGGGAGCCGACTGCGATTGGCCTTCACACGCATCGAGGGGCGGTTGTGGTGCATTTGGCTGAACGAAATCAACTAAAATCGACGAAACGATGAGTCGTATAGGAACCTTTTTTCGAGAGCTTTGGAGCTTTGTGGAGCGGCTGCTGCGTCTTCTGCGCATGCTACTCAACCGACTTATTGTGAAGCCCCTTCACGAGTTGGGAAGCCCCCTGCTGCGTCTGGTGCTGCGCATCTTTCAGCTGCTCTTCTTTACGCTCAACGACATGGGTCGCAACCGCACCAACCTGCGCACCGCCTCCCTCTCGTTCTATACGCTCCTCTCGATTATCCCCCTGCTGGCCGTGCTCTTTGCCGTGGCCAAGACGATGGGCTATATCGACCTGCTGCTGGAGAGCCTCTACGGTCTCTTCCCGCAGATTCCCGAGATTATCGACTACGGCATCAACTTCGCAGAGCGCACGCTGGCCCGCACACGAGGCGGGTGGATGGCCGTTGTGGCCGGTTTGATGGTTCTCTGGTCGGCCGTAAGCCTGATGGACGACCTGGTACAGGCCTTCAACGACACCTGGCAGGTGCGCGAACGCCGCAGCATAGGTCGCTACGGGGCCTACCTGCTGATTCTGATTCTCTTCCCGACGCTCTGGGCCGGAAGCGAGGTGCTGGGCCACTACTTGAGCGACCTCTTTAACCTGAACGACCATTGGATTCTGCGCATCATGGGCGACCTGGTGAGTACCACCATCGAGCTGGGCCTCTTTGTGGTGGCCTACAAGGTGATTCCCCACACGCGTGTGGAGTGGAAGAGTGCCCTGGTGGCGGGAGTTACGGCAGGTGTCGTCTTTCAGATTTTCCACTGGTTCTTCACCACCATCCTGACGGAGGTAACCTCCTACAACGCCATCTACGGTAGCTTCGCTGCCCTGCCGATGTTCCTCTTCTGGCTCCGCTACTCGTGGCAGATTCTGCTGACGGGCAACGAGTTGGCCTATGCACACCAAAACCTGAACCTCTTGCGCGAAGAGCGCCTGAACAGATAGTTAAATTATGGCTCGTATTGTAGTTATCGGAAGTGGCAATTTAGCCGAAGCCCTCCTCAAAGCCCTCCGCCGTGGCGGCCTCGACCTCGTGCAGCTCTACGCCCGCAATGAGGCGCGCGGTGCCCACCTGGCGGCCCTATGCGGTGTTCCGCACACCTCGCACAAGGAGGAGCTGATGGCCGCCGACCTCTATCTGGTGGCCGTCTCCGACCGTGCCGTGGGCGAGGTGACGCGCGAGCTCCCCATTCCCGAGGGGGCCGTAGTGGCCCACACCGCAGGCAGCATCCCCATCGAGGCGCTGCCCCACGCCCGACGCGGCTCCTTCTACCCCTTTCAGAGCTTTACGGCGGGGCGCGAGGTCGATTTTTCGGAGATTCCCATCTTTATCGAGGCCTCCGATGCCGAGGCCCTTCGCCTGCTGCGCGAGGTGGCCGGGCAGATCACCCGAAAGTGTTATGAGGCGACCTCCGAGCAGCGCCGAAGAATCCATCTGACGGGGGTCTTCGCCTGCAACTTCGTCAATGCCCTCTATGGAGTGGGGGCGTCGCAACTTGCCGAGGTGGGTCTCCCCTACGAAATCCTCCACCCGCTGATGATGGAGACGGCTCGCAAGGCGGTCGAGGCCGACCATCCGGCCCTTGTGCAGACAGGCCCCGCCGTGCGAGGCGACAAGGGGGTACAGAGCGAGCACCTCGCGTTGCTCCACGACGAAACAATGAGAAAAATTTATCAACAATTATCCGAATTGATATGGGAAACTTCAAAGAAGATATCGCAAAGGTAGAGGCCATCATCTTCGATGTGGATGGCGTGCTGACCGACGGGGGCATCATCCCCACCCGCGATGGCGACTTTATTCGCAAGTACAACGCCAAGGATGGCTACGCCATCGCCTACGCCCTGAAGATGGGCTATAAAATCTGCATCATTACGGGGGGTCGCGGCGAGAACCTGCGCTACCGCCTCGAGATGCTCCACATCAAGGATCTCTACCTCGATTGCGCCAATAAGATGGCCGCCCTGGATGACTTCTGCCAAAAGTACAACCTCGACCGCCAACACCTGATCTACATGGGTGACGACATCCCCGACATGGAGTGTATGCAGGCGGTAGGCATCCCTGTCTGCCCGGCCGACGCCGCCACCGAGATTCTGGAGCTCTCGCGCTATGTCTCGGAGTATAAGGGGGGTCGTGGCTGCGCCCGCGACATCATCGAGCAGGTGCTGCGTGCCCGTGGCGATTGGGCCAAGAGCTCCGAAGGGGTAACCTGCTCGCAGGCCGCCATGTCGAGGTAGGAGTACGCTATCTTCATCTCCGGTTTTGGGCGAGGTTGTACGGCAAGGTCGTGCAGCCTCGCCCCTCTATTTGTCCCTCCCGCTCCCATAAAAAATGTTCCAAAGAGGTTGTTTTACAATACATTGTTAGTTATTGGTATATTTATTTGTAATTTCTTGTAATAAATAGAAATCTTTGGTTACATTTGTTCTGCCAAAGTTAAAATTGTGTTGTTATGGTACAGATGAATCAGTTTAGGGAGCGCGAGAGCGACCCGAGGGTAGTGAAGTATGTGGAGACAATGGCCGGCGGAGTACGCTCGCAGGCCCTGGAGCGCTATGCCATCGGCTATGTGGTGCAGGGGACCAAGTATATCCACTCCGGCGACAAGCGTCTTGCATTGAATCGTGGCGACCTCTTCTTCCTCGGCATAGGTCTCCACTACACCGAGGAGATCCCCGCCGCCGAGCGCCCCTTCGAGCAAATCGTATTCTACTACACACCCGACGAACTGCAAAGAATCCTCCTGAATCTGAATATCACCTATCGGCTCAACATCTCCAACAACCACTCTTGTCCGAGTTGTCGCAACGCCTCGGAGGTGGTGATGCCGGCCTGGAGTGGCGTGCGCAACATCTTCCTCGGAGCCGAAGAGGTGAGATCCGAAGAGGGCGTAGCGGCAGACCCCATGGCCGAGAACTTCAAACTCACGGAGCTCATCTACCACATCGTCTCGCACGGCGACTGCTGCCTGAAGAGTAAATTGCTGAGCAGCATCGACTCCTCGAAGGAGAGCTTCGAACAGGTAGTACACAGCCACATCTTCTGCGAGTGCTCCATCGAGGAGCTGGCCCGCAAGACCAACCGCTCGCTCACCTCCTTCAAAAAGGAGTTCAGGCGTATCTATCAGATGCCGCCCCACAAGTGGTTTATCCGCCAGCGCCTCACCCATTCGCGCCTGCTGCTCATCTCGACCAACAAGTCGGTCTCGGAGATTGGCATAAGTTGCTCCTTCCCCAACACGAGCCACTTCATCAAACTCTTCAAAAAGGCCTACGGCCATACCCCAGCCTCCTACCGCAACCATGAGACCGCCCACAACGACGCCGAAAAGATTGCCGGATAGAGCAAGAGCTGCCCGTATGGGGGCAGCTCGCGGAATTTACTGCTTACAAATTGAGAAGGACTATTTTTGATTTTAAGCGAGAAAATTCCGTGCCGACATGAAATTGGGGAGGATGGGCTGTACTTGTTGTACTGCCCATTCTCCCCAATGATTGAGGTGCGGAATTTACCGTTTACAAATCGAAAAGAACAATTTTTGACTTTTAAGCGAGAAAATTCCGTGCCAACGAAGATTGCCCCGGATGGGACATACTAAAGCGTATTTCCCATTCGGGGCAATCGAGGCGGTGCGGAATTTACCGCTTAAAATCGAAAATTACTTGCGGATGGCAGCCACACCAGGCAACTCCTTCCCCTCCATATACTCGAGCAAGGCACCACCGCCGGTCGATACATAGCTTACCTGGTTTACCAGACCAAACTTGTTGATGCAGGCTACCGAATCACCACCGCCGATGAGCGAGTAGGCACCCTTCGAGGTAGCCTCGGCAATTGCCTCGGCCACGGCACGCGAGCCGGTCGAGAACTTGTTGATCTCGAAGACACCCACGGGGCCGTTCCAAAGGATGGTCTTGCAGCCGAGGATGGTCTCTCGGAAGAGCTCCTTGCCCTGGTCGGCGATATCGACACCCTCCCAGCCCTCGGGAATGTTGCATACCGGGGCGGTCTGCGTATTGGCCTCCTCCGAGAAGTCGTCGCACACGAGGGCATCGGGCGAGGTTACCACCTTCACACCCTTCTGCTCGGCCATCTTCAGGATGTCGAGAGCCGTGGCATAGAAGTCGGGCTCGCAGATCGACTTACCGATCTTGCCACCCTGGGCAGCCGAGAAGGTGTAGGTCATACCGCCGCCCAAAATCAGCACATCCACCTTCTCGAGGAGCTTCTCGATGATGGTGATCTTGGTCGAAACCTTCGAACCGCCGATGATGGCGCAGAAGGGGCGCTGGGGGTTCTGCATCACGCCGTCGATCGCCTTGAGCTCGTTCTCCATCACATAGCCGAACATCTTGTCCTGGGGGAAGTAGTCGGCAATCAGCGCCGTGGAGGCGTGTGCGCGGTGAGCCGTACCGAAGGCGTCGTTGATATAGCAGTCGGCATACGAAGCGAGCTTCTTGACGAACTCCTTCTGGGGACCCTCCTTCAGGGCCTTCTTGGCAGCCTTCTTCTCCTCATCGGTGGCGTCCTCCTTCAATCCGCGGGGCTTGCCCTCCTCCTCGGCGTAGAAGCGGAGGTTCTCGAGCAACATCACCTCACCGGGCTTGAGGTTGGCAGCCATCTGGGCAGCCTTCTCACCCATGCAGTCGCCGGCGAAGAGGATCTTCTCACCCAGACGGGCCTCGATGGCAGGGATAATCTGCTCGAGCGAATACTTCATGTCGGGGTTCTTCTGGGGGCGACCCAGGTGCGACATCAGAATCACCGAACCACCCTTCTCCAACACCTTCTTGATGGTGGGGATGGCGGCACGAATACGGGTGTCGTCGGTCACCTGACCCTCCGAGTTGAGGGGCACATTGAAATCTACGCGAATGATAGCGCGCTTACCGGTAAAGTCGTACGAATCAATCTTGAACATAATCTCTGTATTTGAATAAACCTAAATTTGCAATCTTCTATTATCGTGCCGCAACGGTTGCGGGCAGAATCTCTCCTAAACCGCCACAAAGGTACGAAGAGCAATTCAAAATTCAAAATTCAACATTCAAAATTGAGGCTGTCAGCCGTTTGCTGAGAGCTTTTTGTGGGAGATATGAGAAATATGTGAGATAGGGAAATTGTGTGAGAAGGAGTCGATAAACCCCAACTCCTTATACTCCTTAAATCACTAAAACGCTGCGCTCGGCCCCAACAACAACGATGGGCGGTACTTGAAGGTACTGCCCATCGTCGGATTTCGGGGTTCGCGGAGGCAACGGCCTCCTTATCACATAAAGATTACCAGATGATGATACGCTCCTCGGGAGCCAGGTACATCGCATCACCCTCCTTGACGCCAAAGGCATCGTAGAAGTCCTGGATATTCTTCAGGGTGGCATTTACACGGTTGATGCCGAGGGAGTGTACATCGACCTTGGTGAGGCGTGCAATCTCCTCGTCGCGGATATTCTGGGCCCAGAGGGCAGCGTAGCCGAGGTAGAAGCGCTGGGCGGCGGTGAGGCCCTCGATAGGCTCGGGCTCGTTGCCGTCGAACGAGTTGCGCAGGGCGGTGTAGGCGACGCGCAGACCTCCCTGGTCGGCGATGTTCTCACCGAGCGAGTAGGCGCCGTTGGCGTAGAGAGCGGGGCGCTCGTCGGTGGCGGGGAGCACCTCGATGGCGTCGAACTGCTTCACCAGGACATCGGTACGCTCCTTGAAGGCGGCGGCATCGGCCTCGCTCCACCAATTGTTGAGGTTACCCTCCTTGTCGTAGTTGCGGCCCTGGTCGTCGAAGCCGTGGGTCATCTCGTGGCCAATCACCACACCGATGGCACCGTAGTTTACGGCGTCGTCGGCCGTGGGGTTGTAGAAGGGGGGCTGGAGGATGGCTGCGGGGAAGCAGATCTCGTTGGTGGTGGGGTTGTAGTAGGCGTTCACGGTCTGGGGGCTGATGAGCCACTCGCTCTTATCGACGGGCTTGCCCACCTTGGCCATATCGTCGGCCGTCGACCACTCCGAGGCACGCTTCAGGTTCTCCCAGTAGCTCAATGCCGGGTCAATCGTAAGGCCCTCGAAAGATTTCCAGGTGTCGGGGTAGCCAATTTTGACGGTGAAGGTGGCGAGCTTCTCGTGGGCACGCACCTTGGTCTCGTCCGACATCCACTCCAGGGCGTCGATATGCTGACCGAGGGCGGTGCGCAGGTTACCTACCAACTCCAACATGTGCTCCTTGTACTCCCGGGGGAAATACTTATCGACATACATCTTACCCACGGCCATATCGAAGATGTTGTCGGTAACGGCCATGGCGCGCTTCCAGCGGGGCTTGGGCTCCTGCGTACCGGTCATCTGACGGCCGTAGAAGTCGAATGAAGCGGCATAGAACTCATCGCTGAGGTAGGGGGCAGCCGCCTTCAGGTAGTGGGCTGCAAGGTAGTAGCGGATATCCTCCATCGAGAGGCTCTTGAGGAGGTTGTTGGCGAGGGTCATAACCTCGGGCTGACCGATAACCACCTTCTCGGGACTCTCCACGCCCAACACCTTGAGATAGCTATCCCAATCGATGGCGTCGTAGCGACTCTTCAGCTCGTCGAGCGAGATGGGGTGGTAGTTGGCACCCATATCGCGCAGGGCAACTAACGAGCGCGACTTCTCGGCGATTTGATTCTCCACCTTGAGGGTGGCGGCGACGCCCTTTGCGGCCACCTCTTCGTCGAAGCCGGCCAAGAGGAAGAACTTCTTGAGCAGGGCCTCATAACCCGCCTTGAGGTGGGCATTGCTCGGATCGGTGTAGTAGTCGCGGTTGCCACCCATGGCCAGGCCGGCCTGCCAGAGGTAGAAGGCGTTCACCGAGCTCTGCTTCATGTCGGCCTCCACGAAGGGGGCGAAGAAGGGGTTGGCCACGCTGGTGTGCATCGTAGCCAGAAGGTCGGTCAGCCCCTCACGCTCAACCGTGAGAATCGACTGCAAATCGGCCTGAATGGGGGCTGCAGCCTCCGCGTTGAGGCGTACCGAGTCGAGTCCCTGCTTGTAGAGGTCGCAGATCATGCGGTCGGTCGTACCCTCCTCGGTCTGCATCTTGAGCATCTCCTGGAAGAGGGTGTTGATGCGCTTTTCGTTGTCCTCGCGGAGCTTGTCGAAGGAGCCGTAGCGGGCAAATTCGGGCTTCAGCGGATTCTTCTGCTGCCAGCCGCCCGTAGCATACTGATAGAAGTTCTCGGTGGGGGCCACGCTCTCGTCAAAGCTCGTAAAGTCGATGGCGGGGACCTCTTTGGCACCACGCTCTGCGCCGCAAGCGGCCAGGAGTGCCAGCGTAGAAATCAAAAGCATCTTTTTCATTATTTTCTGTTTTTGGTTGTAATTTTAGTCTGCATCTTTTCCCTTTTTCGTGTCAAAGGTAAAAAAAATTCGCCGAGTAACAACGACTCGGCGAATGGGATGGGCTATTTTTTGGTTTCATCTTTCAGACAGCGGAGCGGAAGTCCCACACCGGGGTTGAACTCCGAAGTGGTAACAAAGGTCTGCAAGTCGGACCACATACGGACCGGAATGCCGAAATCGACCCCCATATCGACCATATAGACCGCCGCACTGCTCGACCACCAGCCGGCACTGTAGCAGGCGTGCATCCAGAGCTCCTCGCCCTCTCCCACCGAGCAGGCACGGAAGCCTACGGGGAGGCCGTTGAAGCGCGTGGCGTTGTTGGTCGTCAGGTCGAAGGCCACCCAGGTGGGTTGCGGCTCGATCTCGGTGGCGTAGGGCATCATCCACATCTCCTGCGAGGCGAGGGCCTTGGCGATGGCGGTGGGATCGACCACCCCGTCGGCCATCGTGGCAGCCATCCCCGCATCGAGGACAAACTGCGCCAGGGTATCCCACTCCTGCTGCGAGGGGAGGTGCCACCCCTCGGGGCAGACACCGCGTACACGGCGCTCCTCGCCCACAGTAAGGAGCTTCTCACCCTGCAGGGCTGCGGGGAGGTTATAGAAGACACCATAGGCCTCTACGGAACCACGACCCAGCTCGGTACTCAAATCGTTGTCGAAGATGACATAGTAGCGCGGCTCGGTGGGCGAGATGGTGAAGTGCTGCTCGGGGATATAGCGCAAGTTCTCGGCCATCCAGGTCTGCTCATAGAGGCGCACGGTCTTATAGGTCTGTCCGTCACGCTTATCGGTCATTGTACCCTCGATAGGGGTGTAGGTAGGTTCCACGGGGGGATCAACAATCACCTGACTGCCATCCTCCTCCTTACATCCTGCAAGAGCAAGGCACATGAGTGCCAACAAAAAGAGGTGTCGTTTCATTACGCTAAAGTTTTAAAGTTGTTAATCCTTCACGCAGCGCACCGAGTAGCCACGACGGTCGTTGTATCCCGACTTGGAGTAGCCGATGTTGTACTGCATGTTCGAGAGCGTAACGCAACTGCCGCCATAGTTTTGGTAGTCGGTGGTCCAGAAGTGGGTCTCGTAGTCTCGGTACTCGAAAACACCATTCTGCCAGCACATGCCGGCCGGTACGGCCGAGAAGCCGAAGGTGTCACGCGGACCATTCTCCAAGTCGGGATAGGAGTCTGCGTTGAGCGACGAGCCCCACACCTCGAGAGCGGCCAAAGCCGACCACACATTCTTAAGGTCATCGGTGAAGTGCTCTTCGCCCCAATCATCTACCCACATATCGCCTTTAACACCCTCGATTTGCGAGGCCACATACTCCT
Source organism: Alistipes sp. (assembly GCA_045605785.1). Lineage (GTDB taxonomy): Bacteria > Bacteroidota > Bacteroidia > Bacteroidales > Rikenellaceae > Alistipes. The sequence continues at coordinate 73,078 of JAZUQP010000028.1, read as the reverse complement.
CCAGCAGCTGCCACTCGGCCTTGCTGGGCAGGTGCCAACCCTCCGGACAGACACCTCGCACACCACTCGGTACGGCCTCGGCCGAAGCACCCTCCTTGTTGTCGGCGTCGTTGGCTGCATACCAATTGTAGAGCACACCATAGGCTGCATACTCCTCGGTAGCCTTGGCCTCCTCCACATCGCGGCCCTCGTAGAAGAGTACATAGTAGCGCTTCTCCATATCTTCGGCTGCATTGGCCGAGGTGGGAGGATAGACCTCGGGCAGATAGGCCAGGTTTTCGGCCATCCAGATCTGCGTACCGATCTCTACCGTCTTGTAAACCTTGCCGTCACGGGCATCCACCATCGTACCATCCCCGGGCTCGGGCTCGGGGCCGGGGCCGGGCTCTACGGCCGGACGCTTGTGGTTGACCGTTACGGACAATACCGACGCAGCACCCTCGTCACCCTTCACGGAGAGCTGAATCAGCAACTCGCCCTCGGGCAACGACTCGGGAGCCTCATACGAATAGGTGAAGGGGATTTCGTTCACCTCCTCGATGGTTTGATCACCCACCATGAGGAGCACCTCGCTGATCTCACCACGATTGATTTCGGCCGTGGCAGCAATCTGCAACGGGGCATCCGACACCCACTCGCTGTTGGGCTCGGGCGAGGTGAACGAAGCGATGATCTCCTGCTCGTCGGGCACTACGGGCTCCTCCGGAGCCACCAATTTTACCTGGATGCTATCCTCGGCTTTGGCACCGCCATCACCCTCGACCTTGAGTACAATCTCCAGCTCGCCGGGCTGCTCATCGCCCACAAAGGTATAGTCGTAGAGGAAGGGGACACTCTCGACAACCGAGATGCGGACTCCTCCCACCATCAACTCCACGGTAGCGATTTCGCCCACATTGACTGCGGCCTCACCACGAATCTGGAAGCCCTCCTCGTCGAGACTGATTTCGGCTCCATCCGCAGGCAGCGTGATTTCACAACGCGTCACCTCCTGCTTCTCCTGCGGTTGCTGCGGCTCCTCCTCGTTGTTACATGCCGACAACAGGGGCAGGAGCATCATCAAAAATAACCAAGCTCTTTTCATTTCTTATTCTCTATTAGTTAATTACACAATCGAGCGTTTGTTTAGGCGTCAGCTCGCGCTCACAAAGATAGAAAAAAGGGGCGAAATGACAAACATTTCGCCCTCAAAATGGAATAAACGAGAACTTCTCGCTTACCTCTTTATCAACTTCACCACATTCTCCACATGGTGGGTGTGGGGGAACATATCGACGGGTTGTACCGCCTCCACGCGATAGGCCCTATCAAGCAGCGCCAGGTCGCGGGCCTGCGTCGCAGGGTTGCAACTCACATAGACAATGCGCTCGGGGGCGGCTCTCAGGATTACCTCGATGACCGGCTCGTCCACTCCGGCACGCGGCGGATCGAGGATGATGACATCGGGGCGACCGTTGCGATCTACGAAGTCGTCGTTCAGAACCGCCTTCATGTCGCCGGCATAGAAGACGGTGTTGTCGATGCCGTTGATGGCCGAATTGACCTTGGCATCCTCGATCGCCTCGGGAACATACTCGATACCCACCACCCGCTTGCAGCGCGAGGCGCAGAAGTTGGCGATGGTACCCGTACCGGTATAGAGGTCATAGAGGGTCTCCCCGGGCTTCAGGTCGGCGAAGTCGCGGGCCACCTTATAGAGTTCGTAGGCCTGCTCCGAGTTGGTCTGGTAGAAGGATTTGGGCCCCACCTTGAACTTCAACCCCTCCATCTGCTCCACGATGTGGTCCTTGCCGGCAAAGCAGATGGGCTCCTGATCGCCCAACGAGTCGTTCCACTTGGTATTGACCATGTAGATGAGCGAGGTGATCTCGGGGAAGGTGTGCTGCAGATGGCTCATCAGGGCCTCGATGCGCTCCTTATCGTTGCGGCCAAAGACCACAATCAGCATAATCTCGCCGGTCGAGGCGGTGCGGATTACGATGTTGCGCATCAACCCCGTATGTTCGCGAGCCTGGTAGAACTCGTAACCGTGCTCCATGCAGAAGCGTTTGATCTCCAGACGGATGGCATTCGACGGATCGGGCTGCAACCAGCACTTTTCGATGTCGAGCACCTTGTCGAACATGTTGGGGATGTGGAATCCGAGGGCGGGCTCGGGCTTGATTTCGCGGTCGGCGTCGGCAATCTCCTCGTAGGTCATCCAACGGCGGTCGGCAAAGGTGTATTCGAGTTTGTTGCGATAGAACTGCGTGCGCTCCGAGCCGAGGCAGGGTCGTATCTCGGGGAGCTCGACCTTGCCGATGCGGGTCAGCTGGTCGCGTACCTGCTCGGTCTTGAAGCGCAGCTGCTCCTCATAGGGCAGATTCTGCCACTTGCACCCTCCGCACACCCCGAAGTGGGCACAAAAGGGCTCCGAACGGAGCTCCGAACGCTTACGCCAAGCCACCACAAATCCCTCCATGAAGCGGCGGCGCTTGACACGAATCTGTACATCGACCACATCGCCCGGCACAGTCATCGGAACAAAGACCACCTGTTCGTTCCAGCGACCCATCGCCTTGCCTTCGGCCGCCAGGGTGGTTATCTCCAACCCCTCGATCAGGGGGTAATTCTGCTTCTTTCTTGCCATTGTTTCAGCCAAATTTGGCACAAAGGTAATAAAAAATTCGGTGAGTATCGCACATTCGCTCCGCGGGAGAGGTCGTGGCGACTAATAGAAGGTACCACGCGGGGCAAAAATCGCATATCCGAAGTTGAAGGTGAGGTAGAGGTTGTCCCAATTGTTGAGGTCGTACTTCACGAACGAGAGGCTCAAGGGGCCCACCGGCGTGTGGTAGATAATCGAGGCCTCGGAGATGTAGTGCAGGTCGCGCTCCACGGTCTCCTTATCGCGGTACATGGCGTAGAATCCGGCTCGCAACATCAACGAGGGGGTGAATCGGAAGGTGGGTATCAGACCGCCCGCCACATAGCGCTTGGCGTGGAAATCGGGCATGTAGACCATATTGGCGTGGGGGATGGGCTGGTAGCAGGGACGCGCCATCTCGGTAGCCGTGGGGCTGGTGAAGTCGGGCTGATTGGTGAGCACCAAATCCATGTTCAGGCCCAGCGTGAGCCAACGGGCCACCGACCAATACTGATCCCACTTGACACGCCCGCCATACCAACGGCGAACCTCGTTCGAAAGGAACTGCTCGGAGGCGTGGTCGGCAAACTTATCTCGTCCCCAAACGGCAATGGTCGATACCGAGATATGGGAGCCTCGTGTGGGATAGAGGGGCTTGTCGAGGGTATTGCGCGCATACTCCAGCTTACCGGCCACATAGGAGAAGCGCGTATGGTTCGACCCTCCGAAACCGTAGGTCTCGGGTTGGTAGCGGAAGTTGATCTGACCGCCATTCATGCGCAACGACAAGAGGCTGCGACGCCCCGTGGGGATACCCGCCTGCAACGACCCGAAGAGCTCGCTACGACGCACATCCTCCGTATTGTTTACGGGGGTCAAATCGCCAAAGGTACCGTGCGCAAGATTCTTGTACGAGAAGTTGAAGCTGTAGTCGAGGAACGAGGGGAAACCGACGAAGAAGTCGGTACGACCACCCATGGCCCCCGAGTTGTAGGCGGGCCCCACATAGAAATCGCCATAGAAGGTCTGTGCCACGCGGTTGATGAGCTTGTAGCGCACGCCGAGGTAGAGCTGGTTGAAGACCGTGGAGGAGAGGTTGCCTCCCACCATCGCCTTGAAGCTCGGTTTGTAGTTGAGCTGCATGTCGATTTCGTAGCGCTCGGTCTCGGGGTGATAGGTCACCATGGGGAACTCGGTGGTGAAGTCGCCACTCCCCAACACCGAATAGAGATTATCGCGGAACTCATTGAAACTCAACTCATACTCGTGACCTCGACGGCCCGGGCGATAACCCTCGTCGAGACCCATCAAATCGCGGGCATAAGCTCGTTTGGCGTTATTCACGCCGGTGAGGGTGTAGTGGTCGAGAATCAAGGCCGGCGACTGCTCACGAAACTCCTGACGACGCGCCTCCACCTGACGCTTCGGGCGCAGCGAGTCGATATGCTCCAGAATCTCGGGGATGCGCTCTTTGGCATCCTCGTAGCCCCACTGAATAATCTGCTCACCCCGCTCGAAGTCGAGCATGCCGACCGGCACGGGGCGGTGGAGCGTAATGCTGCGCCCTGCGGGAAGGGTGTAGTCGGTCTCGTGCATCATCATCGAGAGGGCCTGCTCGGCAACACCCGAATTGGCATCGGCCTGCTTGTTCCCCGCAGTACATATCGACCCGATAATAAGGTCTAAATCGAAATCTTCGTCGAGCGGACGCCAGGGGAAGTTGTCGTAGAGACCGCCGTCGTAGAGCAGCATCGTGTCGCGCTTCAGCGGTTGAAAGGCCATCGGTATCGACATCGAGCCGCGCACCGCCGCCGCCAAATCGCCCTTGCGCATCACCACTCCCTTGCGCGTGTTGAGGTCGCTCACCACGCATCGGAAGGGGACGAAGAGGCGATCGAAATCCCCCTCGGCAAGGGTAGAGGCGGGGGTCAGCAGACCCACCAACGCCATATCAATCTGCGTGGAGGAGATCAGACCCGTGGGGAGTTGCAGTGTACGACGCCCCGCATCCTGCTTGAAGCCGAAGTGAAACGAGACCATCGGAGGCACATTGCCTATCTCGCGGTAGTAGCGGCTGTAGCGGTTGTCGATACGCCCCGAGGCCCACTCCTGGAGAGCTCCCGTGGCGACAATAGCCTCCATCTCCTCGGGCGAGTAGCCCGCCGCATAGAGCGAGCCGACGATGGCACCCATCGAGGTTCCCGCCACATAGTCGATGGGGATACCCTCCTCCTCGAGCGCCTTCAAGACGCCGATGTGGTAGAGGCCCTTGGCTCCGCCGCCACTCATCACCACCCCCACCCTTTGGGCGTGGGCCACACCGAGCCCCGCACTCAACCAGAGCACGAGGAGCAGAACTGTATGGCGGAGCATGTACCTCATATCGACCTCGGAAGGCTGACGCAAAGAGCAGATTGCGTGCCTTTTTTTTGAAAAATTCTCCTTTTTTTATAACTTTGTCGGCTAAAGTATCGTTTACGATACATCGACATTGCAAAGATAAACAAAAAAATAGAAATATGATAGCAAAAATCGAGGCCCTGTTGGGCGAAGTGGAGAATTTTTCTTCGAAGAATCCGGCCGAAATCGAGGCCTTCCGAATCCGTATTCTGGGCAAGAAGGGTGAGCTGACGGCGCTCATGGAGGAGTTCAAGCAGGTAGCACCCGAACTCAAGCGTGAGTTGGGCCAGAAGCTCAACCGACTGAAGGGTGCCGCCCTGGAGCGCGTCAATACGCTGAAGGCCGAGGCCGAAGAGGCCTCGTCGGCTGCCGCCTCCGAGGTGGGCGACATGAGTCGTCCGGGCTCGGCCGAGGTACTCGGCTCGCGCCACCCCATCTCGCTCGTGAAGAACCAGATTGTCGAGATCTTCTCGCGCCTGGGCTACACGGTGGCCGAAGGCCCCGAAATCGAGGACGATTGGCATGTATTCTCGGCCCTGAACTTCCCCCCCGAGCACCCCGCACGCGATATGCAGGACACCTTCTTCATCGAGAAGCAGCCCGACATCCTGCTGCGTACCCATACCTCGTCGATTCAGGTGCGCACGATGGAGCACCAAAAGCCCCCCATCCGCGTCGTCTGCCCGGGCCGCGTATTCCGCAACGAGGCGATCTCCTACCGTGCCCACTGCATCTTCCACCAGGTGGAGGGTCTCTACATCGACAAGGGGGTATCCTTCGCCGACATGAAGCAGTCGCTGCTCTACTTCGCCAAGGAGCTCTTCGGCGAGAGCGCCACGATTCGCATGCGCCCCTCCTACTTCCCCTTCACCGAGCCTTCGGCCGAGGTGGATGTCTCGTGTAACCTCTGCGGCGGCAAGGGCTGCAATGTCTGCAAGGGTACGGGTTGGCTCGAGATTATGGGTTGCGGCATGGTCGATCCCAATGTCTTGGAGGCCAACGGCATCGACTCCAAGGAGTACTCGGGATTCGCCTTCGGCATGGGTGTTGAGCGTATCGCCATGTTGAAGTATGGAGTGAAGGACCTGCGTCTCTACTTCGAGAACGATGTCCGCTTCCTCCACCAGTTCGACTCGGCACTCTAAAAGGCCTCTTTTCGATGCGACGGCTCGGTGTCATAGCACTTTTGATCGCCCTCTGCTCGGTGGGAGCACTCCCCGCAGAGGGCCGCACCGCCATGACTCCCCCCGTTGCCGAAGATTCGCTTTCACAAGCACAACCCACCCCCCTCGACCTCTATGCCGAGGGGCTCAAAGAGCAACTTATCCGCCTCGATACGGCCGCTGCGCGCAAGGCATGGGAGGGGGCCCTGGCCCTCGATGCCGACTACGCTCCGGCCCACTACAAGCTGGGGGAGATGCTGCTGCGCAACCCCGCCTCCGAGGCCGAGGGTATTGCCCATGCGCGCCGTGCTCATGAGTCCGACACCACCAACAAATTCTACCTTGCGCTGCACGCCCATGCCGAGCTCTACGGAGGGCACTTTGGCGAGGCCCGCAAGGCCTTCTATCGGCTTCTGGCCCTCGACCGCCACAACCGCGAGAACTACCGTCTGACGGCTCTCCTGGAGGAGCAGCTTGGTGATCGTCGGGCGGCCATTGAGCTGCTCGACTCGGCCGAGGTACTCTTTGGGCGCGACAGTCGCCTGGGGGCCCTCAAACGACGCCTGCTGATTGCGGAGGGTCGTAGCGAGGAGGCCCTGCAAGAGGCCCACAAGGAGGTGGAGGCTGCCCCTTACGAGGCGAGCGGCCACCTCGCCATCGGCGAAATCTACGCCCGCATGGGGAGGGATTCGCTCGCAAGAAAAGCGATGCAGCGCGCCTTTGAACTCGACTCCACCTCGCTCGAGACGCTCCTCACGATAGGCGACTTCCACCTGGCGCGTCAGGAGTACAACGACTACCTCGACATCTCGCGCCGTCTGTTCGAGCACGACGAGGTTACTCTCCACGAAAAGGTCTCTATTTTTGAGCGTTTTACGGCTGATGAGCGCTTTTATCGTGAGTTCTGGCCCCGCATCAGCACGCTGGCCCGCACGCTGGCGATGCGCTACCCGAAGGCCCCCGAGGTGGTCAAGCTCTACGGCACACACCTGCTTCGCTCGGGCGGCATCGAGCAGGCCTTAGGCTACTACAAGAGCCACCTCGACGACGAGCCCGCACAGCTCGACTACCTCACCATGGTTATCGACATCGAGAGCTACCTCGAACACCCCGACTCGGCCGAGCTCTATCTGGATCGTGCCCTCGAGAAGTTCCCCGACGACCATACGCTCCACCTCCAAAAGGGCCACTTCAAGGCCCTCTACCGCCACGACGAGGAGGCGGCCCGCGCCCACTACGAGGAGGCGTTGAAGCGGGCATCGACCGACTCGTTGCGCAGCCGTGTGTGGGGCTACATCGGCGACAGCTATCAGCGTGTTGCCGAAGAGGGGCACCCCTCGATTGAGGCTGCCATCGAGGCCTCCCGCGAGCGCGGCCGCGAGGCGAAGCGTATTCGGGCCAACCTCAAGGCCTGCTTTGCCTCCTACGACACGGCCCTTGCCCACGACGACAAGAACGAAGGGGTGCTCAACAACTACGCCTACTTCCTCTCGCTCGAGGAGCGCGACCTGGAGCGCGCCCTGACCATGTCGAGTCGCGCCATCGCCCTCTCCCAGAGCAACCCCACCTACCTCGACACCCACGCCTGGGTGCTCCACAAGTTGGGGCGCAACGAGGAGGCGAAGCGCTACCTGCAGCAGGCCATCTCGCTCGACGGACAGCGCAGCGCCGAACTGCAGATGCACTACGGAGATATTCTCGCGGCCCTCGGCGAGAAGTTCATGGCCGAGGTCTATTGGAAGCGTGCCCGCGACAACGGCTACGACCCCGAAGCGGTGGAGCGCCGCATCAAAAAGCTCCACGAAGAGACCCAAACCCCCACCCCATGACAAGAGGCCGCCATACAACCCCCCATCTACTCTTTGCAGGAGTGCTCGTTGCGCTCCTGATTCTCTTGGCGTGGCCCGTGGGGTCGGTGGCCCAGAATGACAAAATCACGGCCCGCAAGCGCGAAATCGAGCGCCTCGAAAAGCAGATTGCCAACCAGGAGAAGGAGATTTCGGAGCTCAAGAAGGGGCGCAGCACGGCCGAACAGCGCGCCCGCAAGTTGGCACGACAGATTGAGAGTCGCAACGACCTGATCGAGCGATCGGAGGCCGAGGAGCTCGAAGTGAAGGCCGAGGTGGCCCGCACCGACAGCTCGCTGCGCAGGCTCAATGCCGACCTCGCGGCCCTCAAAGAGCAGTATGGCGAGATGGTGCGCGAAGCCTACCGCAACTACCGCCACAACAACTACTTGAGCTACCTCTTCTCGGCCGAAGACTTCGGCCAGGTGGCCCGCCGCATTGCCAATCTGCGCGAGGCGGCCGCCATGCGTAACCGCCAAATCGACCAAATCAGCGAGTTGGAGCATACGGCCCGTGCCGAGCAGGAGCTGCTCACCTTCCGCAGTCGCCAACTCGACTCGATACAGCACTCTCTCTCCGTGCAGAAAAAGCGCCTGCAGCAGGATGCTGCCGAGGCACGACGCGACATCAACTCCCTCTCAAAACGCGAGAAGGAGGCCCTGAAGAAGCAGCAGAGCCAGAAGAGACAGCTCGACGCCGCCATCGCCGAGTTGCGCAAGCTGACCAAAGGCAACAAGGAGGGCGCCGGCTTCTCGTCGAAGACCTCCAACCTGCGTCTGCCGGTCGAGGGGGGCACGGTGAAGAAGTACCACGGCAACATGGCCGAGGTGGTGGGCCGCAAGGGGGCTAGCGTCATCTCGATCTACGAGGGCAAGGTGGTCGATATCAAGCAGAACAGAATCACGGGAAAATACGATGTGTATGTAGCTCATGGTGAGTATATTACCTCCTATGCCAACCTCTCGTCGGTGAGCGTTGCAAAGGGGGCCGCGGTGAAGCGCAACCAGGAGCTCGGCATCATCGGCTCGTCGGTCGATATCCTGACGATGAAGAACGAGTATCTGCTCATCTTCGGCATCTATCCGCCCAACCCGAAGGAGACGATGCGCGCATCGGATTGTTTCAAAAAATAGACCAACACCTTCAGAGATGGGCGTTAAGTATTATAATGACGAAAGTCCCTACCGTCTGCCGCAGAAGCGACTTGTGGGGCGTTGGCTGAAGCAGGTTGCGGAGGCCGAGGGCTTTCACCTCGAAGCGGTGAACTACATCTTCTGCTCCTCCGCAAAGCACCGCCAAATGAATGTGGAGTTTGTCGGCCACGACTACTTCACCGACATCATCACCTTCGACTATGGCAACCTCAAGGAGGGCTATATTCAGGGCGATATCTTCATCGACGTGGAGACCGTGAGGGACAATGCCCGCATCTACCACACCACCTTCCGCCGCGAGATGTTGCGCGTGGTGGTCCACGGCGTACTGCACCTCTGCGGGCAGAAGGACAAGAGCCCGCGTGCCGAGAAGCAGATGCACGCCAAGGAGGATCGCTACCTGGCCCTCTTCGACACCCTGAACCAAACCGAATAAGCAAGGATGACTTTAAGCTACGATATTGTCGTAATAGGCGGAGGACACGCCGGCTGTGAGGCAGCCGTGGCAGCCGCCCGCCTGGGGTCGCGCACGCTGCTCCTGACGATGGATATGACCAAGCTGGCCAATATGTCGTGCAACCCCGCCATCGGTGGCGTGGCCAAGGGGCAGATTGTCCGCGAAATCGACGCCCTGGGCGGCATGACGGGTATCGTCACCGACCGCACGGCAATCCAGTTCCGCATGCTCAACCGCTCGAAGGGGGCCGCCATGTGGAGCCCGCGCGCCCAATGCGACAAGGCCCGCTTCTCGGAGGAGTGGCGCCTGATCGCCGAGAACACCTGGGGGCTCTATATTTGGCAGGATTCGGCCGTGGAGATACTCTTCGAGGGCGAGGGGGAGAAGCGCCGCGTAAGGGGCGTAAAAACGCGTTTGGGCGTGGAGTTCTCGTGCCGCGCCGTCATCCTCACGGGTGGCACCTTCCTCAATGGGCGGATGTTCTGTGGCGAGAACTCGGCCGAGGGGGGACGCGCCGGCGACAGCGCCTCCTACGGCATCACCGAGTGCCTCACCCATATCGGATTCGAGGCCGGACGCATGAAAACCGGTACCCCCGCACGCCTCGATGCACGCACCATCAACTTCGAGGAGCTGGAGATTCAGGAGGGCGACGAGAATCCGCAGAAATTTTCCTATTCGTCTGATACACAAGTTGTTAAGCATCAGAGTCCTTGTTTTATTGTTCACACGACCAAGGAGGTACACGACCTTCTGCGCAGTGGTTTTGAGCGCTCGCCCCTCTTCAACGGTACGATACAGGGTATCGGCCCGCGCTACTGCCCCAGCATCGAGGACAAGCTGCGCACCTTTGCCGACAAGGAGTCGCACCAGCTCTTCCTGGAGCCCGAGGGGGAGCGAACCAACGAGTACTACCTCAATGGCTTCTCATCGTCACTTCCGTGGGAGATACAGTGGCAGGCACTGCGCCTCATCCCGGGGTTGGGCGATGTGCATATCTACCGCCCGGGCTACGCCATCGAGTACGACTACTTCCTCCCCACGCAGCTCTACCACACCCTCGAAACAAAGTTGGTCGAGGGGCTCTACTTCGCCGGACAGGTGAACGGAACCACCGGCTATGAGGAGGCAGCAGCCCAGGGGCTGATGGCCGGCATCAATGCCCATCGCAAACTTCGAGGCGAGGAGCCCGTGGTGCTCAAACGCGACGAGGCCTATATCGGAGTGTTGATCGACGACCTGGTGACCAAAGGGGTCGATGAGCCCTACCGCATGTTTACCTCGCGTGCCGAGTACCGCATCCTGTTAAGACAGGACAACGCCGATTTGCGACTCACTCCCAAAGGGCGCGAATTGGGGCTCATTTCGGATAAAAGATGGCGTGAATTTGAAGAAAAAAAATCGAATGTAGAATCGCTTAAAAATTTCGCACGTGAATGGAGCATCAAACCACGCGATTTGGAGAGCTATTTAATTTCGCGCGAATTGGCCCCCTTGAGCCAGGGTTGCAAGCTCCAAAATCTGATCATGCGCAACGAATTTACCTTCGAGGGGCTGAGAAGTGCACTCCCCAAGTTAGAAAAGTTCATCACCGAAAATCGGATTTCGGAGGAGGCAATCGAGGAGGCGGAGATTCAAATCAAGTATAAAGGTTACATCGAGCGCGAAAAGTTGATTGCCGAAAAGCTGCGCCGCTTAGAGAATATCCGCATTCCCGAAGGGTTCGACTTCCACTCAATGCAAGCCCTCACCATCGAGGCTCGCCAAAAACTCTCGCGCATTCGACCCGCCACCATCGGCCACGCCTCGCGCATTCCGGGCGTATCTCCCGCCGATGTAAATGTATTATTGGTAAAATTCGGTCGATAGATTCGATTTACAGTCACAATAAAAGAGCAAAACCCAACAGTTTTGCTCTTTTATATTACTCATATTACTACGCCCCTCACCATTTTCTCCAACCTTTTATACTTCCCATATCTCTCATATCTCTCATACTTCCCACCATAAATAAGGAGCGTTTTTATTGTTGTTAGCGACGGAGCAAAGCTACGCAATGCTCCGTGACATCCGGCAAGCCGAGGCAAAAGTCTCCGAAAACAACAAGAAGCAATTATAATCGTTGGTCTTTTTTGTTACGGAGCAAAGCTGCGCAATGCTCCGTGACATCCGGCAAGCCGAGGCAAAAGTCTCCGAAAAGAAAAATAAGTGGCGGCCACCGGTTGTGTTTTTTTGTTACGGAGCAAAGCTACGCAATGCTCCGTGACATCCGGCAAGCCGAGGCAAAAGTCTCCGAAGGAGATTAAAAGAGAGATAGGGAGGTGATCACGAGCAAGCTCGCATCACCTCCCTATCTCTCTTTTAACCCCCATTTTGGGGCCTCTTTTGCTCTCGGCTTGGTGGATGTTCCCCGTGGAACATCGCCGCGAGAAAAGGGATTAAATACCCTCAATAACGAGGGTCCAGTTGTGGGTGTCCTCGCAGGTACCATACTGGATACCGCGCAGCGTGTTGTAAAGCTTCATGCTCCACTCGCCCACATTCTCCATGTCGAACTTGTAGTCCACACCCGTCTGCATATCGTGAACCAGGCCGATAGGCGAGATCACAGCAGCGGTACCGCAAGCGCCAATCTCCTCGAAGTTGGCAAGCTCCTCGATATCCACAGGACGCTCAACAACCTCCAAACCGAGGTCGGCAGCGATCTGACGAAGGCTCTTGTTGGTAATCGAGGGGAGAATCGAAGGCGACTTGGGCGTGATGTACTGACCATCCTTGATAGCGAAGAAGTTGGCAGCACCGCACTCCTCGATATAACGGCGCTCTACCGAGTCGAGGAAAATAACATTCGAGTAGCCATTCTTGTGGGCCATCTCACCGCAAAGCAGCGACGAAGCGTAGTTACCACCCACCTTCACATCACCCGTACCGTGCTGGGCCGAACGGTCCTGCGAACGGTCTGCGGCCACACGGATAGGCTTGATACCCTCCTTGAAGTAGGGGCCTACGGGCGAGCCATAGACTACGATAAGGGCCTCCTTCGAAGGCTTAACACCCAGACCTACCTGCGTACCAAACATCACGGGACGGAGGTAGAACGAAGCACCCGACTCGTAGGGAGGGATGAAGCGGGCATTGCGCTTAACCACCTCAACACAAGCGTTCACAAACATCTCCACCGTAGGCTCGGGCAAGCACAGACGCTTGGCCGACGAGATGAAGCGCTTGGCATTCTCCTCGGGGCGGAACAGACGAACCTTACCATCGGCACCACGGAAGGCCTTCAGACCCTCGAACAACTCGCAACCATAGTGCAGGCACGATGCCGACATGTGCATGGGGACATACTCATCCGAGGTAATCTCCATCTCACTCCACTTACCATCCTTGAAGGTGTAGCGGGCATTGAAATCGGTCTTGGTGTAATCAAAACCGAGCGTACTCCAATTGATTTCCATTTTTTAGTTAGTTTTAAGGTTTTCTATTTTTTGGTACAAATTTCTAATTTCGGTTGTGCAAATTTTTCTATTTTGGCCGCGCAAGGCGCTGACAATCAGTATATTACACTATCCGACAACAGCACCATTATTGGTCTTGTCGGAGGGCTGCAACAGCATCAGCTTGCCCGAGGCATCCTCGGCCATGAGGATCATGCCGCTCGACATCACGCCACGCATCTCGCGGGGAGCCAGGTTCACCAAAACCAGCACCTGCTTACCCACCAACTCCTCGGGGGAGAAGTGCTCGGCGATGCCCGACACAATCTCACGCTTATCGACACCCGTATCGACCGTCAGCTTCAGGAGCTTCTTGGTCTTGGCAATCTTCTCGGCAGCAAGAATCGTCGAGACACGAATATCCATCTTCTGGAAGTCATCGAACGAGACCGTCTCCTTCTGGGGCTCCACATGCTGGGCGGCCTCGGCTGCCGCGTTGGCCTGCTTGATGGCCGCCAACTTGTCGAGCTGCTTCTGAATCACCTCATCCTCAATCTTTTCGAACAAAAGCGAGGGGGTGCCAATCGTATGACCTGCCTTCAGAAGCTCCATCGAGCCGAGCGACTCCCAATCGAGCTTCTCCACCTGCAACATATCGACCATCTTCTTGGCCGAGAAGGGCATAAAGGGCTCGATGGCAATCGCCACATTGGCCGTAATCTGCAAGGCGATGTTCAGAATCGTCTTTACGCGCTCGGGGTCGCTCTTCACCACCTTCCAGGGCTCCGTGTCGGCCAGATACTTATTACCTATGCGGGCAAAGTTCATCGCCTCCTTGAGGGCCTCGCGGAAGCGGTAGGTCTCGATGTTGTGCTCGAGCGTACCCTTGATCTTCTTCAGCTCCTCGATCGTCTCGCGGTCGTACTCCGTAAGCTCGCCACAAGCGGGCACCTCGCCCCCGTAATACTTCTGCGTGAGCACCAGGGCACGATTCACAAAGTTACCGAGGATGGCCACCAGCTCGTTGTTATTGCGGGCCTGGTAATCCTTCCAGGTAAAGTCGTTATCCTTCGTCTCGGGGGCGTTGGCACACAATACATAGCGCAACACATCCTCCTTGCCGGGGAACTCCTCCAGGTACTCATGCAGCCAGATGGCCCAATTGCGCGAGGTCGAGATCTTGTCGCCCTCGAGGTTCAGGAACTCGTTGGCCGGTACATTTTCGGGCAGAATATAGTCGCCGTGCGCCTTGAGCATCGAGGGGAATACGATGCAGTGGAAGACGATGTTATCCTTACCGATAAAGTGAACCATCTTGGACTCCTCACTCTTCCAATACTTCTCCCAGTCGGGCGTAAGGTCTTGGGTAGCGGAGATATAGCCAATCGGCGCATCGAACCACACATAGAGCACCTTACCCTCGGCACCCTCCACCGGAACGGGAATACCCCAATCCAGGTCGCGGCTCACGGCGCGGGGCTGAAGGCCCAAATCGAGCCAGCTCTTGCACTGTCCGTAGACATTCGACTTCCACTCCTTGTGTCCCTCCAAAATCCACTCGCGCAGGAAGCCCTCGTACTTGTCGAGCGGGAGGTACCAATGCTTGGTCTCGCGCTTGACGGGCACGGCACCCGACACGGCACTCTTGGGGTTGATCAACTCGTCGGGCGAGAGGGTAGAGCCACACTTCTCGCACTGGTCGCCATAGGCTTTCTCGTTCTGACAGCGGGGGCAGGTACCGACGATATAGCGGTCGGCAAGGTAGGTCTGTGCCTCCTCGTCGTAATACTGCTCGGTGGTCTGCTCGATGAACTTACCCTCGTCGTAGAGCTTCTTGAAGAACTCCGACGCCACACGGCGGTGGGTCTTCGACGAGGTACGCGAGTAGATGTCGAACGACATACCCAGTCCACGGAACGACTTCTCAATGATGGCGTGGTAGCGATCGACCACATCCTGGGGTGTGATACCCTCCTTACGGGCCTTGATGGTGATGGGCACACCGTGCTCGTCACTACCACACACCGATATCACATCATGGCCTTTCAGCCTCAAATAACGCACATAGATATCCGACGGCACATAGACTCCCGCCAGGTGGCCGATGTGTACGGGACCGTTGGCATAGGGGAGTGCCGAAGTAACAAGATAGCGCTTAAATTCTTTTGCCATGTATATACTCTTTCAAATTTCGCTCAAAATTACAACATTTTTAACAAACTGCCAACGAATTTTCAACCAAAATTCCTACCTTTGTGCGTGGCTGTACCAAGTGAGTCACCGTTTCAAACAAGATATCATATAAAAACAAGAGATACTTATGAGCAAGAAAGGAAGAGTTCTGGTTGCCGGAGGAGCCGGGTACATCGGATCACACACCACCGTCGAACTTATCGAAGCGGGCTACGATGTGGTCATTGCCGACAACCTCTCCAACTCGGAGATGCGTGCCGTGGAGGGTGTCCGCAAAATTACGGGGGTCGATATCCCCTTCGTAGAGGTCGATTGCTGCGATAAAGAGGCCTTTGGGCGTCTGTTCGATGAGTACGAATTCGACTCGGCCATCCACTTTGCCGCCTCGAAAGCGGTGGGAGAGTCGATCGAGAAGCCGATGCTCTACTACCGCAACAACCTCCTCTCGCTGATGAACCTCATCGAGCTGATGCACGAACACGGACGCCACCACATCGTATTCTCGTCGTCGTGTACGGTCTATGGCGAGCCCGACAAGCAGCCCGTCACGGAGCTCACGCCCCGCAAGCCGGCCACCTCGCCCTATGGCAACACCAAGCAGATGTCGGAGGATATCCTGCGCGACGCCACCCTCGCCTACGGCGATATGAAGGGTATCGCCCTGCGCTACTTCAACCCCATCGGAGCCCACCCCTCGGCACTCATCGGCGAGTTGCCGCGCGGAGTACCGCAAAACCTGGTCCCCTATGTAACGCAGACGGCTGCCGGCATCCGCGAGTGCCTCTCGGTCTTTGGTGACGACTATCCCACGCCCGACGGCTCCTGCATCCGCGACTACATCGATGTTACCGACCTGGCAAAGGCCCATGTCAAGGCCATCGACCGCATGGTCGAGGGGCGCAGCGAGGCCAACTACGAGGTCTTCAATGTGGGTACGGGTCGCGGCGTCTCGGTGTTGGAGCTGGTACGCGGCTTCGAGCAGGTGAACAACCTGAAACTCAACTACAAGATTGCTCCGCGTCGTGCGGGCGACATCATCGCCATCTGGGCCGATCCCACGCGTGCCAATGAGGTGCTGGGGTGGCGGGCCGAACGAACACTGGAGGAGACCCTCGCCTCGGCCTGGAAGTGGCAGCAGAGCCTCAAAAAGGAGTAAAAAAACAACAAAAGGGAGGCTTGTTCCCCCCTTTTTTAATAGAGAGTAACATGGATTTATTACGAGTAGAAGAGATTACCAAACAGTATGGCGACCATACCGCATTGGATAAGGTCTCACTGAGTGTACCCGAGGGGGCGGTCTACGGCCTTTTGGGGCCCAACGGCGCCGGTAAGACGACGCTTATCCGCGTTATCAACCGTATTACGGTACCCGACCACGGAGAGGTCTATCTGGAGGGGCACAAGCTCACTCAGGAGGATGTCTACCACATCGGCTACCTGCCCGAGGAGCGCGGCCTCTATAAGAGCATGAAGGTGGGCGAGCAGGCCATCTTCTTTGCCCGCCTCAAAGGACTCACGCGCCACGAGGCCGTCAAGCGCCTGAAGGGGTGGTTTATAAAGTTCGGCATCGAGGAGTGGTGGAACAAGAAGGTGGAGGAGCTCTCGAAGGGTATGGCCCAAAAGGTGCAGTTCATCGTCACGGTGCTGCACGAGCCCAAACTCCTTATTTTCGACGAGCCCTTCTCGGGTTTCGACCCCGTAAATGCCGGCCTGCTGCGCGATGAGATTCTCGCACTGCGCGACAAGGGCTCGACGATCATCCTCTCGACCCACAACATGGCTTCGGTTGAGGAGATTTGCGACCATATCACGCTGATTAACAAGTCGAAAAACATCCTCTCGGGGCGTGTGGACGACATCCGCCACCAGCACGGCAACAACATCTTTCAGTTGGACTTCCGTGGCGACGAGGAGGCGTTGCGTCAGCACCTGAAGGGGTTGGACGGATGTTGCGAGGTGTTGGAGGGTGCCACTACCGAGTCGCTTTACCGCTCGCTGAAGTTGCAGGTGCGCAGCGACGAGGAGGTAAGGCGCGTCATCGAGGCGGCCAACGAGGCGGTCGAGTTGCGCTCCTTCCGAGAGATCATCCCCTCGATGAACGACATCTTCATCAAGTCGGTACAGGAGAACTAACCCGTGCGGATTTAACCAATCGTCTTACTTATTTAGAATTTACGATATGTCACAAGTAGGAATCATCATGGGGCGCGAATTTAACGAGCGCGTCCGCAAAAAGTCCTTTATACTCACCACGCTCCTGGTGCCGCTGTTGATGGTCTTGTTGATGGCCATTCCGAGCCTTATTATCCTCTACTCGGGGGGTGACACGAAGGAGATTGGCGTAATCGACGAGAGCGGCCTGATCTTCTCGTCGCTCGACTCGAACAAAGAGGTACTCTTCACTCCGATTGAGAGCTCGCTCGAAGAGGCCCTCACCAACCACGAGCGCTTTGGCGTGCTATGGATTGGGGAGGATATTCTCAAAAACAACAACCAGGTGCGCCTCTACACCAACAGCTCCTCGTCGATGATGCTCGAAGAGAACCTCGAACACCAGATCGAGCAGATCATCGAGCAGAAGAAGTTGGAGAGCTACGAGATCGAAAACCTGCGCGAAATCATGGCCGACATCGAGACCGACATCACCCTGCAGAGCTTCCGTAACGACGAAGAGGGGGGTGGTCAGAGCCAATCGGTGGGGGCCTCGTTCGCCATCAGCTATGTGCTGGCCTTTGTCCTCTACATGTTCCTGATTATCTATGGTCAGATGGTGATGCAGGCCGTCGTGGAGGAGAAGAGCAGCCGCGTGTTGGATGTGCTGGTTACTTCGGCGCGCCCCTTCCAGCTGATGTTGGGCAAAATCCTCGGTATCGCTGCCGTGGCGGTGGTACAGATTGCCATTTGGGGAGTTGTCATCTTCGGTGTGGGCTCGATTGGCAGCAGCCTGCTGATGCAGAAGGTACTCTCCACCGAGGAGATCAGCCAGCTCACCGAGTTGCAGGCCGGCACGCTCGACACCACGACCGTCGACCCCGAGGTGCTTTCGGACATCCAGCTCTTCGCCACCTTTACCGACTTTGGCTACCTGGCCACCATCTTCATCTACCTGATTCTCTTCCTGGTGGGCGGCTATCTGCTCTACTCGGCCCTCTTTGCCGCCGTAGGAGCTGCCGTCGATAACATGAGCGACGCGGGACAGCTCACCACCCCCATCATGATGCCTATCATTATCGGTCTGATGGTGATGTTGGTGGTGATGAACGACCCCAATTCGCAGGTGGCCTTCTGGTGCTCGATGATCCCCTTTACCTCGCCCATCGTGATGATGGCCCGCATCCCGGCCGGTATCCCTGCCTGGGAGCCCATCGTATCGCTCATCGTACTCTTCCTGAGTATCGTGGCTACCATCTGGATCGCCGGCAAAATCTACCGCGTGGGTATCCTGATGCACGGCAAGAAGCCCTCGTTCAAAGATCTCTGGAAGTGGATTCGATACAACTAATTAGGAGAACAACCCTACAGGAGAAAACAATCCAAAACAGAAGGGGGTGTCGGTTGAATCCGACACCCCCTTTTTAGCACTGTTTTTACCCCTTTACTCCACCAGGTCGAGCTCCTCCAAGAGCCACTCGGCCCCGGCGAACTTTTCGATGATGAAGAGCAGATAACGGACATCGACGCAGATGGTACGCTGCAACTCGGGCTCGAAGGCCACATCACCCGACATCGCCTCCCAGTTGCCGTCGAAGGCGAGACCGATGAGCTCACCGCGGCTGTTCATGATGGGCGAGCCGGAGTTACCACCCGTGATATCGCAGTTGGCCAGGAAGGCTACGGGCATCTCCCCCTTCTCGTTGGTCCAACGGCCGAAGTCGCCCGCCTTATAGAGCTCCTTGAGCTTCTCGGGAACGAAGAACTCGACGGGATTCTCTTTATCCTCCTTCTCCATCACACCCTTCAAGGTGGTGTAGTAGTTGTAGCGAATACCGTCGGCAGGGCGGTAGGGGAGCACCTGACCATAGGTCAGACGCAGCGTGAAGTTGGCATCCGAAGCCCACGCCTTGTCGGGGTGCTGACGCATCAGACCGGCGATATACTTGCGGTGTCCCTCTGCATACTTCGCAGCACCTGCCCCGGAGAGCTCATACATCTCGTAGTAGAGCTCCATCACCGACTTGGTGAGCTCAATGGCGGGATCCTTCTTCAACTTCTTCTCGTTTTTCTTCCAGTTGTCAAGAAGCGAGCATACCGACTCATAAGAGGTGAAGGTCGAGTTGTCGTACACATGATCCACATAGGCCTCGATGTTACCCTTGAACTTCTTGTCGATTACCTCCTCGTAGATGGTGGGGAGCTGCTTCATATTCTCGCGTGCGATGGTAAGCATACGCTTGGCCACCTTGCGGTCGGTCTCGGCATTGTAATCCTTGTACCAATTACCCAGGGCCTCCTTCACGCGCTCCTTGCTCTGGTCGTTGATCTCGACGCTGAGGAGCGTGTTGGCCGGCGTGATAATCTCGACAGCCGAGGCGAAAGCCTCACGCAGGTACTGGAACTGCGACTTGGCATAGGCCGACTCCTCGACCGACTCCTTGATCATGCGCAGGGCATCCGAATAGCCCTCCTCGGGGAGGGTATTGGCATCGGCCCAAGCCTGATATGCACTCTCCTGTGCCTCCTTCTGACCCTTTACATTGAGCTTCTTGATACCGCGCGACATGCCGATCGAGTTCTTCCAATAGTTCGACGACGAGGCATACTTCGAGGCGTACTGGATGCGTACGGCATCGCTCTCGGCCATATCCTTCTTCAGAATATTCTGGCGCTCGCCACGGATGTAGATGCGCTGCGGGTTGTCCACCTCGAGCATGTAGTCGATCTCGTAGGAGGTCATGTAACGGGTCGTCGAGCCGGGGAAGCCCATAATCATACCGAAGTCACCCTCCTTATACCCCTTGGTCGAGATTTTAAGGTAGGTTTCGGCCTGATAGGGGCGATTCTCGGGCGAATAGTCGGCCGGACGGTTATCCTTACCGGCATAGACTCTAAAGATGGAGAAATCGCCCGTATGACGCGGCCACATCCAGTTGTCGGTCTCACCGCCAAACTTACCGATCGACGAGGGAGGGGTACCCACCAGACGGATGTCACGATAGACCTCCATCACAAAGCCGAAGTACTGATTACCGCCGAAGAAGGGCTTGGCGATCACCTCCATGCCGGGGTTCTCCTCTTGCATACGATTGATCCAACCAACCAGGTTTTCGGTCACGATACGCTCGCGCTCCGCCTCACCGGCGATATCGGGTACATTACCCAGCATCTCGGCCGTGATATCGTGAATCTGACGAATAAAGCGCACCTCAAGGCCAGGAGCAGGAATCTCCTCCTCGTTATTTTGGGCCCAGAAGCCATACTTCAGGTAGTCGTGCTCGACCGACGAGAGCGACTGGATGTTGGGGTAACCGCAGTGGTGGTTGGTAAACAACAGACCGTTGGGCGAGACGATCTCACCCGTACAACCGCGACCAAAGATCACGATGGCATCCTTTAACGAGGAGCCCTGGGCCGAATAGATATCCTCGGCCTTCAATTCGCAACCCTTCTGCTGCATATCCTTCTCATTCATCTTCTTGAGGTAGGGCAGAAGCCACATACCCTCGTCAGCCATGGCCGACAGCGACAGCATCACGGCTGCCAGCGACAAAAACACCTTTTTCATTCTTTTCTATTTTTCTATTATTCGTTTTTATTTTACACCTTTTATTTAGTCCTTATTTAATCGAAATCATGTTGAGAATCGAGCGCTCGGCAGCCTTGCGCACCTCCTCCTCCAGCTCGATTTCGGGGGCGAGGTTTTCGAGAGCCTCGATCATATTCTCGAGCGTCACCATCTTCATATATTCACAATTGTTGCAACCCGACGCAGCCCCCTTCGGCGGTGCCGGAATAAAGCGCTTTGCAGGGTAGCGACGCTCCATCTCGGCCAGGATACCCGGCTCGGTAACCACAATAAACTCCTCGGCACCACACTTGCCGCAGTAGTCGAGAATAG
This sequence comes from Alistipes sp., assembly GCA_045605785.1. Lineage (GTDB taxonomy): Bacteria > Bacteroidota > Bacteroidia > Bacteroidales > Rikenellaceae > Alistipes. Next base: position 51,746 of record JAZUQP010000028.1, on the reverse strand, counting down.
CTGCTGTCGAGCCCACAAAGTCGGCCACCTCCACGATATAGGCCTTGCACTCGGGGTGTACCACCACCTTGGCCTCGGGGTGGCTCTCCTTCAGATCCAACAGACGCTCCAACGAGAACTCCTCGTGCACATGGCAGGCACCATCCCACAGAAGCATATTCTCTCTTCCGGTCAGGCGCTTGATATAACCGCCCAAATTTCGGTCGGGAGCAAAAATCAGGGGCTGCTCCTGCGGAATCGAGCGCACCACCTCCAGGGCATTCGACGAGGTGCAGCAGATATCGGTCAGCGCCTTCACCCCTACGGTCGTATTGACATACGAGACCACCAGGTGGTCGGGGTGCTCGGCCTTGAAGCGGGCCAGCTCCTCGGCTCGGCACGACTCGGCAAGCGAGCAGGTAGCCTCGGGGCAGGGAATCAATACCTTTTTATCGGGGCAGAGCACCTTGGCGGTCTCGGCCATGAAGTGCACGCCGGCAAAGAGGATGACAGGCTCCTTGATCGACTGCGCCTTGACGGCCAGGGCGAGCGAGTCCCCCAGGAAGTCGGCCACGGCCTGCACCTCGGGGCGCGTATAGTAGTGGGCCAGGATGACCGCCCCCTTCTCCTTTTTGAGCTCCTCGATTCGTTTTTGGAGTTCGGAAATTTGCTTTGCCATTTTTTCTATTTTAATTTTAATTCAATTTTAATAATTAAATAAAAAGAATAAATATATAAGCCTGTTCATAGTGTCGATAACTTTTTACCCCCTCTTTTTATCCACAACCATCAGCTCCGGTTGTTCACTTCTTCACTACCTCTGTTTGGGCTCGTAGTCCGTCGTAAGAGAGTGTTGATGACACCTATCACAGCAATTTTAGTGAGAGCTCCCTATGGGTTATGAACAAAGGTAGAAAACTCTATTCACAAATCAACACTCCGAAATACTCAACACCTACCCCCTTTTTCTGTTGATGGTTTCGGCTGAAAAGTACCCAATAAAAAATGAAAACTTTTTTTGGAAAATTCGACTCCCTCGCTGTATAATCGGAAATTTTCACTTTCCAAATTTTTCATGCGGCAAGTTTTCACTATTTATTATTCGTTTATCAACCCCTTTTTAACCCTTTTTCAACAACTTTTCAGTGTGTTTTCAACAAGCTTTTCGGCGATGGCGGCGTAGTACTCCTTCACGCGCTGGTCACCTACCACGGCGGGACGACCTCCGTCGGCACCCTCCATCACCGATTGGATGATGGGTACCTCACCCAGGAAGGGAATCCCCCGCTTCTCGGCATAGGTACGCGCACCCCCCTTACCAAAGAGGTAGTAGCGATTCTGGGGCAACTCCTCGGGACTGAACCAGGCCATATTCTCGATGATGCCCGCCATCGGGATATTGACCTGCGGATGGCTGAACATCTCCACACCGCGAACCACATCGGCCACGGCCACCTGCTGGGGGGTCGAGACAATCACCGCCCCCGAGATTTTCAACTCGTTGATAATCGAGAGGTGAATATCGCCCGTGCCGGGAGGCATATCGATCAGCAGGAAGTCCAACACCCCCCACTTCGTCTGGTGAATCATCTGCTTCAGGGCATTTACGGCCATCGCTCCACGCCACATCAAGGGGTCGGTGGGACGGATGAAGAAGCCGATCGACATCAACTTCAACCCCATACTCTCGGCCGGCAGGATGAAGTCGCGCCCCTGCTCGTCACGCTCCGCCTCGGGCATATAGCCCTCCACACCAAACATCTTGGGCATCGAGGGGCCATAGATATCGGCATCGAGCACCCCCACGCGGAACCCCTTGTCGCGGAGCATGATGGCTAAGTTGGCTGTCACGGTCGATTTACCGACACCTCCCTTGCCCGACGAGATGGCCACCACATGGGCGATGGCCTCGGTGGTCGAGAGTATCTTCTCGGGTTGAGGTTTGGCAGTCGCCTCCCCCTCGCGGATAAAGACGACGATCTTCTGTTCGGGGAAGCCCCCCTTCAGAAGCTCCTCTACCGCGTGTTTGATTTTGGGTGCAAAGGGGTCGCGCGAGCGCTTGAAACGAAGCGTAACGGTAATTTTACCCTCCTCAGTGGCGATCTTCTCCACCACACCGCAGCGAAGGATCTCTTCGCCCGTCTCGGGGTGTACCACACTGCGTAGCAGCTGCTCCACAGCCCCCTCTTCTACTTTTGCTTTTTTCTCTTCCACAGCCATTTTTTTATGCTCTTTTATTCGCTTCTTGTCGGGTGAAAGTCTCCTTATCGCGAAATTAAGCTTCGACCTCCTTTCCGATAATAAAGTGCTGTTCGCCTATCGAAACAAACAGACTCTTCCACGAAAGCAAAGATACATATATTTTTTTAACCTTTTACCACATAATGAAAAATAAATTTATCGACAAACGATAAAAAATAGTTGTTTATCAAAACTTTTAGATAAAAAAATACCTTTTTTTACTCTTTTTTTAATAGAAAGTGGCGGGGAGGAAGAAAAATAACAAAATAAAATCTCTAACTTTGTGGTAAGTTTGTACGCTTGTAGTGTCATATTATAATAAGTATCGAATATGAAATTTTTGAAGATCTTTTTGGCAGCCCTTCTGGCTGTTGTTGTGGGAGGCGTTCTCTCCACGCTTTTGTGGGTGATGATCTTTGCCGGCATGGCCGGCTCGATGGCTACGGAAACCTCGATCGAGGAGAATAGCGTGCTGCGTATCGACTTTGCGGAGGATATCACCGACTCCCCCTCGACCGATCCGTTGGCCGGCTTCGACTTTACCACCTTCGAGATGTTGCCCACCCTCTCGCTCTATCAGACCCTCCAGGCCATCGATGTGGCCGCCGAGGATGAGCGCATCAAGGGTATCTGTCTGCGCCCCCTGGGCCCCGGTGCGATGAGTGGTGCTGCTATCGAGGAGTTGCGCAAGGCGATTCTCGACTTCAAGCAGAGCGGTAAGTTTGTGATAGCCTATAGCGAGGGCTACGAGCAGGGCCACTACTTCCTGGCCACGGCTGCCGATAAAATCTACCTCCAGAAGGAGGGCATGCTCTCGTGGCAGGGTATGGCGATGACCACCCCCTTCTTCAAGGGTCTCTTCGACAAGATCGGTATCGAGTACGAGATCTTCCGCCCCTCGTCGTGCAAGTATAAGAGTGCTGTCGAGCCCTACTTCCTTACGGAGATGTCGCCCGCCAACCGCGAGCAGAACCGCGTGATGGTCAATTCGATGTGGGGAGTGATTGCCGAGGCGGTGGTCGAGAGCCGCGGCTTCGAGTCGCTCGACGAACTCAACCGCCTGACCGACAACCTCTCGCTCTGCCTGCCGGAGGATGCCCTCAAGCATGGCATGGTCGATGGCCTGATCTACGAGGATGAGCTCACCACCATCTTTACGGAGCTGGGTGTCGAGCCCAACGACGAGGGCGATATCAACTATGTCTCGCTGGGCGAGTATGTGGCCCAGCTCGTGCCCGATGTGAGCAACCTGACCGATCCCCGCATCGCCATCCTCTACGCCGACGGCTCCATTGTCGATGGCGAAGGAAACTATGCCGGCGAGATCTACGGCAATACCCTCGCCGCCTCGGTGGCCGAGCTGCGCAAGGACGACGATGTGAAGGCCGTGGTGCTGCGTGTAAACTCCCCGGGTGGCAGCGCCCTCGCCTCCGACCTCATCTGGCGTGAGCTCAAGCTCCTGCAGGCCGAGAAGCCCCTCGTGGTCTCGATGGGTGGCTATGCCGCTTCGGGTGGCTACTACATCTCGGCCCCTGCCGATGCGATCCTTGCCGACCGCCTCACCCTCACCGGCTCGATCGGTGTCTTTGGAGCTTTCCCCGTAGCCAAGGAGCTGATGGAGGACAAGCTCGGTATCACCTTCGACGGCGTGAAGAGCAACCGCTCTGCCGACTTCGGCCAGGGTTTTCTTATTGGCATGAATCGCCCCACCACTCCGCTCGAGAAGCAGCTCCTTATCCGTTCGGTGGATAAGGTCTACGAGAGTTTCACCACCAAGGTCTCCGAGGGGCGTAACCTCCCCATCGAGCGCGTTCTGGAGATTGCCGAGGGTAGAGTCTGGACCGGAGTTGATGCCCTCGAAATCGGCCTTGTGGATGCCCACGGCGGCCTGGAGGAGGCCATCGCCGTAGCTGCCGATAAGGCCGGCCTGGAGAACTATCGCGTCGAGGAGTACCTCGAGGAGCCCGAAGGCCTCGCCGCCCTCTTCTCCTCGGTCAATGCCCGCATCAAAGCCCACTACGAGCTCAACGCCCTGGGCAAGGCCCTTCTCCCCTATAAGAAGGCCTCCGAGGTGGTGAAGCAGCAGGGTATATTGATGTACTCCCCCTACGAATTTACCTTTGAGTAATAAGACGGCATTTTCGGCCGCCAACCCTAAAACCAACGATGGGCTGTACCTTCAAGTACGGCCCATCGTTGGTTTTATGCCCGAACCGGAGTACCAATTCAGAATTTAGAATTCAAAATTCAAAATTAGTTTTTCCTCGACACGAAGGATGGGGAGCCACCCCCTAAATCCCTCGCCTCGGGCAGGGGACTTAGTCAGCCTAATGGCTGAAAAAGAGGTGATTTTACACCACGGTGTAAAATCGTACATAAGAGCCTGTAAAAAAATTGTGCATTGTGAATTATGAATTGTGAATTATTTTCTACCTTTGTCGTTCCACTTTGGGTTTGATTTGTTATGTCCTTTTTTGAGAAGATACTACTGCACTATCAATGGGAGGGAGTGGCTCTGATGGGCCTCTTGCTGGTGATGTTTTTTGTCCAGCTCTACTACTATCTCTTCCACTATGGAATGATTCCCGGCTACAAGATTAGTCTGCGACAGCCGCGCCTGGAGAAGGAGCCCCCCGTATCGGTGGTGGTGGCGATGTTTGCCGAGGACTACGCCTTTGTGGAGCGTCGTCTGCCCCTCTTGTTGGCCCAGGAGCACGCCGCCTTCGAGGTGGTGATTGTCTATGTCGGCTCCGACGGCGACTTCTTCGAGGATTTGCAGCGCATACGCCAGAGTTTTCCCCAGGTGGTGGTAACCAAAATCGAGCTCAATCCGCGCAATCCCATCTCCCCGAAGATGGCCCTTAATGTGGGTATCAAGTCAGCTCATTATGAGCATGTTATCCTCTCGACGACCGATGCCGCTCCCACCTCCGACCGTTGGCTTGCGCTGATGGCCAAAGGGTTTACCCGCGGCGAGGTGGTGTTGGGCTATTGCGGCCTGGATACCCACCCCTCGGAGGATGACGAGCCCGTATTCCGACCCTCGAAGGTGGGGGGATTTCTGATGCGCACCTCCTGCATGATGCACGCGGCCGATTGGATGGCGGCCGCCATCCACCGCAAGCCCTATCGCGGCTCGCGCCACGCCCTCGGCTTCACCAAGAAGGCCTACTTCGAGCGCACCAACGGCTTCGGCCACCTCGATATGAATGTCGGCGAGCAGGATCTCTTCCTGCAGAAGATTATGACGAGCGAGAATGTCGCCGTTGTCCTCTCACCCAACGCCACGCTGCGCGAGAAAATCTGGGGCGGCGTCGGCTGGTGGATCGACCAGCAGCGCTACCTCTCCTCGACCCGTTGTCGCTACTCGCGCTCAGTGATCAATATGCTCAACTGGGAGATGGGGAGTCGCGTGCTCTTCTTCCTGCTGGTACTCACGGCTGTGCTCTTCCTGCCGTTGGAGCTCAAGTTGGCAGCCCTGCTGCTCCTGCTCGTGCGCTACCTGGTGGTGATGTTGGAGGTGCGCCGTATCGGTAATCGCCTGGGCGAGAGAGGAATATGGCCTCACTACTACCTCTACGACCTGCTCTCTCCGCTGGAGTCGTGGTGGGTATGGCTCCGCCTGCTTCGTAAGGATCCCCGAGCATGGAGATAGTCGATTATATCATTGCGGATGACGCCACCCTCGTGCGCCTGGTGCTCGAGGGGGACAGCCACGCCTTCGAATACCTCTTCAACCGCTACCGAGACGGCATCTCGCGTCTCTTTGCGCAGCGCCTGGGGGGCTCTGTCGCCTCGGCTACCGAGGCCGACGACCTTCTGCAGGAGACCTTCGTCAAGGTCTACATCAACCTGCACCGCTACTCCCCGCAATACACCTTCGGCCAGTGGCTCTATACCATCGCCCGCAACACCTTTATCGACTATGTGCGTCGTCGCCAGGATGACCTCTCGATCGACGACCGCTTCTCGCCCCCTGTCTCGTCGGCACCCACCCCCGAGGAGTGCGTCATCAACCTGCAACAACGCACCCAAATCGAGGAGTACCTGAACCGCCTGACCCCCTACTACCGCCGCCTCTTCGAACTCCGCTTCTACGACGAGTGCTCCTACGAGGAGATCGCCGAGAAGATGGAACTTCCGCTTGGCACCATCAAGACGGGCATCCACCGCATGCGCGAGCGTATGTGCCGCCTGATCGCCGAGGGCGACAACGAGTAACCGGGTGAACAACAGCCACTTATATCTATTTTTCATTCTTGTACAGAACCCGAACAAAAACAAAGAGGAGGGTGGTTTTTTCCACACTCCTCGTTGCGCAGCAAATCCTATAAGCCGGGGGAGCACAGCGACAAAGTCCCCCTTTTCAAAGGGGGATTTAGAGGGATTGTAAAGGACTTGTACAGAACCCGAAAGAAAACAAAGAGGAGGGCGGTTTTTTCCACTCTCCTCGTTGCGCAGCAAATCCTATAAGCCGGGTTCTGTACCCTTCGGAAGTCTTACCGAGGGCCCCTATCATTTATCTACGACGGCAATCTCTTGCCGCCTCCAGCAACCTACCCCCCGACATTGGACGAGCAACCCTTGATTGTCGGTATACATGGTCTTGCAACCCGCGAGGCGTACTGCCGGTCGACATTGCTGCCGCCGCGGTGGGCTCTTACCCCGCCTTTTCACCCTTACCTGCGACTCGACGAGCGCAGGCGGTTCTTCTCTGTTACGCTTATATCCCCTCACGAAGATCCGGCCGTTAACCGGCGCGGTGCTCTGTGTTGCCCGGACTTTCCTCCCCCTGTACCCAGACAGGCAGCGATAGGGCGGACTTGCAGGGGCAAAGGTACGATGAACAATTCAAAATTCAAAATTAGTTTTCAGTTTTAGTGTAAGCTTATAACTCTCATAACTCCCACTCTTCCCATATTTCTCATATCTCCCAATCTTTGCGTCGAGGAAAAACTAATTCTGAATTTTGAATTCTACATTTTGAATTTTGAATCCTCCTTGTCGCTTTTTCGGCGAAAATATATATCTTTGCAAGATATATAACGATTCAAACGAGAAGAGATGCTCGAAAAGTTGGCCAAACAGACGGCGATTTATGGTATCAGCACCATCGTAGTGCGATTCTTGAGCTACCTGCTCACGCCCTTCTATACCCGTATGTTCGGCCCCGAGACCTACGGCATCGTCACCGATATCTACGCTCTGATACCCTTTGCGCTGGTGCTGCTCTCGATGGGCATGGAGTCGAGTTACTTCCGCTTTGCGGCCAAGGCCGAGGCCGAGGGGGAGCAGCGCAACCTCGCACCACAGTCGGCCGAGGTACGAGCTCAAAAACGAAAACTCTTCGCCTCGTGTTGGGGTATGTCGTTCTATGCGGCACTTCTCTTTGCGGTGGTGGTGATTGCGGCCCGTGTACCGGTAGCCCGTGTGATGGGCGAGGCCTATGTGGCCCACCCCGACTACATTGTCTGGGTGGCGCTGATCATCCTCTTCGATGTGTGGGGCATCATGCCCTTCTCGCGCCTGCGTGAGCAGGGTCGTTCGGGGAGCTTCGTGCTCCTCAAGGCGCTCAATGTGGTGGTCAATGTCTCGTTGGCCATCCTCTTCGGCTTTTTGGGCCTCTACTCCACGGAGTTTGGTGTGGGGTGGGTCTTTGTGGCCAACTTGGCGGCGAGTGTCGTCACCTTCCTCTGCCTCTTGCGCACGGTGGAGGGGACCCTGCCCCGGGTCGATTGGCTCCTTATCGGTGGTGTACTTGTCTACTCCCTGCCACTGCTGGTGAGCGGTCTGGCGGGTACGGCCGGTGAGCTGCTCGACCGTCAGATGATCAAGTTCCTGGTTCCCGAGGGGGCGATGGCACAGCTCGGCATCTATGGAGCCATCACCAAAATCGGCGTGGTGATGATGCTCTTCACGCAGATGTACCGCCTGGCCGCCGAGCCCTTCTTCCTGGCCAACTACAAGAAGTCGGACTTCGTGGCGATGAACGCTGCGGCCATGAAGTACTTTATCATGGCCTCGATGCTCATCTTCCTCTTCATCGCGCTCTACAAGGAGCTCTTCGCCCTGATTGTGGGTCGCTCGTTCCGCGAGGGTATCTACATCCTTCCGGTGGTGCTGGGGGCCAATGTCTTGAGTGGCGTGTGGCTCAACCTCTCGTTCTGGTATAAGCGTGAGGAGCGCACCTCGCTTGCCATCCGCATCACCTTTGCGGGGTTGTTGGTTGCCGTGGTCGCCAACATCGTGTTGGTGCCCCGCTGGGGATACTACGGAGCGGCCTGGGCCCGTTTTATGTCGGAGGCGGCCATGGTATTGGTGAGCTATGCCCTGATGCGTCGCTACTTCCCGGTGCCCTACGATCTGAAGCGCATCGGCGAGTTTGTCGGTGTTGCGCTGCTGCTCTTCGTGGTGGCCGAGCGTGCGGCTGCGCTCCTCCCCTCGACGGTGGGGAGCTATGCCCTCAACACCCTCCTTATCGCCGGCTATGTGGCCTACCTTGTGCGTCGTGAAGGGATCGATGTGAAGGGGATGGTCAAGGCTCTTTTACGACGGAAAAATTAGAAGCATGCAATTCAAAGATATCATCGGACAAGAGGAGCTCAAGCGCCACCTGCGTCGCAGTATCGACACGGGGCGAGTGAGCCATGCGCAGCTCTTCAGTGGTGCGGCCGGCACGGGAGCCCTGCCCCTGGCGCTGGCCTATGTGCAGTACCTGAACTGCACCAACCGTCACGACGGAGATTCGTGTGGCGAGTGTCCCAACTGCCGCCAGAGTGAGGCGTTGGCCCACCCCGACCTCCATTGGGTCTTCCCGGTCAATAAGCAGGGCAAGAAGTCGGGCGAGGTGGTTGTCAGCGATGAGTTTCTGCCCAAATTCCGCAATCTCTTTGCAGCAAAGGGGGGATACTTCTCGCCCGAGATGTGGTACGAGGAGCTCGACCTGGGCAAGACCCTCAAGGGGTTGATTTCGGCCAAGGAGGCCGACCGCGTCATCGAAAAGCTCTCGCTCAAGAGCTTCGAGGCGAAGTACAAGAGCGTGATTATCTGGCTGCCCGAGACGATGAACGAGGAGGCGGCCAACAAGCTGCTCAAAATTTTGGAGGAGCCCTGGGAGCGCACCCTCTTTTTGCTGGTCTCGGAGCGCCCCGACCGACTGTTGCAGACCATCCTCTCGCGTACGCAGGAGGTGGTGGTGCCGCGCCTCGATGTGGAGACCCTCACGCAGGAGGCTCACAAGGCGGGGATCAACGACCCCACCGAGGCCCGCAACATGGCCCGCCTGGCTGCCGGCTCGTTGCTCGAGCTGCGCCACCTGACCCTGGGCGAGGAGGATGCACAGCGCAGCGAGAACTTTCAGCTCTTCTGCGGGTTGATGCGCTTGAGCTATAACGACAAGCACCTCGAACTGCTCGCCTGGGCCGACGAGGTGGCACAACTTTCGCGCGAACAGCAGCGAGGCCTGCTCATCGACAGCGTGCGCCTGCTGCGCGAGAGCTACATGCTCCACGCCGGATTGGGCAGCATCAGCTACCTGTGGGGCGAGGAGGCCGACTTCTGCCGTAAGTTTGCCCCCTTCATCAGTAACGACAATATCGAGTACCTGGTGGGCGAGATGGAGAGCGCCCTGGCCCAATTGAGCCAAAACGGAAATCCGACCATCGTCTTTACCCACTTTGCACTTGCCGTGAGCAAGCGCATCAACCGGTTGAAGTGATGGCACGCGCGGTCTTGATTACGGGGGGTAACTGCGGCGACGCACGCGCGCTGTTGCGCGAAGCCGAGCGCCTGGTGGAGGAGCTCATCGGCCCGATTGTGGCCCGCTCGCACGACTATGAGAGCGAGCCCTGGGGCTTCGAGGCCGAGCAGCACTTTTGGAATCAGGTGCTGGTGGTCGAGACGGCGTTGGAGCCGTTGGCCCTGCTCGACCGGGTGCACGAGATGGAGCAGGCCCTGGGCCGCGACCGAGCGCGTGAGGCCATGGAGAAGCAGGCTCGAGGAGCGCGTTATGCCTCCCGTACGATGGATGTCGATATCCTGCTCTACGACCGGCAGGTGGTGCAAACCGAAAAATTGGAGATTCCCCACCCCCGCATGGGCGAGCGTCGCTTTGTGCTGCAACCCTTGGCGGAGGTGATGCCCGACGGTCGCCACCCGATAACCGGGGAGCGCTTTTACGACATGTTACAGGCCCTGGATGCAAAGGCCTAAAAATGAAGTGTATGAATTTTAGAGAGATGATACAAAAACGAGTTCGCCAAATGGGGGCGGTAGTCGTAGGATTGCTGCTCGTTCTGTCGGTGGGCTGTATGAAGGAGGAGGAGTTCAAGACGACCGTGGTGGTCAAGGCCCTCACCACCTCCGAGCGAGGCGAGAAGAGCCCTCTGTCCGATATCGTGGTCTATGGCTTTGCCGTCGATACCTCGCTCTATGCACCGGCGAACTATGCCGATGCGTTGGCGGGTCGTCTGACCCACAAGCAGCGCCCCGACGAGCAGTTGGAGGCGAAGCGCAGGGGTGAGCTTTGCCATGTCGAGGGGCACGGCTCCACGATGAAGCTCGACGCCTCGGGCATCGAGTCGCTCTACCTGTTGGTGGTTGATACAAACGAGAAGCTCTACGGCTATACGCAGGTGGCCCTGGTGGAGAATCTGCCTCACCTCTATGTCTCGGTCATCTTCGACCCCCACAAAGGGGGCCGCTCCTACAAGAGTGGCAAGTGGATGATGTTCGACGACTTCTACCTGCCCGAATTTACCTGCACGGTGAAGGCCATCCTCCAGATGAACGAAGGGGGCAACACCTCCTCGGTCAAGGGGTCTAAACTTTTTGTCTTTAAGATGAGTGAAGAGGGTGAGGAGAGTGGCTACGATGTGGAGGCGTGGGCCGACGAGTGGTACATCGCCTCGTTCGAGGAGGCCGAGGTGGGGCGTCTGCGCCGCACGGCCGACAACACCCCCCGCGACTTCTCGTTCAGCGTCTCGGCCAAGTCGTCGGGCGAGGCCTCCATCGAGCTGCAGCCGGCCGACTACCTGCTGTTGCTCTTCAACCGAGCCCAACGCAGCTATGGTCTGCGCCCCTTGAGCCGGAAAGAGATTTATAACAGCGAGGTGGAGATTCCCGAGCTGCCCGACTACCCCGTGAAGCCCATCGAGCCCACCTCCGCCACGCGTGTGACCGACGAGGAGCTCCTGCCTCAAGACAAACATTTAACCATCTGTTTTGCCTCGTGGCAGAGCCTGTCGCCCTATGAGGAAGACAACGGCTGGACCATCTGGTACGAGGTGGCTTCAGAGGAGATTCCTGACGAGACTCCCGACGAGGAGGGCGACGAGGGGAGCGACGAGGTGACCAACGAAAAGTAACCATTGAAGATGAGTAGAGAGATGATACAACAATCCGGAGGCCGTTTTTGGGCCAGCTGTCTGATGGTGGGGCTCTTCTGTGCCGCCTTTGCGGTGCGATGTGCCAATGTGAACACCAACCTCACGGGAGGCCCCAAGGATTCGCTTCCTCCCGTGGTGCTTGCCATGACCCCTGCTACCCACACACTCCGTTATCCGCTGACGGGCAGCCGCCGCGAAATCTATATCGAGTTCGACGAGTTTGTGCAGCTCAAAGACCAGCAGAAGGAGTTCTTCACCTCACCCCAGATGAAGAAGAAGCCCACGGTGATGGTGCGCGGTCGCGGCATCGTCATCCAAATCAAGGATACGCTGCTCGAAAACCAGACCTATGCCCTCAATTTCGGCTCGTCGGTGCGCGACAACAACGAGGGTAACCCCCTCAACTCGCTGCGCTATGTATTCTCTACGGGCGACGAGATCGACTCGATGGTCTGCTCGGGCTATACGGCCGACAGCTACAAGGCCGACTCGGTGTCGAAGAGCTACATCTGGTTCTTCCCGGCCGACTCGATCGAGCACCACGAGGCCTACGACTCGACCCTCTTCAAGTACAAGCCGGCGGTGATTGCGCGTGCCGAGAACAACGGCATCTTTGTGGCCCAAAACCTCAAGCCGATTCGTTACCGCGTCTATGCCATCGAGGATACCAACACCAATCAACTCTACGACCCCTCGGTCGATCAGGTGGGCTTTATCGAGGAGGAGATCAACCCCATGGAGCTCCCCGATTTCGCCCTTTGGTACGACTCGATGCGCCAGTACACGGTGGCCGATCCGCAGCTCTACTTCCGCATGTTCACCGATGTAACCTTCAAGCGTCAGATGTTGGCCGAAGGGGTGCGTCCCCTGCAACACCAGGCTCTGCTCCACTTCGGGGCGGCCCATCCCGAGATTCTGAAGTTGGAGCTCGACAGCATCCCCCACGATAAGATCATCCGCGATCCGCTCACCGTGGGGAAGGATACCATCGCCCTCTGGTTCAATATGCCCTCGGCCGAGCTGCCCGACACGATTCGTGGTCGCATCACCTACCTCAAGCACGATTCGATCAATCAGCTTGTCGAGGTGGAGGAGGAGCTGAAGCTCTCGTGGCGCTATGTGGAGTCGAAGGAGGAGCAGAAGGCGCGCGAAAAGCAGGAGAAGGAGCGAGAGAAGGCGTTGGCGGCCGGCGAGGATTATGTCGAGCCCGAGAAGCCCAACCCCTTCAAGGTAAATATGCCTCTCTCGGGCGAAATCAACCCCGAAAAGGGGCTGACGCTCGACTTCGACTACCCGTTGGTGCGCCTCGACTCGACCGCCGTGGAGCTGATGCTCGAGGAGCCCGAGAAGGATCCGCAGCGTGTCGCGGTGCGCTTCCGCCACGATACGGCCAACCTGCGCCGTTGGTACCTTGAAGCCGATTGGCAGGAGGCGATGAAGTACCGCCTCCACATCCCCAAAGGGTCGATTACCGATGTGGCGGGCCTTCAGAATGACTCGATCGGAGCCTCCTACTCGACCATCGACCCCGAGAAGATGGCCGTCGTAAAGATTGATCTCACTCCGCGCAAGAAGGGCTACCACTATATCGTGCAGCTGCTCAACGGCAGCGGCAAGCTCATCGAGGAGAAGCTCCATGTCACGGGGGGCATGGTGCAGTTCAACTACATCACCCCGGGCGATATCCAGCTCCGCCTGATTGAGGATCTGAACAACAACGGCAAGTGGGATACGGGCAATGTGGTGGAGCGCCGCCAGCCCGAGCGTTCGGAGCTCTACATCGACGACGAGGGGGTGGAGACCTTCACCACCAAGGCCAATTGGGAGATTGAGCTCTCGATGGATATGGGCAAACTCTTCAAACCCGTCACGATGGAGAACCTCATCGAGCTGCTCGACACACGCGAGGAGCAGCGTCTGCAAAAGTTGGCCGAAGAGGAGGCCAAGCGTCGTGGCGAGGTGAAGCCCGAGCAGCAAAATTCGGGCGGCATGGGCTTTGGCGGAGCCTTCGGCGGCATGGGTTCGATGGGCGGCATGGGCAGTGGACGCGGCAGCAGCATGGGAGGCAGTCGCGGCAACAGTGGCATGGGCTCGATGGGTGGTAACCGCAACATGGGCCTCTAAATCGTTATGAAGTGTATGAAAAAGATAGTAAAACGGCTCCTGCTCATTGGAGTCATGGTGGTGGCAGCGGGCCTCGGTGAGGAGCTTCGAGCCCAACATACGCTGGGCATCTACGGCGGCTACGGCATGGGCAACTCCCGCTTCTATCCCCGTCAGGAGACACGCGGTGTCTGGGGCCTCTATACGGGAGGTCTTTCGTGGCGTCATTATGGTACGCAGCGCTTTGCCGGCGGTTTCGGTATCGACCTCGAGTGGTTGGAGAGCGCCTATTCGGTCAATACCAACCCCTGGGAGGAGAAGAAGGAGGATTTGGTGTGGTATACGCGCCGCATCAACACCTTGTCGCTCCCCATCGTATGGCAGCCCCACTTCTACATCAAGCAGCGGGCCCGCGTCTTTTTGGAGGCGGCTGCCACCTTCAGCTACCGCTTCAAGTCGGACTACGAATACACTTCGCGGGCCGAAGACTATCATTACAAAGGGCGCTTCGACTACCCCTACAAGACGGCCCGCGACAACCGCTTCGGCTATGGTCTGGCCTTTGGTGGTGGCTTTGCGGTCTTGATCAAGCAGTTTGAGTTGCAGGTCAAGGGGCGCTACTACTTCGGCCTGGCCGACATCCTGCGCAACCGCAACAAGTATGCGGGCAACACGACCGACGGTGACGAAAACCCCTTCTCGGCCCAGCCCCTGCGTTCGCCCCTCGACAACATCATGATTACGGTGGGTATCTCCTACCGCTTCAACAAGGAGGGCTTCGATGTGTGGTTCATCAAGCGCGAGAAGTTGCAGAAGAGTGGCATCGAGTTCGGCTATAAGACCGAGGGGGGTGCAAGTGGTAAAAATTCAAGAGGCAGAACAAGAAGATAAACGATAGAAAACGATAGAAAAAATTAGAGATATGGAAGAGATGTCGATTCGTCAGCAGAAGATTGCGCGACAGATTCAGAGTGATATGGCTGAGATTTTTCAGCGCGACGGCAAGCCCTGCACGCTGGGTACGCTCCTCACGGTGACCGCCGTGCGTGTGTCGCCCGACTTCAGCTATGCCAAAATCTATGTGAGCGTATTCCCCTTCGAGCGTGGTGGGGAGGTCCTCAAAGCCATCGAGGAGAAGAATTGGTTCCTGCGCCGCGAGTTGGGTCGCCGTGTGAAGCACCAACTCAAGGTGGTCCCCGAGTTGCAATTCTTCATCGACGACTCGTTGGAGTATATCCAAAATATCGAGCAGAAGCTCAAGGAGTAACCCCAAACGAAGGATAGGATGCTCGCTCTGCGCTTTGCCCGCCGCTACCTCTTCTCGAAGAAGTCGCACTCGGTGATTAACCTCATCTCGGGTGTGAGTGTGGTGGCTGTGAGCCTGCCGGTGGCTGCGATGATCATCCTGCTGTCGGTCTTCAACGGCTTCGAGGGGCTGATTCGCTCGATGGCCTCGGCCTTCGATGCCGACCTTACCATCACCCCCACGCAGGGGGTCTTGTTCGAGCGCGAGGAGCTCGATGCGGAGGCGTTGGCCGCCCATGAGGGGGTGGCAGCCCTCTCGTTTGTGGTGGAGCAGAAGGGGCTTATTCGTCACGACGACAAGCAGCAGCAGGTAACCCTGCGCGGAGTGGAGGAGGGCTACTGCGAACTCTTCCCCATCGAAGAGGCCCTCACGCAGGGGGCCTATCGCCTCGACGAGGAGCGCAACCTCCTGCTGATGGGGCGCTCGATGAACTACCTGCTGGGGATGTATGGGGCAGATCGAGGCCCTGTATCGCTCTATGCCCTCAGGTCGGCCGGCCTCTCGTCATTCCTGCCGATGGCAGGCTATACGCGCCGTGAGGCCGAGGTGGCGGGGCTCTTCAGCCTCGATGCCCGCAGCGAGGAGGAGTATGTGTTGTGTAATCGCCGCCTGGTGGAGGAGCTCTTTGGTGTGGGCGATAAGGTCTCGGCCCTGTTGCTGCGCGTGGAGGGCGATTCGGAGCGCTTGCGCGACGAGCTGCAGGCGGTGGTGGGCGAGGAGTTTCGCGTGTGCACGCGCTACGAGCTGCGCCCCACCTTCTACGACATCATGACCTACGAGAAGTGGGGCATCTTCTTCATCGCTCTGCTGATTTTGGTGCTCGCCTCCTTCTCGATGGTGGGGAGCCTGGTGATGCTGATTTTGGAGAAGCGCGACGAGGCGGAGACCCTGCGCTCGATGGGTGCCGACACCTCGTTTATCCGTCGCATCTTCCTCTGCGAAGGGGGACTCATTGCCCTCTTTGGAGCCATTCTCGGCACCCTGCCCGGCGTGGCTGTTACGCTGGCACAACAACATCTGGGGCTCATCAAGATGCCTGTCGAGAGCTTTATTGTCGATAGTTACCCGGTGGAGTTCCGTTGGGGCGACTTGGCCGCCACGCTCGTCGCCTTTGCCCTTATTACGGGCCTGGTTTCGCTGCTTACCGTGCACAGCATGATTCGCACGAAGCCCAAAACCGAAAAAAATTAAGACCATGATACGCAAAATTTTATGGGGCCTTGCCCTGCTGCTGATGTTGGCAGGTTGCAAACGCCACACCATCATTCCCGACAGCGAATTGGCGCTTATCTTCCACGACGCCTTCCTGGCCAACAGCCTCTATAAGGGGGGCGACGCCAAGCGCGACTCGCTGCTCGTCTATGAGCCCATCTTTGCCCGCTACGGCTATACGACCGAGGATGTGCAGTACACCATCGGCAACTTCTCGAAGCGCAAGAGTGCCCGTCTGGGCGATGTGGTGGAGCTCGCCATCGACATGCTGGAGAGCGAGGGCAAGGTGCTCGACAAGGCGGTTGCCGACCTCGATACGGTGCGAAATATCGCCCTGCGCACCTCGCGCCGTGTGGTGCTCACCGACTCGGCGGTGCGTGTGAGCCGCTTGAAGGATACCCTGAAGTTGCGTTTCGCCATCGACTCGGCGCGCCCGGGCGAGTACCGCATGATAGCCCGCTATGAGGTCGATTCGCTCGACGAAAATGTAGGTCTCAGATTCCAGTGTTGGGGCGAAAAGGCCGACAGTACGATATTCTCCTCACAGCAGATACAGCTGCGTCGCGAGCGTGTGGAGGAGTTGGAGCGCACCATTCGGTGTGAGGATTCGGCCAAGCGGGTGGTCTTCAACTTCTGGTACCCCAAGCGGGGCGAGAAGCGCAAGCGACCCTCCGTCACGCTCCACGAGGTGAATATCTACTACACCATGACGGCCGACGAGGCCCTCGACTCGCTCTACGAACAAGATCTCAATATCCGTATCTTTGCCCATGACTTCCTGCGCACCATCGAACAGAAGGATAGCCTCCCACTTCCTGCTGACACCGCAAGGGTGGCTGAAGAGTCCGCTCGTTGAGGTGGATGCCGAGGGGCGCATCCTCTCGGTCGGGCTCTTTGAGCAAGGGGACAACACCCCCTATACGGAGTTCTATGCCGGAGCCCTGCTGCCGGGCCTGGTCAATTGCCATTGCCATCTGGAGCTCTCCTACCTCGAGGGGCAAATCCCCCCGGGCGAGGGTTTTGCCGCCTTTGCCCAAGCGATGGGGAGGGTGCGCCACCGATTCAGCGACGAGGAGCGGCAGGCTGCCATGGTGCGAGCCGACAGCGCCATGCAGCGCGAGGGGGTGGTTGCCGTGGGCGATGTTGCCAATGGTGTAACCGCCTATCCCGTCAAGGCGCAGAGCGCGATTCACTACCACACCTTTGCCGAGCTCTTCGGCCTGCGTAGCTCCGACAGCTCGGCTGTTGCCCCCCTGATGGAGTACCCCGCCACCACAATGACCCCTCATTCGCTCTACTCGGTGCAGGATGCCCTCTTTGGTCAGATATGCCGCGAGGGGGAGGGTCCCCTGTCGATTCACTTCTTGGAGAGTGAGGGCGAAAAGGGGCTCTACGAGGGGTGGGGCCACCTTTGGGAGTGGTACCGCGAGGTGGGCTTCGAGTGTGACTTCCTGCACTACGGCTCCCCCACCGAGCGCCTGATACGGAGCGTACCACGCGATAGGGCGCTGCTGCTTATCCACAACTGCCTGGCCACCGAAGAGGATGTAAGAGGGATTATGGAGCACTTCACAGCCCCCGTTTCGTGGGTCTTGTGCCCCGGCTCGAATGACTATATCTCCCACCAAAAGCCCCCGGTGGAGCTGTTGCGCCGCCTGGGGGTCTCCATCTGTCTCGGCACCGACTCATTGGCCTCCAACCACGCCCTCTCGATGCTCGACGAGTTGCGCCGCCTGGAGGGGGTACCCCTCGATGAGCGTCTGCAATGGGCCACACTGAATGGGGCCCGCGCTCTGGGTCTGGACGATGAGTTGGGGAGTGTCGAGGTGGGAAAACGACCCGGTCTGCTCCTCTTGGAGGGGGCCGATTGGCAACGCATGGAGCTTACGCCCCACAGCCGCCTCCGCCGCATCGCATAACCACTCTATTCCTATTTATTTATAGAAGAGGTGGTGGGGGTGAAGTGCTATTCACCCAAAGTTAGAAAACCTCTTGGAGAATCTCTAACGAACGGACGCTTTTGATGGCGTCGAGGTGGTAGCCGTAGTAGGTGAGCAGGTCGTGCAGGAAGCTGACGCGTTGCCGGCGGTTCATCCCTATCTCGGCCAGGTAGCGGACATCGCACTCGGTGAAGTCGCGCAGGAAACAGGCGTTCTCGGGATCGAAACAGAGGGAGTGGAGGGGCCTTTCGGCCGTGTAGTGCCCCTCGCGGATATCAAACCAGTCGCCCGTATGGTAGTCGCCGTCGGGGAAGAATCCCAAGAATAGCGAGAGGTTGGATAGAAACCAGAGGTGAAAGTTGGCCACACCCTCTTCGAGTTGGTCGAGGGCGCCGACCGAGTTCCACACAAATTCAAAGAGGTCGGGGTTGGGCTCACTCTCCTTGACCAGGCGGTAGAGTATCTCGGCCATGAAGAGGGCCATGGTCGATTTGCGCACATCGAAGGGGATGGAGTGGAGCAGCTGACCGCTGCGCACCTCGCGGAAGCGGTGCATCTCCATCTTGGGGGATTGCAGCCCCTCGAATTCGACGGTGAAGATCGGCTGAAAGAGGCCGGCCTTCGAGCCGTGGCCACGCGTGGAGCGTACCCCCTGCACCATATAACTCTGACGCCCGCCCACATCGGTGAGCAGGTAGACTATCATCGACTTATCGCCATATTTGAGCGTGTGCAGTACGATGCCGCGCCCCTTGTAGCTCTTCAACGGGGTGCAGGGTTAGGCCTTTCGGCAGTGTACGGCGGCCCATCCGTCGCGCAGACGGTGCGACATAAACTCCAGTCCGGCAGCCTCGGCCGAGGCGCGAATAATCGGAATGTCGGCCTCCAAAAAGCCACTCATCACCAAGTCGGCCCCGGGTCGCATGGCGGCCACATAGGCGGCCATATCGCCCGTGAGGATGTTGCGGTTGATGTTGGCGGCGATGAAGTCGTAGCTGCGACCCGCTATGCGGCGCACATCTCCCAGCAGAGGGGTAACCTGCGCCTCCACCCCGTTGGTTCGGGTGTTCTCGCGGCAGTTCTCGTCGGCCCAGGTGTCGATATCCACCGCATCGACATGAGTAGCTCCGCGCTTGGCGGCTACGATGGCCAATACCCCCGTGCCACTCCCCATATCGAGCCCTTCGCGCCCCTCAAGCTCCAAATCCCAGAGGTAGCTCGAGACCAGGCAGGTGGTGGCGTGGTGGCCCGTGCCAAACGACATCTTGGGCATGATAATTACCTCCAACGCTCCGTTGTCGGCCGGCGCATGGAAGGGGGCACGGATGTAGATCTTGCCCTCCACATCCACCGGTGTAAAGTTGCTCTCCCACAGGGCATTCCAATTCTGGGTCTCGATCGAGATGTAGCGGGCCCCCTCCACTCGGTAGGAGGCCAGAAGCTCGTCAATCTGCTCCTTGCAATCGACCAGGAGCTCCTGCGGAATATAGGCTTTGAGTGTGGGCCCCTCCTGCTTGAAACTCTCAAAGGGGTAGTCAGCCAATTCGGCCGTCATGATCTCGGCCATCTCGCCCGCGAGGGGGATGTTCAGCTCTACATAGTCCATAAGGCTTGTATATTATGTAAAATTTACCTACTTTTGCATGGGGCCTCCCTGCGTGGGGAGTTTCAAAGAACAAAAGTAGGAAAAATATGGTAGAAAACAGCGAACGCTGGGAGAATATTTCCAAGCACTACCGCAGCTATATCCGATTGGAGAAGCGACTCTCCGACAACTCGGTGGAGAGCTACATGCGCGACCTTAAGCAGTTCACGCACTTCATCCTCCACCATTGGGATGTAGCCCCCAACAAGGTGGAGCCTGAGATGATCAGCCGCTACATGGCTTGGCTCTACGACCGGGGCATGGAGCCCACCTCGCAGGCCCGTCAGTTGAGCGGTATCAAGAGCTTCTTCAACTACCTGCTTCTGGAGAACCGCCTCGAGAGTTCGCCGGCCGAGTTCATCGAGACCCCCAAGTGCGGCCGTCGCCTTCCGGAGGTGCTCTCCGTCGAGGAGATTGACCGCCTGCTCGACTCCATCGACCTCTCGACGGCCAAGGGGCGCCGCGACAGCGCCATGCTCGAGGTGCTCTACTCGTGCGGTCTGCGCGCCTCGGAGCTCACGGCCCTGCGCCTCGGCGACCTCTTCTTTGGTGAGGGGTATATCCGTGTGGTGGGCAAGGGCGACAAGCAGCGCCTGGTCCCCATCTCGGAGGTGGCCCGCGACCGTGTGCAGCGCTACCTGGAGGATCGCCGCGAGGAGGTGCAGCGTCGCGAGAGCAAGCAACGCCGCGCACTCAAGGAGCGTACCGAGAGCGATATCCTCTTCCTGAATAACCGAGGTGGCGCCCTCACGCGCGTCATGCTCTTCACCATCATCCGTCAGGCGGCCGAGCGTGCCGGTATCCGTAAGGAGATCAGCCCCCACACCTTCCGCCACAGCTTCGCCACCCACCTCCTGCAGGGGGGCGCCTCCATCCGTCAGGTGCAGGAGATGCTCGGACACGAGAGTATCTCCACCACCGAAATCTATACCCACCTCGACGACAGCGATCTGCGCAAAACCCTCGAAGAGCACCTAAAATTATAGGCTGCTCTCCTTTCGGATGCAGCCTATAATTCAATTCAAAATTAGAGAGCGGCTTCAAAACGGTCTTCTGTCATGGCGGGGAGCCGAAAAGCAACGCAGCAATCTCGCCTCTAAATTACTCCAACCCGGGTTGCGGCAGCGAGTCGGCCGGCTCGACGAGAGGCAGCTCCTCGGCAGGCGACTGCTCCACCGCGGGAGCCTCTTCGATTTCGAGGGCGGGTTGGGGCTCGATCATCGAGGTATAGTCATTGCGATTCATCACCACAAGGGCGACAACGGCCAGCGTGGCCAGCGTGGCCAAAAGGCCGGTCATATACTTTATCATACGCTTCTTTTGTTCTCTACTTATTTATTTTCGCCGCTCTCGCTATTTTCGCTACCCTCGGCCCTCTCCATCAACTCCTCGCTTACGACCTCGAGGGCGCGCTGTACACACTTGTCGATGGGGTGGATGTTGCGATAAAAGCCATTCTCCTCGAGCGAGGTGTTGCGGCCGATGTAGGCGCGCAACTGCGCCTCCACGAGGTGGCGTGAGCGGGCAATCTCCTGTGCATGGGGGGCTACCCCCTTTTGGTCGGCGTAGCGGATGAAATCCTCGACCATCGTGTGGTCGCTGTCGAGCAGCTGTTGTAACTCGTCGAGGTTCTCGATGCGGTTGAGGGCCTTGCGGTGGCGGTCGGCATACTCCATCGTGTAGCGGTAGAGGATGTTGCGCCCCGTGACCTGCATAAACCAGGGGGTGATGTCGGTGGTGTCGGCCGGAATGAAGATGTCGGGCATGATGCCTCCCCCGCCATAGACCGTGCGCCCCTTCGGGGTGGTGAACTTCAACGAATCGGCGAAGTGGATGCTGTCGGCCGAGAAGAGCTCGTTGTGCTCATAACGATTGACCAACTCGAGGGCGTAGCTCTCCTCGTCACCAATGGTGTAGGGCTTCTGAATCGAGCGACCCGTGGGGGTGAAGTAGCGGGCGGTCGTGAGACGCAGAGCCGAGCCGTCGGCATAGGGCAGTTGCTTCTGTACCAACCCCTTACCAAAGGAGCGTCGTCCCAAAATCGTGCCGCGATCGTTGTCCTGAACGGCGCCTGCCAGAATCTCCGACGAGGAGGCACTCCCCTCGTCGATGAGGATGGCCAACTTCAGGTCGGTGGCGTGGCCTCGGCCGTCGCTGTACTCGCAGATGCGGTGCTTGTGCTTATCCTCGGTGTAGACAATCAGTTGTTCGCGCTCTAAGAACTCGTTGGTCACCAGGATGGCCTGGTCGAGGTAGCCGCCACTGTTGCCGCGCAGGTCGAGGATAAGGGCCTCCATCCCCTCGCGTCGCAGCACGGACAGGGCCTGCATCATCTCGGCATAGGTCGTGCGTGAGAATTGCGAGAGCTTCACAAAACCGACCTTGGGGGCAATCATAAAGCTCGCTTCGATCGACTTGACGGGGATGGCGTCGCGTGTAACCACCACCTCTACCTCCTCGTCGATGCCTTGTCTAAGGAGCGAGAGGCGCACCTCGGTGCCCCGCTTACCGCGCAGGCGTTTGACGATTTGGTCTTGCGGAATCTTCTGCCCGGCCACCAGCGAGTCGTCGATGCGCAGGATGCGGTCGCCCGCCTCCACGCCCGCCTTGCGGCTCGGGCCCGAGGGGATGACATTGAGCACCACCACCGTGTCGGTCGCCATGTTGAAGACCACTCCGATGCCGTCGAACTCCCCCTCTAACGGTTCGTTCACGGCCTGCATGTCGGCGGCCGGAATGTAGACCGAGTGGGGGTCGAGTTGCTCGACCAGGTGGGGCATCAGGTGCTCCACAAGGGTGTCGATGGAGACGGGGTCGAGGTACTCATTCTCGATCAGGGCCAGCGTGTGGCCCAGCTTGTTGTCCAAGTGCGAGATACGCCCCAACATCCCGTGCAGCTGCGTATAGACCTGCCGGCGGCTTCGATAGTAGCCCATTGCAAAGCCGCTGAAGAGCGTCGCAAGCAGCAACAGGATGACAATCAGGTTTTGGTAGCCTCTCTTCTCCATCGTGGTGTCGTTGTTGACTATTTATTTTTGAAGGTGTAGGCGAAACCGACGCTCAAGAGGGTCTTGAGCTGTACATCGTAGCACTGGGCACGGTTGTAGAAGAGCTGGAAGTTGATCTGCGTGGAGACATACTTCGTAGCCTTGATCTCGATGGTGTTCTCCCAGCGTACGGTGGGGTGTACGGGCAGGTTGGGCATATCCTCGGTCAGGCGGTCGGGATTTGCCTCCCACGCCTTGTAGGCGGCCTTGTACTCGTCGAATTTGGCGTAGCGGTTCTCGGTGCCGATGGCGGTAATCCAGCCATAGAAGGAGTAGAGCGTGGTGCGGTAGCGCAGCCAGCCGTTCTTCCCCCAGGTGCGGTCGTAGTCTACCTGTACGGCCGAACCACCCTCCCAGCGAGCCATCTTGTCGGGGTTGGTGATGCCGTAGAGGTGGCCGTTGGCACGAATCTGCTCCGAGCGCACGAAGGTGGCCGAGGTACCGATGGGCGAGAGGTAGATCTTGAAGGGCCACTGCTTGTCGGGGCAGGTGTAGGTGAAACCGAACGAGAGGTCGAAGTAGCCCGGGGCCATGAAGCGGCTCTTGCGGTCGGCCCCCGTCTGCTCGGTACGCGACTTGTAGCCGTTGGCAATCTGCGAACGGAACTTCACATTGGCTCCGAAGGCCCAATTCTCGGCATACTTGTAGGCCGGTGCGGTCGAGATGTAGAACTCATCCTGGTTCTTGAACCAGATGCCCTCGTCGTGGCCATCCTCAAACTCTACATTCATACGGTTGTAGCCGAACTTACCCTCGGCCTTGGTCTCGATGGTGAACTCCTTTTTGGTGAAGATGTGGTGCAAACGGAGTGCCGCGATGGCAGCAATGGCGTTATCACCACCCGAGGTGGAGATCCATGCGTCGTTGTGCGAGGTGAGCGTACCCTGCAACGAGGCGCCCATCTCCAGGAAGTTGCGCTCCTTGCGGATGGCGGCTCGCTCGGCCTTGTAGCGGGCTTCGCTGTAGTACTCGGCGTCGGCCTGCGACACCTTTACCGAGTCGCGAAATTCGGCCTTCTCGCCGGCCTTCACCTCGTCGATGGTAATCTGTGCCGAGGCGTTTTCGGCCATGAACAGGGTCGCGATGGCCATGCAGGTGGTAAAGAAAAGTTGCTTCATCATATTCAGTTTTATGGTTTGCTTGTTGTCGGAATGGGTCGCCGGGGCGAATCCTACGACAAAAGTAGCATAATTTTGGAATTTTTCCTATTTTTGTGTGGAAGAAAACCGTTTGCCGGAGATTAAGCTCAAACAGGAGATAAATAGGAGCATAATAGGAGTAGCGTAGGAGTTATAGTAAGAGTAGCGCAGGAGCTGCGAAAGAGTTAAAAGAGTTACGCAAAAGTTACATAAGAGCTACATAGGAGTTACATAGGAGTTACGCAAAAGTTTAATAAGAAAGAAGACAAAATAATGAAATATTTTGGAGCACATGTGAGCGCTTCGGGCGGTGTGGAGAATGCCCCTCGCAATGCGCAGGCCATCGGCGCTACGGCCCTGGCCCTCTTTACGAAGAATCAACGCCAATGGCACGCCCCCACGCTGACGCAGGCGCAGATTGCCGCCTTCCGTGAGTCGATGGCGTCGTGTGGCTACTCGGCCGCACAGGTGCTGCCCCACGACAGCTACCTGATCAACCTGGGCCACCCCGAGGCCGAGGGGCTCGCCAAGTCGCGTGCCGCCTTCTTCGAGGAGATGGAGCGTTGTGAGGCGTTGGGCCTCGACCGCCTCAACTTCCACCCCGGGAGCCACCTCAAGCAGATCTCGGAGGAGGCCTCGCTCGACCGCATCGCCGAGTCGATCAACCTCGCCCTGGAGCGCACCCACGGTGTTACGGCCGTGCTAGAGAATACGGCCGGCCAGGGCTCCAACCTCGGCTTCCGCTTCGAGCACCTGCGCTACATCATCGACCGCATCGAGGATAAGAGCCGTGTGGGTGTCTGCCTCGACACCTGCCACTCCTTTGCTGCGGGCTACGACCTCTCGTCGGAGATGGCCTGCGACATGACCTTCGCCGAGTTCGACCGCGTGGTGGGCTTTCACTACCTGCGCGGCATGCACCTGAACGACGCCCTGAAGCCCCTGGGCAGCCGTGTCGACCGCCACGCCCCTCTGGGCGAGGGCCATATCGGTTGGAACTGCTTCCGCTATATCGCCCGCGACCCCCGCTTCGACAATATCCCGCTTATCCTCGAAACCCCCGACGAGAGCCGCTGGCCCGAGGAGATCGCCACGCTGAAGCGCCTGGCCGAAGAGTAGGCCCGCAGCCCGTGCAAAATGTAGAATCCAAAGGTCAAGATTCAAAATGATCTCCTCGACGCAGTAGATAGCGAAAAAGGGCTCCTTAATAGGTAGGGTAAGGCCGGCTGTCGCAGGTATTAAAAAAGATACTCGCGCGAAGAGTGGAAGAAGGCTTGTATGAGGCTCCGGTCTTACTTACGACACGCTGTGTATTGCGGGTATTAAAAAAGATACCCGCGCGAAGGAGGGGAATGGTGTCGCCACAGAGCCTCTTTCCCATTGTTAGGTTTGATTCTGTGGCATAGGTATTAAAAAAGATACCCGTGTGATGGCTGACGAGGCGGAGTTGAGAGTATAAGCATAACTAAAAAAGGAGATGGAAAATAAGAAATTACCTCCGCTGGAGGAGAATATCATCGGGACCCTTTTTGCACGATTTCCCGAGTTGAATGTACGGCAGGTTGCGCGTAGTATGGGCATCAACGAAACCCTGATGCAAAACTATGTGAACGGGGTAAAACGCCCCTCCGAACAGCGCATTTTGGAGATCGAGGAGTTCCTGCATCATTTGGGCGAAGAGCTGCAAAAGATACGCCTGTAAAATCTGGTCGCAAGGGCTCTCCCCTCTCAAAATACCACCTCCCTCATGGGTATTAAAAAAGATACCCGTGAGGGAGGTGCTTGTCGGTGATAGAGGTGCTCTGCGTTGCGATACTGTTCTTTATACCTCGGGTATTAAAAAAGATACCCGCGAGAGAATAGCTTTTGGGAATACTTATTTATCCATAATTTTTACGATTGGCACCGTTTTCCAATCCTCTGATTTTGTTTGGTATTTATAGATACCAATCTGTCGCATACACTTGCCTTTGGGTACATCTATAACTTGTTCGTCGTAATAGTATTGTCCTTCATCATTTGTAACAAGGACTAATAGGTCTGTGTTAATGTATCCTAATAATTTGTTATACTCTTGTTCATATGCCAATGCATAGTTATTTCCCAATGCTTGTAAAACCTCAAAGCGGTTTGTGCTCAAACATTCTCCGGGTTGCTCAAAAAACATTTTCCCGTCATTGTCTGCTCCAGAGTTGTTGACATAGACCATTGCGCTAATAACCGTAAAGGCAATACCCAAAATAAATCCTAAAAGGAAAATACCCCACTTTTTCATGATTTTATAAATTTACTTGTTATAAATCTTCCCCAGAAGCTTCGTTGTACTTGTTGTCGTAATATATGTTTATTTTGTATTCTCCGCCATCTTTAGATATCATAAACCAAACTGATTTATATTTGGCTGTTTCTAAAATATACTCAAGTGTCATATTGTAAGCCTCCTCTTGGAGTTTGTCGGACCCGGATGATAATTCTTCTTCAGAGTATTTGGAAACCAAGCGAGAGATAATATGAGTACTAATGGCCGCTGAATCAATCTCCGGGGTTTGTGCAAATGAAGCTTCATATCGCTTTTTCTTCACAATCATCTCATACGAAATATCCTCCTCTTCGGGAATCAGTTCGTAATCGTGATAGATGTACTTTGAGCTATTTTTGAATTGCTCGCATAGGTTGTTAAATCTTATTTGAATATTTCGTTCGTCTGTTCCCTCCTTGTCGACTACCATTATTCGGTATATCTTATTGTTGTTTGTTCCAAAGAAAAGATAAACCTCTCTTCCGTTAAACTCTCCCTCCAATATTTCGTCACTAAATAATGTTGGAGTATATCCTTTTTCTCTAAGTTTTTGAATCATTTCAGGCTTGTATCCATCGACAGGGATACCCAGAAATTTGGTAACATCTTTTTGGGCAAACGAGGGAAGTTCATAAGCCAATAAACACAAAACAAGCAAAAGCTTTTTCATAATACTTGTAAGTTTTAAGTTAAACAATAAATTGGCATTGCTATCAGACAGCAACCGTTTAACTCAAAAAGAGAAGCGTGGGTATAGCCTACTCACGGAAGGTACGACCAAGCACCTATACGAACATAAGCACAACCCACGCCATAAGGCGTGAGCATTTAGCGTGCCTATTGCTTGTTCGTAGTGTAATTTTGGTCGTTTTACCGTGAACGCAATAGCCTAAATGCCATCTGAAGAGAGCGTATTCCGCAATCCATTAGCAAAGATAAGCAAAAAACAGCGAAATCCAAATCAAAATAAGGGGCATTTTTGCCCTGGGCTATTTGAATACAGCCCTCTGCCGTTGAATCCCCTCTCTAAAATTTCATCCCCCCACACGGGTATCTTTTTTAATACCCGAGCGAGGCGGGGTTTGGCGATTGCGTATAGCCTCTATCCAAATCATCCTATTCGAGTCCTGCCTCGGGTATTAAAACAGTACCCGCGAGCAAGAAGAGCCACATCTTTAAGGCAGCTCTCAAATGGGGCGGGATACCCTCTAACACGGGTATTAAAAAAGATACCTGCGGAGAGAATGGAAGAGTGGGGTTATCCGAGAGGTCCCCTATATCCACAGCCCCCACCAACAGCACGGGTATTAAAAAAGATACCCGTGAGAGAAGGATGCAAAAAGTTATATACGGGGCGCTACTCTAATTTTTTATGAGAGCCCCCATAACGCGGGGATTAAAAACAATACCCTGTTGGGATGGTATCAAAACTTCAAACCTCCCGCAGGGTCGACTCACAACCAAAGGTTTCAGTTGTTTGGGTGGGGCGTAAAACTTCTCCGCCGGAGACAAAATACCCAACAGAGGGCCGATTTTTATATGAAATATAAAAGTTGTCGGAGGCAAGGTGGATAATTTTGAATTTTGAATTTTGAATTTTGAATTGCAAGCCGTACCTTTGCACCTCTGGAGGGCTTCGGTTTGTTGGGTGGAGCCTTCGTCGACAACAAGCATATTAAATTGAGAGCATAATAGATATGAATTTCAACGAACTCAGCGAACAGGAGCAGCTCAGACGCAAGTCTTTGCAGGCGCTCCGCGATTTGGGCATCGAGCCCTATCCCGCCGCACGATTCGAGGTGAACGCCTCGGCGCGCGAGATTGCCGACAACTTCGACCCCGAGAAGGGCAACTACCAGGAGGTGCGCATCGCCGGCCGCATCATGTCGCGCCGCATCATGGGCAGCGCCTCCTTCTTCGAGTTGCAGGACCACTCGGGCCGTATTCAGGTATACATCCGTCGTGATGACATCTGCCCCGAGGGCGACCCCACGCTCTACAACACCGTATTCAAGAAGCTGCTCGACATGGGCGACTTCATCGGCGTCGAGGGACACGCCTTCCACACCAATACGGGCGAGCTGTCGGTACACTGCCACCGCTTCACCCTCCTCTCGAAGTCGCTGCGTCCGCTCCCCGTCGTGAAGGAGAAGGATGGTCAGACCTTCGATGCCTTGACCGACCCCGAGGTGCGCTACCGTCAGCGTTATGTGGACCTGGTGGTAAATCCCCATGTGCGTGAGGTATTCGTCAAGCGTGCCAAGATCATGACCACGATGCGCGACTTCTTCAACGAGCACGGCTGTCTGGAGGTCGAGACCCCCATTCTGCAGCCCATCCCCGGAGGAGCCTCGGCACGCCCCTTCATCACCCACCACAACTCGCTCGACACCGACTTCTACATGCGTATTGCCACCGAGCTCTATCTCAAGAAGCTCATCGTGGGTGGCTTCAACGGCGTCTACGAGTTCGGCAAGAACTTCCGCAACGAGGGCATGGACCGCACCCACAACCCCGAGTTCACCTGCATGGAGATCTATGTCCCCTACAAGGATTACCTCTGGATGATGGAGTTCACCGAGCAGCTCCTCGAGCGTGTGGCCATCGCCACCAACGGCACCACCGAGCTTACGGTCGATGGTAAGCAGATCTCGTTCAAGGCCCCCTTCCGTCGCCTGACGATGACCGATGCCATCCGCGAGAAGACCGGCTACGACATCACGGGCCGGTCGGAGGAGGAGCTGCGCGAGGCTTGCAAGCGCCTGAATGTCGAGATCGACGATACGATGGGCAAGGGCAAGCTCATCGACGCCATCTTCGGGCAGTACTGCGAGGAGGAGCTCATCCAGCCCACCTTCATCTGCGACTACCCCATCGAGATGTCGCCCCTGTGTAAGCGTCACCGCGACAATGCCGACCTCACCGAGCGTTTCGAGCTCTTCGTCAACGGCAAGGAGCTCTGCAACGCCTACTCCGAGCTCAACGACCCCATCGACCAGCTGGAGCGTTTCCAGGAGCAGCTGCGCCTCTCGGAGAAGGGCGACGACGAGGCGATGTTCATCGACATGGACTTCGTGCGCGCCCTCGAGTATGGTATGCCCCAGTGCTCGGGCATGGGTATGGGTATCGACCGTCTGACGATGTTCATGACCAATCAGCCCTCGATTCAGGATGTACTCTTCTTCCCCACCATGCGTCCCGAGAAGAAGCCCACCGTCGATGGCCCCGAGAAGTACCTCGAGATTGGTGTGCCCGAGGAGTGGATTCCCGTGATTCAGAAGATGGGTTACATCACCGTCGAGTCGCTCAAGAAGCTCCCCGCAGGGAAGTTCTTCAACGACCTCTGTGGCTTCAACAAGAAGAACAAGCTCGGCCTGAAGGCCCCCTCGATCGAGGAGGTAAAGCGCTGGTGCGAAGAGTAAGAATCTGTTTATTAAACAATTATACGGTTAGAAAAATGAGAAAGAAGATTGTAGCAGGTAACTGGAAGATGAATACCCTTCCGCAGGAGGGTGTTGAGTTGGCCAAGGGCGTAGTAGCCGGCCGCAAGGAGGTTTGCGAGTGCGTGAACTTCATCGTATGTGCCCCCTTCACCCACCTCTCGATGGTGGCCGAGGCTCTCAAGGGTTCGGATGTGGAGCTGGGTGCCCAGAACTGTGCTGCCGAGGCCAAAGGTGCCTACACGGGCGAGGTGGCAGCCTCGATGATTGCCGCCCTGGGTTGCAAGTATGTGATTCTCGGCCACTCGGAGCGCCGTCAGTACTACGGTGAGACCTCCGAGACCCTCAACAAGAAGATGGAGCAGGCCTATGCCAACGGTCTTACCCCCATCTACTGCGTAGGTGAGAACCTCGAGGAGCGCGAGGCCGGCAACCACTTTGCTGTCTGCAAGGCCCAGATCGAGGAGGTGGTATTCAACCTCACCGACGAGCAGTTCAAGAACCTGGTTATTGCCTACGAGCCCGTATGGGCCATCGGTACCGGCAAGACCGCAACCGCCGACCAGGCACAGGAGATTCACGCCTACATCCGCGAGGTGCTCGCCTCGAAGTTTGGCGCTGCTGCCCAGGAGTGCCCCATCCTCTATGGTGGCTCCTGCAAGCCCTCCAACGCTGCCGAGATCTTCGCCAAGGCCGATGTAGATGGTGGCCTCATTGGTGGTGCTGCTCTCAAGGCGGAGGATTTCTTGGGGATTGGCAAAGGCTTCTAATTTTTGATTTTATACTTTGTCGTGAAAAAGGCCTCTCTGCGGCCGCTAACTCTAAAACCAACAATGGGCAGTACACCAAGTACAGCCCATCGTTGTTTTTAGGGCCGAGCGTTGCATAGAGACCCTTTTGACGACAAAGTGCGGTAAATTCCGCACCTCAATCATTGGGGAGAATGGGAAATACGCAAAGTATGCCCCATCCGCCCCAATCTTCGTTAGCACAAAATTTGCACCTCTAAAAGTCAAAAATTTTCTTCGTTTTGTAAACAATCAATCTCCCCCCGCCGCCCAAACAAAACCCGAACGAGCAGTACACCAAAGTGTAGCTCGTTCGGGTCTCTTAGTGCGGTGCGGAATACACCGCTTAAAATCGGAAATTACTCTTCGTCGGTGTCGGTGTAAGCCTTCAGCAGCTTATCCTGTACATCGGAGGGAACCTGCTCGTAAGCGGCAAACTTCATCGAGTAGGTAGCGGCACCCGAGGTCAGCGACGAGAGGGTGGTCGAGTAGCGATAGAGCTCGGCCAGAGGCACGCGGGCGCTCAAGCGGTCGAAGCCCTTGTCCGACTCCATACCCATAATCATGGCGCGACGGTTCTGCAGGTCGCTCATCACCGAACCCATGTAGTCGCTCGGGGTCAGCACTTCCACATCATAGATGGGCTCCATAATCTTGGGGCCGGCGTTGCGGAAGGCCTCCTTGAAGGCGTTGCGGGCGGCCAGCTTGAAGGAGATTTCGTTCGAATCAACCGGGTGCATCTTACCGTCGTAGATCACTACGCGGATGTCGCGGGCGTAGGAGCCGGTCAGCGGGCCCTCGTCCATCTTCTCCATGATACCCTTCAGGATGGCGGGCATGAAGCGGGCGTCGATGGCGCCACCTACAATCGAGTTGTAGTACTGGAGCTTACCACCCCACGGCAGATCGTACTCCTCCTTACCCTTGATATTGACGGTAATCTCGCCCTTGCCAACCTTGTAGCTCTTGGGCTCCTCCATACCCTCGTAGTAGGGCTCGATGACCATGTGTACCTCACCAAACTGACCCGAGCCACCCGACTGCTTCTTGTGGCGATAGTCGGCCTGGGCTACCTTCGTGATGGTCTCACGATAGGGGATGCGGGGAGCGAAGTACTCCATCTCGAGCTTGTTCTCGGCCTGGATCTTCGTCTTGAGGATATTGAGGTGGTGCTCACCCTGACCCTGGATAATGGTCTGCTTGAGCTCCTTCGAGTACTCTACCAGGATGGTGGGATCCTCATACTTGGCATCGTTGAGAATCTTGCCCAGCTTCTCCTCGTCGTTCTGCTCCTTGGCCTTCACGGCGGCACGGTAGCGAGGCTCGGGGAAGGAGATGGGCTCAACCGATACGGGGTTGGCGGCGGCAGCCAGCGTGTCGTTGGTGCGCGTACCCTTCAGCTTCACGGTGCAACCGATATCGCCGGCCGAGAGTTCGGTAACCTTGATACGGTTCTTGCCGGCCACGGCGAAGAGCTGCGAGAGCTTCTCCTTGTTGCCCGTGCGGGTGTTGATGAGCTCCATGCCCTCGGTGATCTTACCACGAATCACACGCATGTAGCTGATCTCGCCGATATGCTGCTCGATCTGGCTCTTGAATACGAAGGCTACGGTAGGCTCCGAAGCCTCGGCTGCGAGCTCCTCGCCCTCGGTGGTGAGGAACTTGGGGGCCTTCATCGGGCCGGGGGCCACATTGATGATGAACTCCATCAGACGCTTCGTGCCGATGTCGCGCTTACCCGAGCCACAGAATACGGGAATCACCTCGCGGTTGGCAACACCGATCTTCAGACCCGAGCGGATCTCGTCCTGGTGGAGCGTACCCTTCTCGAAGTAGAGCTCCATGAGGCTCTCGTCGTGCTCGGCGGCAGCCTCTACCAGCTCCTTGTTGAGCTCGGTGGCACGCTCCAGCTCCTCGGCGGGAATATCCAGCTCCTCGCGCGTACCGTTCTCGTCCTTGAAGCGGTACATCTTCATGAGCAGCACATCAATAAAGGCGTCGAAGCCGGCACCCTGGTTTACGGGGTACTGTACGATGACGGGCTTCACACGCGAGTTGGCCTTGATCATCTCGAAGGTGTTCTCAAACGAGGCCTTGTCGGCGTCGAGCTGGTTGATGAAGGCGATGATGGGCTTCTTCAGTGCGCGGGCATAGCGGGCCTGAATCTCGGCGCCTACCTCCCAGCCGTTCTGGGCATTGAAAACCATGACGCCGACATCACCTACCTTGAATGCCGAGAAGAGGCTTCCGCAGAAGTCGTCCGAACCCGGGCAGTCGATGATGTTGAGTTTGCGATCCATGAACTCGGTGAAGAGGATCGTGGAGTAGATCGAACGCTTGTATTCGTGCTCGATATCGGTGTTATCCGACAGGGTGTTGTTGTTTTCGATGGTACCGCGACGGTCGATTACCTTACCTTCGTAGGCCATCGCCTCGGCGAGGGTGGTCTTACCGGTTCCGGGGGCACCAATCAAGACAATGTTCTTGATCTCTTTGGCTGAATAGTTTTTCATATGCCTGTATGGTTTTTAGGTTATTTGTAATTTCGCAACCATAAATATACAAATTTTTTCACAAATGCAACTAATTCTACCCAAAAAATCAATAAAAACCCCCGAAAAAGTAAAAACTGAGCGGATAAAACGACCAAAACGGGCCAATTGTTGATAAAAAGGCAACAACTTTGCAGGGTGTCGGGTTTTGATGCGTGATGGAAAGGAGTACCTTTGTTTTCGGAATCGGGTTTTGCCCGACGCCCCCTAAAGATGGTAATACCTTTTTAATTATTAGGAGCATATTTTATGGCAGAAATCAAGAAGCAGGGTCTCGATATCGAGCTGAGCGAGGAGGTGGCCCAGGGCCACTACTCCAACCTGGCCATCATCTCACACTCCAACTCGGAGTTTATCCTCGACTTTGCCGCCATGCTTCCCGGCATGCAGAAGGCCAAGGTCAAGAGCCGCGTCATCCTTACCCCCGAGCACGCCAAGCGTCTCTTGATGTCGTTGCAGGACAACATCACGCGCTACGAGAGTGCCATCGGCAAGATCGAAATTCCCGCCCCCCATCCTCCCCAGGGGATGAAGATCGGCGAAGCATAGGCGTTGCACCTCTGTTTTCAACAACTAACGGCCCGTTTCAAGTGAACTTGACGGGCCGTTACTCATTGATGAGAACGAAGTTGGCTTCAACAGCCTGATTTGGCAAAAAGATGGGCCGTTTGCTACAGATTCACCCCCATGTCGTCGATGAGTTTATTCATCTTGCACCGAAGTTTATTGACGATAGGTACCCATATAATAACCAGGGCTATCACGCTGCCGATACCCACCCCGAGCATTGCTCCGCCACAGACCTCCTTCACCCAGACATTATTTGACATCAGCGCCTGCAAAAGGATAAGAACCGCGATCACGCCGGCAAAGATACGCAACAGGTTGCATACCGTGCGCAACGAAAACGAATAAACCTTGTTTATTTGGCGTAGCTTGGTGTAGGTGTCGTTCTTCGTGTCAAAGGGGCCGTCCGAGGCGCGCTTTTGGAGATAGATCCAATCCTTAACCTCCCCCACAACGCGTATCCCGCAATCGGTAAGGAAGTTGAAGTAGCTCTCCTTCACCTCGTCGGACTCGGTGCGCTCTACCATGTCGAGTTTATAGATATACTCCCCCTCATTCCCGCGGCGAAAGATATAACGGCAAAAACCTACGGCCGTAAGATTCCATCCTGCGCGCGCCATTTCATTCAGAAATGCCTCCTCCTTCTCGTAGTCGGCAACCGAATAGAATCGCCAAAGTTTCTTAATCTCCTTCTCCATAATTGTTGGTTGTTTAGAATACACTTATTCGTTTTGGTGATTTAATATATTTCGTCCGTTTTCAAGCAGCTCGGCCAGACGCATAAGCTCCTGCTCCAGGACTTTACGA
Organism: Alistipes sp.; assembly: GCA_045605785.1. Taxonomy (GTDB): domain Bacteria; phylum Bacteroidota; class Bacteroidia; order Bacteroidales; family Rikenellaceae; genus Alistipes. The sequence continues at coordinate 17,295 of JAZUQP010000028.1, read as the reverse complement.
CCGGTCGGGGTGATGCGGTAATCCTTTTTGCGCCCCTCCTCCGGAAGCTGCTCAATCCAACCCTTGTCCAGCAACGAGGCCAATGCCCCATAGAGCGTTCCGGCCGAAAGTCGTACCCGGCCTTTGCTCAGTGCTGCCGTCTGCTGCATAATCCCGTACCCATGCAGGGGCTCAACCAGTGCAAGCAAGATGTAATAGGCCGCTTCGGTCAGTGTGTTGTTTGATGTATTCATCGGTTCCTATGTTGTGATGTGTATTTCGGATGCCGTTATATCGTTTGCCGATACAAAGATAAACGATATAATCTGTTTCTGCAAGTAATTTTTGAAAAAAATAGAAAGAGGGGTTAGGGAAATTCAAAATTTAGCATGTAGAATTATCTTTTTTGGGTGGGAGTGAGAGGTGTGGGAAAATTCACAATTCACGATTCACGATTCATGATTGTTTCTTTTTAGGTCAAAGCTCGAAATAGCTCTTTTTAGCCTAACCCCTCCCACAATTCTCATATCTCCCATATCTCCCATATCTCCCAACACCCTAAGTTGAACAAAAAAATTGTGCATTGTGCATCGAGATTGCCGCGTCGCTACGCTCCTCGCAATGACGCCTTTTCGTTTCGTTATTTTGAGTGCCGACAGCCCTCTCCCTTAGTTGTTGCGCTTCCCGACAGCCCTTTCTCTTCGTCATTGCGAGGGCCTTTAGGCCCGTGGCAATCTAAATTTAGCATTGCGAAGCTACGCCTTCTGTGTCGCCAACGCACCACCTCCCCTAAATTAAGAATGGAAAAGAAACAATAATTGTGAATCGTGAATTGTGCCTCGAGATTGCCGCGTCGCTACGCTCCTCGCAATGACGCCTCCCCCCCCCTTAAAAAAGAGATAGAGGGTTGTATGTTTCACAACATTCAGCCCCCTTTGGTTAGGTTAGTTAGGTTAATGAGATGTGGGAGAATCCCACTTAATTGTAATACAAAGGTAACTCTTTTTTGTCATCCACCAAATCTTTTTCGGAAAATTTTAATATAATTTTTGTTATTTCCGAAAATTTATGACCAACGACGCAACAAAAGCCCTAATTTCTTAAAATTTTCAAAAACAAAGGCGTCAATTCTTCAATCGTTAAGGGGGGGTTACCAGAAGAGGCGGGCAGCGAAGAGGAGCAGGATAAGCAGGTAGAGTCCGTTGGCCAGGCGCTTGTTGAGGCGCACGAAGAGGAAGGGGAGCAGCAGGGCCGTGGGGACGGCCAGCAGCACGAAGGAGGTGGTTGTGGCGCTCGGCACAAAGAGGGTGAGGAGTGTGAGCAGGAAGAGCCACACTGCCGAGGTGAGGATGGCGCGCGCCTTCGAGGTGGCGACATAGATATCGCTCAAGTAGTAGAAGAGGGCCCAGAGTACGGCCGCGAGCAGGACGACCAGCTCGATTACTAGGAGGATGGAGGCCTCGTCAAAGATGGCCATCATGCTGCCCTGTGTCAGGGCGCCCCATACCTCGTTGAGGGGAGTGAGGAGCTCTCCGCCAAAGGCCCAGCTCAAGTAGCAGAGTGAGGCGGCGGGGAGGAGCAGGCCGCTCAAGGCGATGATCCACTCGCGCAGGGTACGCTGGAAGAGGATTGCCACAATCGGCAGCAGGAGCAGCAGGGGCAGGCTCGGGGCGTAGATCAGGGGCAGCAGGCCCAGGTAGAGCGAGCCACGGAAGAGGCTGTTGAAGGCGTAGCCGTTGCGACACGAGGCGGCATAGTTGCGGGCGATGCGCGCCAGGAGCACTCCCACGACGGCCCCCGTCAGGTAGTCGTCCCCGAGGAAGATGCCGCAGGCGACCACTCCATAGAGGGGAATGGCCAATAGGCAGCTCCCCGTATAGAGGCTGTAGCGGATGCCGATGCGGCCGAGGATGAGGGCTGTGGCGGTGTGGAGCAGAAACCAGAGGCCCCACGAGAGGCGTGGCCAGGCCTGTTGGAAGCTCACGATAAAGCCACCGAGCAGCGTGGGGGTCTCGCCCATCGCCTCGGGGCCGAAGCTCATGCCGAGCTTGCGCACCACGAGGGCGGCGAGCAGGGCGAAGAGTGTCGGCAGGACAATCAATATCGGCTGACGGGTAGCATTCATAACTTGGTAGTGACTTCCAAATAGCAAAGATACGGCGCAAAAAAGAAAATCCCGACTCCTTGTGCAGATTTTTTGCAAAAAATAGTACCTTTGTAGGGTATAAGGGAGCCACCATGTTAGAAAACTTCTACCAGAGCCAACTTTTGGAGGCGGGATGCGACGAGGCGGGGCGCGGATGCCTGGCCGGTGCCGTCTTTGCGGCTGCCGTCATCCTGCCGTCCGACTTCCACCACCCGCTGCTCAACGACTCGAAGCAGATGACCGAGAAGCAGCGCGACCGCCTGCGCCCCATCATCGAGCAGGAGGCCATCGCCTGGGCCGTGGAGGCCATATCGCCCGCGCGTATCGACGAAATCAACATCCTGAACGCCTCGATCGAGGGGATGAACCTCGCCGCCCTGCGCCTCGACCCACGCCCCCAATTCCTGGCCATCGACGGCAACCGCTTCCATACCCCCTATGGCTTCCCCTTCGCCTGCGTGGTCAAGGGCGACGGCAAGTATGCCGACATCGCCGCCGCCTCGGTCCTGTCCAAGACCCATCGTGACGAGTATATGCTCCGCCTCGATGCCGAGTACCCCTGCTACGGCTGGTCCAAAAATAAGGGCTACCCCACGCGCGACCACCGCCTCGCCATCCGCCAACACGGCCTCTCCCCCTACCACCGCCTCTCCTTCAACCACGACCGCGGCCAACTCGAACTTTTCTAATTTGGGGAGTGCAAATCGAAAAAGGGGGGCTGTCCTACATGGACAGCCCCACCTATTTTTGGACTCTACATGCTAAATGTTGCAGTTGGTTCTTTTCACCCCTTCGTCGATTTGCGGAAGAACCACGACTTTTGGCGGCGTTTCTCCTCCTGGCTGCGGGCCACATAGACCTTTTCGTGGGTATAGGGGTTTTCGCCCGTGTAGAACATCACCGACGAGAGGGTCATGGGGGTGGGGGTGAGATCCTGCACCTGCTCCAGTGTGAAGTTCAGGCGGCCGAGCACCTTTTGCGAGAGGGCGCGCATATCCTGCTCCTCGCATCCCGGGTGCGAGGAGATGAAGTAGGGTATCAGCTGGTAGTTGAGCCCCTCGCGGCGGCAGCACGCCTTGAAGCGGCTGTTCAGCTCCTCGAAGAGCGAGAACGAGGGTTTGCGCATCAGCTTCAGCACCCGCTCCTCGGTATGTTCGGGGGCCACCTTCAAGCGTCCCGAGGTGTGGTGCTTGACCACCTCTTCAAAGTAGTGGCCGGCATCGAAGAGGTCGTAGCGGATGCCACTTCCGATAAAGGCCTTCTTAATCCCCTTCACGGCTCGCACGCGGCGATAGAGCTCCAGGATGGGTTGGTGGTTGTTGTCGAGGTTGGGGCAGGGCTTGGGGTGGAGACACGAGGGGCGGCGGCACTTGGCGCAGAGCTCCCGATTCTTGCCCCCCATGCGATACATGTTGGCCGAGGGGCCGCCCACATCCGAGAGGTAACCTTTGAAGCCCTCCATGTGGGTAATCTGCTCCACCTCCCGAAGAATCGAGCGTTCGCTGCGCGAGTGGATGAATTTGCCCTGGTGGGCCGAGATGGTGCAGAAGGAGCACCCTCCGAAGCAACCGCGGTGGATATTGACCGAGAACTTGATCATCTCCCAGGCGGGGATATCCCCCTTGCCACGATAGCGGGGGTGGGGGGCACGCTCGTAGTGAAGGTCGAACGAGTGGTCGAGCTCCTCGGTCGAGAGGGTGGCGCGCGGCGGATTGACCACCACAAACTTTTCGCCCACCGCCTCGACGAGCACCTTATCGCCCCGCATGCGGTTGCTCTCCACCTCCATCGTAGTGAAGTTTTCGCCAAACAGACGCTTGCTCTTGCAGCAACTCTCGTAGGAGTGGAGCATCAGACAGCTCTCCCCGTCCAGCCGTTCGACATAGGCTTTGTCGGCCAAAAAGGCCACCTGTTCAATCTTTCGCAACAGCTTCATGTTGAAACCGTTGCGCATGGCGCGAGCCACCTGCTGAATCACCCCTTCGCCCATGCCGTAGATGAGCAGGTCGGCCCCCGAATCGACCAAAATCGAGGGTTTGAGTTCGTTGTCCCAATAGTCGTAGTGGGTCAGGCGGCGCAGCGAGGCCTCGATGCCACCCACCACCACCGGTACATGGGGGTAGAGGCGTTTGAGTATTTGGGTATAGACCTTTACCACGCGGTCGGGACGAAAGCCCGCCTTACCACCGGGGGTGTAGGCGTCGTTCGAGCGCAGGCGCAGGTTGGCCGTGTAGTGGTTGACCATCGAATCCATGGCACCTCCCGTCACGGCAAAGAAGAGGCGTGGAGCTCCCAACTTGGTGAAGTCGCGCAGGTCGTCGCGCCAGTTGGGTTGCGGCACGATGGCGACACGATACCCCTCGGCCTCCAACAGACGACCCACCACGGCCGCCCCGAATGCGGGGTGGTCGATGTAGGCATCGCCCGTGAAGAGGATCACATCGATGTAATCCCACCCCAAGGCCTTGACCTCTTTGGCTGTTGTTGGCAAAAATCCCATATTCCTCGATTCAAAATTTAGGATTCAGCCTGCTCATTCTCCAGGCACTCTTGAATGACGGATGAGTTGGCCGACGAGTAGCTGTCCCACTTTTCGAGTACCTGTTTGAAGTCGTCGGGCAGCTCGCTCTCGAAGTGCATCTCCTTGCCTGTCGTGGGGTGAACAAAGCCCAACGAGCGGGCGTGCAGGGCGTGGCGGGGCATCACCTCGAAGCAGTTCTCGATAAACTGCTTGTAGCGCGAGAAGGTGGTCCCCTTCAGGATGCGGTCGCCGCCGTAGTGGTCGTCGTTGAAGAGCGGGTGGCCGATATACTGCATGTGTACGCGAATCTGGTGGGTGCGGCCCGTCTCGAGGCGGCACTCCACAAGGGTTACATAGCCGTAGCGACGCAGAACGCGGTAGTGGGTCACGGCGTGCTTGCCCTCCGAGCCGTCGGGGAAGACGCACATGTGCATCCTCTCGCGGGGTGAGCGTCCGATATGGCCCGTGATGGTCCCCTCGTCCTCCTCGAAGTTGCCCCACACTAAGGCGACATAGCGGCGCGAGGTGGTGTGGTCGAAGAACTGCTTGGCCAACTTGGCGTGGGCGCGCTCGTTCTTGGCGATGACCAGCAGCCCCGAGGTGTTCTTGTCGATGCGGTGGACCAATCCGGCGCGGGTATCCCCCTCCTGGAACATCGGCAGGCTCTGCAAGTGGAAGGTGAGGGCATTGACCAGCGTGCCGTCCCAATTGCCGTGGCCCGGGTGAACCACCATGCCGGCCGGCTTGTTGACCAACAGCAGGTCGTCATCCTCGTAGGGGATGTCGAGCGGAATATCCTGCGGTACAATGGCTGTGTCGCGCTTCGGGTAGGGCATCATGATGGAGATGTGGTCGAGCGGCTTGACCTTGTAGCTCGACTTGGCGGGCTTGCCGTTCACCAACACATTGCCGCAGTCGGCAGCCGCCTGGATGCGGTTGCGTGAGCAACGCTCCATGCGTACGGTGAGGAACTTGTCGAGGCGCAGCAGGCTCTGCCCCTTGTCCACCACCACCGAGAAGTGCTCGAAGAGCCCCTCCTCCTGTTCGTCGGCGAGCTCGTCGCCCAACTCCGGCTCGTTATAGTGCAGATTCTCGCTCATCGCTACTCGAAAAATTCATCCTCCTCCATCATCTTCACCAGCTCGTCGCCCTGCTCGTCGGGGGTGGAGCTCTCCTCCGTGGCAGCCTCCTCCGTGGCAGCCTCCTCTGTGGCGGCAGCCTCCAGCTTCAGACGCTCCTCGGCGATGCGCTTACTCTCGGCTTCGGCCTCGGTGTTGGCCTTCGTGAGGAGCTCTTCGTTGAGCGTCAAGTAGAGATTTACCGAGCTTCCCAACATGCGCGGAGTACCCAGGGCGGGCTCCTGACGATAGACGCGGGCCTCCTTCTGATTCAGCAGGTCGATTCCCTCGTCGTAGTGGATGGTACCCACATTGAAACCACTCTCCCAAAGACGACTCTTGGCGTCGCGGGCCGTGCTGCCAATCAGGCGCGGCGTATAGTTTTCGCCATAGCCGCCCTCGACACCCACATAGAGCGTAACGCCCGACCCCGCCTCGGCCATGCGGTTGCTCTCGCGCGTGACGGGCTCGCCACGATACGACTCCTCGAGGACATAGTTGGTCGCCATGTCGGAGCGATAGATGAGTTTGTCAATCTCCAGACCGGCAATCTCCAGCATATTCTTCGCCTGACGCAGCGAGCGTCCCGCCACATAGGGAAGCGGAACCATCTTCTGCGAAAAGGAGTTGATGGTGATGTAGACCTTGCGGCCGGGCTTCACCTCAACCTCGGGCTCGGGCAGCTGGTCGAGCACGATGCCCCCCTCGTAGATGGTTACATAGAGCGAGTCGTTTACAATCAGCTCCAGGTCGTTCTGCTCGGCCAAACGCTCGGCCTCCGAGAGGGGGATACCCGTCAGTTCGGGTACTGTGCGGCGTGCTCCGTGGCGCGTGAAGGTGCGCATGGCAAAGTGGGCCACCACGGCCATCACCACCAGCGTAAGCCCGATAAGGAGGGCGTTGTATAGCAGGGGCCAGCTCTTCAGGCGCTCGATTAAACTCATATTCTTCATGGTTGTTTGGGTTTTCTGACTTAAATTTCGTGGTAAAAGGTGTCGCGTTCAACCGCTTCGAGACCGGCTCGGAGGGCCATCTGCTCGATCTCGCCGATGGTCATCACGGGCTTCTGGTCGTCGGCGCCGGCCATCGAGTAGATCTTGGTCGAGTCGTCGATCGTACCATCCACATCGTCGGCTCCGAAGTGGAGGGCCAGCTCGGTGGTCGTCTTGCCATACATCACCCAGTAAGCCTTGATGTGTGAGATGTTGTCGAGGTAGATGCGGCTGAGGGCCAACATGCGCAGATCCTCGATGAGGGGCACCTCGCCAATCTCCGACATCGAGTTGCCGAAGTTGCGGTACTTGAGCGGAATGAAGGCATCGAAGCCCCCCGTCTGGTCTTGCATCTTGCGCAGGCGGTTGAGGTGGTCGATGCGGTGTTCGATGCTCTCGATGTGGCCGTAGAGGATGGTGGCGTTGGTGTGGAGCCCCAGCTCGTGGGCCGTGCGGTGCACCTCGAACCACTCGGCCGTGGAGCCCTTGTCGGGACAGATGCGTGCGCGGAGCTCCTCGTCGAAGATCTCGGCGCCACCCCCCGGGATGGCCTGCATGCCCGCCTCGATGAGGCGCTGCAACCCTTCACGCGTGGAGAGCCCCGCCTTGCGAATCATGTAGCTGAGCTCGATGGCCGTGAAGGCCTTGACTGCCACCTCGGGCAGCACCTCGCGGATGCGGCGAATCATGTCGCAGTAGTACTCCAAGCCGTGCTCGGGGTGTACGCCACCCACGATGTGCACCTCCGTCAGCCCCTTGTCGCGGCGGCTGCGGGCAATCTCGACCACCTCCTCCATCGTGTAGTCCCACATCTCGGGGCTGTCGGCCGGACGACGGTAGGAGCAGAACTTACAGTTGAAGACGCAGCGATTCGTCGGCTCGATGTGAAAGTTGCGGTTGTAGTAGACCTTTTTGCCATTTTTTTGGTGGCGTACCGCCATGGCCAGGCGGGCGAGCTCCCACAGCGGGGCCTCGTGCCAGAGCTTCAAGGCCTCCTCGTGGTTGATACGCCCCCCGTGGAGTATCTTTTCCGATATTTCGGTCATTGGGTCGATCGTTTTCATCTTTCGGTTGTGCTGTTTTACGACATCATTTCGGGGCCTTGCGGTAGAGATAGATGGCAATGCCGAGGAATATCAGGTTGGGAATCCATACGGCAATCTGGGGTGGCAGGGCTCCCCCCTTGGCAAACTCCTCGAAGAAGCGGTTGAAGAGGATGTAGCTGAAGCAGAGGGCGATGCCGATACCGATATGCAGTCCCGTACCGCCTCGCACCTTGCGCGACGAGAGCGATACGCCAATCAGCGTGAGGATGAAGGTGGCTATCGGATAGGCAAAACGGGCCTGCCGCTCCACCTCGATGATGCTGATCGAGTCGGAGCCTTTGGCCTTCTGTTGGGCCAAAAAGTCGTTCAACTCGTGAATAGTCATCGTCTTGATGAGCTCCTTCACACGCCCCAACTCGTTGATGTCGAGGTTGATGAGCGTATCCATATTGCGGTGTTGCGAGAACTGCTCGCGTCCCAGCGAGTCGCGTGAGCGCAGCGTGTAGCGCGAGGCCGACCAGCGACCCGTCTTGGGGTCAAACTTCGTGTCGGCAGCCTCGAGCGAGGCGACGATGGCATTATCCTCGTAGTGCTCCAGGGCGAAGAAACGGGCCTGGTTGCTGTTCTTCGAGAAGTCGCGGATGTAGATGAAGGTTCCCGGCTCGATTTGGCGGTAGATGTGTCGGTCGAACTGGATGTTTTGGCGATTCTTGCGGTACTGCATCTCGAAGTCGACCAGCGTGCGCTGCGTGTAGGGGATGACCCAGAGGCTCAGGGTGAGCGAGATGGCGGCGATGGCCGTGGCACCCAGGAAGTAGGGCCACATGAGTCGGCGGAAGCTCATGCCGCCCGAGAGCATGGCCGTAATCTCGGTCTGATAGGCGAGCTTCGAGGTGAAGAAGATGCAGGCGATAAAGGTAAACAGACCACTGAACTGATTGATGAAGAAGGGGATAAAGTTGAGGTAGTAGTCAAACAGAATCGCCTTCATCGGGGCCTTCAGCTCGGTGAAGTCGTCTACCTTCTCCACATAGTCGAAGACCACTACGATGACGATGATCATCGCAATGGCAAAGAGGTAGGTACCCAGGAATTTGCGGAAGATGTAGCGGTCGAGAATTTTGATTCCCGGCCAGCGGAACTTCGCACCGTTCACTCTCTTTTCTTGGTTCGGATTCTCCATGTCTTCGGTTTTTTAGAGGCGGCGTTGCAGCTTTCCGACCACCTGCTCCTTCCACGCCTTGAAGTCGCCGGCCTGAATGTGGGCACGGGCGGCGCGCACCAGGCGCAGGTAGAAGGCGATGTTGTGCAGCGAGGCGATTTGGGCCGCCATCATCTCCTGACACACCACCAAGTGGTGCAGGTAGGCCTTCGTATAGACTCGATCCACGAAGGCCTCTCCCTCGGGGTCGATGGGCGAGAAGTCGTTCTCCCACTTCTTGTTGCGGATGTTGATGGTGCCCTCCCAGGTGAAGAGTTGCCCGTTGCGACCGTTGCGCGTAGGCATCACGCAGTCGAACATATCGACGCCGCGCTCGATCGCCTCGAGGATGTTCCAGGGGGTGCCCACCCCCATCAGGTAGCGGGGTTTATCCTCGGGCAGGATGGCATTCACCACCTCGATCATCTCGTACATCACCTCCGTAGGCTCACCCACGGCCAGTCCGCCAATGGCGTAGCCGTCGGCATCGTACTGCTGCACCCCCTCGGCGGCTTTGGCACGCAGGTCGGGGTAGGTGCACCCCTGCACGATGGGGAAGAGCGATTGGTAGTGGCCATACTTGGGAGCCGTCTGGTGGTAGCGGTTGAAGCAGCGCTCCAGCCAGCGCTCCGTGAGGGCCAACGACTTGGCGGCATAGTCGCGCGGAGCATCTCCGGGCGGGCACTCGTCGAAGGCCATCATGATGTCGGCGCCGATGGTGCGCTCGGTGTCGATGACGCTCTCGGGCGTGAAGAGGTGCTTCGAGCCGTCGATGTGGGAGCGGAAGTGGCACCCCTCCTCCTTGAGCTTGCGGCACTCGGCCAACGAGAAGACCTGAAAGCCGCCGCTGTCGGTCAGCATCGGCCCCTCCCAGGTCGAGAAGCGGTGTACGCCGCCCGCCTGCTCGATAATCTCCATGCCGGGGCGGAGGTAGAGGTGGTAGGTGTTGGCCAGGATGATCTGCGCCTTCGCCTCCTCCTTCACATCGCGGTGGAAGATCCCCTTGACGGCTGCTGCCGTACCCACGGGCATGAATATCGGGGTCTCGATGGGGCCGTGGTCGGTGGTGATCAGGCCGGCACGCGCCTTCGATTGCGGATCCTTATGTTGCAGTTCGAATTTCATACGGGTATACATAACGCGCAAAGGTACGAAAAAGTATCGACTTCTCCAAAACCTCCCCCCCCCAAAGGGGGGGTGATATTATTTCCTGCGGGTGAAGCGCGCTCCACCCAAAATAGAAAAATTTGGAAAATTGGGGGAAAAGGGCTATATTTGAACGATTATTGTCATTGTCAAACCGTAAAAAACGAAATAAGCTATGTTTGCACCCGAAATTTATGCCAAGCGCCGCGCCGAGTTGCGCCGTAAGGTGGGCAGTGGTCTGATTCTGCTGCCGGGCAACACCAATTCGCCCAACAACTACCCCAACAACGCCTACTACTTCCGTCAGGACTCGACCTTCCGCTACTATTTTGGTCTGAATGTCCCCTCGCTGGTGGGTGTTATCGACGCCGACTCGGGCGATGAGTGGCTGTTTGGCGACGACTTCACCGTGGAGGATATTATCTGGACGGGTCCGCAGCCCAAGCTCGCCGAGATGGCGTGTGGTGTGGCCGTAGCCCATACGGCCCCGCTGGCCGACCTCACACCGCTGGTGCGTCGCGCCATCCAATTGGGTCGTCGCGTACACTTCCTGCCCATCTATCGTGGCGAGACCAAGTTGCAGTTTGCCGAGCTGCTGGGCCTCACGCCCGCCTTGCTGCACGACTACAAGTCGGTCGATCTGATGTTTGCCGTGGCCGAGATGCGCGAGGTGAAGGGCTCCGAGGAGATCGAGGCGCTGGAGCGCGCCTTCCAAATCGGCTATGCGATGCACACCACGGCGATGAAGATGTGTCGCCCGGGCCTTGTCGAGCGCGAGATTTCGGGCGCCATGGCCGGCATTGCCCACTCGATGGGTCAGGGGGTTTCGTTCCCCACCATCGCCTCGCAGCATGGTGAGACGCTGCACAACCTCAACTCCGACGGTATCTTGGAGGCGGGTCGTCTGCTGCTGGTCGATGGCGGTGGCGAGTCGTTGGAGGGCTACTGCTCCGACCATACGCGCACCTATCCCGTCAGCGGCCGCTTCTCCGACAAGCAGCGCGACATCTACAACATCGTACTCAACGCCCACGACCGCATCGCCGAGTCGATTCGCCCGGGGATGATGTACCACACCGACATCCACCTGGAGAGCTACCGTCTGCTGGCTGAGGGCCTTATCTCGCTCGGCCTGATGAAGGGTACGGCCGAGGATGCCGTGGCCGCCGGTGCCATGTACCTCTTCATGCCCCACGGCTTGGGCCACGGCATGGGTCTGGATGTACACGACTGCGAGGCCTTCGGTGAGCGCAGCTTCGACTTCTCGTCGATTCGTGAGCGTGCCGAGGAGTCGGCCACCTGCATCTACCGCGCCGCCTGGCGTGTACGCCCCGGTACGGTGATGTCCGACGAGCCGGGTATCTACTTCATCCCCGCCCTGATCGACAAGTGTCGTGCCGAGGGCAAGTTCAAGGGGATTGTCAACTACGAGGCGCTGGATGCCTACCGCGACTTCGGCGGTATCCGCATCGAGGATGATATTTTGGTTACCGAGACGGGCTGCCGCATGATTGGCGACAAGAAGCTGCCCGTGACGGTGGAGGAGTTGGAGGCCTTTGTGGGTCGTGAATAGTAGTCAGCGATGCGAATAGCCTACCTCTTCCCCACGGTCGATGAGGCCAAGGGCTTTCTGATGGAGAGCCCCAAATCGACCGTCTTTGTGACGGGCGTGGGGGCGGCTGCCGTAGCGGCTGCCACGGTGCGTGCCGCAAAGGCCAAGAAGCCGCACCTGATGATTCTGTGCGGGGTGGCCGGGGCCTACGACTCTTCGCTCAACAAGGGCGAGGTGGTCGAGGTGGTCGAGGAGCGCATGAGCGAGCTGCCCGAGCGTTACCGCGAGCGTTATGCCCTGGAGCCCCTCACCGAGCTGCGCACGGTCATCTCCAATACGGTGAGCCGCTGTGGTGGCGAGGCCGACGGAGCCCAAATCGAGCAGATGGAGGGTGCCGCCTTCTTTGCCGTCTGCGAGGCCCTCGATATCGAGGCGGCCCAGATTCGCGCCATCTCCAACTATGTGGGCGAGGCGCGCGAGGAGTGGGCCTTCGACGAGGCGGTGCGCAACCTCACCGACTACCTGGTACAAACCCCCTTCGACGAACTCTCGGAGTAGTATGGAGAGGTTCAAACTTCATATCTCGCCCTGCCCGAACGACACCTTTATGTTCGACGGATGGGTCAATGGGCGCCTCGGGGGGCCGACGCTTCCCGTCGATTGCTCCTACTACGACATCGAGGAGCTCAACCGTCGCCTCTTGGCCGGCGAGCCCGACATCTCGAAGGTGAGCACTGCCCTCTGGCCCCATATTCGCCACGAATATGCCCTGCTCGACAGCGGCTCGGCCCTGGGGCGTGGCAACGGCCCGCTGTTGGTGCGCCGCGAGGGGGAGCAGGGGCCGATTCGTCGTGTCGCCGTGCCGGGGTTGCAGACCACCGCTTGTGCCCTGATGCGCCGCCTCTTTTCAGAGGTGGAGGAGCTGCAGCCGATGCTCTTTTCGGAGATTGCCGAGGCGGTCGAGCGTGGGGAGTTCGATGCCGGCGTGCTGATTCACGAGGGGAGGTTTGTCTACCAACGCCGCCACCTGGAGCTGGTGGCCGACCTGGGGTTGGAGTGGGAGCGCCGCATGGGGCTGCCCCTTCCGTTGGGGGCCATCGTCATCCGCCGCTCGTTGGGCGAAGAGCTTCGGGCGAAGGCCGAGGAGCAACTGCGCCAAAGCATCCGATCAGCGTTCGATAATCCCTCCCTCTCGAGAGCCTATGTAAAGAGCCATGCCCGCGAGTTGGAGGATGGTGTTATTGACAGCCATATCGCCCTGTTTGTCAATGACTTTTCGTTACACTTGGGCGAGGAGGGTCGTCGAGCTGTCGAGGCCCTCACGGGGTGCTCCGTCGAATAAACGGCACCCCCGAAAACCTGAAAAACGACAACTAAAAACGAAAAAACGACAGATAAAATGAAGATAGCAGCCCTTGTATTCAATCCGATTCAGGAGAATACCTACATCGTCTGGGACGATACCCTGGAGTGTGCCATCATCGACGCCGGCAACAACGGCCCGCGCGAAGATGCGGCCCTACGCAACTTCATCGCCGACCACGGCCTGAAGCCCGTCTTGGCGGTCAATACCCACGGCCACTTCGACCACACGCTGGGTGTGGAGTTCCTCAAGCAGGAGTACGGCATCCCCTTCGCCCTCTCGCGCAAGGATCAATTTCTGCTGGACACGGCCTCGGTGAGCGGGTCGATTTTCGGTGTGCAGATTGGCAAGTTGCCGACCGTTGACATCGACCTCGACGAGGTGGAGGAGGTGCGCTTCGGCCATACCGCCCTGCGCATCCTGCATACCCCGGGCCACACCCCGGGTCATGTGGCCCTCTACGAGCCCGAGACCAAGAATCTCTTTACGGGCGACACCCTCTTCCGCGAGAGTATCGGCCGTACCGACCTCCCCGGAGGCGACTACTCGTGGATCATGCGCTCGATTTTGGAGCAGATTCTCCCGCTTGGTGACGAGGTGACCATCTGGCCCGGCCACGGCGAGAAGTCGACCATCGGTCACGAATCGATGTATAACCCCTTCGTGGTGGAGGTGCTCAACCAGGAGGTAAAGTATTAGGAGAGGTGGGGCGTTTCATCCATAGAGTACTCTACCGACTGCTCCCCCTCGAGGCCTACTTGTGGGTGGTGAGCAGTCTGCTCTTCTTGTGGAAGCGGCTCGGCATCGGGCGTCGCTCGGCGGCCCTGGAGTACCTCTACCACCTCGAGAAGTTGGTGCACGAGGGGGATTGCTGCCTCGATATCGGGGCCAACCTCGGCTACTACACCTGCACGCTGGCCCAGTTGGTGGGCGAACGGGGCGAGGTGCATGCCGTCGAGCCCATGGAGCCGATGTTGCGCGTGCTCGGTCGTCGTCTGCGACGCTATCCCCGCGTGAAGCTCTACCCCTATGCCCTGGGCGAGGAGGAGCGTCGGGTGGTGATGGCCAACGACTCGGCCCGCGAGACGGGCTACCTCGGCACGGGCCAAAACTTCGTCAAGGAGGCTTCGGAGGTGTGTGAGGTGGAGTGTGCGGCCGAGATGCGCCGAGGCTCCGAGCTCTTCGGAGGGTTGGCCCGCATCGACTTTATCAAGTGCGACATCGAGGGCTACGAGTGGCATGTGATGCAGGAGATGCGCCCCCTGATTGAGCGCCATCACCCCACCGTACTCATCGAGACGGGGGGCGAAAACCGCCCCCGCATCATCGCCCTCTTCGAGGCGATGGGCTATCGGGGTTACACCCTCGACAAGGGTCGGGAGATACCCCTTACGCCCCAAAGTGGCAAGGATATCATCTTCCGCCACCTTCGTAACCGAGCAGAAAATTGATTTTAGAATTTGCAGCCATGCGTATTGATATTATCTCTTCGGTGCCCGATTTGATGGCATCGCCCCTGAATGAGTCGATTTTGAAACGAGCCCAAGAGAAGGGGCTGGTCGAGATTGTGGTTCACAACCTCCACGATTGGGCGCACGACAAGCGTAAGACGACCGACGACTACCCCTTTGGTGGTGAGGCCGGCATGGTGATGAAGTGTGAGCCTGTCTTCGAGCTCATCGAGCACCTGCAGTCGGAGCGCCACTACGACGAGATCATCTACACCTCGCCCGACGGCATCCGTTATGACCAGCACGAGGCCAACCGCCTCTCGACGCTCGAAAACATCATCATCCTCTGCGGCCACTACAAGGGAATCGACCACCGCATCCGCGAACACCTCATCACGCGCGAGATTTCGATTGGCGACTATGTCCTCACGGGGGGTGAGCTGGCGGCCTGCATCCTGGCCGACTCGGTGGTGCGCCTGCTGCCCGGAGCCATCGGCGACGAGTCGTCGGCCCTGACCGACTGCTTCCAGGACGACCTGTTGGCACCACCCGTCTATACCCGCCCGGCCGACTTCCGCGGCTGGAAGGTCCCCGAGGTGCTCCTCTCGGGCAACTTCGCCGAGATTGCCAAGTGGCAGGAGGAGCAAGCCTATGCCCGCACCGAAAAACTGCGACCCGATTTACTCGGAGAGTAAATTCTAAATTTTGAATTGAAATATGAGATATTTCATCATTTCGGGAGAGCCGTCGGGAGATTTGCATGGCGGGAAGTTGATTGCCGGACTTCGGGAGGAGGATGCGGCGGCCGAGTTTCGTTTTTGCGGCGGTGATCGCATGGTGGAGGCGGCCGGCGGCGAGGGGTTGGTGATGCACTACCGCGAGATGTCGTTCTTCGGCTTTGTCAATGTGGTGCGCAACCTGCGCACGATCTTCGGGCAGATTGCCCGTTGCAAGGAGGAGATTACCCGTTTTGCGCCCGATGTGGTCATCCTGATCGACTACCCGTCGTTCAACATGCGCATCGCCAAGTGGGCCAAGCGGCAGGGTATCAAGGTGTTCTACTATATCGCCCCCAAGGTGTGGGCCTGGAAGGAGCACCGTGTCAAGGGGCTGCGTCGCTATGTCGATAAGCTCTACACGATCTTCCCCTTCGAGACAGCCTACTTCCGTAATAAGGGCATCGAGCCCTGCTTCTGTGGCAATCCGCTGGTCGATGAGGTGGAGGTGCGTCGTCGCATGCTCCCCACGCGCGAGGAGTTTGTGCGCGAGAACGGGCTCGACGAGCGCCCCATCGTGGCCCTGCTGGCCGGCAGCCGTCGCTCCGAAATCAAGGCCAACCTCCCCAACATGGTGGCCCTGGCCGAGCGCTTTGCGGGGTATCAGTTTGTGGTGGCCGGGGTGCCGTGGCTCGAGCGCGAACTCTACGAGAGCTGCTTGCAGGGGTCGCAGGTGCGCCTGCTCTTCGGGCGCACGCACGAGATTCTGATGATGGCCGAGGCGGCCGTCGTCACCTCGGGTACGGCGACCCTCGAGACCGCCCTGATGGGTATCCCCGAGATGGTGCTCTTCCGTATCCCCAGGCTCTACGAGGTGTTGCGTCCCTATGTACTGAAGATTCCCTGGGTCTCGTTGGTCAATATCAACCTCGGGCGCGAGGCGGTGCGCGAGATGGTCTGCGCACGGCTCAATATCGACGAGGCGGAGCGTGAGTTGCGCTCGTTGCTCGTGGGGGGTGCCAAGCGCGAGAAGATGTTGGGCGACTTTGCCGAGCTGCAGGAGCTGATCGGGGGCGAGGGGGCCAGCCGACGCTTTGCCCGTGCCATGGTGGATGAAATTCAAAATTCAAAACTCAAAACTCAAAATTAGGAAGATAAGCTATGTTACAATTAACGATAGGGGAGGTGTTGGTTTTCCTTGCGGTGGCGCTGATATTTGTGGGGGTGGGACTCCTCGTGAGGCGCTATCCCGCCACCATCTCGGGCATCAGCACCCTGAAGCGCAAGGAGCGCGACAAACTCGACCTACACAAGATCGGGCGCTTCGTCTCGCGCTGGATGTATGTGGTGGCTGCAACCATCGTTTTGAGCCTCTTGATTCCCTATCCCAAGTTGCGGGCCGAGGCGATGTGGATGTTGCCCCTCTTCGAGGTGGTGGTCTGCTACGCCTACCTGATTAAATACAAGAGGAGCCGTTTTTCAAAGGAGGTAAACGAATGAAAATCATCTGTATAGGTCGCAACTATGCCGACCATGTCAAGGAGCTGCACCACCAAGTGGCCGATAGTGGCCGGTTGCCGCAGGAGCCTCTCTTCTTTTTGAAGCCCGACACGGCGATGCTGCGCAACAACGACCCCTTCTATATTCCTCCCTTCTCGGAGGAGGTACACTACGAGTGTGAGCTGATTGTGAAGATCAACCGCGTGGGCCGCTGCATCGAGGAGCGCTTTGCCCACCGCTACTACGACGAGGTGGGCCTGGGGATCGACTTCACGGCTCGCGACCTACAACGCCGATGCATCGCCCAAGGGCTCCCGTGGGAGCAAGCCAAGGCTTTCGATTATTCGGCCGCTATCTCTCCCACCTTTTTGCCGCTGAAGGAGCTGGGCGGAGATGTGCAACGCCTGAATTTTGAGCTTGCAATCGATGGGCAGATACGCCAGCAGGGCTTTACCGGAGATATGCTCTTTTCGGTCGATCGGCTCATCAGCCACGTCTCGAAGTTTATCACCCTGCGCATGGGCGACCTGCTCTATACGGGAACTCCGGTAGGGGTGGGCCCCG
>JAZUQP010000027.1:0-4796 GCA_045605785.1 Alistipes sp. | reverse complement strand
TAATTGGGGGGAGTAATTGGGGGGGGGATGGAATGAGAATTATGGGAAATACGGGAAATATGAGAGTGATAAGAACAGACGACTAATTGGTGAAAACAGATTCAGGGTGTAAAGGAGAACAATTTTGAATTTCTATTGATGCAATAAATTTTCGGAGTTGATTTTTTGGTGCTTTTCACCTCTATTTTAATAAGCAACGGCCCGCTTCAAGTGCACTTGACAGGCCGTTGCTTATTAAAATTCTGCCCACGGGCAGCAAAAATTAACCCCGAAAATAATTTATTCTCAACTACTTAATATAATAAAATATATTGACATTCCCCCTAAATCCCCCTTTGACAAAGGGGGACTTGTCGCAGTGATAAATCACTGCTCCCAATTGCAGCCCGAAAGGTCAGCACAGTAAAAGGTTTTTCAAATCGAAAATCAAAAAATACGCACTAACTCGTTTATAAACAATAGAATACAAACTGTATTGCAAAGTTTATCGCATCAGTAGTAATTCTGAATTTTGAATTCTAAATTTTGAATTTGAAGTAAAAAAAGGCAACCACAAGGGTCGCCTTTTTTTACTTCTTATCTCCGTAGGCCAGGTCGCCGGCATCGCCGATACCCGGCACGATGTAGCTCTTCGAGGTGAGCTCCTGGTCGAGGGCGGCGCTCCAGATGGTCGTGGTAGCCGAGGGCATGTGGCGCTTGACATAATCGACACCCTGCTCCGAGGCGATGACGGCCGCCACATGGGTGTGGGCCGGCTGCCCTCCCTTGGCGCAGAGGGCCTCGTAGGCGAGTACGAGCGAGGAGCCCGTAGCCAACATGGGATCGACCAGCAGCAGGGTCTTACCCTCCAACGAGCCGCACGAGCAGTACTCCACCTGCACCGTGAAGCTGTTATCCTTATGGTTCTTACGGTAGGCGGCCACAAAAGCGTTGTTGGCGCGGTCGAAGTAGTTCAAGAAGCCCTGGTGGAAGGGGACACCGGCACGCAGCACGGTAGCAAGCACCACCTGGTCATCGACCATCTCGACAACGGCCTCGCCCAGCGGGGTGGTAACGGTGTGGGGTTGGTAGGACAACTTCTGCGAAATCTCGTAGGCCATCACCTCGCCAATACGCTCCAGGTTGCGACGGAAACGCATGGGGTCGGTCTGAATACGACGGTCACGAATCTCGGCCAAAAAGTGGTTCAACACACTCTTCTTCTCGTTAAGGATATGTACCTCCATGGTTAAAAAGTTTTATGTGAGCTAAATAGCAATTTGTTCTAATAGAGAAAGTTATTGAAGGGGTAGCGACCTGCATGAATCTCACGCACCATGCCATAAAGGTCGGAACGGAACTTCTCGATGTTGGTCTTCTCGAGGGCCGAGAGGAAGATGCAGGGGGTGTTGGCCTTGGCAATCCAGCTCTGCTTCAGATCCTCGAGCGAGAGGTTCTCGCGCGTGATGGGGGTGAGGTCATCCTCCTCCTTCTTGATATAGGTATAGGCATCCACCTTGTTGAAGACCAAAAATACGGGTTTGTCGCCGGCTCCAATCTCCTGCAAGGTCTGTTTCACGACGGCAATCTGATCCTCGAACTGCGGATGCGAGATATCGACCACATGCAACAGCAGGTCGGCCTCGCGCACCTCGTCGAGGGTCGATTTGAAGGACTCGACCAGCTCGGTGGGGAGCTTACGGATGAAGCCCACCGTATCGGAGAGCAGGAAGGGGAGGTTGTCGAAGACCACCTTGCGCACCGTGGTATCGAGTGTGGCAAAGAGCTTGTTCTCGGCAAAGACCTCACTCTTCGAGATGAGGTTCATCAGGGTCGATTTGCCCACATTGGTATAGCCCACCAGCGCCACTCGCACCAGCGACCCGCGATTCGAGCGCTGCACGGCCATCTGGCGGTCAATCTTCTTGAGCTCCTCCTTGAGCTTGGTGATACGGCCACGCACAATACGGCGGTCGGTCTCGATCTCACGCTCACCGGCACCACCACGCGTACCCGTGCCACCTCGCTGACGCTCCAGGTGGGTCCACATACCGGCCAGGCGGGGCAACATATACTCGTAGTTGGCCAACTGCACCTGCGTCTTGGCATAGGCCGTCTGGGCCCGCTGCAGGAAGATGTCGAGAATCAGACGCGTGCGATCCAACAGACGGCAGGGCATCGCCTGCTCGATATTGCGGGTCTGCGAGGGGGAGAGCTCGTCGTCGAAGATGACAACATCAATCTCGTTCTCCTTGCAGTAGACCGAGATCTCCTCCAACTTACCCGGGCCGACATAGATGCGCGACGAGGGCTGCGGCAGGCGCTGCGTGAAGCGCTTCACGGTCGTGATATGGGCCGTCTCGGCCAGGAACTCCAGCTCGTCGAGATACTCCTCGGTAAGGCGCGGCTCCTGACCATCACGGATGACAGCCACCAGCACGGCCCTTTCGGGGGTGTCGTCTATCGTGTTGTAGCCTTTGGGCTTACTCTCTTTGGTTTGCGATTTTTCGCTCATGTAGAAGGGTTTGAATGGGAAAGGTGCGGTTGGCAAAAAAAAGGTATCCCGCAAAGAGGATACCTTTGTCTTGCCTTGCGCAACTGTTAGTTCTGAATACGGAAGTCCACGGGCAGGGTGTACTTCACACGCACAGCCTGGTTACGCTGCTTGCCGGGGCTCCACTTCGGCGACTGATTCAGCACGCGGATAGCCTCCTCCGACAGCGAACGGTCGGGAGTCTGCAACACCACGATGTTGGTCAGACGGCCGTCACGCTCAATCACAAACTGCAGTACCACACGACCCGAGATACCGTTCTCCTGGGCGATCTGCGGGTAGCGAATCTTACCCTGTACCCAGTTACGGAAGTCCATCAGCGTACCGCCCTGGAACGAGGGCATCGTCTCGGCCGAGAGGAAGGGCTCGTCGTCGGCAATCTCCTCCTCCTCAACCTCTACCATCTGGATAATCTCGGTATCCTCCTCGAAATCGACGAAATCCACCTCGGTGGTAATCTTCGTGTCGTTCTTCACGATCGAGAGCATGTCGGCAATCACCTTCATCTGGGTCTTCTTGGGGGCCTCGGGGGGCTTCTGATCCTGGCGGGTAACCTCCATGAGCTCCTCCTCCACTACGACAACCTCCTGCTCCATCACCTCAATGCGGTGCTCCTTCGGTGTGTAGGCGAAGGCGGCAATTACCAACAGCAACGAAATCACAACACCGATTTCGAGCATCAGACCACGCTTGTTCTGCAGGTCTGCTTTAGGCGTTTTTTTCAGTTCCATCTATTACGTTTTTAATTGTTATTCTCCAAACCACGAAGTGGAGTTCACCCCACTACACAACGGCAGGCACCCCGTTAGGATGCTTACACACTCACAAATATAGGGAGAATTTTTCAAAAATGGCACGCTTCACACTAAAAATCTTTATTTTTTGGTTAATTTTGCACTCACGAAGCGCAATTTTTTGGATTATGACACCACTGAAACCCCTCTTTGGCCTCTCGTTGGCCCAGCTGCGCTCGCTCTGCGAGGAGCTCTCGATGCCTCGTTTTGCAGCGGGTCAGATGGCGCGTTGGCTCTACCAAAAGCGTGTCGCCGAGATCGGGCAGATGACCGACCTCTCGGCCAAAAACCGCGCCCTGCTCGAAGAGCATTACGAGGTGGGGCGCCGTGCTCCCGAGGCGGAAAAGTGCTCCAAAGACGGGACCAAGAAGTACCTCTTCCGTACCTCGGAGGGGGCCTTCATCGAGTCGGCCTACATCCCCGACGGAGAGCGTGCCACCCTCTGCGTATCGTCGCAGGCGGGGTGTCGCATGGGGTGCAAGTTCTGCGCCACGGGACGCCAGGGATTGCAGCACTCGCTCTCGACGGGCGAGATCCTCAACCAGATTCTCTCGCTGCCCGAGTTCGATCAGCTTACCAACCTGGTTTTCATGGGGATGGGCGAGCCGCTCGACAACCTCGACAATGTATTGCGGGCCCTCGAAATCCTCACCTCGGAGTGGGGCCTCGGGTGGTCGCCCACGCGCATCACCCTCTCGACGGCCGGCGTCGCCCCGGCTCTGCGTCGCTTCCTCGACGAGTCGAAGGTACACCTCGCCGTGAGCCTCCACAACCCCTTCCCCGAGGAGCGCAAGGAGATCATGCCCATCGAGAAGGGGTGGTCGATTCGTGAGGTGGCCGACATCCTGCGCGAATACGACTTCACTCACCAGCGCCGCGTCTCGTTCGAGTACATCGTCTTGAGTGGCATGAACGACTCGCCGCGCCACATCAAGGAGCTCTGCCGCCTGCTCGACGGCATCAAGTGCCGCATCAACCTGATTCGTTTCCACAAGATCCCCTCGTCTCCCTACTTCTCGCCCGACAACGAGGCGATGATTCGTTTCCGCGACACGCTCACAGCCAAAGGAATACAGACCACCATCCGCGCCTCGCGCGGCGAAGATATTCAAGCCGCCTGCGGACTGCTCTCCACCGAAAAGATAATTCACAATTCGTAATTCACGATTCTCAATTACTATTGATGCAATAAATATATTGACATTCCCTCCCAAACCCTCCCTTTACGGCGATAAGTCGCCGTTTCTGCTGCTGCGCCTCGGCATAGCTCAAACAAGTTTGGCTCTGCGCTCGGCTGGCACCGCAGTTGACAAAGGGGGACTTGTCGCGGTGATAAATCACTGCTCCCAATTGCAGCCCGAAAGGTCAGCACGGTAAAAAGGTTTTCTAATCAAAAAACAACAAACGGACTCTAACTCGTTTATACACAAGAAAGTGTAAACAGTACTGCAAAGTTTATCGCATCGGTA
>JAZUQP010000026.1:0-87525 GCA_045605785.1 Alistipes sp. | reverse complement strand
AAACAATTCGAGCAAATAAAAAGACAAAAGATGAATACGATAGTTTAATAATTGACATAGGACGATCTTTTAGAAATCAGATTAAGGGCTAATTATGCTTGTAGTGCAATTAATAGAATAAGTATATACTACTAAATTTATGAAATTATTGGATGTCATCTTATTTCCGAAATGCAACACCCATAGCGCACTTCAGAAATAAAATGAACACACATGTCACACTTTGGAACACGCAAGCAATTCCGCAAAAAGTCGTAACCTTTTTTGAGAATTTGAAAAGTTGGTCACACTTGGCTCTCTTCGTTTGGAATTGGAATTGTCGGGCAAGGAGAATTGCATCGGATTTCACCCGATTTTATTGGATTGCAAAGTGCGTAACCCGCAGAATTTGGCTGGATCTGTGCCCCAATCCCCGACATCGGCTAACATCTTGATACAGAAAAAGGAGCAGAAATCTCTGCTCCTCGAATTCGTGATTCCGGCGGGATTCGAACCCACGACCCACAGCTTAGAAGGCTGTTGCTCTATCCAACTGAGCTACGGAACCATCACTCCAAAACTGCAAAAAGCAGTCAGGCGGTGCAAAAGTAATAACTTTTCGGCGGAAAAACAACAATGCCCGTCAAAAAATCATGTTAAGCCAAATTTGGAGGATTAGCAACATGAAGGCCACTCCCAAAAGTACCCCTCAATAATCCACACACCCTAAAACTGAAATACGCCCTCCCAACGGGCTTGGTTGCCGCAGGGGTCGGTGGCGGTGAGAACCAGGCGGTGTTCGCCGCGAGCGAGGGAGTGGGGGAGTGTGAAGGTGGCGTAACCCTTGGTGGGGTGGTAGTCCCAGGGGTGCCACTTGCCGTCGAGGTGGGCCGTCCAGTATTGGATGCCGGAGAAGTTATCCGAAAGGCGTACACGCAGCGTGGTACGGCCACGCAGGTTGGCCCCCTGTTCGAACGGAGGTTTGATTTTGGGGGCAAGCGTATCGGCCACCACAAAGTAGTCGCCCAGGGTTGAGGTCGAGGTCTCGACCATGCCATTCTCGTAGTGGCCCCCCAGCGAGTAGAGTTTTCCCTTACGGTTACGGCTGCCGATTACCACCTTCTTTTGCAGCTCGAGGGGGACGAAGCACTCGATGCCGACCAAAATCGAGCGATGGAGCGGCGTGGAGCTGTCGAGCAGGCGGTAGGTGGGCGAGAGAACCACCAGGGTAGTATCGGTTGTGGTCGGCGAGGGGAGCAGCTCCTGACGATAGAGGGCCGATTCGTAGAGGGCATAGCGCGGAATCAGCACACTCAAGCCCTCCTGACGATGGCGAAAGGCATAGCGGCGGTCGATGATGGGTGAGAGGGTGTCCACGGGAGCGCGGAAAAGGTCGCGATCGCTCTTACCACGAACACGGAACGAGAGGGTAGAACGGTTGCCGCAATCATCCTCGGCCTCGATGCGCATCTCGCGCTCCTCGGCCTCGTCGAGCGAAATCACACCACGATTTTGGAGCGTGGAGAAGAACTCCGCAGGGAGACCTTCGAGCTTGGCAAGGCGCATCACCTCGTTGTTTGAATTTCGTTGCAACGAATAGTCGCTCAACGCATTACAATAACGCGTACGATCAAATGCGAAGCGCTCCATGCGGTACTCCACCAGCAACTCCTCGTCACCGAAAAGCGAGAGGTGATATACTCCGTAGCGATTCGACACCTCGTCTTTGCGATCCGACACCTCGACCACGAAGTAGCCGTTGCGTCCCACAGCAATAGGCTCCTCACGCTTGAGGCGGTAGTGATTTTCATCGACCTTCACCACCTCGTAGCTGCGGCGGGGCGAGTGAACGGGGATGCCCCGCAGCGTATCGACCTCGAGGTAGTGGAGGCGGAAGATATAGGGCGGAATGGCATCCTTCGGAGGAAAGAGGCCCGCCGCAATGGTATTGAGGGTCTGTTGGGTACGGGTATCGCGAATCTCGAAGTGAAGGTGGGGCCCGAAAGAGGAACCCGTATTGCCCGAGCGACCAATCTCCTCCCCACGGCTGACACGAAACCGGGTAGAGTCGCAAGCGATGTCGATGCGGTTTTGCTTCAGGCGCAGACGCTCTCGGCGGACAAACTCCTCGATTTCGGGCGTAAAGCGTTGCAGGTGACCATAGACCGAGGTGGTACCGTTGGGGTGGTTGATATAGAGCGCCTTACCATAGCCCGAGGGGGAGAGGAAAATGCGGCACACATAGCCATCGGCGACGGCGACAACGGGCTTACCCTCCACGCCGTCGGTCTTGAAGTCGACCCCCGAGTGGAAGTGGTTGCTGCGCATCTCGCCAAAGTTGGCCGAGTAGTAGCCGGCCACCCCCTTCAGAGGGTAGGTGTAGTAGTCGGGATCGAGCTGCTGGGCCCGCAAACCGTGGGCAAAGAGGGTAGCAGCAAACAGGGACAGGAGGGTTAAAATTCGCATAGCGTGTCGTCGGCTTTGAGGAGTTCGGAGAGGGCATCCCCCACCATGCCGTAGTCGTAACCGAGCGAGAGGCCATAGCGCATCAGCTTGCCTCGCAGCTCATAGGGGGTAGAGGCCTTCGTGCGGGCCATCTTTCGGCGGAGCTGCACCACAAGGCGCTCGGCACTCGCCTCACGATCGATTGTGGAGAGGGCCTCCTCGATAAGCCGGGGCGCAATCTCCTTGCGTTGAAGGGCCATGCGTATTTTATAGGCACCCCAGCCCGAGAGCGAACACTTCTCGCGCACGAAGGCTGCAGCGTAGCGTTCATCGTCGATAAATCGCTGGGCTTTAAGCTGTTCGAGCACCTTTTCCGCAGCCTCGGGAGCAACTCCCCAACCGCGCATCAGACGACGGGCATCACCCGACGACTTCTCGGCACGAGCACAGAGGCGCATGAGCGACTGCAAGGCCTGATCGGGTGTTTTGGTTCGCTTTTCACGCACTACTTTCGGCTC
This sequence comes from Alistipes sp., assembly GCA_045605785.1. Classification (GTDB taxonomy): domain Bacteria; phylum Bacteroidota; class Bacteroidia; order Bacteroidales; family Rikenellaceae; genus Alistipes. The sequence continues at coordinate 84,583 of JAZUQP010000026.1, read as the reverse complement.
CATGTCATTCGCGGTTTTTGGTTGATATCGTAGAGCAATCGGTTATCGGCATACCCCTCGTCGTGCAACATGGCAATCATCTCGCCGGCATATCGTTCGTGAATCTCGAACCAGAGCGAACCTCCGTCGGCAAGGAGCCTGCGGGCCGAGCGGGCAATGGCACGATAGAAGCGCAATGGGTCGTCATCGGGGACAAAGAGGGCGCCGTGGGGCTCGTAGTGGGTTACATTGCGCCGCATCTCGGCCAACTCGGATTGGGGAATATAGGGAGGATTCGACACCACCACATCAAACGCTTCGGTCGGGAAGTCCGACTCCAAAGCGAGGGCATCGGCCCCTCTGAAATCGACCTCCAGGCCCAATTGTCGGCTATTTTCGCGGGCAATGGCAAGAGCCTCTTCGGAGATATCGACCGCCGTCAGCATCGCCTCGGGCAGGCGACTTTTGAGGGCCAGGGCGATGCAACCGCTCCCCGTACCCACATCCAGAATGCGACGAGCCGAGGGGCACTCCTCGAGGATGTGCATCACCAACTCCTCGGTCTCGGGACGGGGGATGAGCACCCCTTCGCGCACGCAGAAGTCGAGGCCGCAAAATTCGGCATGGCCCAACACATACTGCACGGGGCGACCCGCAGCCAACTCCTCGACCAGAGCATCGAAGCCCTCGACATGAAGCTCCAAGTCGGGCTCCACCAAGAGCGACGACTCGCTTATGCCCCCCTTTTCGGCCACCACCATACGGGCAATAAGGGCCGCCTCACGCACTCCGTAAAGCGGCTCTACGGCTCGGGAAAGACGAGTAAGCAGGTCGCGTCTTGTAGTCATTTTATTTATTTCTTAATTTCAAGTCAGCCAACACAATAGCCATCACAGCCTCAACCACTGCTGCACCTCGAACGGCAATGCACGCGTCGTGTCGGCCACCCACCGACAACGGAGCTGCTCCGCCCCGCTCGGCCGAGTAGGTAAGTTGCTCACGGGCAATCGAGGCGGTGGGTTTGAAGGCCACCTTCACACGAATCGGATTGCCGTTACTGATGCCGCCAACGACCCCTCCGGCATGGTTTGTGGCGGTCGTCCCCTCGCTGTTCAGGATGGGGTCGTTGTGCTCCGAGCCACGCATGGCGACAGCATCGAAGCCCTCGCCAAAGGCGACACCACGCACCCCGGGGATGGCATAGAGCAGGTGGGCTGCCAACCCCTCCAACGAATCGAAGAAGGGCTCACCCCATCCAACCGGAGCGCCCGAAATGAGGCACTCCACCTCGCCACCCACCGAGTCGCCCTGCAAACACAGATCCCGAAGCAGTTGCTGCTGCTTCCCGGGGTCGGTTTCATGGCCTACTTTGGTGAGTGTCGTACTAAAATCGAGTTCGGGCAGCAGGCGCTTGGCCACCACACCGGCAGCCACCAGGGGGGCTGTCATGCGCCCCGAAAAGCGGCCGCCTCCGCGCAAATCGCACCCCTCACCATACTTTTTGAGGGCTACAAAGTCGGCATGCGAAGGGCGCCAATGGGTCGCAAAGGGGGCATAATCGTCGCTCCGCGTATTCTCGTTGGGAATCCAAATCGTGAGCGGGGCTCCGGTCGTAAGGCCTCCGCAGATGCCCGACAAGAGCTGCACCGCATCGCGCTCCACACGCGGGGTAGTACCCACGGCTCCGGCTCTTCGACGCTCCATATCCCGAACGAAGTCGGCCTCCGAGAGGGGAGTTCCGACCGGAACACCATCCAACACAATGCCCACACCGGCACCGTGCGACTCGCCAAAGATAGTCAGACGAAATATCGTTCCAAAACTGTTCATATCGGGGCACTATTTAGTCGTAAGGCCCTGCAAACGGGCTAACTCCTCGAAGAAGGTGGGGTAGCTCTTGGCTACACACTCTGCCCCCATGATGGTGATGGGCTCTTCGGCACGGAGTGCAGCCAACGCCAACGCCATGGCAATACGGTGATCCTCGTGAGCCGAGCAGCAACCACCTCGGATACGACCTCCCCGGATACGCATCGTATCCTCGGTCGAGAGGTCCACCTCGATCCCCAACTTCGAGAACTCCTCCTGCAACACCTCGGCTCGATTCGACTCCTTATACTCCAAGCGCGAGGTACCCTTCAAGGTACTCACCCCTTCGGCCGAGGCGGCCAGGGCCGTAAGCACGGGGAAGAGGTCGGGGCAGTGGGTGGCATCGAACTCAAAGGCACGCAAGGGGCGCGAAGCGACGGTCAGGCGCTCCTGCTCACAGGTAATCGAGGCTCCGGCACGCTCCAAGGCGCGACAGACAGCCGTATCGGCCTGCAACGAGAGGGTCGAGATATTCTCCACCACGACCTCTCCCGAGAGGGCTCCGCCCACCAACCAGGCAGCCGCCGAGCTCCAATCGCCCTCGATGGCGAACTCCACGGCTCGGTAACCCTCCCCTGCGGGGATATAAAATTCGGTATAGTCGTCGTTACGATCGATATCGCGGCCAAAGCGACGAATCGTATCGAGCGTCATTTCAATATAAGGTATCGAGACGGGGGAGTTCACTCGGATGGTCATCTCGTCGGGACGCGAAGCCAGAGCGACCAGCAAGCCCGTGATGAACTGCGACGAGATACGACCATCGACCGTCACCTCGTTCCCGCGCATGGGGCCCTTGACCCCGATGGGGAGGTAGCCGCCACCGTCACGCAACTCGACCCCCAAGTGCTCCAACGGGGAGAACATCATCGAGAGGGGACGACGCAACAACGACCCCTCGCCCGAGATGGTGATGGGGTGCTCCGAGAGGGCAGCAATGGGGGTAAAGAGGCGTGTTGCCAAGCCCGACTCTCCCACATAGAGGGTGTCGGTTTGGGGATTCAATCCACCACGGATGCGCAGCGACTTGTCACCCACACGCTCAACCTCGGCACCCAGAGCCTCGATACAGCGGATGGCCGACGAGGTGTCGCGGCAGAACTCGATATTATGCAGGGTAGTGGTGCCCGTGGCCAACAGCGATGCAGCCAGGGCGCGTTGTGCATAGCTCTTCGAGCAGGGGGGCTGCACTGAGCCATGAAGGGGTATGGCTTTGATTGTCTGATCCATTACTTCGCCTCCTCCTCTTCGCGCAGACGCTCCTCGGCCTCACGACGCAACTGGTCGAGCTTGGGAGAACGGCGCAACTCAAAATGCTGACCCAAGTAGCGCTTGCGCACCTCGGGATCGGCAGCCAACTCCTCGGGGGTACCCGTCATCAACACCTTGCCCTCGTAGAGCAGGTAGGCGCGGTCGGTGATGGCCAGCGTCTCATCGACATTGTGGTCGGTGATAATCACACCGATGTTCTTCTCCTTGAGGGTCGCCACAATCGCCTGGATATCCTCCACGGCGATGGGATCCACACCGGCAAAGGGCTCGTCGAGCAGAATGAAGGCGGGGTTGATGGCCACGGCACGGGCAATCTCGGTACGGCGGCGCTCGCCACCCGAGAGTTGGTTACCATAGCTCTTGCGCACCTTCTGAAGGCGAAACTCCTCGATAAGGGCCTCGACACGCTCCTTCTGATAGGCCTTCGAGTAGTCGGTCATCTCCAAGACCGCCTTGATGTTATCCTCGACCGAGAGGTGACGAAAGACCGAGGCCTCCTGCGCGAGGTAGCCCACTCCCATCTGGGCACGGCGATAGACCGGCAGGTCGGTCAGCTCGGAGGTATGCCCGTCGTTATCCTCGAGGAAGATACGGCCGTTGTTGGGCTTGATGAGGCCCACAATCATATAGAAGCTGGTCGTTTTACCGGCTCCGTTGGGGCCCAGAAGTCCCACAATCTCACCCTGATTCACCTCGATGGAGACATGATTCACCACGGTACGGGCTTTGTATTTCTTGACAAGGTCTTTGGTATACAGACGCATTTTTGGCTAAAAATTTTTCACAAAGTTAGGATATTTTCCGAAATATTTTTTATCTTTGAGATAAATTTCGGCCAAAGAGAGTGCTTTGGCCAACAAAAAGTGGCAAAATCGAGAAAGTCTGATGGAAAGTTTGTTGCACGAGAAACTCAAAGAGTATTTCGGGTTCTCCTCCTTTAAGGGGAACCAGGAGGCAGTGATTCGCAATGTGTTGGCCGGACGCGACACCTTCGTATTGATGCCTACCGGAGGCGGTAAATCGCTCTGTTATCAGTTGCCGGCACTCCTCATGGATGGCGTGGCAATTGTCATATCGCCCCTGATTGCCCTGATGAAGAATCAAGTTGATGCCATGCGCACCTTCTCCACCGAGTCGGGTATTGCCCACTTCCTGAACTCGTCACTCAACAAAACCGCCATCAACCAGGTGCGTCAGGATGTCCTCGACGGAAAGACCAAACTGCTCTATTTTGCCCCCGAATCACTCACCAAGGAGGACAATGTCGCCTTCTTGCGTAAAATTAAGGTATCATTCTACGCCATCGACGAGGCCCACTGTATCTCGGAGTGGGGTCACGACTTCCGACCCGAGTACCGCCGCATCCGTCCCATCATCAACGAGATCGGCCAAGCTCCGCTGATCGCCCTCACCGCCACGGCGACCCCCAAAGTACAGCTCGACATTCAGAAGAACCTCGGCATGAGCGACGCTTCGGTATTCAAGTCGTCGTTCAACCGCCCGAATCTCTACTACGAGCTGCGCCCCAAGCACGATGTGGATCGTGACATCATCCGTTTCATCAAGCAGAACGAGGGGAAGAGCGGCATCATCTACTGCCTGAGTCGCAAGAAGGTGGAGGAGTTGGCCGAGCTGCTCGTAGCCAACAACATCAAGGCCTTGGCCTATCACGCCGGCATGGACGCCGCCACGCGTGCCGCCAATCAGGACGACTTCCTCATGGAGCGCGTCGATGTTATCGTGGCCACCATTGCCTTCGGCATGGGTATCGACAAGCCCGATGTGCGCTATGTGATTCACTACGACATTCCCAAGTCGCTCGAAGGGTACTACCAGGAGACCGGTCGTGCCGGTCGCGACGGTGGCGAGGGCCACTGTCTGACCTTCTACAGCTACAAGGATATTCAGAAACTCGAAAAGTTCATGCAGGGCAAGCCCGTCTCCGAGCAGGAGATTGGCAAGTTGCTCCTGCAGGAGACGGTCTCCTACGCCGAGAGCTCGATGTGTCGTCGCAAGACCCTGCTCCACTACTTCGGCGAGGAGTACCCCGAGGAGAACTGCGGCAACTGCGACAACTGCCGCCATCCGAAGCCCAAAATCGACGCCAAAGCCCCCCTTAAGATGGTATTGGAGGCGCTCCGCGAGATTGGCGACAAGTTCAAGGCTGACCACCTGATCAACCTCTTTATCGGGCGCAACAACGCCCTAATCAAGAGCTACGGCCACCACAAACTCAAGTGGTTTGGGGCGGGCGAGGAGCGTGACGCCAACTTCTGGGGAGCCGTCATTCGCCAGGGTCTCATTCTGGGCCTTATCGACAAGAACATCGAGAACTATGGTCTGCTCTCGATCAACAAGGCCGGCGAGGAGTTTATCGAGCACCCCCGTCCCGTAACCGTAACCCTCGACCACGACTACGACTCCGAGGAGCAGGCCGAGGCAGCCATCCCCACGGGAGGTCGTGGCGGTGCAGCCGACGAGGAGCTCTTTGCCATGCTCAAGGATCTGCGTCGCAAGGTGGCCAAGAAGCACGACCTGCCCCCCTTTGTGGTATTCCAAGACCCCTCTCTGGAGGATATGTCGATTCAGTACCCCATCACCATCGAGGAGATGCAGAACATCGCCGGCGTAGGTGCAGGCAAGGCCCGCAAGTTCGGCGAGGAGTTCATCCGGCTCATCAAGGCTTATGTCGAAGAGAAGGAGATTATCCGCCCCCAGGATATGGTCGTCAAGGCCGTAGGCAACAAACAGGGCAACAAGATCTTCATCATCCAGGCCATTGACCGCAAGATGGACTTCGAGGATATCGCCAAGGGCAAGAACCTCGAATTTGACGAGCTGCTTACCGAGATTGAGACCATCGTCAATGCCGGTACACGCCTCGACATCTCCTACTACATCAACCAGGTGATGGACGAGGAGAAGGCCGACGACATCTACCTCTACTTCAAGGAGGATGCCGAGAGCGACTCGCTCGACGAGGCTGTAGAGGAGCTGGGTGGCGACTACACCGAGGAGGAGATTCGCTTGGTACGCATCAAGTTTATCTGTGAGCAAGGCAACTAATTTTCGATTTTATGCGGTAAATTTCTCCTCTCTTTCGTTTGTCCCGAATGGGAAATACAGAAGTATGTCCCATCCGTGCCAAACTTCGGTCGAGAAGAAATTTCCTCGCCTAAAATCAAAAATTCGGTGGGAAGCAAAAACTCCTAATTTTGAATTCTAAATTTTGAATTACAGAAATGCCCATCCGTGCCAAACTTCGGTCGAGAAGAAATTTCCTCGCCTAAAATCAAAAATTCGGAGGGAAGCTAAAACACCTGATTTTGAATTACAAAAAAACAGATACCATGAACAAGAAGACCTTTACCGTTGCCATCGTATTCTTATTTGTAACCGTTCTGTGGTTGGCATTTGAGCTGGTATGGTTCTTTGCCGGTTACATTCACGCACACAAGCTCATCCTGCCGGTACTCTTTGTCGTGGCAGCCGTGGTGATGTGCTGGCGCGAGTACCACCGCAAGAAGCGCAAGCATGTGGAGGATGTAAAGCACTACATCTAATCGCCACACAACCCTTCATAAGTGGGCCTCTCCGAACGAATCGGAGGGGCTCATTGTGGTTTCAGGGGGCGTTTCACAAGGTCAATTCATCGGTTGTTTCGTTCATTTCATCGGAAGAGCAAAGCCGGACTCCAAAGAGGGCGACAAAACGACTGCCAAATACAAAAAATCGCATCGAGAGCGGAGTTTGGCAAGGATTTTGCTCCACTCGCGGCGGCAAAAAAAGGGGGACAAAAAGAGCGAAAAACCCCTTTGAGAGGCCCAAGAGGAGGACAAACCGTGAATAGAAAAATTTGGAGAATAGAGGAAAAGTTTGTAACTTGCGCTCAAGAAACAACGAAAAAAGTAGTATTAACTCTTAAAAAACCGACTGCCTATCGATTCAATTTCTGCTCTTTAACAAGGGGCCGCAAGGCCTACACAACAACTAAAAAGTAAGGAGTATGAATACCCGGATGATGAGCGACCAAGTGTTGCTGAACCATTATCTTGCAGGCAATCGGAGTGCCATCTCGCAGCTTATCGAGCGTCACAGCCGTCGTGTAAAGGAGTATATCCGCATGATGGTTAAAGAGGAGGAGTTGGCTGAAGACATCTTCCAAGAGACATTTATCAAGGCCGTGCGCGTGATTGACGACGGTCGCTATGTGGACAACGGCAAATTCCTGTCGTGGGTGATGCGTATTGCACACAACCAGGTAATCGACCACTTCCGCTCGAAGAAGCAGTCGCGCGAACTGAACGAGAAGGAGGCGGGATTCGACCTCTTCTCAACCATCCGCCTCGAGGAGATGAGCTCCGAGGAGCAAATCGAGCGGGAGGAGATGCGCCAACAGATTAAGCGATTGGTGGAGTTGCTGCCCGAGGAGCAGCGCGAAGTGGTACGCTTGCGCTACTATTTGGGATTGAGTTTCAAGGAGATAGCCGAGCAGACCGAGGTAAGCATCAACACCGCCCTGGGGCGTATGCGCTATGCCTTGATCAACCTGCGCCGTCTGATTAAGGAGCAAAATCTCACGCTCGCCTAATTTATTTGTCGAGCTGCGCAATAAATCCATCCGGCAGGGCGTTTAGAGGGTAAATAATCCCTCAAACCTGCCTATGGAGAATTTGGACTCAACAAAACGAGAGAGCTGTTCAGACGAACTATTGTTGTCGGGGGTGATTCAGGAGGACTCCGAGTTGCTCTACCTGGATAGCTATTTGAGCGAGCTGTTTCGCTAAACAGCAACGAAAATGGGGTGCCGGACTGTGGTGTCGGCACCCTTGTTTTATGGTTTCACAAAGAAAATTTGCGCAGAAGATATTTTTTAGTTACCTTTGCGTAGACTCTTCGGGGCGGGGTGCAACTCCCCACCGGCGGTGAAAGTCCGCGACCCACGATGCAGGGGCCTCCACAAGTATAGGATGGTCGGAGCAGGTGGCTGAATCGGTGAAATTCCGATGCCGACGGTGATAGTCCGGATGTGAGAAGAGGGCCACAGCAGTGGCACAGAGGATAAGAACAAGGGCAAGAGACCTCGTTGGAGGACTTTTGGATTGTTGTTATACGGTGTGTCGCAAGCCGCAGGGCCGCAAGCTACAACCCCGAGGAGCCGAAAGGCTGTCGGGGTTTTCTTTTTTAGGAACGACGAGAAGAGGCAACAAGCAGCAAGAGAAAAAAAGTTAGAGATGATTACGACGGATGATATTCGCTTTATGCGACGCGCCATGGAGTTGGCCGAACGCGGGGAGGGGGCAGTGAATCCCAACCCGTTGGTGGGGGCTGTAATTGTTCGCAACGGACGCATCATCGGTGCCGGATGGCACGAGCGATGGGGTGGCCCGCATGCCGAGCGCAATGCGTTGAGCCGCTGCTCGGAGCCTGCGGCAGGGGCCACGATGTATGTCACGCTGGAGCCCTGTTGCCACCACGGCAAGACCCCTCCGTGCACCGAGGCCGTAATTGCCGCGGGTATCAAGCGCATCGTCATCGGACTGAAAGACCCCAACCCGATGGTGGCCGGCAAGGGCATCGAGCTGTTGCAGCAGGCCGGTATCGAGGTCGAGAGCGGGGTCTTGGAGGAGGAGTTGCGCCACCAGAATCGCCTGTTTTTGAAGTATATCACCACACGCCGCCCCTGGGTGGTGATGAAGGCAGCAATGACCCTCGACGGCAAAATCGCTACCCGCACGGGTGATTCACGATGGGTGACGGGCGAAGAGGCCCGCGAGGAGGTACACCGCATGCGGATGCGTCTGATGGCCATCATGGTGGGCATTGGCACGGTGGAGGCCGACAATCCGATGCTCAACTGTCGCCTGGAGGGGGCTGTGCGCCAGCCGATTCGCATTGTGGCCGACTCATCGGCCCGCATATCGCTCGAGAGTGAACTCATCAAGACGGCACGCTCGATCCCCACCATTGTGGCCCACACGGCAAAGGCTTCGGCCGAGAAGGTGGAGCAGCTGGCTCTCGCCGGTGCGAAGTGCTGGTTGCTGCCCGAAAAGGAGGGGCACCTCGACCTCGGGGCACTGATGACCCGCATAGGAAATGAGGGGATTGACGGCGTATTGGTCGAGGGGGGAGGTACACTCAACGAGAGCCTTCTGCAAGAGGGGTTAATCGACGAGGCAGCCCTCTTTATCGCCCCCAAGTTTGTGGGAGGCAGCAAGGCCAAGAGCCCCATCGAGGGGAGGGGGATCGCCAAGATGTCGAAGGCCGTGGAGTTAGAGCCCTTCCGCATCGAGCAGCTGGGAGCTGATGTATTGATTCAAGCCAAGATGAAAGGTAAAAATTAAGCGATAACCGCATATGTTTACAGGTATCATTGAAGAGGTAGGCGAGGTAGTAGGGTTGAAGCGCGGCAGTCGCAGCTTTACCCTCTCGGTACGCGCCACAAAGGTATTGGAGGGAACCCTGGTGGGCGACAGCATCGCCACCAATGGGGTATGTCTGACCGTCACGCGCCTCACCGAAGGGGGCTTTGAGGCCGATGTGATGCCCGAGACGGTGGAGCGCACGGCCCTGGCAGAGCTCAAGAGTGGCGACGGGGTGAACTTGGAGCGCGCACTGACCCTCTCGACCCGCTTGGGAGGGCACCTGGTGGCCGGGCATGTGGATGCCACAGGGCGCATCGTAGAGCGTCGAGAGGACGATACGGCCCTCTGGCTCAAGGTGGAGGCCCCCTCGTCGGTACTTCGCTATGTGGTGGAGAAGGGGTCGATAGCCATCGACGGCGTGAGCCTCACGGTGGCTCGTGTGGATGGCCACTCGTTCAGCGTCTCGCTGATTCCCCACACCCAGGGGGCGACGACGCTCCACAAGCGTCGCATCGGTGAGCGCGTAAACCTCGAGAACGACATGATTGTAAAGTATGTAGAGAAGTTGATGGGGGGTCAGGAGCGCCGCGACAAAACCCTGCTCGACCTGATGATTATGAATAATATGTAAAACAGAATAAGCCAATGGAGAAATTTGAGTTTAATACGATTGAGGAGGCGGCCGAGGCGCTGCGCCGTGGGGAGAACATCGTGGTGATTGACGACCCCGACCGTGAGAACGAGGGCGACTTAGTGTGTGCTGCCGAGTTTGCCACCACCGAGAATGTGAACTTCATGGCCTGCCACGCCAAAGGGTTGATCTGCATGCCCATGAGCCGTGAACTGTGCGAGAAGCTCGACCTGAAGCAGATGGTTGTGGAGAATACCGACAACCACTCGACAGCCTTCACCGTATCGATCGACCATGTATCGACCACAACGGGCATCTCGGCCGTGGAGCGCTCGATTACCGCCATGAAGTGCGTGGAGGAGGGTGCCAAGCCGCGCGACTTCCGTCGTCCGGGCCACATGTTCCCGTTGCAGGCCCGCGAGGGAGGTGTGCTGGTGCGTACCGGCCATACGGAGGCTACGGTCGATCTGATGCGTATCGCCGGACTGAAGGAGTGCGGACTCTGCTGCGAGATTATGCGTGAGGATGGCACGATGATGCGTACCACCGAGTTGGTGGCCTTCGCCAAGCAGCACAACCTCTGCATCACCACGGTGGCCGACCTGATTGCCTATCGTCGTCGCACGGAGAAGCTCGTGGAGCGCATCACCGAGGCCGATATGCCGACCAAGTATGGCCGCTTCCGTGCCTACGGCTATGTGAACAAGATCACGGGCGAACACCATGTGGCCCTTGTGAAGGGGGATGTGAGTGGCGAGGAGCCGGTATTGTGCCGCGTACACTCGGAGTGTCTGACGGGCGATGCCTTCGGCTCGTTGCGCTGCGACTGCGGCGAGCAGTTGGCCGAGGCGCTGCGTCGCATCGAGGAGAGGGGTAGAGGCGTGGTGCTCTACCTGCGTCAGGAGGGACGAGGCATCGGTCTGATCAACAAGCTGCGTGCCTACCACCTGCAAGACGAGGGGATGGATACCGTAGAGGCCAACCTCGCTCTGGGCTTCGAGGCCGACCTGCGCGAATATGGCACGGGAGCCGAAATCCTGGCCGACCTGGGACTCAAGAAACTCATCCTGATGACCAACAACCCGATGAAGATTCGCGGCATCGACGGCTACGGATTGGAGATTGTGGATCGCCAGCCCATCGAGGTGGCTTGCAACGAGAAGAACGCCTTCTATATGCAGACCAAGTGCAAGAAGATGGGACACCTGCTGCACCTGAGCAACGAGAAGTAATTGTAAAACAACTAATTAAACATCAACAATACCATGAACTTTATTGAAGGAAAATTGCTGGCCGAGGGCCAGAAAATCGGTATCGTAACGGCCCGATTCAACGACTTTATTACCTCGAAGCTGCTGGAGGGTGCAGCTGACGCCTTTGTGCGCCATGGCGGGGATGCCTCGACGCTCGATGTAGTGCGCGTACCGGGTGCCTTCGAGATTCCGTTGGCAGCCAAGAAGATGGCCGAGAGTGGCAAGTATGACGCCGTGCTCTGCCTCGGTGCGGTGATTCGCGGCGCTACGCCCCACTTCGACATGGTGGCCAACGAGGCTACGAAGGGGGTTGCCCAGGTAAGCCTCCAGACCGGTGTACCCGTCATCTTCGGCATCCTGACGACCGACTCGATCGAGCAGGCCGTGGAGCGTGCCGGTACCAAGAGCGGCAACAAGGGCTTCGACACGATGAACACCGCCATCGAGATGGTAAACCTGATGAAGAGTTTGTAGCGCAGACTACAAACGCTTCAATTCAAAATTTAGAATTTAGAATTTAGAATGAAGGCTGTCAGCATTGGACTGACAGCCTTTTTAATTCACGATTCACAATGATTGAGGTGCGGAAGGTACCGCTTAAAATCGAAAATCAATTTGGTGGGAGAAGGTGGTAGTTGCAACGCTCGGCCCTAAAAACAACGATGGGCTGTACACACCACAACACAATTTTTGACTTTTAAGCGAGGAGATTCCGTGCCGACATGAAATTGGGGAGGATGGGCTGTACTTGTCGTACTGCCCATTCTCCCCAATGATTGAGGTGCGGAAGGTTCCGCTTAAAATCGAAAATTATCGAATCTTCTTGATAATCTCCATACCGTGCTTAATAGCCTCCTCGTTGGCGGGGAGCATCTTCCAAGCACGCTCGGGAAGCGACTTCTTCAGACCGATCATCACCTTCTCCAGCTCCACGATGGGGCGAACCTTGAGGTAACCACCCAAAATCATGGTGTTGAAGAGCTTGGCCTGGCCCATGCGGGCGCACTCGGCCGTAGCGTCAATCGAGTAGACCGAAATGTCGGTGCGTACGGGGTGACGGGTGATACCGTTCGAGTCGTAGATCAGCACGCCTCCGGGCTTAACCTTCGGCTCGAAGCTGTCGAGCGACTGCTGGTTGAGGATGATGGCGGTGTCGTACTCGTGCGAGATGGGCGACGAGATCTTCTTGTCGCTCAAAATCACCGTTACATTGGCCGTACCACCACGCATCTCGGGACCGTAGGAGGGCATCCAGGTTACCTCGTAATCCTGCATCATGCCCGAGTAGGCAAGAATCTTACCCATCGAGAGGACACCCTGTCCTCCGAAACCTGCAATAATTAAAGTCTCTTTCATGATATGCGCTCCAGATTATTTATTAACATTCTTGATGTCACCCAGCGGGTAGAAGGGCAACAGATTCTCCTCCAGCCACTTGTTGGCTGCCACGGGTGACATCTTCCAACCGCTGTTGCAGGTCGAAACAATCTCCACGAGGTTGAAGCCCTTACCGGCCATGGCGTTCTCGAAGGCGGTGCGGATAGCCTTCTTCGCCTTGCGGATGTTGGCGGGGGTGTGAACGCTCTGACGGGTAATGTAGGTGGTACCCTCGAGGTGAGCCATCATCTCGGCAATCTTGTAGGGGTAGCCGTTCAGACGGGGATCACGACCGTAGGGGGTGGTGGCGGTCTTCATACCCAGCAGGGTAGTGGGGGCCATCTGACCACCGGTCATACCGTAGATAGCGTTGTTGATGTAGATGGCAACGACGTTCTCACCACGAGCGGCGGCGTGAATCGTCTCGGCCGTACCGATAGCCGACATATCACCGTCACCCTGATAGGTGAAGACCATCTTCGAGGGGTAGAGGCGCTTGATGGCCGTGGCTACTGCCAGGGCGCGTCCGTGGGCAGCCTGTACCCAATCCACATTGATGTAGTTGTAGGCGAATACCGAGCAACCTACGGGCGAGATGCCCACCGTCTTATCCTCCAAACCGAGTTCGGCGATTACTTCGGCCACCAGATTGTGCACCGTACCGTGGCTACAGCCGGGGCAATAGTGCATCACATTATCGGTCAGCAGTGTGGGTCGTGCATAGACCAAGTTCTCCTGCTTGATTTCAACTTCTGCCATAGCCATTTCTTATTTAATCAATTTCTCTTTTAATGCATTCAAAACCTCATCGGGCGAGAAGATCATACCGCCCTGACGACCGTAGTGCTCCACGGGAGCCTTGCCATTTACGGCCAAACGAACATCCTCGACCATCTGTCCGGCGTTCAACTCGGCCGAGAGGAAGCCCTTGATGCCGCGATCGGCCAACGCTGCAATCGCCTTCGTGGGGAAGGGATAGAGCGTGATGGGACGCAAAAGACCCACCTTCAAGCCCTGCTCGCGAGCCATCTCCACCGTAGCGGCGCAGATGCGGGCCGTCGAACCGAAGGCTACGATTACATACTCGGCATCGTCGCACATGATCTCCTCGTAGCGTACCTCGTTCTCCTCGATGGCACGGTACTTGGCCTGCAGACGGATGTTGTTCTGCTCCATCACCTCCGACTTCAGCTCGAGCGAAGTGATGATGTTGTACTTGCCGCGACCTCCCTTACCGTGGGCTGCCCACGAGCCACACTCGGCAGCAATCTCCTCGTCGGTGCGACGCGGACGCTGGGGAGCCAGCTCTACCTTCTCCATCATCTGACCAATCGTACCGTCGGCCAAAATCATGGCGGGGTTGCGGTACTTGAAGGCCAGGTCGAAGCCCAGAGCCACATGGTCGTTCATCTCCTGCACCGAGTTGGGGGCCAACACGATGAGGTGGTAGTCACCATGACCACCGCCCTTGCATGCCTGGAAGTAGTCGGCCTGCGAAGGCTGAATCGTTCCCAGACCCGGACCACCACGCTGGCAGTTCAGAATCAAGCAGGGAAGCTCGGCACCGGCCAGGTAGCTCAAACCCTCGGCCATGAGCGACAAACCGGGGCTCGACGACGAAGTCATCACGCGCTTACCGGTCGATGCGCCACCATAAACCATGTTAATCGAAGATACCTCACTCTCGGCCTGCAGTACCACCATACCGGTGGTCTCCCAAGGCTTCTCCTCCATGAGGGTCTCCATCACCTCCGACTGCGGCGTGATGGGGTAGCCGAAGTATCCGTCGCAACCGTAGCGAATTGCTGCATGAGCAATCACCTCGTTGCCTTTCATCAGTTTTACCTCTTTCTCTGCCATATTACTATTCTTCAAATTTTTGTCTGTAAACCGTTATGCAGGCATCGGGGCACGAAATACCGCACGACGCACAACCCGTACAGGCCTCCGGCGTGGCCATCATGGCTACGGGATAACCTTTGCTGTTTACCTCGTTCGACAAGGCAAGCACATTCAGGGGGCAGGCTGCTACGCAGACACCACATCCCTTGCAACGCTCTCTATCGACGAGGATCTTTCCTTTGATTTTCGCCATAGTTGGAAGTTTATTAGTTTGTAGTTTAAGTGAGTTTTCTATTTTTTGGTCGTGCGGCACACAACCCTAACAAGCTATGCACCAACACCTTAACATCCCACACCTCGCCTCCGGAGGGGCAACTCGCCCTACCTTCCGGCTACAATATGCGAAACATACCATACAAATATACAATTTTTTTGGCGGAGCGCAAAATAATAATTCAAAATTTAGAATGTAGAATTCAAAATTATTTCCTTGACGATGGGAAATGTGCGATTTACAATACGGTAACACGGTAACAAGAGGGGGTTACCGATGTTACCAATTCAAAATTTAGAATGTAGAATTCAAAATTATTTCCTTGACGGTGGGAAATTAGCGATTCACAAGGCACAATTCACGATTAGCTGTCTGTCGTCGGTGATGGTAACACGGTAACAGGGTAACACGGTAACAGGGGGATGTTACCGATGTTACCAATGTTACCAATTCTAAATTCTAAATTCTAAATTTTGAATTACTTCCCTACGCTCGGCCCTGAAAACAACGATGGGCTGTACTTTTCGTACTGCCCATTGTTGGATTTTAGGGTTAGCGGCAGCAAATGCCGCCTTATTACTCAAAAAACTATTTTTGAGGGAGAAGGGTCTATATGCAACGCTCGGCAACAAAAATCGCGGATGGGACATACCAAGTGTATTTCCCATTCGCGATTTTTTTGTTAGCGGCCGCAGATGGGCCCTTATCGCTCAAAAATTACTCGAAGGAGTGAATAACCACACCCGAACGCAACTTCGGCTCAAACCAAGTCGTCTTCGGAGGCATGATGTTGCCCGTGTCGGCGATGTTGATGAGCTGCTGCATCGAGACGGGGTAGAGGGCGAAGGCAACCTTCATCTCACCGCTATCTACGCGCTTGGAGAGCTCGCCCAGACCACGGATACCACCCACGAAGTCGATACGCTTCGAGGTGCGCAAATCCTTGATGTCGAGAATCTTATCGAGCACGAGATTCGAGAGTACGGTTACATCCAACACACCGATGGGGTCGTTGTCGTCGTAGGTACCGGGCTTCGCGGTGAGCGAGTACCAGGCACCCTCGAGGTACATGGCGAAGTTGTGCAGACCCGTGGGGTGGTAGATCTCGGCACCCTTCTTCTCCACCTCGAAGTCCTGCTTGAGGGCCTCGATGAGCTGGTCGGGAGTCAGACCGTTGAGATCCTTCACTACGCGGTTGTAGTCGATGATGCGGAGCTGGCTGGCGGGGAAGGTTACGGCCAGGAAGAAGCAGTACTCCTCATCGCCGGTGTGGTTGGGGTTCTTCGACTGGCACTCGGCGCCCACGCGGGCAGCAGCAGCCGTACGGTGGTGACCATCAGCCACATAGAGTGCGGGAATACCGGCAAAAATCTCGGTCAGGCGGTCGTTGAGGGCCTTCTCGCGGATCACCCACATGTGGTGGCCGAAGCCATCCTCGGCTACGAAGTCGTAGTCGGCGGGGTTGTTCTTCACGACGCTCTCGACGATGGCGTCCACCTCGGCGTTGTCGGGGTAGGCGAAGAATACGGGCTCGATGTTGGCCTTCTGGTTGCGCACATGAATCATGCGATCCTCCTCCTTGTCGGGACGGGTGAGCTCATGCTTCTTGATGGCGCCCGAGAGGTAGTCCTCGTAGTGGCAGCACATGGCCAGACCATACTGCGTACGGCCCTCCATGGTCTGTGCATAGACATAGTAGTACTCCTCCTGATCCTGCTGGAGCCAACCCTTCTCGCGCCACAGGCGGAAGTTCTCCATAGCCTTCTCGTAGACCTCCTGCGAGTGCTCGTCGGCGATGGGATCGAAGTCAATTTCGGGTTTGATGATGTGGAGCAGCGAGCGCTCGGTAGCCTCCTGCTTGGCCTCTACCGAGTTCAGCACATCATAGGGGCGCGAAGCCACCTCCGATGCATACTCCTTCGGGGGGCGAATACCCTTGAACGGTTTAATGCGTACCATATATAAATAGGTATGTTTCGGTGTTAACGGACTATTACTTGTTTACCTGGAACTTGGTGATACCCTCCTTGAGGTAGCCTACCGTCTGACGAGCGGCAGCCAAGCCGGCGTTGATGTTGGCCTCGGCGGTCTCGGCACCCATCTTCTTGGGGGTACCGAAGTAGCGCTTGCCAAACTTCTCGGCATAGGCATCCTTCAACTCGGAAGCCACATCGGTGATGTACTTCAGATCCTCGCGCTCCTCCATGGCCTTCATCAGACCCTCCTCGTTGATCACCTCCTTGCGGGCGGTGTTCACCAGGGTAGCACCCTTGGGCATCGACATGGCCAACTCGTAGCCAATCGAACCCTTGGTCTCGGCGGTGGCGGGGATGTGCAGCGAGAGGTAGTCGGCAGCGGCGTAGAGCTCGGCCACCGAGTTCATCTTCTTCACACCGTCACGCTCGAATACGGCCTCGTCGGTGATGAAGGGGTCGTAAGCTACGACATTCATACCCAGAGCCTTACCCTTCAGACCTACCAGGCGGCCCACATTACCGTAGGCGTGGATGGCGAGGGTCTTGCCCTGCAGCTCCGAACCCGTACCGGGGTTGAACTGGTTGCGGGCCATGTAGACCATCATACCGAGAGCCAACTCGGCTACGGCGTTCGAGTTCTGACCGGGGGTGTTCATCACCACTACGCCACGCTCGGTAGCGGCAGCGAGGTCCACATTGTCATAACCGGCACCGGCACGAACTACAATCTTCAGATTCTTGGCAGCAGCAATCACCTCGGCCGTAATCTTGTCCGAGCGAATGATGATACCCTCTACATCGGCCACAGCCTCCAGCAGCTGGGCCTTGTCGGTGTACTTCTCCAGCAGTACCAGCTCCAGGCCGGCACCCTCGATAATCTCTTTGATACCATCGACAGCCTTCTTTGCAAAGGGCTTCTCGGTAGCAACTAATACTTTCATCTTGGTATAAGTGGTTTTAGGTTTTTCTTGAAAAATTTACCCCAAGAAGCCCCACCTCCGATGGGTGGGGTCTTCAGGGGCGGCAACTTTCGTTGCTCTTCTTGCATTTATTGACGCCTCGAGGGCCTATTTGTTACTTGTGAGCTGCCTCAAACTCCTGCATGCAGGCTACGAGTGCCTCCACCGACTCCTTCGGGCAGGCGTTGTAGATCGAAGCGCGGAAGCCACCTACCGAGCGGTGGCCCTTGATGCCCACCATGCCCTTCGACTTGGCAAACTCCATGAACTCGGCCTCATACTGCTCCTTGCCCTCGGCCATCACGAAGCAAACATTCATCAGCGAACGATCCTCCTTGGCAGCCGTACCGCGGAACATCGAGTTGCGGTCGATCTCATTGTAGAGCAGGTCGGCCTTCTCCTGGTTACGCTTCTGCATAACCTCTACACCGCCAAGCTCCTTCACCCACTTCAGGGTCTGATACATCACGAAGATGGGGAATACGGGAGGGGTGTTGAACATCGAGTGGTTGCGCTGCTCCTCGGGGAAGTGGGTAGCGTAATCGACCATCGTCTGCAGCTTGCGCTCCGACGAGCCGAGCAGATCCTTGCGTACGATAACGAAGGTAACACCTGCGGGGCCTACATTCTTCTGGGCACCGCCGTAGATCATGCCATACTTCGTCACATCGATGGGACGCGACATGATGTCCGACGACATATCGGCAACCAGCGTGATGGGGCAGTCGATATCCTCCTTGATCTCCGTACCGTAGATGGTGTTGTTGGTGGTGATGTGGAAGTAGTCGGCATCGGTGGGGATGGTATAGCCCTTCGGGATGTAGGAGTAGGTCTTGTCCTCCGACGAAGCGACGATCTCTACCTCACCATAATACTTGGCCTCCTTGGCAGCCTTCTTGGCCCAAACACCCGTCTGGAGGTAGGCAGCCTTCTTCTTGAGGAGGTTGGCAGGCACCTGGAAGAACTGCGTCGAAGCACCACCGCCTACGAAGAATACAGCGTAGTTGTCGGGGATGTTCAACAGGTCGCGCCACAGCTGCTCGGTCTCGGCCATCACACGCTCCCAACCGGGAGTACGGTGCGAAATCTCCAGGATACCGATACCGGTGTTGTCGAAATCACGAATTGCCTCGATGGCAGCCTCGATTGCCTGCTTGGGCAGTACGCAGGGTCCTGCGTTAAAGTTGTGCTTTTGCATAATAGTTAGGTTGGTTTATTAAGGTTAAAACATTACTTGCACATTTACAAATACAAATGTACATTTATTTTTCCAAACGGCAAAATAAAATTCAGAATTTAGAATGTAGAATGTAGAATTAAATGTAGAATTTAGAATGTAGAATTCAAAATTATCTCCTTGACGATGGGAAATTAGCGATTCACAAGGCACAATTTACGATTAGCTGTCGGTCGTCGATGATGGTAACACGGTAACATGGTAACACGGTAACATGGGGGTGTTACCGATGTTACCATGTTACTGCGTTACTGTGAAAATCAGGGGAATTAAGGGAGAAGCAGGGATTACGAGAGCGTATAACCCAATGACTATGAATAGTTTAGATTGTAGTGGAAAATAATTTTGAATTCTAAATTCTAAATTTTGAATTGGTAACATGGGTAACATCGGGTAACATGGGTACCCCCCCCATGTTACCATGTTACCGCGTTACTCGCAAAAAAATAAATAATTTAATCGAAAAGACTTGACAAAGGGCTTTTCGTGTTGTATCTTTGTAGCGGGGTTTTAGGCCTGACCCCGCATCAAACAAAAATTCTAATCCTTATTTATTCTAACAGCCATGACTCCGAATGAGAATAATTCGAGAGGCGGCAACCTGTTGCGTGAGGTGGAAAACATCATGCAGACGGTACGCCCCATTCTGCGCGAAGAGGCGCAAAAGAGAGATTTTCATAACTATTTGATTGATATGAAGGAGGAGATTAAGGAGCCTATCCCCGTCCTCTCGCTCGACGGGATGACGATATGCTCCGAGGGGAACATCTCCACCATCGTAGGCGAGGCCAAATCCAAAAAGACATTTTTATGTTCGGCCCTGGTTGCGGGCTTCCTCCACCGCTACAAAAAGCCGGTGTTGGGATCCGACCCGCACCCCGACGAAATGGTCTTGTGGGTCGATACCGAGCAGTCGCGTTCGCATGTTCAGCAGTTGAACAAGCGAATCCTCGACCTATCCAAATGGGACAACTTTTGCAACCATAAATACCTGCGTATGTTAGCCCTACGCGAGATTGAGCCCAAGCTGCGCTCCAAGATGCTCTTCGAGGCCATCGAGGAGTGGAAACCCCGTCTGGTGGTCATCGACGGCATCAGCGACCTACTCTACAATACCAACGACTTAGAGGAGAGCGAAAGCCTCGTCACGATGCTCATGCGCACCTCGTCGCGTCTGAAGAACCATATCCTCGTGGTACTCCACACCAACCCCAACTCCGACAAGGCGCGAGGCCATATCGGCTCGGCCCTGCAACGCAAGTCGGAGAGTGTGATCTATGTACGCAAGATGGGCGACTGCTCGATTGTCGAGCCGCAGTTCTGCCGCAACGAGCCCTTCGACCGCTTCGCCTTCCGCATCAACGCCGAGGGGATGCCCGAGACCTGCCCCATGCCCGAGGTGGTCAATACGAACAACAGTCAATATATGAATATCATCACCGAACTGATGCTGGAGATGAACGGCTGCTGCCCGCGCGAAATTCTCACCACAAAGCTCTGCCAACGCCTCGAGTGTAGCAAGAGGGCCGCCTCGATGCGTATCCTGCGAGCCCTGCGCGACGGAGTCATCATGGAGCGTACCTACCTCAAGGACAAGAAGGAGCTGGCGCTGGTAGGTGGTAACGCGGTAACACGGTAACATGGTAACATGGGGGGGGTACCCGTGTTACCTCATGTTACCCCATGTTACCAATTCAAAATTTAGAATGTAGAATTCAAAATTATTTTCCACTACAATCTAAACTATTCATAGTCATTGGGTTATACGCTCTCGTAATCCCTGCTTCTCCCTTAATTTTCCTGATTTTTAGAGTAACGCAGTAACATGAGTAACATCGGTAACACCCCCATGTTACCGTGTTACCCGCGTTACCAATTCAAAATTTAGAATGTAGAATTCAAAATTATCTCCTTGACGATGGGAAATTAGCGATTCACAAGGCACAATTCACGATTAGCTGTCGGTCGTCGGTGATGGTAACACGGTAACATGAGTAACATCGGTAACACCTCCCCCCATGTTACCATGTTACCCGCGTTACCAATTCCACACCCTAAATGCTGCATTCTACATTTAATTCTACATTCTACATTCTACATTCTAAATTCTGAATTTATTTTCTTATCTTTGTGGGATTAAACAACGACCAAACGGCATACTATGGTAAAATCAATGACAGGCTTCGGCAAGGGCGAGGCGGTATATAAAGAGAAGCAGATTAAGGTGGAGTTGCGCTCGGTAAACTCCAAGCAGTTGGATCTCAGCATCAAGGCTCCGGGGCGTTATCGCGCGTTGGAGGGGGAGATGCGCACGCTGATAGGCCGAGTGGCCAAGCGTGGCAAGGTGGATTGCTACATCACGAACGGGAACACCCGCATCGAGAGCAAGGCGCACATCAACCCCGACCTCTTTGCCTCCTTCACGCAGCAGCTCGGCGAGGTGGCCCGCGCGAACGGCATCGACCTCACGGGTAGTGAGGCGCAGGGGATGCTCATGCAGGCTGTATTGCGCATGCCCGAGGTGATTACGACCGAGGATCCCGCGATGGATCCCGAGGAGGGCAAGTGTGTATTGGCCGCCTTGGGCGAGGCGCTGGAGCACTTCGACAGCTTCCGTCAGACGGAGGGGGCGACCCTGATTGCCGACCTCTTCGGGCGTGTGGAGAAGATCGAGGCCTACAAGGCGGCCGTGGAGCCCTACGAGAAGGCGCGCGTGGAGAAGATCAAGCAGCGCATCCGCGACCACATCGCCGAGTTGAACATTCCGTTGGACAGCAACCGCCTGGAGCAGGAGATGATCTACTATGTGGAGAAGCTCGACATCACCGAGGAGAAGGTGCGCCTGAAGCAGCACTGCGACTACTTCCGCGAGGTGGCCTCCCAGGAGGAGGAGCCCGGCCGCAAGCTCGGATTCATTGCCCAGGAGATGGGCCGCGAGATCAACACCCTGGGTTCGAAGTCGAACGAGGCCAACATGCAGATTCTGGTCGTGAAGATGAAGGACGAGCTGGAGAAGATCAAGGAGCAGGTGCTCAACCTGCTGTAAGCCCACGGCTGCAACCCGCAATTTAGCGCGTAAAACCCAAACACTATGAATAGAATCATCATCTTTTCTGCCCCCAGCGGCTCGGGTAAGACGACCATCGTGCGCGAGCTGCTGAAGCGCTACGACAACTTCGAGTTCTCGATCTCGGCCACCAGCCGTAAGCCGCGTGGCGAGGAGCAGGATGGGGTAGACTACTACTTCCTCACGCCTGAGGCCTTTGCCCAAAAGGTGGCCGAGGAGGCCTTCGTGGAGTGGGAGGAGGTCTATCCGGGTACCTCCTACGGCACCCTGAAGAGCGAGATGGAGCGCATCTGGCAGCGCGGACACACCATCCTCTTCGATGTCGATGTGATGGGCGGCCTCAACCTCAAGCGCATCTTCGGGGAGCAGGCCTTAGCCCTCTTCATCATGCCCCCCTCGATCGAGGAGCTGCGCCGCCGCCTCACGGGTCGCGGCACCGACGCCCCCGAGGTGATCGAGAAGCGCATCGGCAAGGCCCGATTCGAGCTCTCGAAGGCCCCCGAATTTGACCGACAGATCATCAACGACAACCTCGACGAGGCGATTGCGGCCACCTGCCGCGAGATCGACTCGTTCCTCAACCAATAGCCCCGCATCGTGAAAAAGACCCTGCTTTACTTCGGCTCGTTCAACCCCATTCATCGGGGCCATATCGCCCTGGCGGAGTATGCCGTCGAACAAGGCCTCTGCGACGAGGTGGTACTCGTCATCTCGCCCCAAAACCCCCACAAGGAGGCCTGCGACCTCGCCCCCGAGATGAATCGCTTCGAGATGGCCGAGTTGGCCTGCGGAGCCTCGAAATACCCCGAACAGATCAAGCCGTCGGTCATCGAGTTTATGCTCGAAAGACCCTCCTACACAATCAATACGCTGCGTTACCTCAAGGAGAACTTCGGCCACGAAATGCACTTCTCCATCCTGATGGGCAGCGACCTGATCAACACCCTCGACCGTTGGCGCGAGGGGGAGGAGATTGTGGCAGGTTACCCGATTTTGGTCTATCCGCGTCGGGGCCACCAAGTCGAGAAGTATGCCGACCGCATCACCTACCTCGAGGGGGCTCCCTACTGCGACTTCTCATCGACCGAGGTGCGCGAGGCGGTCGAGCGTGGGGAGGATACCTCCCGCATGCTCACCCCCGAGGTGGCCGCCTACATCCGCGAGAAGGGGTACTACACCCTCGCCGACCGCATGACCCGTCTCACGGCCCTGATCGAGAGAGAGCCCACCGCCGAACGCTACATTGCACGCGGCATGTGCCACTACCGTGCAGGGAGCTGGGGCGAGGCCCTCAACGACTTCAACCGCGCCCTCAAGCTCGACCCCGAGAACGAAGAGGCGAAGCAGTTGGTCGATATGGTCTATGAGATTCTCTCGTTCCGTTACACCGACATTTACAACCCCTGATACCCATGAAACGACTACACATAGCCCTTATGGCCGGAGGCAACTCCTCCGAGCGCGGCATCGCCCTTCAGAGTGCCGCCCGGATTGCCGAGGCCCTCGACCCCCAAAAGTATGAAGTGAAGGTGATCGACCTCCACCACCGCGATTGGATATGGAGAGCCCCCGACGGGAGCTCCATACAGGTCGACAAGAACGACTTTTCGATTACCTACGAGGGCGAGAAGCGCCCCTTCGACTACGCCCTGGTGATCATCCACGGCACCCCGGGTGAGAACGGCATGTTGCAGGGCTACCTCGAGATGATGGGGATTCCCCACTCCTCGTGCCCGACCACCGCATCGGCCATCACCTTCGACAAGATATCGACCAAGCGTGCCGTGCGCGACACAGGCATCGCTTTGGCCCGCGAAAAGTTCATCCACCGCGGTGACGAGGTGGACCCCGAAGCTGTGGCCCGCGAGTTGGGACTGCCCCTCTTCGTGAAGCCCAACGCCAGCGGCTCGTCGTTTGGCGTGACGCGTGTGGAGCACCCCTCGGAGATACTCCCCGCCATCGAGAAGGCCCTGAGCGAGAGCGACGAGGTCTTGATCGAGGAGTGCATCGTGGGTCGTGAGTTGGGTTGCGGCATCCTCATCACCCGCGACGAGGAGCTGCTGCTGCCCATCACCGAGATCATCCCCCGCAAGGCCTTCTTCGACTATGAGGCCAAGTACGAGGAGGGGATGTCGGAGGAGATTACCCCTGCCGACCTCACCCCCGACGAGGTGAAGCGCCTGAACGAGGCTACGCGCCGCGCCTACCGCGCCTGCCGTTGCCGAGGCATCGTGCGCATCGACTTCATCCTCACGGCCGACGGCACCCCCTACCTCATCGAGATCAACTCCATCCCCGGCATGAGCAGCGGCAGCATCGTGCCCAAGCAGGCACGCGCCGCAGGCCTCACCACGGGCGAACTGTTCGACAAAGTGATTAAAGACACCTATAAATAATATGAGCCACTTCCTTTCGATGATCGAAATCGACGACAAGATCATCTCGACCGACCTCCTCAAGGAGTGCTTTGCCTGCGACCTGAAGCAGTGCAAGGGCATCTGCTGCGTGGAGGGCAACGCCGGCGCCCCTCTCGAGATGGAGGAGGTCGATCTGCTCGACGAAGAGTTTTCTAATTTTAGGCCTTACATGACGGAGGCGGGGGTGAGAGTTGTTGAGGAGCAGGGCTTTATGGTCATCGACGAAGAGGGCGACTACACCACCCCCTTGATCAACGACGCCGAGTGTGCCTACTCCTTCGAGGAGGAGGGGATCACCTACTGTGCCATCGAGCGCGCCTGGCGCGAGGGGAAGTGCAGCTTCCCGAAGCCCATCTCCTGCCACCTCTATCCCATCCGTGTGGCCCGCTTCAGCAACGGCACCTACGGGCTGAACTACCACCGCTGGGAGGTGTGTCGCTCGGCCTGCAAGGAGGGCAAAAGGCTCGGCCTGCCCATCTACAAGGCCCTTCGGGAGCCCATCATCCGTCGCTTTGGTGCCGACTTCTACCAGCGCCTCGAGGAGGCTGCCAAAGCCCTCACTACCCACGAGAACGAATAATCGAATACCACCATGAATAACCTGAAAAGAATCCTACTCTTGTTGGCTGTGTTGCTGCCCCTCACCCTAAAGGCGCAGCAACAGCAACAACCTGCACAGCAGCGCGAACTTACGCGCGTCAAGCAGCTCATCGCCGAGTTGCAGGCCGAGGTGGAGCGCCTCGAAGGGGGGCAGGGTAGTGCCTCGACCCTCTCGACCGAGCAGCGCGTAGCCCCCAACCTCGTAAAGGACACCGTGAGCTACGACATCTTCCCCGACAGCGCCGTGGACCAGGAGCATATTGCCGAGCTGAAGGAGCAGCCCGCACAACGCGTGACGACCCAGGCCATCCCCAAGACGGTTGAGCCCCTCGACACCCTCCCCACGGGTAGCGACCGCGTGAAGATCATCCTCTACAACGACAACTCGTGGCGCTACGAGCGCAACCGCGCCATGTCGAAGGATACGGAGATCTACACCCGCTATTGGGACACCCTCAAGGTGCAGCCCTACCGCGACGAGGTGACCCTGCAACGCTTCCCCGAGGCGATGGCCATCGACCTGGTGGACAGCTTGAGCGGCTACCACTACCCCTACAAGGGGAAGATTCACCCCAACGGCAAGTTCGGGCCCCGTCGTCGTCGTGCCCACCGCGGCATCGACCTCCCGCTCAAGACGGGAGACCCCATCTACGCCACCTTCAACGGCCGTGTGCGCATCTCGACCTACAACACGGGGGGCTACGGCCACCTGGTGGTCATCCGCCACGACAACGGCCTGGAGACCTATTACGGCCACCTCTCGGAGCGTCATGTGGTATCGGGACAGTGGGTCGAGGCGGGTCAGATCATCGGCCTGGGAGGCTCCACGGGTCGCTCTACGGGCCCCCACCTCCACTACGAGACCCGCTTCTACGGTCAGACCTTCGACCCCGAGCGACTGATCGACTTCGAGACCGGCGAGTTGCTGCGTGAGACCATCGTGCTGAAGCGCAGCTACTTCGACATCCACTCCAACGCCGAACAGGACTTCGAGGCGGAGTTCTCGGCCGACGAAGCCGACCGCAAGGCTGCCGAGGAGAAGGCCGCCATGAAGTACCACACCATCCGTTCGGGAGATACGCTGGGCGCCATCGCCCGCAAGTACGGCACCACCGTAACGAACATCTGCCGCCTGAACGGCATCAAATCGACCACCGTTCTCCGCATCGGCCGAACCTTGAGAGTAAGATAAGAGTAACGGGGTAACATCGGTAACACACCCATGTTACCGTGTTACCGCGTTACTCTTGTTACCGCGTTATCGTGGGGGCGGTACGGGAAGTATGGGAAATATGGGAAGTATGAGAAAAATAGAAATACTATCCCCTATCTCCCATATCTCTCCTATCTTCCAACTCCTTGCGTCGAGTCAAAAAAAGAATTTTGAATTCTAAATTCTACATTACTACCGATGCGATAAACTTTGCAATGCCGTTTGTCGCTTTTTGATTAGAAAAACCTTTTACCGCACCGACCTTTCGGGCTGCAATTAGGAGCAGTGATTTATCACTGCGACAAGTCCCCCTTTGTCAAAGGGGGATTTAGGGGGAATGTCAATATGTTTTATTATATTAAGTAGTTGAGAATAAATTATTTTCGGGGTTGATTTTTGCTGCCTGTGGGCAGTGTTTTTGATGAGTAACGGCCCGTCAAGTTCACTTGAAACGGGCCGTTGCTCATCAAAACAGAGGTGCAAAGCACCGAAAAATCAATCTTCTGCAAATTTATTGCATCAATAGTAATTCTACATGTTGAATTTTCAAGCCTTGCTTGAATAGTCTCTCTGTCCGAAGATTCTGGAGCCCACCCGGACCATCGTCGAGCCACACGCCACGGCCAACGGATAGTCGTCGGACATCCCCATCGAGAGGGTATCGAACGCCTCACCAAAGAGGGGCTTGAGCTCTTCAAACCACCCCTTGAGCGCCTCAAAATCGGCGCGTACCACCGCCTGGTCGTCGGTATTGGAGGCGATACCCATCACACCGCGCACACGCACCGCCTGCAACTCACGCCACGCACCGCCTGCCAGCCACGCACGCAGCTCCTCTTCGCTCCAACCCGTCTTGCTCTCCTCGCGGGCGACATGAATCTCCAACAGAATATCGACCGTGCGCCCGATACGCAGCGCCTCCTTCTCGATCTCGCGCACCAGACGCTCGCTATCGACCGAGTGAATCAACGCCACCGAGGGCATGATCATGCGCACCTTGTTGGTCTGCAGGTGGCCTATCATGTGCCACTCGATATCGCGGGGCAGGGCCTCCCACTTGGCCTTCAGCTCCTGGGGTCGGCTCTCGCCAAAGATGCGCTGACCGGCCCTATAGGCCTCTGCGATGGCCTCTGCGGGGTGGGTCTTCGAGACGGCAACAAGGGTTACCCCCTCGGGCAACGAGGCCCTGATTTCGCGTAGTTGGGTCGCTATTGACATGATTTTCTTGCTCTTTTTGAAAATTATGGGTTGCTTATGCAGGCAAAGTTACATAATTTTGATTATATTTGTTGGATTTTAACCCGAATTTAGCGGAAACAAACCGGAAACAAACCGGAAACAAACCGAAAACAAACCGAAAACAAACCGAAATAAACCTAACCTAAAAGCATGAAAAGACTCTTTCGATTTGCGATTGCACTGCTGGCAGCTACCACGGCATGGAGTGGTACGGAGGCCTGCACCAACTTCATCGTCACCAAAGGGGCCTCGACCGACGGCTCGGCCATGGTAAGCTATGCCGCCGACTCTCACCAGCTCTACGGCGCCCTCTACCACACCCCGGGCGGTAAGTTCAAGCCCGGCTCAATGCTCCGCGTCGAGGAGTGGGACACGGGCAAGTACCTCGGCATGATTCCCCAGGTGCCCTTCACCTACTCGACCGTCGGCAACATGAACGAGCACTCGCTCATCATCGCCGAGACCACCTATGGCGGTCGTCCCGAGCTGGAGGACCCCAACGGCAAGATCGACTACGGCTCGCTGATCTACATCACCCTGCAGCGTGCCAAGACGGCCCGCGAGGCGATCGCCTGCATCGTCGATTTGGCCAACACCCACGGCTACATGTCGAGCGGCGAGAGCTTCTCGATTGTGGATCGTGACGAGGCGTGGATCATGGAGCTCATCGGCAAGGGCCCCGAGAACAAGGGTATCGTATGGGTGGCCCGCCGCATCCCCGACGGCTATGTATCGGCCCACGCCAACCAGGCCCGCATCACCACCTTCCCCCTGAACGACCCCGAAAACTGCCTCTACGCCCCCGATGTAATCACCTTTGCACGCGAAAAGGGCTACTTCTCGGGCAAGGATGAGGAGTTCTCCTTCTGCGACACCTATGCCCCCATCGACTTTGGCGGCATGCGCGGTTGCGAGGCGCGTGTATGGGCCTTCTTCCGCACCGTAGCCGACGACATGGATCGCTACGAGGACTACGCCATGGGATACAACAAGGAGAACCGCATGCCCCTGTGGGTGAAGCCCTCGAAGCCGGTATCGCCCAAGGTGGTATTCGACGCCATGCGCGATCACTACGAGGGTACGAAGATGGATATGACGAAGGATCTGGGTGCCGGAGGCCACGGCCTGCCTTACCGTTGGCGTCCGATGTACTTCGAGGTGGATGGCGTGGAGTACTGCAACGAGCGCGCCACCGCCACCCAGCAGACCGGCTTCTGGTTTGTGGCCCAGGCCCGTCCCCAGCTCCCCGACGATATGGGTATCCTGTGGTTTGGCGTCGATGATGCCGCCACCTCGTGCCTGACGCCCATCTACTGCTCGACGACCGAGGTTCCCGCCAACTTCTCGGTGGAGAGCGGTACGATGCTCGACGCCCCCGAGGAGTCGGCCTTCTGGCTCTTCAACCGCGTCACCAACTTCGCCTACCTGCGCTACGACATGATGTCGGCCGACATCCGCAAGGTGGTAGACATCTGGGAGCTGGGCCAAATCGAGGCTGTGAAGCTGATGGACGACCTCGCCCCCTCGAACGCTGCGAAGCGTCGCAAGGCCCTCACCGCCTTCACGCTCGCACACGCCGAGGAGCTCTTTGGCAAGTGGCAGACCCTGGAGCGCTACCTGCTCTTGAAGTACATGGACGGCAATGTGAAGAGCGAGAACGGCACGGTTTTAGACTACATCGCCAACCCCTCGCCCTCGCACTTTGTCGATAACGGCAACGGCAAGGGTATCCCCGCCAAAATCCAGCAGCCCGGCTACAACGAGCAGTGGAAGCGTATGGTGGCCGAGGATAACGGCGAGGTACTGAAGGTGGTAAAATAGCAAAAACAAACAAGTTATGAAGTACGATATTATCGTCATAGGCTCCGGCCCGGGTGGATATGTGGCCGCCATTCGTGCTGCCCAGCTGGGCAAGAAGGTAGCCCTTGTGGAGAAGGCCGAAGCGGGTGGTGTCTGCCTGAATTGGGGCTGCATCCCCACCAAAGCGCTCCTGAAGAGTGCCCAGGTCTATACCTATTGTAAGAATGCTGCGCACTACGGCGTCGCCCTCGAAGGGGAGGCCAAGCCCGACATCAGCGCCATCGTGCAGCGCTCGCGCGGCGTGGCCGAGACCATGTCGAAGGGTATTCAATTCCTGCTGAAGAAGAACAACATCGAGCTGATTCAGGGCTTCGGTGTTGTGAAGGGGGCAGGTCGTGTCGAGGTGGAGGGTACGCTCTACGAGGCCGACCATATCATCCTCGCTACGGGTGCCCGTCCGCGTGAGATGCCCTTCATGCCGATCGACGGCAAGCACATCATCTCCTCGAAGGAGGCCCTTATTCCCGACCACCTGCCCGAGTCGATTGTGGTGGTGGGCTCGGGAGCCATCGGCAGCGAGTTTGCCTTCTTCTACGCCTCGTTAGGCGTGAAGGTTACCATCGTGGAGTATGTCGATCGCCTGATGCCCCTCGAGGATGAGGAGGTCTCGAAGGCGATGGAGCGCTCGTTCCGCAAACTACGCATGACGGTGATGACCTCTACCACCGTAAAGAGCGTGAAGGTCAATGAGGCCGGTCGCTGCGAGGTGACGGTCGAGGGCAAGAAGGGCGAGCAGCTCATCGAGTCCGAAATGGTCCTCTCGGCTGTCGGCATCGCTGCCAATATCGAGGGTATCGGCCTGGAGGAGACGGGCGTGAAGTGCGAGCGTGGCAAGGTGGTGGTCGACGAATACTACCGCACCAATGTACCCGGCATCTACGCCATCGGCGACATCGTTCCCGGCCCCGCCCTGGCGCATGTAGCCTCGGCCGAGGCCATCTGCTGCGTGGAGGCTATCTGCGGAGAGAATCCCCAACCGGTGGACTACTCGACCATCCCGTCGTGCATCTTCACCTCACCCGAGGTGGCCTCGGTGGGTATGACCGAGCAACAGGCCCGCGACAAGGGTATCGAGGTGAAGGTGGGTCGCTTCCCCTTCACCGCATCGGGCAAGGCGACTGCCGCAGGCGACCGCGACGGCTTCGTCAAGCTTATCTTCGACGAGAAGGAGCAGCTGATTGGTGCCCACCTCGTAGGAGCCAATGTAACGGAGATGTTGGGTGAGCCCACGCTGGCCAAGCAGCTCGGTGCCACCGCCCATCAAATCGCCCGTACCATCCACTCTCACCCCACGATGCACGAGGGGCTGATGGAGGCCTCGGAGAACGCCTTGGGCTGCGCAATACACCTGTAAATTCAAAATTTAGAATTTAGAATTTAGAATTTAGAATGAAGGCTGTCAGCATTGGACTGACAGCCTTTTTAATTCACGATCCACAATTCTCGATTATTCTTTTTGACCTTATGAATTTAGGACGACAAGAGATAAATTTCTCGGAACTCTCATAATTCCCATATCTCCCATAATTCCCAAATCTCCATTGCACCGAGCAAAAAAAAATTTTGAATTTTGAATTCTAAATTCTGAATTGACACTACGCTCGGCCCTAAAAACAACGATGGGCTGTACTTTTCGTACTGCCCATTGTTGGATTTTAGGGTTAGCGGCAGCAAATGCCGACTTATCGCATCGCAGATTATTTTTTGAGTTAGAAGGTGGTAGTTGCAACGCTCGGCAAAAATATCGCGGATGGGGCATACTAAGCGTATGTTCCATTCGCGATATTTATTGTTAGCGGCAGCAAATGCCACCTTATCACTCAAAAAATTACTTGAACCAGGTAGTCAAATGATGACGCATCCAGAAGTAATAAAGTGCCAAACCAATCCAGCTGAATGCCAAAACAACCACAGCCGAGATGAGCTTACCTACGAGGGTAATAGGCTTCTTCCAAATGTCGAGTACACACCAAATAGCGCAAACAAGACCTACAAGATACAAAATAGTTCCCATTGTAAAAAGATATTTAAGTTAAACAATTGGTTAATATGTTTCTATTTAATTAGCTCTATTTCTGCGTATTGTCGTTGCAGACATAAACATTGTCGTCGTACCCCACGCCACTCAGATAGAGTCCGCATGCAGGGGCTCCGGCACTTGCCCTCGAGAGGTCGCGCGAGAGGAGTATTTCGCGAAACTCCTCCACCGTATAACGGCCACGGCCCACATCGACCAGGGTGCCCACAATCGAGCGTACCATGTTGCGCAGGAAGCGGTCGGCACGGATGGTAAAGCACCACACCCCGTCGGGCAGCACCTGCCAACGCGCCTCGCTCAAGCGACAGATGTTGGTGTGGTTATTCGACCCGAGCTTGGCAAAGGTAGTAAAATCTTCGCAATCGAGCAAACAGGCGGCAGCCTCATTCATGCGGTCGATATCCAGGGGTACGGCGTAGTACCAGGCCAGCGTATGGGTAAAGGGGCTTTTGTGGGGCGAGAGGTAGTAGCGGTACTCGCGCCAACGGGCATCAAAGCGGGCGTGCGCATCCGCGCGCACGGGCCGAACGGCCTTCACGGCAATATCGAGCGGCAGGGTGCGGTTGAGTTTATAGCAGAGCTGTTCGCGGTCGGCAATGGGGCTTTGAGTGTCGAAATGGGCCACATAAAACGACGAATTGACCCCTGCATCGGTACGCCCGGCACCCACCACCTCGACAGGCTCACGCAGCAGCGTCGAGAGCCTCGTTTCGAGCTCCTGCTGCACGGTGGGGGCGTTGGGCTGGCGTTGCCAACCGCAATAGGCCTTGCCCATATAGCTCAACTCGACAAAATAGCGTGCCATAACTTCGTTTCTCAACACAAAGGTAAGGAAAAAATAGCGAGGATATAACACTTCTCTGCGTATTTTTTTCGTATCTTTGTCCATTCATAACCTTGAAACATGAAAGCAGCCATTATCGGATACGGCAAGATGGGCCGTGAGATTGAGAAGATACTTCGGGAGCGAGGCCACGAAGTGAGCCTTGTTATCGACCAGGAGAACCAGCACGAATTAGACGCAGAGCACCTCGAAGGGGTGGATGTCGCCTTGGAGTTCACCACCCCCGAGACGGCCTACGACAACCTGCGCCGTTGCATCGCATGCCACACCCCCGTGGTGAGTGGTACGACGGGGTGGACAGCGCGTCTGGAGGAGCTCAAAGAGCTCTGCCGGAAGGAGGAGGGTAGTGCCCTCTTCTACGCCTCGAACTTCTCGCTCGGAGTCAATCTACTGTTCCGCCTGAATCGCCAGCTGGCCCGCCTGATGAACCGCTTCGGGCAGTACGAGGTATCCATCGAGGAGGTACACCACACCCAGAAGAAGGATGCCCCGAGCGGCACGGCCATCACCCTGGCCGAGGCCATCATCGAGGAGGTGGAGCGCAAGACGGGGTGGGTCAATGAGGCCGAGGCCCCGCACGATGCGATTGCCATCCGTTCGGTGCGCGAGGGGATGATTCCCGGCATCCACACCATCACCTACTCGTCGGCCGACGACACGCTCGAACTGCGCCACGAGATCAAGCACCGTCGTACGCTGGCCGAGGGGGCAGTCATTGCGGCCGAGTTTTTGTGTGGCAAGCAGGGGGTCTATACGATGGAGGATCTGCTGCAATAGGGTGAAGTGCAACAACCGAATAATTGAATATCCGAACAACCGAACATCCGAATATCCGCAATACGATGAAAAGCACCACAACCAAAATAATAGAAATTTTTAAGAATCGATGGGTGGGTTTTACGCTCGCTTCGCTCCTCTATCTGCTGTGGTTTGTCGTCTGGACGGGCAACCTTTGGTTCCTTTTGGGCGAGGTGGTCATCTTCGACCTCTACATCACACGCTTCATCTACCGTTATATTGGTCGCCACAACGAGGAGTGGTGCCGCAAGAGTGCGACCTACAAGTTCATCTATGAGTGGATCAGTGCCATCCTCTTCGCTACGGTGGTGGCCTCGCTGATCCACATCTTCGTCTTCCAGATGTACACCATCCCCACCTCCTCGATGGAGGGGTCGCTGCTGGTAGGCGACTACCTCTATGTGAGCAAGGTGGCCTATGGTCCCAAGATGCCCAACACGCCCCTCTCGCTCCCGCTGGTACACCACACCATGCCCGGGTCGCTGACCAAGAAGTCCTATTCGGAGGCTATCCGCCTTCCCTACCGCCGTCTCTGCGGATTGGGCGAGGTGAAGGAGGGGGATGCCGTGGTCTTCAACTTCCCCGCAGGCGACAGCGTGCTGTTGGAGCGTCAGAATGTCACCTACTACGACATCCTGCGCGACTACGAGCGACAGTGGGGTAAGGAGGAGGGGCGCCGCCGCCTCTTCCACGACTATACGGTCATCACACGCCCCGTCGATAAGCGCGAGCACTACATCAAGCGCTGCGTGGCTCTGCCGGGCGATACGCTCCAAATCATCGACTCGGAGCTCTACCTCAACGGGGAGCGCCGCGAAGCCCCTGCCGGCCGTCAGTTCTTCTATATGGTGCAGGTGACGCAGCCCCTGACGGAGTATGCGTTGAAGAATCTGCAAATCAGCGAGTATCAATACATCGCCTCGACGGGGCTCTACTACATGGCCCTCACGGAGCCGAAGGCCGAGGCTCTGCGCAAGTTGAGCCAGGTGGTCTCGGTACGCCGTTACGCCGAGCAAGAGAGTTCGTCGGCGGTCTATCCCCACGATGGCCGCGAGGAGTGGAACGCCGACAACTACGGCCCCATCTGGATTCCCCAAAGGGGTGCCACCATCCCCCTTACGGCCGACAACTTTGCCCTCTACGAGCGCCCCATACGCGTCTATGAGGGGAATGAGTTGGAGCTTAAGGAGGATGGCACCATTCTGCTCAACGGCGAGCCCGCCACCGAATACACCTTCCAAATGGACTACTATTGGATGATGGGCGACAACCGCCACAACTCGGCCGACTCACGCTATTGGGGCTTCGTTCCCGAGGACCACATCGTGGGTCGTGCCGCATGGGTATGGCTCTCGCTCGACAAGGAGGGCTCCTTCCCGGGCAACATCCGTTGGGATCGAATTTTCACCCGTGTAAAATAACCAGGCAAGGTGGAGAACGACAGCTATCTGACCCTGGCCGCCCCGGCCGAGGCCTACAACCGCGAGCGAAGCAGCAAATTCCTCTCCTACGCCTATCCCGTGGAGAGCGAAGAGGAGATTCGTGAGGCGTTGGAGGCGCTGCGCAAGCGCTACTTCGATGCCACACACCACTGCTATGCCTGGCGTCTGGGGCCGCAGGGTGAGCAGTTCCGCGCCAACGACGACGGCGAACCCTCGGGCACGGCCGGTCGTCCCATCCTGGGACAGATGCTCTCGGCCGAGGTAACCAACTGCCTGGTCGTGGTGGTTCGCTACTTCGGAGGCACCAAGTTGGGCGTTCCGGGGCTGATTGCCGCCTACAAGGAGGCGACCCAGGAGGTGCTGGCCGCTGCCGAGATTGTGGAGCGCACGGTCGATGACCTGATTACGATTCACTTCCCCTACATCTCGATGAACGAGGTGATGAAGGCGGTCAAGGAGGAGCAGCCCCGCATCGAGGAGCAGCTCTTCGACAACCTCTGTACCATGCGACTGCGTATTCGTCGCTCCCTCTCCGAACGCCTCGTGGGCAAGCTGCGCAAGGTCGAAGGGGCCGACATCGAGGTCGAAAACCTATAAACGACGATGAGCGAAATCTACATAAAGGGGGCACGCGTACACAACCTCAAAGAGGTGGAGTTACGCATCCCGCACAACACACTGACCGTCATCACGGGATTGTCGGGCTCGGGCAAATCGACTCTGGCCTTCGACACCATCTTTGCCGAGGGCCAGCGTCGCTATGTGGAGAGCCTCTCGGCCTATGCACGCCAATTCCTGGGGCGCATCACCAAGCCCGATGTCGATATCATCGAGGGCATCGCCCCCGCCATCGCCATCGAGCAGAAGGTCTCGACGCGCAACCCCCGCTCGACGGTGGGTACGACAACCGAGATTTACGACTACCTCAAGCTCCTCTTCGCACGCGCCGGCCACACCATCTCCCCCCTCTCGGGCGAGGAGGTGCGCTGCTACGACACCGACGATGTGGTCTTTTGGCTCACGGAGCGTGCCGCAGGCGAGCGCATCCATCTGATGGCCCCCATCCGCCTCGCCCACAACGAGTCGCTCATCGAACGACTGACCCTGCTCCTGGGTGACGGCATCCTGCGCATCTACGACGGCGAGGAGGTACGCCTGATCGAAGATTTTGTTCCTATGGCGGAGAGCTGTGGGGGCAAATCGCTCTATGCCGTTATCGACCGCCTGAAGATGCAGCCTCACGACGACGATGTGATGAGCCGTGTAAGGGGATCGGTTACCCGCGCCTTCGAGTTGGGAGGTGGCGAGTGTGCCCTGCTGGTGGGGGAGAGCCTTCACCACTTCAGTTCACGCTTCGAGCGCGACGGCATCACCTTCGAGCGTCCCACCGAGCACCTCTTCAGCTTCAATAACCCGTTGGGAGCCTGCCCCCTGTGCGAGGGCTACGGCAAGGTGACGGGTATCGACGAGGATTTGGTGATTCCCGACAAGTCGAAGAGCATATACGAGGATGCCATCGCCTGTTGGCGTGGCGAGACGATGCGCCGCTGGCGCGATGAGTTGGTCGCCTCGGCCTACAAGTTCGACTTCCCGATTCACACCCCCTACCACGAGCTCACGCCCGAGCAGAAGATGTTGCTGTGGCGTGGCAATGCCCACTTCAAGGGGTTGAACGACTTCTTCCTCTATATCGACAAGGAGCGACACAAAATTCAGTTCCGCGTAATGAAGGCGCGCTACACGGGCAAGACCCTCTGCCCCGAGTGCGAGGGTCAGCGCCTGCGCAAGGAGGCCCTCTATGTAAAGGTGGGGGGCCGCAACATCGCCGAGCTGGTGCGCATGCCGGTAGGGGAGCTCTATCACTTCTTCGAGGAGCTCACGCTCGACGAGTATGACCTGAAACGCGCACAACGCATCCTGGTGGAGATTCGCAACCGCCTCGACTACCTGCGACAGGTGGGGTTGAGCTACCTGACCCTCGACCGTCTGGCCTCGACCCTCTCGGGCGGAGAGAGCCAACGCATCAACCTGGCCACCTCGCTGGGCAGTTCGCTCGTGGGGTCGCTCTACATCCTCGACGAGCCCTCCATTGGACTCCATCCGCGCGACACAAACCGCCTTATCGGGGTCTTGAAGCAGCTGCGCGATGTGGGCAATACGGTCATCGTGGTGGAGCACGAGGAGGAGGTGATTCGCGCGGCCGACTACCTGATCGACATCGGCCCCGAGGCCGGAGAGCATGGCGGTGAGGTGGTCTTCAGCGGCCCGATTGAACGACTCCTTAGCGAGGGCAAGGGGCTCACGGCCGACTACCTGCGTGGCGACCGCTCGATTCCGCGTCCGCAGACGCGCCGAGGGTGGAGTCGCTCGCTGCTGATTCGCGGAGCCCGCGAAAACAACCTCCAAAACATCGATGTACGCATTCCGTTGGGAGTGATGACCTGCATCACGGGCGTGAGTGGCTCGGGCAAGTCGTCGCTCGTAAAGGGAATCCTATACCCGGCACTGAAGCGCTACTTGAACGACTCGGGAGATAAGCCGGGCGACTTCGACCGCTTGGAGGGGGACCTATCGCTCCTCAAGGGGGTCGAGATGGTGGATCAAAACCCCATCGGCAAGTCGTCGCGCTCGAACCCCGTAACCTACCTGAAGGCCTACGACGAGATCCGAAAGCTCTATGCCGAGCAGCCCTATGCCCAACACTCGGGCATCAGTGCCGCCGCCTTCTCGTTCAACATGGCGGGCGGCCGTTGCGAGGAGTGTCAGGGCGAGGGCAGCATCAAGGTGGGGATGCAGTTCATGGCCGATGTTACGCTCGTCTGCGAGGCGTGCCACGGCAAGCGCTTCAAGGATGAGATTCTGGAGGTGCGCTATCGCGAAAAGACGATATGCGACATCCTCGACATGAGTGTGGAGGAGGCGATCGCCTTCTTCGGCGAAGACAAGAAGAACAACACCTGTCGCCGCATCGTCGAGCGACTGCAGCCCCTGAGCGATGTGGGGTTGGGCTACATCCGTCTCGGACAGCCCTCCTCGACCCTCTCGGGGGGTGAGAGTCAGCGCGTGAAGCTCGCCTCGTTCCTGGGGCGCGAAGCGGTGGGTGGTGGGCTTCTCTTCCTCTTCGACGAGCCCACCACGGGCCTCCACTTCCACGATATCAACAAACTGATGGATGCCTTCAACGCCCTGGTCAGCAAGGGACACACCATTGTAATTGTGGAGCACAACATGGAGGTCATCCAGTCGGCCGACTGGGTCATCGACCTGGGTCCCGAGGCGGGCGATAAGGGGGGCACGGTACTCTTTGCCGGTACACCCGACGAGCTCGTCAAGGTGCCCGAAAGCCACACGGGACGCTACCTGAAGGCCCGCTACGAAAAGCGATAACCATGGCACGCGACGAATTTTACACCTATACACTGCCCAACGGCATACGCGGCATCCACCGTCAAGTGGCGGGTGGGGTGGTGCGTTGCGCCCTCTGCATCAACGCCGGCACACGCGACGAACTCCCCACGGAGTATGGCTTGGCACACTTCACCGAGCACGGCCTCTTCAAGGGGACCGAGCGACGCAAGGCCTACCAGGTGAACTGCCGTCTGGAGAACCTGGGCGGCGAACTGAACGCCTTTACCACCAAAGAGGATACGACGATTCACACCACGACCCTCAAGGGCGACTTCTCGAAGGCGGTCGAGCTGATTGCCGACATCGCCCTGCGCTCCACCTTCCCCGACCGCGAGTTGGAGCGTGAGCGCGAGGTGATATTCGACGAAATCAACACCTACAAGGATTCGCCCGTCGATATGATCTACGACACCTTCGAAGACTACCTCTTCGAGGGGTCGGAGCTCGGGCACAACATCCTGGGGCGCAAACAGCAGCTCAAACACTTCGACAGCCGTGCCTGCCACCGCTTTGTGGAGCGTACCTATACCTGCGACCAGATGGTTCTCTCGACCATCGGCAACCTCTCACCCAAACGGGTCGAGGCCATAGCCCTGCGCTACTTGGGTGAAGCCCCCGCCACGCGGCGACAATTCGAGCGACAAGCCCCGGGCGCGTACCGCCCCTTCGAGCGCGAGATAAACCGCCACACCCACCAGTGCCACTGCATCATCGGCAGCCGCGCCTACGGCATCAACGAGGAGCGCCGTCTGCCCCTCTCGTTGGCCATCAACATCCTGGGTGGGCCCTCGGCCAACTCGCGCCTCAACATGCTCGTACGCGAGAAGCACGGCCTCTCCTACTCGATCGAGGCCAGCTACACCCCCTATGGCGACTCGGGCATGGTGGCCATCTACTTCAGCTCCGACCACGACCATGCGGAGCGCTGCTGCGAGTTGATTTATGGCGAGTTGGAGCGTCTGCGCACCACGACCCTCACCACGCGCCAATTGGCAATGGCCAAGAAGCAGTTTATCGCCCAATTGGCCATCTCGATGGAGAGTAACGAGGGGTATATGCTCGGCACGGGCAAGAGTCTGCTCTGCCACCGCGAGGTGGATACCATGGAGGCGGTCTACCGCAAGGTGGAGGCCCTCACCGCACACCAGCTGCGCGAAGCTGCTGAGGAGACATTTCAAACTACCTCACGCCTGATTTATCGATAGTCCCTTGAAATTGGCATAATGGATGCTTTAGAGAGATATATTCACGACTTCTCGTCGCCCGAAGAGCCCCTGATGGAGGAGCTCGACCGCGCCACGCACCACCGCATGGTGGCTCCGCGCATGATTTCGGGCCATATACAGGGCAAGCTGCTCGAGCTGCTCACCGCCTCGCTGCATCCCCGTCGCGTGTTGGAGATTGGCACCTTCACGGGCTACTCGGCCCTCTCGATCGCGGCGGGTCTGGACGAAGGAGCCCGCCTCGACACCTTCGAGGTGGACGACGAGCAGCAGGATTTCATCCAGAGCTTCTTCGACCGTTCGCCCCACGGCCACAAAATCCGCCTCCACATCGGCTCGGCACTGGAGCTTGCCCCTGCCCTGGGTGAAAGCTACGACCTGGTCTTCATCGACGGCGACAAGCGCGAATACCCCGACTACTACCGCATGTTGATGGGCGACAAGGGTACGCCGGCATTGGTCCGCAGCGGCTCGCTCATCATCGCCGACAACATCCTCTGGTATGGCAAGGTGATGGAGCCGGCACGCCACGGCGACCACCACACCGAGGCCCTGCAACAATTCAACCGCATGGTTCTTGAGGATGAGCGCGTGGAGAGCGTCATTCTCCCCCTGCGCGACGGCCTCAACCTGATACGCGTAAAATAACATCGAGAAATACCTACGACTATGTTTACCATCATCTGTTTCACCATTCTGGCCTATCTGATTTTAGGCAAGGACATCAACGAGCAGCTCGAGAAGCTCTCGGGCACCAATTGGGAGCGTAAGTTCGCTACGCTGAAGAGCAAAATCAAGGTGTGGGCCAACCGTGCCGGACGAGTGGCCGCCAAGCCGGTATTGCAGTTCTACTATGTGCTGACCGACGCCCGGACTTCGACCTCCGACAAGGCGATGCTCTACGCCGCCATCCTCTACACGATACTCCCGGTGAGCGCCCTGCCGCAGCGCATCTTCAAGTTCCTGGGTATCCTCGACGAGGGTGCCGCCCTGATCTATGTATATAAAAAGGTGAGCGAGAAGATTACCCCCGAGATCAACGCCAAAGCCGATGCCACCATCCAGGAGTGGTTTGGTTACGAGTACGCCTACATCGTCTCCGAGACGAAGGAGAAGCGCAAGTAGGGTAGTCCTGCCGTAAAAGTTGTGAGTGATGGAGATTAAGGAGTTACAACAGCGCGTCGATGAGTGGATTCGAACGATTGGCGTGCGCTACTTCAGCGAGCTGACCAACATGGCCGTGCTGACCGAGGAGGTGGGCGAATTGGCCCGCGTAATGGCCCGCAAGTATGGGGATCAGAGCTTCAAGGCGGGTGAGAAGGAGAACCTCTCGGAGGAGATGGCCGACATCTTGTGGGTGCTGGTCTGCCTGGCCAACCAGACAGGCGTGGATTTGGAGGCCGCCATCGAGGAGAGCTTCCGAAAAAAGACGGAGCGCGACCACGAGCGGCATATCCAAAACCCCAAATTACACGAATAGACAACAAAAGAGAGGGTGTCCCGAGTGGGACACCCTCCTTCGTTATCAGAGAGTTGTTTTATACCAATTTGAGATCCTGCTTGATGCCCTCAATCTTGGCATCGAGCTCGGCCAATACGCGGTCGTAATCCTCCACCGACTTGAGCTCGGCCTTCACACCAAAGTAGAACTTAATCTTGGGCTCGGTACCCGACGGACGCACCGAAACCTTCGTGCCATCCTCGGTAAACCACTGCAATACATTGCTCGACTCCTCGACAATGGGGGTCTTGACACCCGTCTTGAGGTCGGTCGTCTCCAAGAGTTTGAAGTCGTTGATCTTCACCACGGGCGAGCCGAGAATCGTCTTGGGCGGGTTCTCACGGAACTCAACCATCATCTTCTGAATCAGCTCGGCACCCTCCTTGCCCTTGCGGACTACCGACACGAGGCCCTCACGGTAGAAGCCATACTTCACATAGAGCTCCTGCAACCACTCGTAGAGCGTCAGGCCCATCGTATCCTTGGCCCAGGCGGCAGCCTCGGCGGCCAAAGCGCAGGCAGCCACGGCATCCTTGTCGCGCACGAAGTCACCGGGCAGGTAGCCGAACGACTCCTCACCACCACCGATGTACTTGGTCTTGCCCTCGTTGTCGCGGATGATGCGGGCGATGTACTTGAAGCCCGTCAGACAGTCGTAGCACTTCACTCCGAAGTGGTCGGCCACGGCATTGGCCATCTGCGAGGTTACAATGGTCTTTACGACATACTGCTTGCCGTCGAGCTTACCCAGCTCGGCCCAACGCGTAAGCTGATAGCTCATCAGAAGCACCAGCGTCTGGTTACCGTTCAACAGCACATACTCACCCTTCTTGTTGCGCAGGGCCAGACCGATACGGTCGCTGTCGGGGTCGGTAGCCATCACCAGGTCGGCCCCACGCTCGGCCGCGAGGTCGATAGCCATCGCCATCGTCTTGCGCTCCTCGGGGTTGGGTGACTCCACAGTGGGGAAGTTGCCATCTACGACCGACTGTGCCTCTACCAACTCCACATTCTTGAAGCCGAAGTTCTTGAGCGACGCCGGCACGAGCTTCACGCCCGAGCCGTGGAGCGGCGTATAGATAATCTTCATGTCGGCATGACGCTGCACGCACTCGGGCGAGAGCGAAATCTCCTGCTGAATACGATCCAGGTAGAGTTTGTCGAACTCCTCGCCCAGGATGGTGATATTCTCGGGATTCTTACCCATCAACACCTGATCCACCTCTGTAATTTTGGCCACCTCGGCGATGATGTTCTTGTCGTGGGGAGCCGTAACCTGCGAGCCGTCGGTCCAGTAAGCCTTGTAGCCGTTGTACTCCTTGGGGTTGTGCGAGGCGGTAACCACCACTCCCGAATGGCACTTGAGCTCACGAATCGCAAAACTCAACTCGGGCGTGGGACGCAGCGCATCGAAGAGGAAGACCTCAAAGTCGTTCGAGGCGAAGATGTCGGCCACACGCTCGGCAAACAGACGCGAGTTGTTGCGGCTGTCGTGCCCGATGGCCACTCGAATCTTCTCGCCGGCAAAGTTCTTCTTCAGGTAGTTGGCCAAACCCTGCGTAGCAGCACCTACCGTATAGACATTCATGCGGTTAGAGCCTACGCCCATGATGCCGCGCAAGCCGCCCGTACCAAACTCCAAATCCTTGTAGAAGCTCTCGATAAGCTCCTTCATGTCGTTTTGCATCAACCACTTGATGCGCTCCTTGGTCTGCTGGTCATAATTACCGTCGAGCCAAAGCTGTGCCTTCTCCAGCACCTGCTGTTCTAATGAGATTGCCATAAGCTATAAGTTTTATTTATTGTGTATTTGATTTACTCACCAAAAAATCTATACGCAAATATAAACTTTTTTTTTCAATTATTCACTATCAATGCGTTAAAAAATCGCTCTCAAAAAAGCGTTGAATCTCTATATACAAAAAAACTAAATTTGCAACTAAAAATGGAGGATATTTTTACAAAATTATTTACAACTTTGCGATGTCAAAGAAACACATTTTCCACGACACCATACTAAAATGACCACTAACACGCAGACATATAATGATATGTGGCAGGAATGCCTCGCCCATTTGAGAACCCAGACCACCGAGGAGGAGTTCGTCAAGTGGTTTCAACCCATCGAACCTTTGGAGTTCGACGGCGTGACGCTGCGTCTGCGTGTACCCAATGCGAGCTATGTCTACCAGATCGAGAAGAACTACCTGAAGTTCCTTCGTCCGATCATCTCGCAGCTCTACGGACAGCAGACCAAACTCTTCTACGCCGTACC
Source organism: Alistipes sp. (assembly GCA_045605785.1). Taxonomy (GTDB): domain Bacteria; phylum Bacteroidota; class Bacteroidia; order Bacteroidales; family Rikenellaceae; genus Alistipes. The sequence continues at coordinate 41,624 of JAZUQP010000026.1, read as the reverse complement.
CAAACCCCAACCCCAACCGCAGCACGAAGTGGATACCACCGAGATTCGCCGCGTGGTAGGGCAGACCGACACGGCAAATATACAAAATCCGTTGTTAATTCCGGGCATTCGCCGTCCGATAATTGATCCGAATTTGAATCCCAACCTCAAATTCGACACCTTTATCGAGGGCGACTGCAACCGCCTGGCCCGTTCGGCCGGCATGGCGGTGGCCATCAACCCGGGCAACAACCCCTTCAATCCCCTATATATATATGGTGATTCGGGCTTGGGTAAGACCCATGTCGTACAGGCCATTGGTCACGAGATTCGGGAGCGTCACCCCGAGTTGCAGGTGCTCTATGTCTCGATGAACAAATTCCAGGCCCAATTCCAGCGCGCCTACTTAAGCGACAAGAAGGGAGAGCTCAACGACTTTATCCACTTCTACCAGATGGTGGATGTGCTTATCATCGACGATATTCAGGAGCTGACCGGCAAGCCCGGCACGCAGAATGTCTTCTTCAACATCTTCAACCACCTCCACCTCTCGGGCAAGCAGCTCATCCTCACCTCGGATAAGCCCCCCGTGGAGCTGAAGGATATCGAGGAGCGCCTGCTCACCCGCTTCAAGTGGGGTCTTACGACGCAGATTCAGACGCCGGATTATCAGACCAAAATCAAGATCATCCGCGCCAAGATGGCCAAGCTCAATGTACCTATCTCCGACGAGGTGGTGAGCTTCCTGGCCGAAAACATCTCGGCCAATGTGCGCGAGATCGAGGGAGCCCTCTCCTCGCTGGTGGCCAACGCCTCGTTCATGGGTCGCAGAATCACCACCTCGCTGGCCAAGGAGATTCTCAAGGTCTATGTACGCCTGACGCAGAAGGAGATTACCATCGACCACATCATCGAGGTGGTATGCCGTTCGCTCAACCTCGACCACGACCGCTTCAACTCGACGGAGCGCACGCGCGAGATTGCGCAGGCTCGTCAGATTGCCATGTACCTGGCCAAGCAGCACACCAAGGCGCCCCTCACGGCCATCGGTGCTGCCATCGGAGGGCGTAACCACGCCACCGTGCTCCACTCCTGCAAGGCAGTAACCAACCTGCTGGAGACCGACAAGCAGTTCCGCCACCAGGTAGAGGAGATCGAAAAAGCCGTTTTGGCTTAACTTAAATAACACAGGGGCCTGCACAACAATGGAAGCAGGCCCTTTTATTATCCCCACGCACCATGGACCAACCCAAAATCGAACGACTGCTTCGACTGATGAAGCTCCTGACGGCCAACACCACCTACACGGTTGATGAGCTGGCCGAGCGTCTTGCCATGTCGCGCCGCACCATCTATCGCTACATCGACACCTTCCGCGAGGCGGGATTCGTCATCAAGAAGACGGGCGACTGCATCCGCCTGGACAAGGAGTCGCCCCACTTCAAGGATATCTCGCAGCTGGTCCACTTCACCGAGGAGGAGGCGGTAATCTTGAAGCGTGCCATCGAGAGTGTCGATGATACCAACCTCCTGAAGCAGAATCTGAAACGAAAACTCTACTCGGTCTACGACAATCGAACGCTGGCCGACACCGTGGTCAAGGGGCCGATGGCCTCGATCGTACACCACCTGATTGAGGCGATCGAGGGGGAGCGACAGGTTATCTTGCAGGGCTACCGCTCGGCTCATGGCGGCACGGTGAGCAACCGCACGGTGGAGCCCTTTGCCTTTACGACCAACTATGTGCAGATCTGGTGTTACGAGCCTGCAAGCGACAGTTGCAAATCCTTCAAGACGGCCCGCATCGGTGGGGTAGAGCTCCTCGACAAGGGGTGGCAGCACCGCGAGAAGCACCACAAGGGCTTCACCGACATCTTTCGCATGAATGGCGACAAGTGCGAGGAGATTGCGCTGGTGTTGGGCTTGAGGGCTTACAACCTTCTTTTGGAGGAGTACCCCCTGGCCGAGCGCGACCTGCAACCCCTGGACGAGGAGCATTGGCTGCTCACGACACAGATTGCCGACTATGCCGGCGCAGGCCGATTTGTGGTCGGCCTGCTGGATGATATTCGAATCGAGAAGGGTAGCGGGCTGAAAGCCTATCTGAAGCGCTACCTGAAGGAGCACGCTACCGAGATTTAACCTTCGGTGCGGCGGGTTTGCGGGTGCGTTTTGCCGGTTTTGTCGGCTTCTTGACCGACCACCCGAAGTGACCAATTAACTCTCCCAGGCGGAAATACTCCCCGTGCGAATAGACAATCGGAGCCGCCTTTTCGAGCGAGAACTTCCCTGTCTCGGGGTCGATGTAGCGCTCGTCGGCCTGAATACCCACCACCTCGGCCAGGAACATGTCGTGCGACCCCAACGGAATGATTTGCTTCACCTTGCACTCGATCGAGAGGGGCGACTCGGCCAACACCGGTGCCTTGACCTGCGAGGCCGGCAGAGGTGTAAGGCCCATCTCCTTGAACTTGTCGTAATCGCGGCCCGAACGCACGCCGCACCAATCGGTGGCGCGTGCCAGCTCCTCGGTCGTGAGGTTGATGACAAACTCTCCGGTACGACGAATCAACTCGTAGGAGTGGCGCTCGGGGCGCACCGAGATGTAGCACATCGGGGGATTGGTGCAGACCGTACCGGTCCAGGCGATGGTCAGCAGATTGTAGTTTTCGGGGCTGTCACCCACGCTCACCAAGACGGCAGGCAGGGGATAGATCAATGTTCCGGGTTTCCATAAGGTTTTCATAGCGACAAAATTAGAAAAAATCGGGCAAAATCCCAACACCTCACCCCCCGATATTTCCAACCGGATATTGGTGTAAAAGGAGTATTACACCCCTAATAATGTCCTAAAAGGAGGAAAATTTGCCCGTTTTAACTTTTTTGCTTACATTCGCACTAACTTATTCTCGCAAGAGGCGCTTATAAACCCTAAAAAGACGAAGAGATGGGAGAGATGTTTATCACCTATTACTGTATAATTACCCTGTTGATTATCGCTTACCTGCTGGGCTCGATTCCGAGTGCCGTGTGGATTGGCAAGAAATACTATGGCGTTGACATCCGCGAGCACGGCTCGAAGAATGCCGGTACGACCAATATGTTGCGCGTGCTGGGCAAGCGTGCTGCCCTGCCGGTATTTGCCCTCGACTTCTTGAAGGGCTTTGTGGCCGTGACGATTCTCGACCTGATGAAGTATGACAGCTTCTTCGCCGAGGGGGCCCACGAGTTTTGGTTCTATATGTTGCGCATCGGAGGTGTGATGGCGGCCGTTTTGGGCCATATATTCCCCATCTTTGCCGGCTTCAGAGGTGGTAAGGGTGTTGCCACGCTGGTGGGTGCCGTGATGGGTATCAACGCTCCGTTGGTGCTGCTCTGCCTCGGCGTATGGATTCTGGTTCTGATGGTAAGCCACTATGTATCGCTCGCCTCGATGGTGGCCGGCTGCTTCTTCCCCATCTTCACGCTCATCTCGCCCAAGGTGATGCAGGCACTGCCCCAATCGATCCCCTTCATCGTCTTCTCGTTCCTGTGCGCCATTCTGCTGCTCATTACCCACCGCAAAAATATCCAGCGCCTCCGAGAGGGTAGCGAATCGAAGACCTATGTGTGGCAGCCCCACAAACGCCGCCCGCGCAACTAACTGCGAAGAGCCAACTACCGACCCTGCAAAATTGACTTGCAGGGTCCTTTTTTTAGGGGGTGAAAATTTCGCAAATCGCGTTATTTTTGTAACTTTGTGCCACCTAAACGAATAAAACCTAAAACTACCTTATACATCTATGAGAGAGAGACTCTACAATCTGATTAAACCGGCCCTTTCGTGGGCGTGGTGGCGCTCGTGGCTGCTAATCTTCGTCGGCTGCGCAATTATGGGCACCGGTTTCGTCTTCTTCGTCAACCCCTACAACTTCGTACCGGGCGGTGTTTACGGTCTCGGTATCGTGCTCCACAACCTCTTCCCCTCGATTCAGGTGGGTACCTTCGGCTACATGTTCGACATTCCGCTGATGATTACCGCCGTGCTGATCTTTGGCGGACAGTTCGGAGCCCGCACGGTGGCTGCGGCCCTCTTTACGCCGGGCTTCATGAACATCCTGACCCGTTTGGTCTATCCCGACCAGGCAGCCGTCGAGTCGCTCGACCCGGCCCTGCTGCTGGGCGGTAACCTCGACCTCTCGGGCGACCTGCTCTTCACGGCCATCATCGGTGCTGTCATCATCGGTATCGGTCAGGGCATCGTGGTACGCCAGCAGGCCACTACGGGTGGTACCGACATCATCGGCATGTTGATGCAGAAGTTCCTGGGTATCAAGTTCTCGACCGGCATTTTGTTGGCCGATGGTGCCGTCGTGTTGTCGGGTCTTGTGGTGATTGGCTTCGGTGTCGGTTTGGACGGTGGGGCCCAGGGCGGTTGGGTATTGACCCTCTACTCGCTCATCAACATCTTCGTTGCTTCGCGCGTTGTGGCGCGTGTGCTCGACGGAGCCTCCTACGACAAGATGCTCTTCATCAACAGCCGCGATCACCACGAGGAGCTGCGCAAGTATATCATCGACGACCTGAACCGCTCGGCCACCTACATCAAGGCCCGCGGTATGTACACGGGCAACGAGCGCGAACTTATCTTCCTGGTTGTCAGCCGCAAGGAGGTGCGCAATGTGCAGCACAAGATACGCGAAATCGACCCGGGCGCCTTCGTGGTGGTAACCGACGCCTACGACACCTTTGGCGAGGGCTTCAAGCCACTACCGTCGCCCGAGGAGATGAAGGCCGAGTAGCTAATTTTGAACCAGGAGTCTCGATTCCTGGTTCTCAAATTTTGAATTTTGAACCTTGAGTTAAGGCTCTTTGGTTCCCGAATTTTGAATTTTGAGTTTTGAATTTTGAATTTCACAACACCCTGCGTCCCCTGACGGGAGCGGGTAAGAAACTCTTCATCGAGACCTACGGGTGTCAGATGAATGTGGGTGATACCGAGATTGTCGTCTCGATTCTCCAGCAGGAGGGCTACCGCTATACGGAGCATATCGAGGAGGCCGACATCATCCTGATTAACACCTGCTCGGTGCGCGACAACGCCGAGCAGCGCATTTGGGGTCGTCTGTCGGAGATGCGCCGCTTCCGCAAGGCAAAGCCCTCGCTCAAAATCGGCATCATCGGCTGCATGGCCGAGCGACTGAAAGAGCAACTCACCGAGGGGCGTGATGCCGTGGATGTAGTGGCCGGCCCCGACGCCTACCGCGACCTGCCGCGCCTGTTGCGCGACGCAGAGGCGGGTGGTCGAGGTGTCAATACGCTCCTTTCGCAGGAGGAGACCTATGCCGAGATTGCCCCCGTGCGCCTCGACAAGAACGGAGTGAGTGGCTTTATCGCCATCATGCGCGGATGCAACAACTACTGCTCCTACTGCGTAGTACCCTACACGCGAGGCGTGGAGCGCAGCAGAGACCCCGAGACCATCGTAAACGAGGCCCGCGAGCTCTTCCGCAACGGCTATAAAGAGGTGACGCTGCTGGGGCAGAATGTGAACTCCTACCGCCACGGTGAGGTCGATTTCCCCGAGTTGATGCACCGCGTAGCCTCGATCGACAAGCAACTGCGCGTTCGCTTTGCCACCTCGCACCCGAAGGATATCAGCGACCGCCTGCTCGAAGTAATGGCCTCGCACGAGAATATCTGCCGTGCCATCCACCTGCCCGCCCAGGCCGGCTCGTCGTCGATGCTCAAGCGCATGAACCGCAAATACACGCGCGAGTGGTACCTGGAGCGCGTAGCTGCCATCCGTCGCCACATGCCCGACTGCGCCATTACGACCGATCTGATTGCCGGTTTCTCGGGGGAGACGGAGGAGGAGCACCTGGCCACCCTTTCGCTCATGCGCGAGGTGGGCTACGACTTCGCCTATATGTTCAAATACTCGGAGCGCCCGGGCACCTTCGCCTCGAAGCACCTCCCCGACGACATCTCCGAGGAGGTCAAGACGGCCCGTCTGCAGGAGATTATCACGCTGCAAAACGAACTCTCGCTCGAGAGCAACCGCCGCGATGTAGGCAAGGAGTTCACCATCCTGGTGGAGGGCACCTCAAAGCGCAGCCAAGCGCAGCTCTTCGGCCGTACTTCACAAAACAAGGTGGTGGTCTTCGACGCCAAAGAGGGGATAGGTGTGGGCGACTATGTGCGCGTGCGCGTGAACGACTGCACACCCGCCACGCTGCTCGGCGAGCGCATCGATTAGAAACCTCAACAAAAACCGACAAATCAACAGAAGAAGCAATATGCGTTTTGACGAAGTTGCACTGCATGAAGATATATTAGATGCCCTGTGGGACATGAATTTCGAGGAGATGACCCCCGTGCAGGAGGCCACCATCCCCGTAATCATGGAGGGGCGTGATGTGATTGGCTGCGCCCAAACCGGTACGGGCAAGACGGCAGCCTATACGCTGCCTCTTCTCCACCGTATCATGGAGGAGGGCAACCCCGAGAATAAGGTGTTGGCCGTCATCATCGTGCCCACGCGTGAGTTGGCACAGCAGATTGACCAACAGTTCCAGGGCTTCTCCTACTACTCGCCCATCTCGACCACGGTGGTCTATGGTGGTGGCGATGGCAAGGGCTGGGACATCCAGAAGCGAGGGATGCTGATGGGTGCCGATGTGGTGATTGCCACCCCGGGCCGCATGATTTCGCACCTGCAAAACAGTGGGGTAGACCTCTCGCATGTGAAGTACCTGATTTTGGACGAGGCGGACCGCATGCTCGACATGGGTTTCTTCGACGACATCATGAAGATCGTATCGACAATGCCCAAGGAGCGCCAAACGCTCCTCTTCTCGGCTACGCTGCCCCAAAAAATCCGCCAGTTGGCCAAGCAGATTCTGCGTAACCCGGCCGAGATCAGCATCGCCATCTCCAAACCCAACGAGGCGATTCATCAGTCGGCCTATGTCTGCTACGAGAGCCAAAAGATGGAGATCATCCGCGAGTTGTTCGAGGATAAACCCGTCGAGACCAAGACCATCATCTTCAGCTCTTCGAAGCTCAAGGTCAAGGAGTTGGCCCATACACTCAAGCGCATGAAGTTCCGCGCGGCAGCCATGCACTCCGACCTCGAGCAGGCGCAGCGTGAGGAGGTGATGCTCGACTTCAAGAACGGAAAAATCGACCTGCTGGTGGCGACCGACATTGTCGCCCGCGGCATCGATATCGAGGATATCGGCACGGTCATCAACTACGATGTACCGCACGACCCCGAGGACTACATCCACCGCATCGGCCGTACGGCCCGCGCAAGTGCCTCGGGCCGCGCCATCACCTTCGTGAGCGAGAAGGAGCAGGGGAAGTTCCACCAAATCGAGGAGTTCATCGAGCGTGAGGTGGAGAAGAATCCGTTGCCCGAGCGCCTGGGCGAGGGACCGAGCTACCAGCCCGACGGAGGGCGTGGCGGTCGCCGTCGCAGGGGCGGCAAGGGGCGCGGTGAAGGACATGGCGAAGGCGGCAGAGCCGAGGGCCATGGCGAGAATCGCGGCGAGGGCAATCGCGGCTCTCGCGACCGTCGTCGCAAACGCAGGCGTGGCGGCAAGGGCGAAGGCGAGGGTAGACCCGCAGAGGGTAGCACAGCAAACGAGTCGCAGTCCGCAGCAGCTGCACCCGCAGCCTCGAACGAGGGGAGCTCGGGAGAGGGTAGTGGCGAGCAGAAGCGTCGTCGTCGCCACCGCGGAGGGCGTCGCCACCGCAAATCGGGCAACCAACCGGCTGTGGCTAACGCCCCAAAAGAGGAGTAGTTTTGAAAAATAATAAAAAAAGTTGCCAAAAAGTTTGGTAATATCATTTTTCTTACCTACTTTTGCACCGCTTTCAAGGAGCAATGTTGCTGTTGTAGCTCAGTGGTAGAGCACTTCCTTGGTAAGGAAGAGGTCACGAGTTCAATCCTCGTCAACAGCTCAAAAACAACATGCGCCATCTTCGGATGGCGTTTTTTATTTTTAGGTGTTAGGGGGGGGAACTCGTGACCTCCGAAGCCCTCCTTTACAAAGGAGGGTTTGGGAGGATTTTAATAACAAACCCCGTGGGTGCATCAGCACCCACGAGTTCAATCCTCGTCAACAGCTCAAAAACAACAGGCGCCATCTTCGGATGGCGTTTTTTGTTTTTAGGTGTTAGGGGTGGGAACTCGTGACCTCCGAAGCCCTCCTTTACAAAGGAGGGTTTGGGAGGATTTTAATAACAAACTCGTGGGTGCTGATGCACCCACGGGTTCAATCCTCGTCAACAGCTCAAAAACAACAAGCGCCATCTTCGGATGGCGTTTTTTGTTTTTAGGTGTTAGGGGCAGAGCGGAAGCCAATCCTTGCCGGCAATATCTACAACCGACAACAACCAACAAAGAGGTCTGTTTAACGAACAAAAAAGTTAGGCAGGCCCTTTTTTTATATAGAGGTGTTGGTAAAACCAAAAATTATTCCTATCTTTGACAAGATAGTAGCACCGCTACTCTTGCAGGCGAAAGAAACAATACAAGCTAAAGATAAGTAAAACCTAAAACTAAAAAACCTTAACTTTCCTATGAAAAGACTTCTTTTGGGTGATGAGGCGATTGCATTAGGCGCCCTTCACGCAGGATTGTCGGGCGTATATGCCTATCCGGGTACGCCTTCGACCGAGATTACCGAGTTTATTCAGCTCCAGCAGGCTACCCGCAAGGAGGGTGAGCCCGAGGTGAAGTGCCGTTGGGCCACCAACGAGAAGACCGCCATGGAGGGTGCACTGGGTATGTCCTACATGGGCAAGCGTGCCTTAGTCTGCATGAAGCATGTGGGCATGAATGTGGCCGCCGACGCCTTCGTTAACTCGGCCATGACGGGCGCCAACGGTGGTCTGGTGGTGGTTGCCGCCGACGACCCCTCGATGCACTCGTCGCAGAATGAGCAGGACTCGCGTTTCTACGGCAAGTTCGCGCTGATTCCCGTATTCGAGCCCTCGTCGCAGCAGGAGGCCTACGACATGATTCGTGCCGCCTTCGACTACTCGGAGCACTTCCAGATTCCCGTCTTGATGCGCGTAACGACCCGCATGGCCCACTCGCGTGCCGTCGTGGAGCTTGGTGAGCAGCGTGCACAGAACAGCTGCTCGACCCCCAAGAATGCCCAGCAGTGGATTCTGCTGCCTGCCCGTTCGCGCGTGCGCTACAACACGCTGATCGAGGAGCAGAAGGCCTTTGAGCAGGATGCCGTGGAGTCGAAGTTCAACGCCTACCTCCCCGGCAGCGACCTCAAGCGCGGTATCGTGGCTTGCGGTATCGCCTACAACTACCTGATGGAGAACTATCCCGAGGGTTGCCCCTATCCCGTAGTGAAGGTGACCCAGTACCCCCTGCCCAAGAAGCTCATCGAGAAGATGGTAGCAGACGGCGTCAAGGAGGTGATGGTCATGGAGGAGGGTCAGCCCGTCGTGGAGGAGCAGATGCGCGGCCTGGTGCCCTCGTCGATTCCCGTCACGGGTCGTCTGACCGGTGAGCTGCCCCGCGTAGGTGAGCTCACGCCCGACTCGGTACGCAAGGCCCTCGGTATGGAGGCTCTGGCAACCTTCGACGCCGAGCCGCTGGTAGCGCCCCGTCCGCCCGCCCTCTGCCAGGGTTGCGGCCACCGCGATATGTACACCGCCCTGAATGAGGTGGCTCGCGAGTACCCCGATCCGCGCGTATTTGCCGACATCGGCTGCTACACGCTGGGCGCCATGCCCCCCTTCCAGGCCATCAACACCTGCGTAGAGATGGGTGCCTCGATTACGATGGCTCGCGGAGCCTCGGAGGCCGGACAGCACCCCGCCTTTGCCGTAATCGGCGACTCGACCTTCACCCACTCGGGTATCACGGGTCTGCTCGACTGCGTAAATTCGAAGGCCAATGTGGTAATCATCATCTCGGATAACCTCACCACGGGCATGACCGGTGGTCAGGATTCGGCCGGTACGGGCCGTTTGGAGGCTATCTGCGCCGGTGTAGGCGTAGAGCCCGAGCACATCCGTGTGGTGGTGCCCCTGCCCAAGAACATGGAGGAGATCAAGCAGGTGCTGCGCGACGAGATCGCCTACAACGGTGTATCGGTAGTGATTCCCCGCCGCGAGTGCATCCAGACCCTGAAGCGCCACGCCAAGCAGAAGAAGGCCTAAGGCAACCAATTTATTAACCCGAAAATACAGAATATAGTCATGAAAAAAGATATTATTTTGGCCGGTGTAGGTGGTCAGGGCATCCTCTCGATTGCGACCATCATTGGTGAAGCGGCCATTGCCGAGAATCTCTATATCAAGCAGGCCGAGGTACACGGCATGAGCCAGCGCGGTGGCGATGTACAGTCGAATCTGCGCCTCTCGTCGGACCCCATTGCCAGCGATCTGATTCCGAAGGGCGGTGCCGACCTGATCATCTCGCTCGAGCCGATGGAGGCGCTGCGTTACCTGCCCTACCTGAAGCAGGATGGTTGGATCGTAACCAACTCGGTTCCCTTTGTAAATATCCCGAACTATCCCGAGATTGAGGAGCTGCACGCACACCTGAAGGCTCTGCCGCAGGTCGTGATGCTCGATGTGGAGAGCCTGGCCAAGGAGGCCGGAGCTCCGTTGCAGGCTGCCAACATGGTACTGCTGGGTGCTGCCATCCCGATGTTGGGCATGGGCGCCGAGAAGTTCGAGGAGGGTGTGAAGCGCATCTTTGGTCGCAAGGGCGAAGAGGTGGTAGGTAAGAACCTCGCCGCCATGAAGGCCGGTTTGGATAACTCGATTAAGATGTAGGATATGGAGCGCCCATTAGATAAACAGACGGTCGATAACATCTGTATCGCCAACGGCCTGCGCAACGCCAAAGAGTTGGGGGCCGCCTCCATCCGCCAATTTGTGAGCGTGGTGAAGGATATCGAGGCCAAGATGGGTGTGGAGTATATCCGCATGGAGATTGGTGAGCCGGGTCTGCCGGCCGAGCAGATCGGCATCGAGGCCGAGCACGAGGCCCTGCTGGCCGGTGTAGGCTCGAAGTATCCGCTCATCACGGGTATCGAGCCCCTCACGAAGGAGGCTTCGCGCTTCGTGAAGGCCTTCATCAACCTCGACATCCCTCCCGTATGCTTCGTACCCACGGTGGGTTCGATGCAGGGTGCCTTCGCCTCGTTCATGGCTCTTACGCAGATGCGCGAGGACCGCGACACAATTCTCTTCATCGACCCGGGCTTCCCGGTACAGAAGATGCAGTGCAAGGTACAGGGTATCCGCTTCGAGTCGTTTGATGTGATTGACTATCGCGGCAAGAAGCTGGAGGAGAAGTTGGAGGAGATTCTCTCGTCGGGTCGCATCAGCGGTATGATCTACTCGAACCCCAACAACCCGACCTGGATGTGTCTGAACGAGGAGGAGTTGGAGATTATCGGTCGCATGGCAACCAAGTATGATGTGATTGTCATCGAGGATTTGGCCTACCTGAACATGGACTTCCGCGAGGATCGTTCGGTGCCCTTCCAGCCCCCTTATCAGCCCTCGGTAGCTCGCTACACGAACAACTGCATGCACCTCTTGTCGGGCTCGAAGATGTTCTCCTATGCCGGACAGCGTATCGCCGTGGTAGCTCTGAACCCGGCACTTGCCGACCGTTGCTATGAAGGCTTCGCCAAGCGCTACGGAAACGATGGTCAGTTCCGTCGCAACTTCATCTTCAACATCCTCTATGTCCTCTCGTCGGGCGTTCCCCACTCGGCCCAATACGCCCTGGCAGCGATGTTCCGCGCTGCATCGGATGGTCGTCTGGACTTTGTGGGTCACACGCGCGAGTATGCCCGCCGTGCCGCCCGCGTAAAGGAGATTATGATTAAGAACGGCTTCCATATCGTCTACGACAAGGATTGCGACCAGGAGGTGAGCGATGGTTTCTTCTTCACCTTCGGCTACAAGGATATGACCGGCGAGCAGCTCATCAACAAGCTGATCTACTACGGTATCTCGGCCATTACGCTCGCCCCCACGGGTAGTACGCGTCAGGGTCTGCGCGGTTGCGTCTCGATGATCTCGGACTACCAATACGACGAGCTGGACAAACGATTGAAACTCTTTAGCAACGATTACTAATGGCAGAAATTAAGTATGTAAGTGCCGCCGAGGCGGTCAAACTCATCAAATCGGGCGACTCGGTCTTTATCCAGGGCTCGACCTCGATTCCCGAGGTGTTGGTAAAGGCGATGACGGAGCGCGCTCCGGAGCTGCGTGGTGTAAAGGTCTACTCGGCCTTCGCCATCGGCAAGGAGGACGCCCCCTACGCCAAGCGTGAGCTGCTCGACTCGTTCGAGACCAACTCCTTCTTTGTCGCCAACTGCGTACGCAAGGCGATCAAGGAGGGTGTAGGACAGGCCATTCCCGCCTTCTTGGGCGAGATTCCCTTCCTCTTCCGCAGCGGTCAGGTACCCCTGGATGTGACGCTGCTCAATGTCTCGGAGCCCGACGACGAGGGGTATGTATCCTACGGTATCTCGGCCGACCTGGCCTTCTCGGCTGCCGAGTGCTCGAAGGTGATTATCGCCCAGGTAAACAAGTACATGCCCCGCACCTTTGGTGATCCGGTGATTCATGTCTCGAAGATCGACGCCCTGGTGCGTGGCGACGAAGAGCTGGTTGAGCTCCCCATCGCCGTACCCAACGAGATGGAGCGCAAGATTGGTAACTACATTGCTGCCGAGGTGCCCGATGGTGCTACGCTGCAGATTGGTGTAGGCGGTATTCCCAACGCCGTACTCGATGCCCTCTACGACCACAAGCACCTGGGTCTGCACACCGAGGCGATGACCGACGGCGTGGTGCCCCTGATTCAGAAGGGCATCATCGACAACTCGCTCAAGAAGCTCTACCCGGGTCAGTCGGTAGCCTGCCTCGCCCTCGGAAGCCGTCGTCTGTACGACTACCTGCACGACAACCGCGATGTGGTATTCCGCGATGTTGCCTGGACCAACGATCCTGCCAACATTCGTCAGAATCAGAAGGTTATGGCCATCAACTCGGCCCTCGAAATCGACCTCACGGGTCAGATTTGCGCCGATTCGATCGGTACAACCATCTTCTCGGGTGTGGGTGGCCAGCACGACTTCATGTACGGAGGCGCGTTGAGCGAAGGCGGTAAGTGTTTCATTGCCCTGCCGTCGATTACGACGAAGGGCATCTCGAAGATTGTACCCACGCTTACGCAGGGTGCCGGCGTGGTGACGACCCGTTTCCAGGCGCAGTATATCGCTACGGAGCACGGTATCGTCTACCTGCGCAACAAGAACCTGGCCGAGCGAGCCAAGGCCCTCATCTCGATTGCCGACCCCTCGGCTCGCGAGATGTTGGAGCGTGCCGCCGTGGAGCGATTCGGTATCGGATTCCTGCGCCTGAAGTAGAGACCACTCCATAAACAACAAAACAAAATGCCGAGTGAAAACTCGGCATTTTGTTTGTTTTTAGAAGATTAGATGCTGTCCGGCATCTCGACAATCTCGGTAATCGTCACCGTCCACCCGAAGAGCTGGTTGGCACACGCGGACTGCATACGGCTGATTTGTGAGGTATTGCCCGTGTCGTTGAGCAGCGCATTAAAGAAGCTCTCAACCGAACTGAAACCGCTGTTTACCTGCTGTGCAAAGCAGTTGTAGAAGGCGCGTTGCTGGTCACGCGAAAGGCCTGCGGGGAGAGTCCCCTGGGCCACCAGATAGTCGTAGGGGTAGAGGTGGCGCATGTTGCGGGCATCGGCGTTGAGCTCCTCGACAATCGAGGTGATGACCACCATCTCCACCGTGTCGTTCACGCCGGGCAGCTCGACAAACTCGGCATAGACCGGGTAGCTGTTCTCCAAGTCGAGCGCCACACCATCGGCAAAGAGACCAAATTCGGCCTCGGTCAGATCCTCGAGGTAGATCATCTGACGATACTCATTCAGAGCTCTGCGCACTGCCTGTCGCTCCTCATGGCTCCATCGCTTGGGCTGCTGCGTACAACACATCATTGAGACAAGTGCCGCAAAGAGGGCACACGATAGTAAAACTCTTTTCATGTTCTCACTTTTTTGATTGGTTTTCCTGCCGACAATCCTGCAACTCGTATGCCAAAAAAAAGAGATAAATTTTTTACAATTTTTCCGCTGTGTCAAGAGTTGTCATTTTTGAGGGCGACCTTTGCAGTGTAAAACAAAGGAAAACCTTAAAAAAAGAGTAAGCCATGAATGAAAACCAAAAAATTCGCTGCCGCCGTTGTGGCCATGAGACCCTGCTGCGTCAGCACGGAGGGTATGGGAAGTTCGGGCCGAAGAGTCGCCCGGCACACATCGAGACCGAGATTCCGATTCGTTGTCCGCACTGTCTGCAACGATTAAATCAATCGGCCGAGCTGTTTCGACAACAGATCGTGATGGGGTAGAGAGGCGTGGAGCCGAAGAAAAAACCCGAGTTTTTGCAAAGCTCACAACTTTTTATTACCTTTGAGAGATAATTTACCCATACCGGGAAGCAGAAGTAAAAAGTGATGAAAACTCGCACGACAACAGGCCTGATTTTGGCTCTTATTCCCCTCTTCGTCGGAAGTGCATCGGCACAGGAGTTGCCCGCACAGATGAAACAGGAGATAACAGTCGCCACCGAGCCGTTCCATATCGAGCTGATGCCCTTCACTTTACACGGATTCAGTGACCCCGAGGGACGATGGCTGCTCTTCGAGTTGCAACAGCAGCAGACAATGCAAAAAAAGCTCAAGGAGATTGCTCAACGCACCCTCGAACCAATTCGAGTACAACAGAAGAGACCGACCTTCAAGGTGGAGCTCCGCCTGCGAGCCGGAAATACGGCAGTACAGAATTGGAGCCCTTTTCCCGACCGAGCCCTTGATGCTCGTGTAATTCGCTATCCGATGCCACGCGCCGCAGCCTACGGCAAGTAACATGGCTCTAAAAGCGAAAAAAAGATGAACAAAAAGAGTAAAAGATAAAAATAAAGAGTAGAAAACTATGGCAGAGAAAGTACAAGTAAATGCAGACAAGCTCAAGGTCTTGAATGCAGTGATGGAGAAGATCGAGAAGGACTTCGGCAAGGGGTCGATCATGCGCATGAACAGCCAGGATGTGGTGGATGTTCCGGTGATTTCGACCGGCTCTATTACCCTCGACATGGCTCTTGGCGTAGGCGGCTACCCGAAGGGGCGCGTCATCGAGATCTATGGTCCCGAGTCGTCGGGTAAGACCACGCTGGCCATCCACGCCATCGCCGAGGCCCAAAAGCAGGGTGGCATTGCCGCCTTTATCGACGCCGAGCACGCCTTCGACAGCTTCTACGCCCAAAAGCTGGGAGTCGATGTAGACAACCTGCTCATCTCACAGCCCGACAACGGCGAGCAGGCTCTCGAGATTGCCGATTCGCTGATTCGTTCGAGCGCCATCGACATCATCGTCATCGACTCGGTGGCAGCCCTTACGCCCAAGGCCGAAATCGAGGGCGAGATGGGTGACTCGAAGATGGGTCTGCAGGCCCGACTCATGTCGCAGGCCCTGCGCAAGCTCACCTCCAGCATCTCGAAGACCAAGACCGTATGTATCTTCATCAACCAGCTGCGCGACAAAATTGGCGTGGTGTATGGCAACCCCGAGACGACAACCGGCGGTAACGCCCTGAAGTTCTACGCCTCGGTACGCCTCGATATTCGTCGCGTTTCGGTCATCAAGGATGGCGAGGAGCAGCTCGGCACGCGTACCCGCGTAAAGGTGGTGAAGAACAAGGTGGCCCCTCCGTTCAAGAAGGCCGAGTTCGACATCATGTTCGGCGAGGGCATCTCGAAAATTGGCGAGATCATCGACCTTGGCGTGGATTATGGTGTAATCAAGAAGTCGGGCTCGTGGTTCTCCTACGGCGATCAGAAGATCGGACAGGGCCGCGATGCGGTAAAGGAGCGCCTGATGAGCGACGAGGCGATGCGCGACGAGGTGGAGGCCAAGGTGCGCGAAGCCATGAAAGAGCGCAAAGAGTAGCCTTAAAAGGGCACAGAGAGCCTGAACGCAACCTTTCGGCGAAATTTTTGCCGAGAGGTTGCGCTTCGGGCATTAAGAATACCCGCCCAAAAGCGGGGTAGTGAAGCAAAGCGATGAACTATTCGGCAACAGACGAGAAACTGATTCAGAAGCATTGGGAGGAGCTGCTCTTCTCCTGCACCCAGGTGTGCAGGAACGAGGAGGATTGGAATCTGATCAAGCGCGCCTTCTTCCTGGCCAAAGAGGCCCATGCCGGCATTCGCCGTCGCTCGGGCGAGCCCTATCTGTTGCATCCGATTGCCGTGGCCAAAATTGTGGTAGACGAGATTGGGCTGGGCGTAAAGTCGGTGGTTGCCTCGCTGCTGCACGATGTGGTGGAGGATACCGACTACACCATCGAGGATATTGAGCGTATCTTCGGCTCGAAAATCGCCTCGATGGTCGATGGTCTGACCAAGATGTCGGGGGTGTTCAACGCCGACACCTCCGAGCAGGCCGAATACTTCCGCAAAGTACTGCTCACCCTCTCGGACGATGTGCGCGTCATCCTGATCAAAATCGCCGACCGCCTGCACAACATGCGTACGCTGGGGGCCATGCCGCTCAACAAACAGATCAAAATCACGAGCGAAACCATCTATCTCTTCGCTCCGCTGGCCTACCGCCTGGGGCTTCACGCCATCAAATCGGAGCTCGAAGACCTCTGTATGATGTACCGCTTCCCGGAGCAGTATGCCGAGATTTCGCGCAAGTTGAACGAAACGGAGGCGAGCCGCAAGGAGTTTATCGAGAAGTTCAACGCTCCGATTATCGAGGCTCTCAACCGCGACGGCATCAAATACGAAATTTCGGGCCGCGTGAAGAGCATCTACTCCATCTGGACCAAGATGCAGCGTAAACAGATTCCCTTTGAGGAGATCTACGACCTCTTCGCCATCCGCATCGTCTTCCAACCGCTCCCATTCCCCTCGGAGAAGACCCAATGCTGGCAGATCTACTCCTCGATTACCGACCTTTACACCCCCAAACCCGACCGTCTGCGCGACTGGATATCGATGCCCAAGGACAATGGCTACGAGGCGCTACACTCCACAGTGATGGGCCCCGATGGGGTATGGGTCGAGGTACAGATTCGCACACAGCGCATGGAGGATATAGCCGAGCGAGGCTTTGCCGCCCATTGGAAGTATAAGAAGGCGACCATCTCGCAAAACGAGGATGAGTTTGACAGATGGCTGAAGAAGATTCGCACGGCACTGAACTCTCCGACGGAGAGCGCCATCGACTTCTTGGGTAACTTTAAGTTATCGCTATACACCTCTGAAATTGTGGTATTTACACCGAAGGGAGAATCCAAAAAACTCCCCTTTGGCGCTACGGCTCTCGACTTCGCCTACGAAGTCCACTCCCGCATTGGCAACACCGCCATCGGAGCCAAGATCAACCACAAGATCGAGCCTCTGACCAAGACCCTGAACAGTGGCGACCAGATAGAGATTATCACCGCCGAGAATGCCCGCCCGAAGCCCGAATGGCTAGATATTGTCACGACAACCAAGGCAAAACAGGCCATGAAGAGCTTCCTGAAGCACGAGCAGCAGAACAACATCGAACGCGGCATGCAGCTCTTCGAGAGGCGCATGCAGGAGCTCGATATCAACCTCAGCGGCCGCGTGCTGCGCAAGGTGGTACCCGCCTACGAGTGCAACAACAAGGAGGAGTTTTATAGCAAAATCGGTGCAGGGATTATCAATCTTTGTGATTTAGAGAAAGTTCTAAAATCCAACTCAACTAAAAAATTACTTAAATTCTGGACACTGTTCATTAACAACGACAAAGAAGAGGAGGGTGGCGAAGATATCCCCGAAAAGGGCGTCACAAACCCGCTCCAAGAGCCGGAATTTACCATTGCCGAGTGCTGCAAACCCATCCCCGGCGACAGCGTAGTGGGCTACCGAGATCCGCAAAGTGGCAAAATCGTCGTCCACAAATCGAATTGTGACGAACTGACCCGCCTGGCGGCACAACACGGTGAAAACATTGTAAAAGAGGAAATTAAGTGGTCGCAGCACAAGGCCGTACACTACCTCTCGACCCTCTCGTTGCGCGGTATAGACCGCATGGGCATCCTGCTCGACCTGGCCGGCATCATCAGCGGAAACTTCAGTATCAACATCCGCGAGATATCGGTTCAGAGCCATGATGGTATCTTCGAGGGGACGATAAGCCTCTATGTAAAGGATGCCGAAAGCCTCAATCAGGTGATGGATAAAATACTAAAAATCAAGGGAATCGACTCTGTTAAACGCGTTATCAACAACTAATATGGAAGACCTGATATATATCCTGTTCGTGATTGTCGCCATCGTCTCGTCGGTGGCCTCCAACAGCAAGCGACAGCGTGCCGCACGCGAAGCCGCCGAAGCCCAAGAGGAGGAGGCGGAGTTCGAGCAGGTGTACGATGAAGCGGAGTCGATGGCCCCCACACAGCCTACGCCACACAGAGCCTCGGCAGCCGATACAGCCATGCGAGGCGAGGGGCGTACCATGCAGCAGGGTAGCACCATCCACCCCGACAGCCAGGAGAGCATCATCTCGGAGATAGCGAGCGCCCGCAACCAGGCAGGCAGGGCTTCCCACAACCGGCCCACGCCCCATA
This sequence comes from Alistipes sp., assembly GCA_045605785.1. Taxonomy (GTDB): domain Bacteria; phylum Bacteroidota; class Bacteroidia; order Bacteroidales; family Rikenellaceae; genus Alistipes. The sequence goes on along the minus strand of JAZUQP010000026.1, from coordinate 22,962 downwards.
CGGCCCCTAACAGCCACTCGACAACCCACAGGGCCCCCAATAGCGACCCCGAGGAGAAACACCCCCTAATAGCCAATTTTGACGCAAAAAAGGGCATTATTTGGGCCGAAATCCTCAAACCCAAGTTCGAGGAGGAGTAGAGGCAAACGGGTGCGCAAAGCGCCCAAAAGAGAGCGGTACGCCCCACAGGAGAGACAACAACTAAATATAAGAGATATGGCAACTATTTTTTCACGCATCATTGCGGGGGAGATTCCCTGCTACAAGGTCGCCGAAAACGACCGTTTCTTCGCATTCTTGGACATCAACCCCCTGAAGGAGGGCCACACACTGGTAGTACCCAAGCAGGAGACCGACTACATTTTTGACCTCGACGACGAACAGCTCGGCCAGATGATGATCTTCGCGAAGGAGGTTGCGGCAAAAATTAAGCGTGAAATACCCTGCAAAAGGGTAGCAGTGGTCGTATTGGGACTCGAAGTACCCCATGCCCACATCCATCTGATCCCCATGGAGAGCGAAAATGATGTCGATTTCCGCCGCGAAAAGCTCCAATTGACTCCCGAAGCCTTCAAAAATATCGCCGAGAAATTGAGCCGATAGGGGAGAATTAACAAAAATATAATAGCAGTTATTATCAAGGAGTTAGCCAATCAATATGGCTGACTCCTATTTTTGTATTTAACATAATACAGCCTAAAATAGCCTTGTTGAAAAATTTAAGTGGGGAAGATTTCGAGATATTCACATTTTGTCAAAAATTCACCTCCAAAAACATGATAATTTACAATTGTAAAGCATTAACAAGTGTAAAAGGATAGGGTAGATATACATTTGTAAACTATCAATAGGGTGCTAACCGTGTTGATAATTCAATTTTGTGAAATCCACAAAAGGGTAGATATAACAGGTCAAATACGCCTTATCAGCTCTAATAAATCCATTGAACTAATCAATACAACAATCCGATTATTCGTATAGTTACAAGATTTATCAAAAATTTAATTCAGCATTAGAGCCCCATTTGAGGTCCTTTTGGCCATAAAGGCAGCGTAAGGGCGGATTTGCTATTGCAACTATCCGATTATTCGCTAATTTATGCGATTTACCTAAACGAAACGGGAGCTGAAAGCGGTTTCGTGGATTTAACCTTATATTTTGGTTTACAGTTGTAAACATCTTGCGGAGTTGTGAACATTTTACAAAAGTAGATTTTTCTTGTTTAATAAAATAAAATTGCCTACATTTGTAAAAAATTGGCGAAATGAAGGAGAAATTGCTACTTTTCAAAGATGCGGAGGGTTTAACGCAGAGCAAGCTGGCCGAAATACTCGAGACGCAGCCGGGAAATATCTCGCATATTTTGTCGGGACGAAGCAAGCCCGGATTTGAACTTTTGCAGAAATTGTTGTTGCGCTTTCCGCGACTCAATCCCGATTGGCTCCTTTTGGACAAGGGCCCGATGTATCGTGAGGAGAGCGAATCCTCCTCCTCACCCCTTGGCTCCACCAACAGCTCGATGCTCGGGGCCGACGAAAAACCTGCACCCGACCTGGCGTCACTCTTTTCGCAACCAAACAGTCCGACGGAGTCGTCTTCGGCCGAAGGCGTGGCAAAGCTCGCCTCCACCTCGCGGGGAGTAGCCGTCTCGCGCGTCGTGATCTTCTACGCCGACCACAGCTTCGAGAGTTTCGAGCCGAAGTCGTAACCGCGGTCGGGGAACGGATCGAAGAGTCAGCTACCTTACATGTGGTCTGCTCGGCCGACTCTTCGCACGCCGACAAGCCAACTCTCTCCGCACAGAGTGGCGAGCTCTCCTTCATGCTGTGTCGCCGAATCACGGTTGGGTTTGCCATCTGCTCAGGTCGATATCTCCACGCACTCCCTTCCGAACCCTTCAAGCCGAAGCCAATCGCACCTTCACGCCATCGGCACCATGCCCACGAGATACTGCAACCTTATTATATATAAGGTGACAACCGGTTGTTTTCGCTCGCCATGGAGCTCAACTCAACCCTGCGAGAATAAAAAAATCCGACCCTCCGGCCGGAATTTTTATTTTACGCGATTCTCACGCAGTTTCATTTGAGTATTTTTTTCGTAAATTTGCAGAAAGAGCAGATAATACCTACCCTTTTGTAATTTGAAATTATATTTACCTTATGTTAAATTCAGATACGGGGAAGTATTTTTTGTAGAGGGAGTATTATATAGCAGCTCGAAGACTTACCAAAGGAATCAAATGGTAATCGATTACAAGAAAATAGCAGAGAAGTATGCGGCAGACATTGGCAAAGAGATTGTCAGGGAGGCCGGACTTATTAATGGATTTTACTATTTTTACATAGATTATAAAGTCCGACCACGCTATCTGGGTCCTCCACACATTATAAAGATAAATCCTTTCGGGAAAGTGATAGAGGTCTGGGATACGAAGGAGATTAATGAGGCGTGTAACAGAATTAGAACTGCAGAATGAATCCTATATTAACAACATGACTAACAATCACTAATCATGAGCTACATATCAAATGAGGGGAAAGAGTACGAAAGCTATTCGGCCTATTGCAATTCAAACGATTTGGATCCGGATATAGTAGGCGTAATGCTCGCCACCGGAAGAAGAACGCCACAAAATGAGTATGAAAAGCGGCTGCTATCAGAGATTGAGCATATGAAAAAGGAGGGAAAATCTATTGAATTTCCATTTGATTGACATCTTGAGGCGTCAAAATAAACATAATTGTCCCCACTACCCTCCTGACTGCGAACAAACCTCGGGTATTAAAAACAATACCCGTGTGACTTGGGGAGGCGGTTCAAAAAGAAAAGGGCGTCATTGCGAGGAGCATAGCGACGCGGCAATCTCGATTCACAATGCATAATTATTTCTTCTTATTTCCCCCTCTAAGGTAGAGGGGGTGCCCGAAGGGCGGGGGCGTGTGCAGTCAACCGTTGGCTGACAATTCAGAATTCAAATTTAGATTCCCACGGCTCGTGCCGAGCCTCGGAATGACGAAACAAAAAGGGCGTCATTGCGAGGAGCATGGCGACGCGGCAATCTCAATTCACAATGCACAACGCACAATTATCTCCTATAACTCCATTCACAATTAAATTTTCCTTCAGCCCCACTAAAGTTTGTTCGACAACCTACCTTATCGCGGGTATTAAAAACAATACCCGTGCGACTTATGGGAGGCGGTCAAAGCGGCAATCACGATTCACGATGACGACGCGCAGGGTGCGTCATTGCGAGGAGCATAGCGACGCGGCAATCTCAATTCACAATGCACAATTCACAATTTAGTTTTTCATTCTGCTACCCTATTAAGGTTTCGTTCGACTACCCTACTTCTTCTGACTGCCCTAATTTTCGCGGGTATTAAAAACAATACCCGTGTGGCTGCAATGCGGATTACACGGTGCCCTATTCCTTTTGTCGGGAAAATTTATTAACTTTGCAAAACACGCGAATCACCACCCTTGCAATGGCGGTTTATCTCGCAGCAATGATATTGTATCTGATAATCAAGTTGAAGAGTTAGGAGTATGAAAAAGCCATACAGAATTAGTCAGGCCGAATTAAAGTATATTTACGAGAGCGCCCAGGCTCGTATGGAATATAATTCCGAATCAGCCTCAAAATATAAAAAATGATTACGGGACACCCATTCTATAAGAGCGAGAAAGACGCAATGCAAGCAGCTATCGACATCAGCAATAAAAGGCGGCAGGGGTGTCAGATATGGGCAAAGATAGGTGTTGACGAAGAATACTACTACATTCAGGACTATTTCATTGCCTCGGATAATATCCAAATAAATGTTGCTGCTGAATATGTAGGTATGGTACAAATATATTTTCTATAAATAGTAGCCCTCACACAGCGTATGTGAGGGCTATATGCTAATTTCTCTTGACTGCGATTATAGAACGATTCCAAATAACCATATAATCTACACCGTCACAATACATACCGTCATAACCCAGCGCACAACCGTATGTATTGGCGCAACATTTAAAATCAACTCCACCGTATTTTCGTTTCAGCGTAGTCTTGCAACATTGTTCGTGAATGTGCCTCGGATTTCGTAAAATACGGAAAAATAAGTAACTTTGTGCTAAAGCATATATATAATATGGCAATCGACTATGAAAAAATTGCGCTTGAGTATGCACAAGAGCAAGGTTATGACACCATTAGAGCTGCCGGCGAGAAAGATGGGTTCCGTTATTTTCATTACTTCGTTAAGGCGACTTTAGGTCATAAGTTGGGACTTCCGTTCATGATGAAGATAAATAAAAAAGGAGAGGTATTGAAGGTTAAAGAGTTCTCCGAAATTATGTGGGCTCGCAGGATAGAAATAGAATTAAACAACTTGTAATGGCATATTAATCAAACTATTATTATGAAAAAACTTGCTTTAGCATCTGCGATGGTGGTGTTCCTGATGGGTTGCATGGGTGGCAAAATGGAGGTTGAAGAGTATAACGCGCACATACGGCAGGCTGATTCGTTGTATATGGTCGGGGATTATGTGGCGGCGAATGAGGCTTTTGCAAGGGCTTTCCGGGGACGGGAGCATATCCAAGATTACCATCTGTACAATGGAGCGTGTGCTGCAGCCCTTGCGGGGGATGCGGATGGAGCCTTTGAGCGTCTCGAAATGCGCATGAAGCGTGATCAAGAGTGGTATGTCGAAGATCCGATGAGTGACAACGACCTGAAAGCGCTACACGGGGATGAGCGTTGGGCAGCGTATGCAGAGACGATGGGTGAGCGCAAGGAGCGCATCGAGCAAAATTACGACAAGCCGTTGAGGAATAGACTCAAGGATATTGCGCGCCGAGACCAGGATGTGAGGTATGCTTATATTGGAGCCTGGCAGAGTGGTGATACGAGGGCTGCAGATTCGCTTTTGAAGCAGATGCAGTATGTCGACAGCGTGAATCACAGAGAGGTGTGCGCCATTTTGGATTGTCGGGGATGGGTCGGACGCGATGTGATAGGCGATGCGTGTGAGGTCTTTTGGTTGATTATCCAACATGCGCCGCTTGAGTCGCAGAGGCGATATCTTCCGCTGTTCCACGAGGCTGTCGAGCGTGTGGAGTTGGATGCTTCGGCCGTGGCGATGATGGAGGATCGTATAGCTGTGTTCGAGGGCCGACCGCAGAGGTATGGCTCGCAGGTGCAGCAGGATGAGAATGGGTGCTATGTACCGTTTGAGCTGTTGGATGCCGCAAGGGTTGATGAGTGGCGAGCAGAGGTCGGCATGGGCCCGCTGGAGGAGTATCTGAAGGATATGAATAGCGCGAGATAAATTTGCACAATTGCTACCTTTGTTTGTCAAATTGAGGTCTGATGATACGAGGAGGCAGGATGATACACAGGGCTCTTTTCGGGTTCGGAGTGGCACTTACAGGAGTGCTCCTGTTGGCGCTATCGGTGTCGTGCGACCGGAGTCGCGGGCTCACGGCCGAGGAGTTCTTCGACGACGAGGAGTACCACGCGGGGCGGATCACGATTGCCGAACTGCGCAGCCGCGGAACGGGCTTTCGCTACCCTATCACGGAGGATCTCTGGATCGAGGGCCACATCACGGCCAACGACCTGCATGGCGAGTTTAGAGGGGTGGTTCTGGAGGATTCGACAGCCGGCATCGAGGTGGCCATCCGTCGCAGCCGATTCTACGACAGCTACCCCATTGGGGCTACGCTGCGTGTCAATTGTCAGGGTCTTATCGTGGAGCGCTTTCGCGGTATGGGGCGACTGATGCAGTTGGCGGCCACGGGCGACGACTACCAATCGCTCGATACCGAGGCCGAGGCCAAGCATCTGCAATGCCTGGAGCGTGAAGTGGATGAGAGCCGTGTACGCGAAGCCGAGATGAGCACACTCAATCAAGTGGTTCCGGGGCTGCGCGTAAGGATTCCCGAGGCATCGTTCATTGGTGAGGATCAGGGGCTTGCATGGTGCGACCCCGACACGCTGACAGGCGGAAGGCGACACACCACACGGCGCATCACCAACGGTAAGGGCGACACGCTGCTCCTCTACACCCTCGGCTCGTGCCACTACGCCTCGGAGGTGGTACCTCGCGGTGCAGGCCCGATAAGCGGTATCCTCAACCGATGCGACACGGCGCTCTTTTTGCAGGTCTCAGGGCGCAATTTTTGGTAACACACCCCACTCTTCCCAATCTTTTTACTACTTTTGTCGAAAATTTCAGCGGATGAAGCATTGGATCATCACTACCCTGCTCTCGGCCCTGATGGTGGGCTGCATAGGTGAGCGTCGCACAGCCACAAGCAGCGACGACCAAACGACGATATATGTCTCGATACTCCCCTTGAAGGGGCTGGTAGAGGAGCTTGCCGACCCGGGTACCACGGTCAAGGTTTTGGTGCCGGCCGGGGCCTCGCCCGAGAGTTTTGAGCCCACCCCCCGCCAACTGGTGGAGTTGGAGGGTGCCGAACTTGTGGTCGGCGTCGGCCTGCTCGACTTTGAGCAGAACCTGCTCCACAAGTTGGGCGAGGAGCGGGCAATTGCCACCCTTTCGGAGGGAATCTCGCTCCTGGCAGGGAGCTGCTCGCACCACCATCATGCCAACTGCACCCACCACCACGCACACGGCATCGACCCCCATATCTGGAGCTCTCCGCGTGAGTTGCAGCAGATGAGCAGCAACCTCTACGCCCTTCTGAAGCCCATCGTGGCCGACACGACCCTGCTCCAAGAGCGCTACACGGCCCAGCAGGAGCGCCTCGCGGCTCTCGACAAGGAGGTGGAGGATGCCCTATCCGAAGCCCAAATCGAGGGTTTCATGATTCACCACCCCGCCATGAGCTACTACGCGCGTGCCTACCACCTGGAGCAGGTGGCCGTGGAGCACGAAGGGAAGGAGCCCTCGGCCCGTCGTCTGGCAGAGCTCATCGACCTGGGCGAGCGCCGAGGCTATGCGCGCATCTTCTATCAGGCGCAGTCGCCCCGCTCGACGGTGGAGGCCTTGGCGCGCGATATGGGTGCCGAGCCCACCTCGTTCGACCCCCTTGCTGAGGATATCGAGGCGGAGATTCGACGCTTCACGACCCTGCTCTGCGAGTCCGAAACCACTAAAAATTAAGCAATAAGATGGAGCTGGTATCCCTGCACGATGTATCGGTCGCCTACGATGGCGAGAAGGTTTTGGAGCATGTCAATCTCACCATTGACAGCCGCGACTTTTTGGGCATCATCGGCCCCAACGGAGGGGGTAAGACGACGCTGGTAAAGGCGATACTGGGGGCTCTGCCCTACTCGGGCGAGATTCACTACTCCCCCACCCTCTCGGCCCACACGCACAAGCCGTTGATCGGATACCTGCCCCAACAGACCCCCTTCGACCGCTCGTTCCCCATCTCGGTGGAGGAGGTCGTATTGTCGGGCATGCAGGCCCTGCGGGGCTTCACAAAGCGCTACACGGCCCAAGACCGAGCCCGCGCACAGGAGTTGCTCACCCTGGCGGGCATCGAGAGCGTCAGCAAGCGCCCTGTGGGGGAGATTTCGGGCGGACAGATGCAACGCACACTCCTCTGTCGCGCCCTGATGCCGCAACCCGAGCTGCTCATCCTCGACGAGCCGGCCAACTTCGTGGATAACCGCTTCGAGAATGAGCTCTACCGCCTGTTGCAGCAGCTCAACGAAGAGATGGCCATCGTGATGGTCTCACACGACCTGGGCACCATCACCAGCGTCGTAAAGGAGATTGTCTGTGTCAATCGCACCGTACATCGCCACCACTCGAACCACATCACCGAGGAGCAGCTGCAAAACTACAACTGCCCGATTCAGATTATCTCACACGGGCCTGTTCCTCATACGGTATTGGAACACCATTAGACAATTTACAATTAGCTGATTTTTAGCAAGGTAGGAGCACAAAAAGTATTACCGTGCACGATTTGATTTTGGGGTGTCAAAAAAAATAATTGTGCATTGTGAATCGTGAATCGTGAATTTTTTCTTACCTTTGCTGTCGCAAACGAGTAGCTACATTTGCAAACCTCGAAGGGGTGCCTTACTATCAGGCTGAGATTATACCCATTGTACCGGATACGGATAATGCCGAGACCGGGATGCGTAATCAACATTGTAACATTTCGTTACCCCCTTTTCGTTAAACTTAATTTTTTAATTAACTTTATGAAAAGGATTTTTCATTTTCAAACCCTGCTACCCATCCTTCTTTTGGGATTGACAGCAACGCAGAGCATGGCGGCAAGCCATCTCGATCACGATGAGCCTTTGAATGATTCGATGCGGCTCTACGAACTCCAAACCATCGAAGTAACCGCCACACGAGCCACCGAGCAGACCCCCGTGGCCTACTCCAACCTCTCGTCCGAGCAGATTGAGAAGCAGAACTACGGATTGGATATCCCCTCGCTGCTTCAGCTGACCCCCTCGATGGTGGCGACCAACGAGACCGGTATCGGCATTGGCGGCACCTCGATGCGTCTGCGTGGTACGGACGCTACGCGTCTGAATGTAACGATCAACGGCGTGGCGATGAATAACCCCGACTCGCACGCCATGTATTGGTACGACACTCCCGATTTGGCTTCGGCTGTGGGCGACATGCAGGTACAGCGTGGAGCCGGCACCTCGACCAACGGCACGGGCGCCTTCGGTGGAGCCATCAACATGACCACCTCGAAGCTCTCGACCGACTTCGGTGGCGACATCTCGATGTCGTACGGCTCCTACAACACCAACAAGCAGGCCATACACCTCTCGTCGGGGTTGATGGGGGGCCACTGGATGGTTGATGCACGCCTCACGCACATCGGCTCGGATGGCTATGTGGAGCGCGGTGCCACCGACCTGAAGTCCTACTTCCTGCAGGGTGCCTACTATGGAGGGCGTACCGTGGTGAAGTTCGTCTCGTTTGGCGGTGGAGCAAAGACCTACCTCACCTACAACGGCGTATCGCGCGAGGAGATGGAGCTCTATGGCCGTCGTTACCACACGAGTGGTCAATACACCACCGAGTCGGGCCCCTATCAGTTGGCCGATGGGACACGCGTGGCCTACCACGACGACGAGACCGACAACTACCTCCAATCGAACAACCAGCTGATAGTAAACCACCAACTCAACGACCGTTGGACAATGAATTTGGTGGGCTTCTACACCTATGGCTACGGCTACTACAAGCAGTACAAGGATGACGCCTGGCTCGCAGGCTACGACAACCTCGATGTGGGTATCGACCAGGCCGACCTGATTCGTCAGAAGAAGATGGAGAACCACTTTGGTGGCTTGAACGCCTCGTTTGGCTACACGGCCGAGCGCGTGGAGCTCCTCCTGGGCGGCTCCTACAGCTACTACACCTCGCCCCACTGGGGTACGCTCGATTGGGTGGATGGGCTGCAACCGCAACAGCATGCCATGCGTTGGTATGACAACGATGTCGAGAAGCACGACGCCAACCTCTTTGCGAAACTCAATTGGCACATCACCAAGGGGTTAAACCTCTTTGCCGACCTGCAGTACCGTCTGGTGGACTACCGTGCCTGGGGCAAGAACGACAACTACGACTGGTCGACAGGAGAGATGCAACCCATCGCTGTGGATGAGCAGTACCACTTCCTCAATCCGCACATCGGCTTGAACTACCACTTCGCCTCGCGTCACGACCTCTACGCCTCGTTTGCCATCGCCCAAAAGGAGCCTACGCGCTCGGACTTCACCGACCGCTACCTCTTCTCGGCCGACCGCGAGACGATGCCCGAGCCCGAGAAGCTCTACGACTACGAGGTGGGCTACCGCTACACCTCGCCTCGCCTGGCATTGGGGCTCAACCTCTACTACATGTACTACCGTAACCAGCTGATTCACACGGGTATGGTAAACGACAGCTCGGATGCTCTGAATGTCAATGTACCGAAGAGCTACCGTGCAGGTGTGGAGTTGCAGGCGGCATGGCAGGCCACAAAGTGGTTTACGCTGGGAGCCAACGCCACTTGGAGCCGTAACAAGATCAAGGATTATGTGGATCTCCTGGCCGACAGCCCCACCTATGGGGAGAATCTGGGCGAGAAGAGCATCTCCTACTCGCCGTCACTCGTGGCCGGCGGATTCCTCGACTTCCATGTAGGGGGCTTTGAGGCGGTGGTACGCACCCACTATGTGGGCGAGCAGTACTTCACCAATACCGAGAACAGCAACCTGATGCTCGACGCCTACTGCTTCACCAACCTCGACCTGGGCTACACGCTTCGCAGCAAGCAGTTGCGCCAAGTACGCTTCGGAGTTACCATCTACAACCTCTTCGACCAGCAGTACGAGAGCAACGGCTACGGCTACTCCTACATGTACGACGGCGTACAGTACGACGAGGCCTTTTACTTCCCGCAGGCTCCGCTGCACTTGTTGGCCAACATCACCGTGAAATTCTAAAAAAACCACTTATGGAGCTGAAACTCATACTGCAAATCGTAGGCATCGCCCTCGGCCTGCTCTACCTCTACCTGGAGTACAAAGCCAACATATGGCTCTGGGTCGTGGGTATCATCATGCCCATCGTGCATGGCACGCTCTACTTTCGTTCGGGCCTCTATGCCGACGCCTCGATGCAGCTCTACTACATCCTGGCCGGCATCTACGGATTGATCGTCTGGCTGCGTGGCAGCAAGCGAAGCAAAACAGAGACAAAAAGCGAGGTGCAGATTGGCCGTACCCCGTGGCGGGTATGGATACAGCTCCTGGGGCTCTATGTCGTGCTGCACGGAGGCATCTACCTCCTGCTTGTCAACTTCACCGACAGTACCGTACCCATCCTCGACAGCTTCACCACGGCGCTCTGCGTCATCGCCTATTGGATGCTCTCACGCAAATATGTGGAGCAGTGGCTCGTATGGTTCGTGATTGATGCGGTTACCGTGGGGCTCTACATCTACAAGGGGATTCCGCTGACAGCGGCCCTCTACGGGCTCTACTCCGTATTGGCGGTGGTGGGCTATCGTCGTTGGCTGCGCATGATGCGACAAGCGGCCTGAAAAGTGGTAAGATAGTAAGTAAGCGGGAAAGAAGTGAAATTTTTTCCCGCTTTTTTGTTATCTTTGTACCAAAGAGCTGTAAGCAATGAATTTTTTGGAACTTGTCAAGAGCCGCCGGTCGGTTCGCCACTACACCACACAACCTGTCGAGCCCGAGAAGCTCGACTACCTCATGGCCTGTGCCCGCCTGGCCCCATCGGCCTGCAACCGCCAACCCTGGCAACTGAAAATCGTCACCTCACCCGAGCGTCTGGAACGCCTCTGCGAAGCTGCTGCGCGTTTCACCTGGCTGAAGGAGGCGCCGCTGATTATCGCCATTACGGTGGATGACAGCGCCGCCTGGACCCGTTCGGCCGACGGACACAACCACAGCGATGTGGATGCCGCCATCCTGACCGAACACATCGCATTGGCGGCTGCCGAGCAGGGGTTGGGCAGCTGTTGGATATGCGCCTTCGATCCCGTAAAGTGCCGCGAGGCGCTCGACCTGGAGTCCCACCTGCGCCCCGTAGTGCTCCTGCCCGTCGGCTACCCTGCCGAGAGCCCCGAGGAGCGCCCCCGAAAAGCCTTGAACGAAATCATCAACCACCTTTAAGCTATGAACGATATCAACCATCTGCTCCAAGAGTGGATCGACAAACTGCTGGTTGCCATTGGTCTGGAGGGAGCCATGGCCGATGCTTGCGATCGTTGGCTCATCCTCTTTATCATCATCCTGTTGGCCATCGGGGTGGATTACCTCATCCGCCATATCGTTCTGCGTCTGGTACGCAACATCGTAACACGCACCAAGGCCTCGTGGGACGATATCATCTTCGACAACCAGGTGCTGCGCCGCCTCTGCAACATCGTCACGCCGATTCTGATCTATGTGCTGCTGCCGATGGCCTTTCCCGAGGGTGAGGCCTCCCGTATCCATACCCTCCTCTCGCGCGGTGTGGAGATCTATTTGGTCATCGCCTGCACACGCTTTATCAACAGCATCCTGAAGGCCGCCTTCGAGCTGGCCGAACACAAGCCACAGTGGCAGGGACGCCCCATCAAGGGGTTGATGCAGACCGGACAGGTGGTCATGACCTGCATCGCCGTGATTCTTATCATCTCAATTCTGCTGGATAAGTCGCCCACGATACTGCTCACCGGTCTGGGAGCCTCGGCCGCCATCCTCTCGCTGATCTTCAAGGACAGCATCCTGGGCCTGGTTGCCGGCGTTCAGCTCTCGGCCAACAACATGCTCAAGGTGGGTGATTGGATCTCGATGCCGTCGCGTGGCATTGACGGTGTGGTGGAGGAGGTGGCCCTCACGACCGTGAAGATTCGCGCCTGGGACAATACGCGTCAGCTCCTGCCTCCCTACCTACTGATCAGCGAGCCCTTCGACAACTGGCAGGCGATGCGCGATGCCGGCGGCCGCCGTATCAAACGCTCACTCAACTTCGACATGTCGAGCGTACACTTCAGCAACGAGGAGGAGCTGGAGAGCCTGCGCCACGATCCGCTGCTCGAGAAGCTGATGAGCGGCGTGGAGTGCTACGCCGCCAACCAAGATCCGCTGACCAACATGGATCTCTTTATCCGCTACATGAATCTCTATCTGAAGGAGCACCGCAGCATCAATCAGCAGATGATTATCCTGGTTCGTCAGCTGCAACCCCAGCAGTGGGGTCTTCCGGTGGAGTTCTACTTCTTCTCGGCCGATGTGAATTGGATTCCCTACGAAAACCTGCAAACCGAGGTCATCTCGCATGCCGTAGCCCTCGCACCGAAATTCGGGCTTCGCATCTACCAGGCCCCCATGAGCCAGGACCTGCGATCGGAGTAAATTTCAATTCACGATTCACGATTAAGGCTGTCCTTCGCGGACAGCCTTTTTTATGCATAAAACAAGGCGGAATTTACCGTTTACAAATCGCGAATAGCCCATTTTTGATTTTAAGCGAGGAAATTCCGTGCCGACATGAAATCGGCCCGGCTGGGATATACTAAAGCGTATTTCCCATTCGGGCCGATGATTGAGGTGCGGAGTTTACCGTTTACAAATCGCGAATAGCCCATTTTTGATTTTAAGCGAGGAAATTCCGTGCCAACGAAGATTGCCCCGGATGGGACATACTTGGCGTATTTCCCATTCGGGGCAAGCAAGGCGGTGCGGAATTTACCGCTTAAAATCGAAAATTACTCCTCGAGACGATAGGTATGCTGCACATAAATAGCGTGCTGCATAGCCTCGCGCTTGGCAATCGAGGGCTTGGTGAAGTACTGACGACGACGCAGCTCCTTCAGGACACCCGTACGCTCGTACTTACGCTTAAACTTCTTCAGGGCGCGCTCGATGTTCTCGCCCTCCTTAACCGGCATGATAATCATAGTTGTATTCTTTTTTTTTGTTTTGTAATCTTAATTTATTGGTTTTTGAGGCTTGTTCTCTGGGGCTCCTGCCTTGCAGAACCGACCCGCCTCGGGGCCTTTGAAAGGGATCAGCGTTCACTCTCGGGATGCGTACCGAACCGAAGATAGGGGCGAAGCCTATGGGCCTGCTCATCGGTCAATATGTTCTCTTGAACCATCTCTTCTACGGTACTCCAACCTCCTTTCGATTTGCGCTGTTGTCGCTTACTGATTAACTTTCTCAATAGTGCCGCATCGATATAGGGGTGTTCCCTCATACGCTCGGCGGGCGCAAAGTTAATATCAATTTTTTGAATTTGAAAGGAATCGCACCAAATTTGTTGCAAAATTTTCTCATAATTGGCCTCGGTAACCCCTCTAACCTCGGCCAACTGCTCCACCGAGTGGAAACCTCCGAGCCGTTGGCGGTAGTCGATGATGGCAGCGGCACTCTTGGCTCCGATGCCGTAGATAGCGCAGAGTGCAGCCGAATCGGCACGATTGAGCTCGATGGGGGTGTCGTAGGGGTCGGGCTCCGGCTCGGGGAAGTGAACCCAGGGGGCGAGCATCGTGGCCACGGAGTCCCCCACGAAGCGCAGCTCGGCGAGTTCGGCCAACGAACGAATCCCACGGCGTCGGATGCAATCGACCAACGCCTCGGACCAGCGCACGGTGAAGCCCATCGAGCGCACAAAATCGACCGACACGGTGTCGATAAGGAACTCGCCTTGAGGGGTGAAGGTGCGCTTGGGTGCCGGTGGGAAGGTACGCCAATCGGCCGTATCGAAGTGTCGCTCGGGATAGGCGTACTGCTCGCCAATACGGACCCAGGGGCGGATATTTTCAAAGAGAGTGTCGGTCATGCCATAGATGAGGTGGAGCTCTTCGGGCAGACGCCACACCTTGCCCGCAGCGCGGTAGCGCATCAGTTGCAGGGCCTGGGTGCGCGTAAATCCCAACAGGAGGAGGCTGTCGTAGGAGATGGTGTTGGGATCGAAGGTAAAGTAGTGCACCGAGTCGCGCGTAACGGGGTACTCGGCCACACGCAGGGCCGCCACACGACGCTCATGGCGTCGCTCCTCCACCAAAATCAGGCAGAGCGTAATGAGCAGCACCATGGGCAGAAAGAGGAGTATTGCCCGTCGTTCGCGTGGGTCAAAGAGGGGCATAGGCAACTACCATTGAGCCTCGTTGGAGAGCCACAGTTTGCGGTAACGGCGTGAGGGGGAGTCGATCAGTTCGCCCAAGCCATACTCCTCCCAACGCTCATCGACCCGATGAATCGTCTCGGGAAGCGAGGTAACCACATTGGGGAATCGGGCGGGATGACCGGCAAGGCCGGGGCGCTTGCTGCGGGCATCAATCAGGAGCGTACCATCGACAATACGGATGTCGCGTCGCGGATCGGTATTGGCCGCTGCCAACCACAGCAGGTCGTGGGGTCGCATGCTCCCCGCTGCTGCATAGTCGAACAGCACAACAAACTTCAACCCACAAATCCCATTCTCGCGGAGATAGGCCTCGACATCGACCTCATCGGGACGCGAACGGTCGGCATAGAGCACCAGGCAGCTCCACCTCTCGACAAAGGCGGTATTGACCAGCTGCACACCCCCCGTGGGGTTGAAGGTGCGCGGCACTTGGGGAGCCACCACCTCCGTTTGGAGGTCGATAGCAGTGGTGTCGATAAGCATCTTCGAGCCATAGCCCGTGGTGGGGGTGGCATGGTCGAGCACATCGAGCACCCCCTCGTCAAAGTGGATATCGCGCTCGGGGTTGATGCGGCACAGGAGGGCCGCCAACGCATCGACATTGCGAATATCGTGTGCCGAGTCGGCAATCATCAGGTACTTGTTGAACATCATCTGACCTGCCCCCCAGAGGCCCTGCGCCACCTTGCGGGCCTGACCCGGGTAGCGACTCCGAATCGAGACGAGGGCTAAGTTATGTGCCGTACCTTCGGTCGGCATCCATAAATCGTGTACCTCGGGTTGTACGGCCAACCGAATGGGGGCCAGGAAGATACGCTCGGTAGCCTTGGCGATGTAGGCATCCTCCTGGGGAGGCACCCCCACCACCGTGGCAGGCCATACGGCATCGCGACGGAAGGTGATGGCCGTGAGGTGAAACTTGGGATAGTAGTCCGTGAGGGAGTAGAAGCCCGTATGGTCTCCAAAGGGGCCCTCCGCCACCTTCTCCTCGGCGGTATCGACATAGCCTTCGAGGACAAAGTCGCAGTCGGAGGGGATATAGATATCGTTGGTGAGCGACTTAACCAATGCGACGGGTTTACGACGCAGGAAGCCGGCCAGGAGGTACTCGTCCATGTTGTCGGGCATGGGAGCGGTCGCAGCATAGGTGTAGGCGGGGTCGCCACCCAGCGTTACGGTAACCGGCATACGCTCGCCACGACGACGATAGGCCTCGTAGTGACGCGCTCCGGTCTTGTGCATGTGCCAATGCATGCCCGTAGTACGCTTATCGAACTGCTGCATACGGTACATACCCACATTGGGGATGCCACTGTCGGGGTCGATGGTGTGAACCATCGGCAAGGTGATGAAGGGGCCTCCGTCACATCCCCAGGCGGTGAGGATGGGGAGTTTGTCGAGGTCAATCTCGTCGCCCTGCCACACCACCTCCTGACACTTGCCACGCCCCGAGGTGCGCTTGGGGAGCCACTGCGCCACCTCGCCCAGCAGGGGCAACATACGCAGTTTGCCCCACATATCGGCGGGAGGGGTCGTCACCTGCTTCAGCAGCTCATCAATACGCTCCGAAATCTCCTCCAGGCGCTCCACCCCGAGGGCCAGGGCCATGCGGCGATCCGAGCCCATCATATTGGTCAGTACGGGAAATTGCGTACCCGTATGCTCGAAGAGCAGGGCCACTCCCCCACCCTCGCTCTTGGAGATGCGGTCGGTGAGTTCGGCCATCTCGAAACGGGTAGATACGGGGGCTGTGATGCGTTTCAGCTCCCCGAGGCGCTCCAGGCGCTCGATATAGGCATTCAACGAGGAGTACATGGCTATCGACGGAAGATGTTAAGGTGAGCAAACAGCGGATTGCGACGCTCCAAGAGGAGAGCCTCCACAACAAGCAACACAAGGGCTACGGCCAACAGCCAACCATACTGCTCGTTATACTCTTCGTAGCGCATGGTCTCCAACTCGCTCTTTTCGAGCTCGTTGATCTCGCGCACCACCTCATCGAGGCCGATATCCTGCTTCGAAGCACGCAGATAGATGCCTCCCGTCTCGGTTGCCACCTGTTGCAGCAACTCCTCGTCGAGCTTCGTGACGACCATGTCTCCCTTCTCGTCCTTGATGAACTCGCCACCGATTTGGATGGGAGCTCCCTCGGGGGTGCCGATGCCGATGGTGAAGATACGAATCCCCTCGGCGGCAGCCTGCTGGGCAGCAGCCAGCACATCGCCCTCGTGGCTCTCGCCATCGGTGATAAGGATGATGGCGCGGCTGTGTCGCTCGTCGGTACGATTCGAGAAGGAGATGGTTGCCAGGCGGATGGCACGGGCAATATCGGTACCCTGCACCTCGACAAGGGAGGGGTCGATACGGCGCGTGAAGGCCTTGGCCATGCGGTAGTCGGAGGTGATGGGGAGCTGCACCTTTGCCTCACCGGCAAAGAGCACCAACCCCACTCGATCCTGATGCATCCCCTCGAAGAGGCGGCCGATGGCATACTTCGTACGCTCCAGTCGGTTGGGTTCGAAATCCTCGGCCAACATCGAGTTGGAGACATCGACCACCAACATCATTTCTATACCCTCGCTACGCTCCTCCTTGAGCTTGGAGCCGAATTGGGGGCGAGCCGCAGCGAAGATGGCAAGCGTATAGGCCAACGCGAAGAGGATGAATTTGAGCAGGCGACGGCCACGCGAGCGCTCGGGCATCAGCCCCGACAGCGTGTCGAGGTTGCCAAAGCGGGCCAGGCGACGACGACGGGCCCAATGAGCTGCCGCATAGAGCAGTCCCATGGCGGGAATAAGAAGCAACAGCCACAGCAGGGCCGGATGTGCAAATCGAAACATATCGCAGGTTACGGTAGTCGGTTAAACAGCAGGTGTGACAAGAGGAACTCCAACCCCAGGAGCAGCAGAGCCGCCAACAGGAAGGGTAAAAACTCCTCGGTATAGCGCGTATGCTCGAAGATCTCGACCTTACTCTTCTCGAGTTGGTTGATCTCCCGGTAGATGGCACGCAGGGCCTCGTTGTCGGTGGCGCGGAAGTAGCGGCCACCCGTCAGCGAGGCGATCTCTTCGAGGGTCTCTTCGTCGATTTCGACCTTCTGACGCACATAGGTGAGGTTGCCGAAGGGGTCGTAGGCGGGATAGGGGGCCTCACCTCGACGCCCTACGCCGATGGTATAGACACGCATCCCCTGCTCGTGGGCGATGCGGGCCGCCATGATGGGGGCAATCTGTCCTCGGTTGTTCACGCCGTCGGTCAGAAGGATAATCACCTTCGACTTGGCCTCACTCTCGCGCAGACGATTGATGGCCGTTGCCAGGCCGTTGCCGATGGCCGTACCATCCTCGATAATACCGCTTTCGAGCCTTGCCAGGGCGGTCTGCAGGGTGGCATAGTCGGTCGTCAGGGGGCTCTGCGTGAAGCTCTCGCCGGCAAAGACCACCAAGCCGATGCGGTCGCCATGACGATCGGCAACAAACTCTCCGGCCATCTGCTTGGCCGCCTCCAGACGGTCGGGCGTGAAGTCGCGGGCCAACATCGAGCCCGATATATCGAGAGCCAAGACGATGTCGATACCCTCCGACGAGGTGTTGCTCTCCAACTCCACGGTGCGGGGGCGTGCCAGGGCGACAATCATCAACGCCACGGCCATGCAACGAAGCACAAAGGGGAGGTGACGCAGGTAGTAGCGCCAGGTGCGCGGAAGGCGCTTAATTCCCTCTATCGAGGATATCTGAATAGAGGCCCCACCCTTCAGGGTGCGGTAGATGTAGCTGCCCACCATGGGCAACAATACCAATAGGGCCCAAAGCCAATGTGGTGAATGAAACTCCATCATGCAATTCTCAATTCACAATTTACAATTCACAATTATTTTCTTGACTTTGTGAATCTACAATTTCCCATAACTCCCATAATTCTCATAATTCCCATAATTCCCCAAAATAGGGCCTTCGGATACGCCACTTTTTTTGCGTTTTAGGCAAGCCGGGGTCGTAACGACCCTTCTATTTTGAGCTCGTTGCTCACCTCACCTCTGTACCCTTGTACTGCCCATTCAAAACAAACGAGGAGGTGTAAAATATGCCGCATAAAACCGATATATATTTTTTTGCGTTTTAGGCGAGCAGATTTTGTGCCGACCGAAGTTTGGGTTGGATGGGCTGTACTTGGGGTACTGCCCATTCAAAACAAACGAGGAGGTGCAAAATATGCCGCATAAAACCAAAAAAAATTACCAGTTTTTGGAGCCTCGAACTACAACCCCCCGTCGCTCTTTGAGCTTCTCCTGGGTCTCGTCCTCCTGGGCCTGAATCGCCTCGAGCATCTGCTCCTGCTCCTGAGGGGAGATCATCCCCTCTTGGGGCTGTTGGGGCTGTTGCTCTTGGGGCTGCTCCTGCTGTGGGTCGTTTTGGTCGTTTTGGTTGTTTTGGTTTTGCTCTTGTTGTTGGTTGTTTTGTTGTTGGTTATCTTGTTGTTGCTTGTTCTGTTGTTGGTCGTTCTGCTGGTTCTCCTCGCCACCGCCCTGCTGATTTTGGTCGTTCTGCTGTTGCTGCTGTTGCTGTTCGAGCAGACGCTTGACGAAGGTGTAGTTGAACTTGGCATCCTCGTCTTGGGGGTTCAGGCGCAGGGAGTTGCGCAGGCTCTCGAGCGACTCCTGCAACTTCTGCTGGGCAAAGCGGACACCTCCGAGGTTGTAGTAGGCCTCGGCACGCTCGAGGGGGGAGCGCAGGGAGTCGGCGGCGGCACGCTCGAGGAGCTCGACAGCCTCGTCGAAACGGGCCGAGACATCCTCCTGAGGTTGCCCCATGGGGGATTGCTGTGCGGCGAGGGTATCCTGCTCCATCAGGCGCATCTCGCGCTTGTAGAGGGCATTGCCCAGGTTGTAGGAGGCCTCCCAGCAGGAGTCAGCCAGGGAGAGGGCACGGCGGTAGCGCTCCACCGAGCCGTCGTAGGCCTCACGCTCGAAGGCGCGGTTACCTTTACGCACCTCGCGGCGCTCGGGATAGCGTTGAGCATGGGCCGGAAGGGCTATCCAAAGGAGGGCCAGGGCGATGAGTAGGCTATGGTATGTGCGGTGTGTTGTCATCTTATGCATGGTCTATACCCTCCCCTTCCGAGGGCTCGTTCTCTTGGAGTTTGGTCTCTTCGACGAAGTAGTAGGCTTTGGTATAGGCCTCCTCGTTCTGCTCGGCGGCGGGCTCATACTTGGCGAACTTCACCAGGTCGGCCTCGCGGAGGATGGAGGTGAGATCCATCGAGGCCTTCTGCGGCAGCTCATCGGTGGGGATGGTGCGCAGGGTCGCGAGAATCTCGTCGGAGGTCATCTCCATGGCTCCCACCCCATAGCGACCCGCCAGGTAGGTGCGCAGGATGTCGGTCAGCTCCGAGTAGTAGAGCTTGAAGTTGCCGTTCTGCCACAGCTTACGATGGTGGAGGCTCTCGAGGGCACGGATGGCCACCACATGCGGGGGCAGGGGCGGCGTGGGTCGGAAGAGGTCGTCCACGGGCTTACCCATGCGGGCCAGGAGGCGCAGCAGCAGGTAGAGCAGCCCCGCGAGGAGCAGCAGACCCAGGAGGGCATAGCCCAAATAGCCCGCAAACTCGCCGAAGCGGAGGGGCATGTCGTGCTGGGGCTTGATGGGACGCAGGCCCTCGACAGCGACCAACGAGTCGATCTCGATGGGGGCTATATATAATAGGAGTGAGTCGTTCCCGTAGAGGGTATCGACGATGTTCTTGTCGGCATAGAGCACGGCGGCACGACCAATCACCACGGTACCCTCCTCGAAGGCTTGGAGGCGGTAGCGCTTACGCAGGTGGAGGCGACGCCCCTCACGGCTCAAGGTATCGACCGGCAACTCCTCGACCACCTCGATGTCGGCCACCCCCTGCTCCCCGCTCGAGGGGTTGAACTGCGGGAAGTAGGCCGCCTGTGCCAGGTCGCGCTTCACCTCGATGGTATAGGTGAAGAGGTCGCCGATGCGGATGGTGTCGGGCTCGATGGCAGAGGTCACCACCGGGGGCTCGCTCTGGGCCCAAAGCGGCAGTTGAAGAGCCAACGCAAACAAGAGGGCTAAAACAAGACGCTTCATCGCTGTTTGAAGAGTTTGATGAGTTCAACCACATAGTCGCCCTCGGTGAATACCGTGGCGGTGTCGATGCGGTGCTGTTTAAGCAGGGTCTCGACGGCTTGCGAACGCTCCTGCCAGGCTTGGGCGTAGCGCTCGCGCACCAGACGCGACGAGGTGTCGAGCCAGAGTTTCTCTCCCGTCTCGGCATCCTTCAGCTCGACAATGCCCACATCGGGAAGCTCCTCTTCGCGGCGATCCATCACGCGAATGCCGACCAGGTCGTGGCGACCACGGGCCACCTTCAGGGCGTCGGAGAGCTCCTCGCTGTCGGAGAGCGGGGTGAGGAAGTCGGAGAGGATGAAGGCCGTGCAGCGCTTCTTGATGACATTCTGAAGGCAGCGCACCGCCTCCGAGAGTTTGGTCTCGCGGTGTTCCGGCTTGAAGTCGATCAGCTCGCGGATAATCATCAGGATGTGGCTCTTGCCCTTCTTGGGCGGGATGAACTTCTCGACGCGGTCGGAGAAGAGGATGCACCCCACCTTGTCGTTGTTTTGGGAGGCCGAGAAGGCCAACACGGCGGCAATCTCGGTCATGATGTTCTTCTTCAGACGCTCGGTCGAGCCGAACATACGCGACCCCGAGACATCGACCAGCAGCATCATGGTCAGCTCACGCTCCTCCTCGTAGACCTTGATGTGAGGAGTGCGTGAACGGGCCGTCACATTCCAATCGATGTCGCGCACATCGTCTCCGGCTCGGTACTCGCGCACCTCCGAAAAGGACATACCGCGACCACGAAAGGCCGTGTGGTACTTGCCGGCAAAGATCTCGTTGGAGAGCCCTCGGCTCTTGATCTCGATCTTGCGGACCCGTTTGAGGATATCGTTTTCGTTCTCCTGCATCGTTAGGGAACAATCACATTATTCAGGATATCGGTAATAATCTCCTCCGAGGTGATGTTCTCGGCCTCGGCCTCGTAGGTAAGGCCAATGCGGTGGCGCAGCACATCGTGGCATACGGCACGCACATCCTCGGGGATGACATAGCCGCGACGACGGATGAAGGCGTAGGCGCGGGCAGCCTTGGCCAACGAGATGGAGGCTCGGGGCGAGCCGCCATAGGCTATCAACGACTGCAGCTTGCGCAGGTTGTACTCGGCGGGCTCACGCGTGGCGAAGATGATGTCGATGATGTACTTCTCGATCTTCTCGTCCATATAGACATCCTCGACCACCTTGCGGGCCTTGACAATATCTTCGGGCGAGATCACCTTGTTTACCTGCGGCATACCGGCACCCGAGAGATTCATGCGCACGATGTCGCGCTCCTCCTGCTTCTTGGGATAGGAGATGCGGGCCTTGAGCATGAAACGATCGACCTGGGCCTCGGGCAGCGGATAGGTACCCTCCTGCTCCAGGGGGTTCTGCGTAGCCAATACCAGGAAGGGTTGGGGCAGCGGGTAGGTCTCGTCGCCGATGGTCACCTGACGCTCCTGCATCGCCTCCAGGAGGGCCGACTGCACTTTGGCGGGCGAACGGTTAATCTCGTCGGCCAGTACGAAGTTGGCAAAGATGGGGCCCTTCTTGACGACAAACTCCTCGCTCTTCTGCGAGTAGATCAGCGTACCCAAGAGGTCGGCAGGCAGCAGGTCGGGGGTGAACTGAATACGCGAGAAGTCGGCATCCACAGCCTTGGCCAGCGTGGTGATGGCCAGCGTCTTGGCCAAGCCGGGTACGCCCTCCAAGAGGATGTGGCCGTTGGAAAGCAGTCCGATCAGCAGGGTGTCGATCAGATGGCTCTGACCCACAATCACCTTGCTCATCTCCTGACGCAGGGTATCGACAAATACCGATTCGCGCTCGATGCGCTCGTTGAGCTCTTTGATGTTAATTACTTCACTCATAATGCTATTTTGTTGTTCTCTTCTTCGATTTTAAGTGCGATTTTCCACTCCAAACGCACTAACCCACAAAGTTATTGCTTTTTTTCGAGAAAAAGCAATTACAAATTCAAAATTTAGAATTTAGAATTCAAAATTAGTTTTCCTTGACGATGGTAATTGGCAGATTAGGGAGATCCGAGAGAGCATTTCTATAATTTCTATAATTTCTATAATTCCTATAACTCCCATAATTCCCCAAACTCCTTAAACACCCAAAATACTTCGGTCGTCAGCCCCACCTGATTTTTGTATTTTAAGCGAGGTAATTCCGTGCCAACGAAGATTGCCCCGGATGGGACATACT